>NC_011894.1:2797500-3397500 GCF_000022085.1 Methylobacterium nodulans ORS 2060
CCGAGTTCCTTGACGGCCTTGAGGTAGTGCAGCACGCCGGCGTAGTCGCCGGCTTGGCTCATGTTGGGGAAGACGCCGCTTGCGAGCCGGGGCTTGACCCGGCCCATGAAGCTGCGGGTGCGCTCGTTCAGGTCCCAGTAGAAGGTCTCCGTGAGCGACAGCCCCTTTGCGACCGGCAGGCTCATGCCAACGACGTCGGTGATATAGCCCACCATCGCGGCAAGCCGCACGCCGCCGCCCTCGATGCCGAATTCCTGCGCCTGCTTGAGGCAGGCGATCAGCTCGCTGCCGGAATTGGCGAAGGCGATCACGTTGGCACCGCTGCTCTGGGCCTGGAGCAGGTACGAGGAGAAGTCCGCGGTGCTGCCGAGCGGGTAGCGCACGGAACCCAGCACCCTGCCGCCCGCCGCCTTGACGAACTTCGTCGCGTCAGCCTCAGCCGCGTGGCCGAAGGCGTAGTCGGCGGTGATGAAGAACCACCTGTCGCCGCCGACGCGCACGAGCGAGGTCGCAGTCGAGTGGGCAAGGCACCAGGAGTCCCAGGACCAGTGCACCCAGTTCGGGCTGCAGCTCTTGCCGGTGAGATCGGAGCTGCCGGCCGTCGTGATCAGCGCCGCCTTCTTCTTGTCCTCGATGATGCCGCGGGCGCCGAGCGCGATGGAGCTGTTGCCGACGTTCTCGATCAGGTCGACCCCGCCACGGTCGAACCATTGGCGGATGATGGTGAGGCCGACATCCGGCTTGTTCTGATGGTCCGCGACTAGGATCTCGACCCGGATGTCGGGATTCTGGGCCATGAACTCGTCGGCGGCCTGTTGCGCGCAGGCGACCGTGGTCGGCCCCGAGACGTCGCGGTAGACGCCCGACATGTCGGTGATCACGCCGATGCGGATGGTGTTCGCGGCCTGCGCCCGTGTCAGGCATGAGGGCATCATGGCGAGCCCGGCGAGGCCGGTGCGCACGAAGGCGCGGCGGTCAAGGATCATGGCGTGTCCTCCCGGTGGTTCTGGTTCGTCTCGTCCGAAATGCGGAACGCCCGCAGCCGCTCAGGCTTCGGCGCCCGCGAGGTGGCGTCCGGTGATGAAGCCGAAGGTCATGATCGGCCCGAGCGTGATGCCGGCACCCGGGTAGTTGCCGCCCATGATGCTGGCCCGGTCGTTGCCGACCGCGTAGAGCCCCGGAACCGGCCGCGCATCGGAGCGCAGCACACGCCCGACCGTGTCCGTGCGCAGGCCGTCGAAGGTGCCGAGATCCCCCATGATGAGCTTGAGCGCGTAGTACGGCCCTCGGCGGATCGGCGCGACGTTGGGGTTGGGCTTGTTGTCGGGATCGCCGAGGAAGCGGTTGAAGGCCGTTGAGCCGCGGCCGAAGGCGGGATCCTCGCCTCGCTCCGCATCCCGGTTGTAGGCCGCCACCGTCGCCGCGAGGCCATCCGGGTCGATGCCGGCCGCCCGTGCCAGTTCAGGCAGCGTCCGGCCGGTCTTGAGGAAGCCGTTACGTGTGTAGAGGCTGACCGGCACCGGCGCCGGCTTGGCGTAGCCGAGGCCGTATTTGCGGATCGTGGCATGGTCGCAGATCAGCCAGGCAGAGGTCTCACCCTCTCCCTCGCCATCGCGGATCATCGCCGCGCCGGTGTCGTGATAGGAGTTGGATTCGTTGGTGAACCGGCGCCCGTGCCGGTTCACCGCGATGACGCCGGGCTTGTAGCGGTCGACAAGGTGGGGGAAGACGCCGGTCCGACCGCCGCCGAGAGGCACCCGCGAGACCGGCATCCAGGCCGCCGCGTTGGAGAAGCGGATCTCGAAGGCGCCGCCGGCGGATTCCGCGAGGCGGATGCCGTCGCCGGTATTGCCGGCCGGTGTCGGCGACAGGTGCTCGGCCCCCCGGGCAACGTGGGGATAGGCCTTCGCGATCCGCGCCGCATCGTGCGGGAAGCCGCCGCAGGCGAGCACGACGGCCCGGCGTGCGGTGATCCGGCGACGGCCTTGCGCGTCGCGCACCATGACCCCCGTCACCCTCCCATCCGTCACGCTCAGTTCCTCGGCTGCCGTGCCGGTATGGATCGGGATTCCGAGGTCGAAGGCGGTCTTGGCCAGCCGCGCCGCGAGCGCATTGCCGCTGGTGATCTGGACGCCCCGTCGGTGGACCGCGAGGTCCTTGAGATGTCGGGCGAGGCGCCGCGCCACGTAGACGGCCGAGGTCAGGGAACGGGTGGCGCGGAAGAAGTGCTTCAGATCCTCGTTCGACGAGTTGAACATCATCCCGATGAAGGTGATGGTCTCGAGCGGCGGCCGCAGGCGGGCGATCTCGCGCCCGAGCTTGCGGGCGTCGAACGGGGCGGCCGTGATGGAACGACCTGCTTTCGCCCCGCCCTCGACGTCCGGATGGTAGTCGGGGTAGCCCGAGAGCACGAACTTGACCTCGGTCTCGCGCTCGAAGAACTCGACCATGCGTGGGCCCTGGTCGAGGAACGCCTCGACCGCGTCTTCGTCGAAGGCGTTGCCGACCTCGTGCCGGAGATAGGTTCGCGCGGCCTCGCTTGTGTCGTGGAGACCCGCCTCGACGGCATGGGGATTGCCGGGGATCCACAGCACGCCGCCCGAGAAGGCGGTGGTGCCGCCGAAGAACGGCTCCTTCTCGATCACGATGACGTCGAGGCCGTGCTTGTGCGCCGTGATGGCGGTCGAGAGACCACCGGCGCCGGAGCCGACGACGAGCACGTCGCAGGCGAGATCGCTGGCTGCGGAAGCCGCCATGGTGTCATCCTCTCACAGGCTGCGGCGTAGCCGTGCGTGCAGGGCCCGCGGTCCACCCGCGAAGACCTTCCGGCGATTGCGGCTCGCGCCGTCTTTCCTCCCGGCCGTCCTGCGGCATTGGCCACGACGGCTGATGCCCGCAGGCTAGCGGAGAGGTCGCACGAGGCAATGGACAGAAGCCGCGATCGCTTGCACTTTTTCCGCGAATGCCCATCCCGGATGCATCGAGGAGAATCATGGCCGATCCGGCGCCGAGAATACCGGTCGAGCGCTATCTTCTGTACGGTGAACCTGTGCAGAGCGTCGAAGCGCGCTTCCTGCACGTCGAGCCGATCCGCCTGCGCAGTGGCAGGCACGAGTGGACGATCGCCCCTCACGCCCATGCGGACTTGCACCAAATCCTGCTCGTCACGCGGGGCGGCGGGGTGATGCGCGCCGAGGCTGAGCGCTACTCGATTGCGCCGGCGGCACTGCTGATTGTCCCCGCCGGATCGATCCACGCCTTCGACTTCACCGCCGGCACCGACGGCTGGGTCGTGACCGTGGCGGACACATTGGCGGGCGAGGTGGCCAAAGGCGAAGCCAGCATCGTCCGCCTCCTGAGGCAGGCACGATGCGTCAACACCCTCGATGGCAAGGAGGCCGATGCTCTGTCGGCCGCCTTCGTGGACCTGTCGCGGGAGTTCGTGTGGTCGGCACCTGCCCGGATGCTCGCCATCGAGGCCGAGTTGATTCGGATCCTCGTGGCGGCTGCCCGCATCGTGGACGCACGAAGTCGGGAGGACGCTTCGGCGCCGGTCGAGGCCGAGTTGATCGCCCGCTTCCAGCAACTGATCGAGCGGGACTTTCGCAAGGCCCAGCCGGTCTCGTCCTACGCGCGCCGGCTCAACGTGACCGAGGACCGCCTGCTGGCTGCCTGCCATCGGCGGTTCGGCCAGCCGCCGAAGGTGCTGATCCAGCGGCGCGTGCTCGTCGAGGCGCAACGCTGGCTGATCTACACGACGATGCCGCTCGCGGAGATCAGTCACGCGCTCGGATTCCGCGATCCCGCCTACTTCTCCCGCGTGTTCAAGCGGAAAACCGGCGAGACACCCCAGGCATTCCGCTCCTCACGCACCGGATCAGCCCTATCCGGTCAATGGATAGGATCAACTTTGGCGAGCGGACGACCGCGGCTCTCCTGACTTGCCGAGCCCCCTCAGAGGCCGGCGGCGGCGCCCGCTATGCGATCAGCCGATTCGGCATGCAGCGCCGCGAGCAGCTCGGCCGTGGGGAGGATTGCGTGGGCGTAGGTGGACCCATTGAGCTTGTGGGGCCCCACACGACTGAACATTCAGCAGATTGATTGAATGAGCTTGAATCCTTCCAGGGCGGCATGCATGCCTATGAGCATGCGAGGATCTTGCGAGCCGGGTGCTAACCGTCATGGACGCGTCAGGCCGCCAGGCGCACTGGCAAGACACCTACCGCGCCAAGGGCGAGCGTGAGGTCAGCTGGTTTCAGGACGAGCCGCAGCCGTCCCTGGATCTCATTGCCCAGGTGGCCGTGTCTCCCGCGTCCGCCATCGTGGATATCGGCGGCGGGGCCTCCCGCCTGATCGATCACCTGCTGGCTCAGGGCTTTCAGAATGTGACAGTCCTGGACCTGTCCGAGGCTGCCCTGACAACCGCACAGGCGCGTCTCGGCTCCCGCGCCGCGGACGTCCATTGGCTGGTGGCCGACGTCATCACCTGGACGCCGCCGCAGCCCTATGCGGTCTGGCACGACCGGGCGACATTCCATTTCCTGGTCGCGGAGGCCGACCGGTCGGCCTATCTGGCCCGGCTCACCGAGGCTCTGGTCCCCGGCGGCCACGCAATCATGGCCACCTTCGCGCCGGACGGCCCGGACAAGTGCAGCGGCCTGCCGGTCATGCGCTATGACGCCGACAGTCTCGCCCGGACCCTCGGCCCGGCGTTCGAGCGCGTGCGCGCGCTGCGGCACATGCACACCACGCCCTGGGGCGCACCGCAGGCGTTCCAATTCAGTGTTTTCCGCCGCACGTCCTGACCCAAGCCCATGAGCAACCGCAACCTTCGCGTCCTCCCGCCGATCCTGCGCGGGAAGCACCACGGGGCGGCGTCGGCGTTCACCCCGGAGAACCTGCTGCGCGAGGCGCGCCGTCAGAAAGGCCTGCCTGACACGCCCGTGCCCGAGGTCTGCATTCTCGATCCGGACGGTGACGTCGTGCGGTATCTCCGCGCGACCGGTCGTGCGCAGCGGGTCGAGAGCTGGGTCTGCTACCACAGCGACATGGACCGCTTCACGCAAGGCGGCCGTGAATACGGCATCGTTGGCTGTGCCGTGGGTGCGTCCTACGCCGTGCTGCTGGCCGAGCAGATGTTCGCTTCCGGCTGCCGCCTGGTGGTCAGCATAACCTCCTCTGGCCAGATCACGGCCCTGCGCCTGCCGCCCTACTTCATCCTGATCGAGCGCGCGTTGCGCGATGAGGGCACCAGCTACCACTACCTGCCTGCCTCCGATTATGCGGAGGCCGATCCGGCGCTGGTCGCAACGATCAGCGCTGCGCTGGCGCATGTCGGCGAGCCGGTCGAGCGCGGGGCAACCTGGACGACGGATGCGCCATACCGGGAAACGCCGGAGGCTATCGCCGCCGCACGCGAGGCGGGCATCCTCGCCGTCGAGATGGAGGCGGCGGCACTCTACGCCTTTGCCCAGGCGCGCAGCAAGCCGGTCCTCTGCTTTGCGCACGTCACCAACCAGATGGGCCAAGCAGGCGACTTCGAGAAAGGCGAAGCCAATGGTGCGATTGCTTCGCTCGTCTTGGTGCAAGTGGTCGCCGAAGCTTGGCTGCAATCGCCTTTCGGGTCGGCCTGAGGGGAGTAACCGCCACGCTTTTCGGGGCGAAGTCAAACGATCGGAGGGCTCTCCATGCGAACCAACCCGTTTGATGACACCTGGCAGTTCTTCCTCGCCAATCAGCCCGATCAGCTGGCGCGTGGCGAGGCTCGCTGGCTGCTGCTCGGACTGTTTCTCGCCCTGCTCGCCGGCAGTCTTGTGATTGCGGTCATCAACTGGCGAGACGATCCGGACCAACGGACACTGCCGCATCTCGTGACTTGGCTGGCGCGGGTCCTCGTCGGCAGCATGTGGTTTCAGGGTTCGCTCTGGAAGCTGCCGCTGTTCACCACCGACAATGGCCTGTTCTACTGGACGCAGCAAATGGTCCAGCACAGCGCGTTTGACTGGCATCGGGACTTGGTGGCGCACGCCGTGATCCCGGCCTTTCTCGTGATCGGACCGCTCGTCTATCTGACCGAGCTGGCCTTTGCGGCGTCACTGATCCTTGGTTTTGCGGTGCGCCTGACCGGACTGATCGGCGTCGCCTTTGTCATCAATCTCTGGATCGGCCTGTATCGGCATCCGGGCGAGTGGCCGTGGAACTACGTGTTTCTGGCGCTGCTGATGGGCGCGTTCAGCCTGCACGCCGCAGGTCGCTCGCTCGGGCTGGATGCACTGCTGCGCCGCCGGATGTTGCAGTGGACTCGTCGGACACCATGGGAGCAGGTCCTGGCGGGAGTGAGCTGAAGGAGCCCCGTAAGCGTCACCTGTATCCAAGCCGATCGGTTGGATGCTGGGCACCTCCGATAATTTCGTCGTGAGGGCACCGGGCGGGCGGTGAACCTCGGATGGATTTCGGAAATCAGGCAGCCGAGAGCTAAGCTCATGCCCTCAACCGAGGCACAAACGCCATGCGCCTGACCACGCTGTCTCTCCCTCTCCTCCTGGCTCTCTCCATCCCGGCCGCTGCGCAAACGGCGCCGATGGGTAACCCGTTCGGCCCGGGCGGCACCGTTGGCCTGCCAAGCGGTGCCGGGGCCGCCCCAAGGCCGGCTCCCGCTCCCACGGCCAAGCCTGTCCAGGATCCCGCTCCGGCCCCCTCCCAAAAGCCTGCCAGGGCCGCGCCGTCCGGCACCATCTTCCCGCCTGCCGTCTCTCCGAAGTACGCCAACGAGCCCACCGGTATGGCTCGGCAGAAGACCTGCCTGGGCCAGTACAACGCCAACAAGGCCGCGGGCGGCTCGGGCAACGGTGGGATGCCCTGGATCGTCAAGGGCGGCGGCTACTGGTCCGAGTGCAACAAGCGCCTGAAGGGCTGATCCTGACCGGCACAACGGGCCACGGATCGTACACGCCGGGCCGCCTAGATATGCCCTGTTGGGACACGGGCCCTCCGAGATGGTGTTCGGAATGGATTTGGAGCCATCGCCTCATGGACCTGCGGCGAAGCCGTATATGCAAGACGTTTCATATTGATACTGGCCTTCACTCGCTGTCGTGTCTGAGCACATGGTTCAGCCCCTTACCGACACCTTTGCCCTGCGCGGTGCGCTCGACCGGGATGCTGCCTCCACAGCGATGCAGCACATTCTGGCAGCCTTCGTCGTGTTGATCCTCTTCGCCGCTCCTGCCTTGGCCCGCCCCTTCGTCGACGGTGCCGGCCGCTCGGTACAGGTGCCGGAAAAGGTCTCCCGGGTGCTGGCTGCGGGACCGCCCGCTTCCGTGCTCCTCTACACCTTGGCACCGGCCAAGATGGTCGGCTGGGTCCGCGCGCCTCACGCCGACGAGAAGCCCTACCTCGCCCGCGAGACCTGGGACCTGCCGACGACCGGCCGTCTCACCGGCCGCGGCAACACCGCCAATGTCGAGGCGGTGCTGGCGACGAAGCCCGATCTCATCGTCGATGTCGGCTCGACCGGCCCCACCTACGCCTCGCTCGCCGACCGGGTGCAGGAGCAGACCGGTATTCCCTACCTCCTCCTCGACGGGCGCTTCACGAAGATCCCGGAGACCTACCGCAGCTTCGGCGCCGCAATCGGCGCGGAGGCCCGCGGTGCCGAACTCGCGGCCTACGCCGAGCGGATCCTCGCCGAGGTCGCGGAGAAGATCGGGTCGATCCCCGAGGAGAAGCGCCCGCGCGTCTATTACGGGCGCGGGCCCAAGGGGTTGGAGACAGGGCTTGCCGGCTCCATCAACACCGAGATCCTGGAGCTGGCGGGCGGGCGCAACGTCGCCGAGGCGGTGGGCCGGGGTGGCCTCACCAATGTCTCGCCCGAGCAGGTGCTCGCCTGGGACCCGGACGTGATCCTGACCCTCGACGCACCGTTCCGCGCGAGCCTCGCCACCGACCCCCTCTGGAGTGGGCTGAGAGCGGTGCGTGCGGGCCGGATCTACCTGGCGCCCCGCCTCCCCTTCGGCTGGTTCGACGCGCCGCCCGGCGTCAACCGCCTGATCGGCCTGCGCTGGCTCGCGGGCGTGCTCCACCCGGACCTCTTCCCGCAGCCGATCGAGGCCGCGACCCGCGACTTCTATCGGCTCTTCTACCACGTCGATCTCACGCCCGATCAGGCCGAGGCGCTCCTGAAGGGTGCGGGGCCGTGACCCGGGCGGTTGCGCCGGCCACCGGCGGACGGGCTGCGGCGGCCGGGCTCCCGCGCCGCCTGCTGCGCGGCCTGCTCCCACTCCTCACCCTGTTCCTCCTCACCCTCCTGTCGCTCGCCACTGGCCGCTACGGCGTGCCGCCGGGGGACATCGTCGCGGTTCTCGGCGCGAAGCTCCTTGGCCTGCCGAGCGGCGTCGATCCGACGGCGCAGACCGTGATCCTGCAGGTGCGCCTGCCCCGCGTCGCAGGCGCCCTCGTCGTCGGGGCGGGACTCGCGGCAGCGGGCGCGACCTATCAGGGCCTCTTCCGCAACCCTCTCGTCTCGCCGGACATCCTCGGCGTCTCGGCGGGCGCGAGCCTCGGGGCGGTCACCGGCATCTTCCTGTCCCTGCCGGTCGCCGCGATCCAGGGCCTCGCCTTTCTCGGCGGGCTCGGGGCCGTGGCGATCGTCTACGGCGTCGGCGCCGCCGTGAAGCGTCACGATCCTGTGCTGACCCTGGTGCTGGCCGGCGTCGCCGTGGGGGCGGTGCTCGGGGCGGCGATATCGCTCCTCAAGGTGCTGGCCGACCCCTACAACCAACTCCCCGCCATCACCTACTGGCTGCTCGGCAGCCTCGCCTCGGCGACGCTCGCCGACATCGGCGCGATCCTGCCCGCGATCCTGATCGGCCTCGCACCCCTCGTCCTGCTGCGCTGGCGCATGAACCTGATGAGCCTCGGCGAGGAGGAGGCCCGGGCGCTCGGCGTCGAGACGCGGCTCGTCCGCCCCCTCTTCATCGCCGCCGCCACCCTCGTCACGGCGGCCGCCGTCTCGGTCACCGGCGTGATCGGCTGGATCGGACTCATCGTGCCCCACGTCGCCCGCCTCCTCGTCGGGCCGGACTTCCGGCGCCTGCTGCCCGCCTCCCTCCTGCTCGGGGCGGGCTACCTCGTCGCCGTCGACCTCGTGGCGCGGACGGCCGCCGTGATCGAGGTGCCGCTCGGCATCCTCACGGCGCTCATCGGTGCGCCCTTCTTCCTGTGGCTCCTCGCCACAGCCCGGCGGGGCTGGTCGTGAGCAGGGAGCCCCTGCTGCGGGTCGAGGACCTCGCCTTCGGCTACGGCGCCCGCATCGTCGGCTCGGGCGTCGGCTTCGCCCTGTCCGCAGGCGAGGTCCTGTGCCTGCTCGGCCCCAACGGCTGCGGCAAGACCACCCTGTTCAAGACCGTGCTCGGGCTCCTGCCGATGAAGGCGGGCCGGGTGCTCGTCGAAGGCGAGAGCGTCGCCCGCTGGCCCCGGGCGCGGCTCGCGCGCAGCATCGCCTACGTGCCCCAGGCGCACGCGGCCCTCTTCCCCTTCACAGTGCGCGACGTGGTCCTGATGGGTCGCGCGAGCCGGCTGAAGCCCTTCGCGAGCCCGGGCCGGGCCGACCACGCGGCGGCCGAGGCCGCGCTCGCGGCCCTCGGCATCGCTCACCTCGCCGAGCGCGTCTACACCGAGGTCAGCGGCGGCGAGCGCCAGCTCGCCCTGATCGCGCGGGCGCTCGCGGGCGAGCCTCGCCTCCTCGTGATGGACGAGCCGACCGCGAGCCTCGACTTCGGCAACCAGGCGCGGGTGCTCGGCCAGATCCGCCGCCTCGCCGAGCGCGGCCTCGGGGTGATCCTCTCGACCCACGATCCCGGCCACGCCTTCCTCTGCGCCGACCGGGTGGCCCTGCTGCGGGACGGCCGCCTCGCCGGCCTCGGACCCCCATCCGACACGATCACGCCGGAGAGCCTGGAGCGCCTCTATGGCGTCGAGGTCGCGGTGGTGCCGGTTCCCGGGCATGGACGCTCGGTCTGTACCCCTGTCCTTGCCTAGAGCAGAATCCGGTCACGGTGGACCGGCTTCTGCTCCAGGCCTTTGCCGCATCGTCTGCGACGAACCGGCATCCACCTCGTCGGACAATGCTCTCGCAAGGGACCCTGCTCATGCTGTGGCTGACCGGCTTTCAGTCGATGGCGATCATGACATCCAAGGACTTCAACACGGTATAGGCCACACTGCCAATCCTGAACTTCAGCCCATCGACGGACTTGTTGGTGATTGATGACGTGATGACTTGGCCGGGCGCGATCTCGATCTTCACGTGCGGCGTGGTGAGCGGCACGCGTGAGGCCGCGTAGTCTCGGAACCTGGACGCTGTATCGGGAGATGGGGAGATGGATAGACGGCTCTGCCAGTCTATGAGTACAGCATGCCGAGGAGATCGCCCATGGCAGGGGGCAGCCCCAAGCAAGAGGCCGAACCAGCCGTTGACATGATGAAGGAAGACTGGAAGGCCTTCCTGAAGCGCGATGTCGGATGGGGCTTCGGAACGGTCACGGTCTTGCTCGCATTGCAAGCCGCGTTCTTCGCCTACGACCAGATCCTCAACGAGAGTCGGATTGAGACCACGGTTCTGAATGTGCTCAGCCGTGCTTGGCTGCAGCATCGGCCCTGGTAGGTGTCACGGTTGCGGGGACGGCGGATCCCCGCTCCGCCGTCCAAATAGAAACCGGGGTGCGTGGAAGCCGCCGCGCTCCTCATGCTGAGGTACTGGCGATCGAAGATCGCACCGCAGCGAGCCTCTGGCCGGCATCAGCCGGCACGCACCCCGGACCGCTCGTGCAAGATTCGGGTGGCCGGGATGACTGCTCAGGCGTGCTTCGAGGCAGCCTGCGCGATCTTCGATCGCCTGCGCGATCTGCGATCGCCCGCGCCTCAGCATGAGGGCCGGGCTGCGGCCGAGAGAGCCACCGCCGGCCACCGCGACAGCGCGGCACGCCCGCCTCGGCCGGCGGAGAGGGGAAATACGGATGCGCCGAACAGCACGACGAGGGCGACGTAGTACACCGCCCTTGCCAGCGGGATCGCGGCCTGGACCGGGTCCATGGCTCAGGGCCTGATCTCGAAAGTGAAGCTGCCCTGCGTTCGGTGCGTGTCCACCGACACCACGTGCCACGTCACCCGGTAGATGCCCGGCGGAAGACGAGGAGCCAAGGCAATGCGCGCTGGGCCGGGCCTGTTCAAGCCGGCTTTTTTGCTTCTCGCTTAAACGGCGAGCGGCAGCGCCGGATCAGCCGCGCCCGTCGTGCAGGCTTCGACGCAGGCGCAGGCCAGTGCCTCAGTCGCATCCACCAACACGGAGCGGAGCGCCCCGTTGACCGTCGCGAGCGCCACCGGGATTTCGGTGCAGGCCATCACCACCTGACGGCATCCCGCCGCCACCATCGCCTCGGCCTGCGCTCGCAGAATGGTTGTCGCCTCGGCGAGCTGCCCGGCCTTCACGAGCCGGATTGCCCGCATCACCTCGGCCTGTCCGGCTGCGTCGGGTGTCCGGCAGGAGAAGCCGCGCAGGGCAAGGCGCTTCTGGTAGATGCCAGCTTTGACCGTGCCGCTGGTCGCCAGCACTCCGATGCAGCCGCCCTGACCGGCGAGCGTGTCAGCCACAGCGTCCACAATGTGCAGGATGCGCACCGATGTCTCGGCCTGCAGGGCAGCGTGCCAGTGATGCGCCGTGTTGCAGGGGATAGCGATGCAGGTCGCGCCCGCCGTCTCAAGCCACCGGACAGTGGCGCGCATTGCGGGGAATGGATCGGTACCCTCGCCCAGGATCGCGGCGGTGCGGTCGGGAATGTTGGCGGCCATGCAGACGACCACCTGAATGTGGTCCTGGTCGCAGGCGGCCGGGGTGTTCTGGACGACCTTGCCCATGAAATCCACGGTCGCCATCGGACCCATTCCACCAAGCACACCGAGCATCGCGACCTCCTGTTGTGAAGGCACGATGGGCCGCACCCGGTGCAGGGTCCAATGCTGTGTCAGTCCACCTTATTCCGATGCTGCATAGTTTCGGCAGCAACGGCTTCCGCCGCCTGCCAGACCGCCAACACGGCCGTCCGGCGGTGTCCAGCGTTGCGGTAGAGGCGTACCTCAAGGGGCGTCTCCTCGCCCTCGGCAATCAAGCTGCCCTCGGCCAGTTCACGCACCACGAGACTGCGGGGCAGCCACGCCAGCCCATGCCCTTCGAGCGCCATGAACTTCAACGCCTCCGCCATGGCGTTCTCGTTGGTGTGCGAGATCCCGGCAGGCGGTTCGCCAGCCTGTGCCTGGGCGACGATCGCCACTCGGCCGAGAAAGGAGTTCTGCGCGTAGCTGAGCAGCGGCAGACTCGCGCTCCCGTCGGTCCGCGCGGCGCTACGGACGGCCACAAGGCTGTCGGCGCCGACCACGCAATACGGGTACTGCGCGGGGTCGAGCAGGATCGGTACGCTCGGATGGTGGAAGGTCAGCAGGAAATCATAGCCGCCTTCGGCAACTGCCTGGATGCAGTTGTGGAAGTCGTCGGGCAGCAAGCGGCTGCCGAGCGGCCCTGTATGCGCCTCGATCTGTCGGAACCAGCGCGGGAAGAACGTCAGGGCCAGGGTGTGGAGCGCGGCAACCGCCACGGTCTGCTTGCTCGGCCGGGCACTCGCCTGCAGGGCAGCCCGGCTGCCATGGAGCATCCGCACGGCCTCCTCGGCCATCTCGCGGAACTCACGGCCTGCCGCCGTCAGTGTGGTCGGGTAGGTGCTGCGGTCGATCAGGGAGACGCCTAGCCAGGTCTCAAGGGCTTGGATGCGGCGGCTGAACGCGGATTGCGTGACGTGGCGCTCCTCGGCAGAACGCGAGAAGCTGCCGGTTCGTGCGAGGCTGACGAAATCCTCAAGCCATTTTAGCTCCATGATCGCATCAGCCTAACGCCTGTTCGGAACGGGAACCAGCGGCTCGCCATGTCACAGTGGGTCGACGGGTTCAGCACCCGCCGCCTGCTCGAACATGTCGGCAACATGCCGCCCGCCGAGGCGGAAGCACGCTATTATGCACAGGCTCAGGAGGCAGCCTTGGCCGCCTGACCCAAACCAGACAGCCTCCGGGAAACCCGGGGTGGTTCAATGGCATCCACCCTCCTTCAGGGTTCAGGATGCCCGAAAAACTTGCGCTCGAACCTCCCTCCCCTTTCGCGGGTCAGGACTATTCGTCCCGCAACGAACTTCAGTTTAATCAAATAGCGAGAAGCCGTGATAAGGTATGCGGCCCTCCCTGGCTCCGGCCGTGTGAAAATGCGTTGTGGCGTCCGGAATCTCGCCGCTCTCAATTGCGGCCCGGACATCCGGGTATTCTCGGAGATAGAACACCTCGTCCACCTCGATCGGGCGGGGCAGCCTTCCTTCGAAGTAGCCGTATTTGACGAAATGCTGCTTCGCCGTCTTGACGCTGCCAGCCGCAATCGCGGCCTTCACATCCTGATATCTCTCAAGGTACCATTGCTCGTCGACTTTGACGGAATTGAGAGCGATGGCCAGGATCTCATCCAGAACCTCACTCTTGATGAGAACACAGCTATCTCCGCTTCTGATTTTATACCTGCTAATCTGTCGATTGAGTTGTGAGAAGAGCACGTTGGTTCTCCGGCAGGTAAGCTAGCAGATAAGCTGCCGATTATGTTGCGGGGCGAAACCCCAATGGCCGAGATGACGGTGGAGATCTTTAGGAATCAGAAGCCAGAAGCTTCGAATTCTCAGTACAGGGGCGGATCATGCGTGAGGACCGATGGAGGACCTGGGGCCTGACCATCCCATCGGGTGCCGCCGCGGCAGGGCGGAGGCCGAGACCTCGCCTGCCCGTGCATCCTCCAGCATCGGGCAGGATATCGGACCCGGTCCGATGCTGTTCCTTGTTGTGCCTCGGCCCTCCCGAGAACTGGGAGCCGCCTTTCGGGCTGATGCCCTCATGCACCGACGCCTTCGAAACGGACACCGCGCAGCGCGGTTTGGCTCGCAGCTGCAAGCATTGAGCGTACAGTGCCTGGTGTTCTCGCCGGCATCTGTGCACTAGCGGTGCCTGCGCAGCACGGCGACGTCGAGATTCCCGATGAAGTCGGGAATGATCTCAACGACATCCATGTGCCGGGACCAGAAGGCTCGCGTGTACTCGATCGTCTGGACGGTGTGGCGATAATAGGTGGAGTCGGCGATCTTGCCGTCCAGGGAGGGGTCGTGGTGGCGATCTTCGAACTCGGCGGTGACCCAGTGCTGCCACCACTCCGGCGTACGGAAGACCGACGACCAGGCGGCGGCGTTATGGCCCCCGAAGGTGATGAGCCCGACTCCATCCGGTTTCAGCAGCCGGGCGATCTCGTCGAGCCAGGCGGCCTGCACTTCGGCGGAGAGGTGCGTCATCACCGAGATGCCGAAGATCGCGTCGAAGGTTTCGTCCGGGAAGCCGGTCGGCGGCAGCAGCGGCGCCGTCGCGAATGTCCCGGCGAGGTTACGCTGGCACCACGTGATGTTCTCGGCGTCGATGTCGGTGCCGCACACCTGCGCTTCCGGCCATTGCTGGATGAAGTGGCGGGTCACACGCCCGTGACCGCAGCCCCAATCGAGGATCGAGACCTCGCGCCGGTTCGTGACACCGTAGCGCGCCAGCAGGGCCTCGATGGCCTTGTAGGCGCTGAAGCCGGTGAGCGTGACGCTCCGGTCGACCGACCAAGTCTGCACCCGCGTGAGCTGGCTGCCGTCGCGCGGCAGCCCGATGCCGGCATCGAGGCGGGATGGGATGGAGACGAGACGGCCGAGAGCATCGCCCACCTGGTTCGCGTCGGGCGCCAGCGGGTTGCCGTTGTCGTACTCGAAGTGGAACTGGAACGGATTCGAGCCGGGCGCGCAGGCCGGGAGGTCAATGATCACGTTGAAGGTCGAGAGATGAGCGTTCGGCCAATACCAGAAATGATTGCCGAATGCCACCGACGGCAACGGATACTGGAACTCGTAGGCGACGCCCGGTCCGAATACGACGCGCAGCGCGCCGGGGTCGCCGGCCGGCGGCAGGTGCTCGCCGGTGATCACCAGGCGAGCGCCATCGAAGCGCATCCAGGGGGCGGCGTAGAAGGGCAGCGGATGGGAGACCAGGACCTCTCGAGCCGTCAGCCCATGACTGTTGACGATCGGCTGGCGCGGCGCGGCGGTGAATTGGCCGAGGAGGCGGGTTCCGCCGGCGTCGTAGATCTCAACCCGGGTCTCGTCCTCGGCGCCGTACGGCGGCAGCTGGCAGGTGAAGCGGGTCGCGCCGTCCGTCGCCACCGGCACGGTTGCCCAGTGCCTGCCGTTGCAGCGGATGGCGACCTGAGCGGGGGCGCCCTCGCCGGTGAACTGGCCGCACAGCATATCGGCAGGGTCCAGGCTCAGCTGGAGGGCCAAGTCCTGCTGAAGGGCCAAGTCCTGCTGGAGGGCCAAGTCCTGCGCCGCGCGAAAACTCGGATTCGTTGCCGCCGAAGCTACCATGTCCCTATGCTCCCGGTTCCTGGTCTGGTCGATGGCACACCCTGCCGGTCGGGCCGGGCTCTCCCGACCCTGGTCCGTGCGATCTGCCCCAGGGTTGTGTCTAGGAATCCATTTCACAATGAATGGAAAAGATCGGTATTATACCTCGAAGTATTTTTCAGGAAAATCGCCGTCTTCAACCGAAGCCGCCGCTCTTGAAGGCTGCCTCTGCGCCCGGATAGTCGGCCAGAGCATGGCGCGCCATGCCCAGCCGGTACCAGGAGGTGGTATGAGCCGGCGCGTTGGCCACCGCCCTTTCGAGATACGCCAAGGCGTCGGATGGCCGGCCTTGCTCCAGCAGCCATTCACCGCACTGAAACTGGAGGCGTGCGTTGAGGGGCTGGTGCGTGAGCGCCTGTTGCAGGCGGTCGATCGCCTCGTCCTGGCGCCCGAGCGCCCAGAGTGCGTAGGCCGCGATGGTGAGCAGCAGCCGGTCGGCAGGCCGGCTCGTCCCCTCGCAGGCCGCCAGCGCATCCGCCGGGCTGCCCGCCCGCAGGTGCGTCTCAGCCAGGTTGTGAATGAAGCGATCGTCGGGATCGAGGGCCGCAGCCGCCTCGGCGGCCGCGAGGGCCCCGCTCCAATCTCCCACCCTCAGGGCCTGCCGTGCCCGGCGGTTATGCTTGCGGGCTGGATGATCCGCTTGCGATTCAAGGTATGTCTGGCGCCAGCTGCGGATGCTCCAGTCGCAGAGCCCATCGGGCATGTAGAACAAGGCGCGTTCCGCGATCTGGACGATGACGAGATCGGGCGACAGCTCCTCGACCAGGTCGTCCGGCAGCGCGTTGGCCGGGGAGATGTAGGTCGTCTCGGCGAAGGTCCGGCTCAGGAAGGGCGACAGGAACGTGGTGAACGAGTCGCGCACCACCAGGGCGCGGCCCCGTCCCGTGGCGCAATGATACTGCTGGAAGGCGTATTCGCGGTCGTCGTATATCTCCACCCCGGTCGAGACTTCGGATCCCGAGATGTCCGCCTGCTGTATCAGTCCTTTCCGCTCCGGGCGGATGTGGACGCCGAGATCGCCGAAGGTCGGCCGATCACCGTACCATACGCAGTCCGGCGCCACCGGCTTCAGGCCGAGCCGGCTGGGCGCGGCCGCGATGAGGGAGCGGTAGACGCGGTAGGCGGCAAAGCTCGTCCAGTGCGAATCCACGTCGTAATAGAGCGGGACCGCACCCTTCGCCTGGCGCAAGAGGGCCACAGCGTCGATGGCGCTGATGCCGTCCTGGCGTGCCGCCTCCGTCAGGCGCTCGGCGGCGGCCGGACGATCCAGGACGTAGCCGGCCGGCAGCAGTTCGTCGTAGACGCTGGCCTTCTCGGGGGCGACGACGACCACGAGCGCAATGCCGCGCGCCGCGAGCCGCTCGGCGCGGCTGCGAAGGATGCTGCGCAGCAGGGGGAGCGTGGTCTGCGACCAGGTCGCGAGATCGGCCGCGGTTCGCAGAGGAAAGACATCCTCATAGCGCTCAAGAAAAAGCCAACCCTCGTGCCCCTCCACGATCGAGAGGTTAGATCCAGCCAGCACGCGCGACCTCCAATCCTGCCTGTCTCAGGCCCGCTGGTGCCAACGGTCATGATTGATGACCGCCGGCTCTGTTCCCGTATGGTCGTCAAGACTTCAGCCTGATGGCGACAGGTCCGGACGGGGCAGTTGCCCGATGGGTTAAATCCTTACGCCGTCGAGAGACGCTATCGTTTCATCCCGGCGATGTCCGCGACGGCCGCGACGAGCTCGCCGACCGTGGCGACTTCGGCCGCGACGCTCTCCGGGATGCGGATGCCAAAGGCGTTCTGCAGGCGGATCATCAGCACCGTGTGCGAGAGGGAATCCCAGCCGTCGACGTCGTCCGCGACGGTGTCGTCCGAGAGACGCTCGGGTGGAACGCCGAAGGTTTCGGCGATGACCGCCCGGACCGCGTCCTGTACCGTGCTCATCAACGTTATCCCCGCATCTCCAAGATTCTCAGCCAAGATTCTCAGCCCGATAACGCGCCAGATTTTCCGACCGGCTGATCTTTCCGCTACTCGTCTTCGTCAACCAGCCGGGCTGGACGAGGTGGACGCTGCGCACCGTGAGCTCGAGGCGGTCGAAGATCGAGCGCTTGATGGCGCGCTTCAGCGCGCGCAGCTCCGCCTCGGCCTCGAGCCGGGTCTCGGCGAGGACGACCACATCCTCGCTCCCGACCTCCTCGTTCATGACGCCGACCGCGACGGCGCGGCCGGGAACGACGCCGGCCTCGGCCGAGACGACCTCCTCGATGTCATGAGCGTAGTAGTTGCGGCCATGCACGATGATGACGTCCTTGACGCGGCCGCTGATGAACAGCTCACCGTCATCCAGGAACCCGATGTCTCCGGTCCGGTACCAACCGTCCTCGAAGGCCGCGCGGGTGGTTTCCAGGTCCTCGTAGTAGCCGGAGAACACGATGGGACCGCGCACGGCGATCTCGCCGACCAGCGCGCTATCCGGGCCGTCGCCGCAGGCGCCCGCACACCGGTCGAGCGGGAGGATGCGCACCTCCACGCCCGCCAGCGGCACGCCGTTCGAGACCAGCGGGCGGGCGCCCGGATGATCGGGTGCCACAGCCACGGCGCGCGACCGGCTGGCAAGGGCATCGGCCGCGTACCAGCGGACCGGCGCGTGCCGGTCCGGATCCGATTGCGAGACAGCGAACCCGGTCTCGGCCATGGCGTAGCAGGCCGTCAGCTGCTCCGCCCGCACGCCGCAAGTCGCAAAGGCCTGCGCGAAGCGCTGGAGGCTGGCGCTCTTGACCGGTTCGGAGCAGCTCACGAAGGTCCTGATGCTCGCGAGCTGGTAGTGCCGCCCATCCGCCCCCCCGGGGGAGACCGTGTTCACAAGATGCTGGAAGGCGAAGTTCGGCAGCCAGCAATGGGTGCCGCGAAACCGCTCGATCGCCTCGAACAGGCTGGCGGGCCTCGCGACCCACTCGAAGGCGTCCATCGACACCACGGCCGCCCCCACCGTGAGAGGGACCAGGAAGGCCGTGAACAGGCCCATGTCGTGGTAATAGGGCAACCAGCTGACGACCGTGCTGTCGGAGTCCAGCCGGATGGTCGGGGCGTAGGCCGCCGCCTGCGCCTCGATCTGCGCGAAGGTGAGCTGAACCCCCTTCTTGAGACCGGTCGTGCCGGACGAGTGCTGCAGCAGAGCCGTGTCGCCCGGCCTTGGCTTCACGCCGGGGCCGGCTTCTTCGCGCCCCTGTGCGTCGTTCCCAAGCTCGTCGATCAGCAGGACGCGCGTCGGCAGGTCGGCGCACAAAGCCGTGAGCTCGGCCGCGATCTCGCGATAGGTGACGATCGCCGCCGGCCGGATCCGGGCGATGAGCGCGGCATGCGAGGCCCAGTAGAGGGCAGGGTCCTGTTTGGGCGTCGGGAACGCCATGAAGGAGGGGATCAGCCCAGCCATCATGGCTCCGAGATAAGCCGGCAGCTGCCTGGGGTGGTGCTTGAGGAACAGCAGGACGACGCGCGAGTCCGGATGGCCCTCGGCGATATCGGACAGGGCTCCGGCGATGCGGCTTGCGAGCGCCTGGACATCGGAGAACGTCAGGATCGCGTAGCGGCCGCCCTGGTGGTGGACAAGGAACGGCTTGTCGGGGGTTCCGCGCGCGTGCTGCTCCAGCCGGCCGAGCAGTGTCGTCTCCGCATCCTCCGGGGCATCGGCAGGGCGCACTCCGCTCGCCAGATCCGGCCAGGCTTCAGCGCAATCATGCCTCATGCCGGACGCAAGCATGGCCGTCGTCATCGATGCTTCCTCTTCATGGTGCGGGATCCGTGCGTGCGCTTCGCGCTCAAGCCTTGCGCCGCAGCACGGCCATGTCCTGGTAGCCGATGGCACTCGGAATGATATCGACGACGTCGACGTGCCTCGACCACACACGCCGCGTGTACTCGGCCGTGTGCAAAGTATTCCGGTAGTACGTGTTGTCTTCGATCTTGCCGTCGAGTGCGGGATCGTGCTGGGCGTCGTCGAAGCCCGTGCCGGTCCAATTCTGCCACCAGGCGCGGCTGCGGAACACCGAAGAAAAGGCGGCGGCGGCCGGGCCCGCGAAGGTGATCAGGGGCACGCCGTCCGGCTTGAGCAGCCGGGCGATCTCGTCCAGCCAGACCGCCTGGGTCTCCGCGGTCAGATGGGTCATGACCGAGACGCCGAAGATCCCGTCGAAGCTGGCGCCCGGAAGGTCCGTCGGCGGCAGCAATGGTACCGTGCTGAAGCTGCCGTTCAGGTGCCGCCTGCACCATCCCGCGTTCTCGGCGTCGATGTCGGCACCCGAAATCCTCGCCTCCGGCCAGTTCTGGATGAAGTGGCGGGTGACACGGCCATGACCGCAGCCCCAGTCGAGAATGCTGACGCCCGGCCGTCTGGTTACGCCGTAATGGGCGAACAGGGCCTCGAGGGCCTTGAAGGTGTTGTATCCCGTGAACGTCACGCTCTGGTCATCCGACCAAGTCTGAACGCGCGTCAGCTGCGTGCTGTCACGGGGAAAGCAGATCGACATGTCGAGGCGAGGCGGGATCGAGATCCGCCGGCCGATGCGGTGGTGTTCCGCCGGCAGCACCGAACCACAATCCATGTCGGGATAGACGAATTCGAACTGGAACGGGTCGCTCCCGGCCCGGCACGACGGAAGGTCGATTATTAGGACAAAGTTCGAGTGCTCGGCGTTCGGCCAATACCAGAAATGATTGGCGAACTCAGGTGACAGCAAGGGATAGTCGAATGTGTATGCTACGCCATCGCCGAAGCGGACGGACAGCAGCTCCGGATTGCCCGCCGGCGGTAGGTGAGAGCCGGACACGACGAGGTGAGCGCCGTCGAAGCGCAGCCACGGTACGGAGAAGAGCGGGCGATCGTAGACCGCGAGTACGCTCGCCGCGTCGAGCCCATGGGCATTTCGGCGCGGCACACGTTGGCCGCGGATCTCCCCGAGAGAGACGGCCCCGTCCCGCACCTCCACCGCCGTGGCGGTCGGCTCCGTCACCGAGGGCAGCTCGCAGGCGAAGGAGGCACCCGACGCATCCGTCACAACCGGCACCGTCGCCCAGGGCCGCCCGTCGCAGAGCACGGTGACACGGTTCGCCTGCGTTGCGCCGGGCCGGATCCGGCCGCTGACGCGACCGGGCGGGTCAAGAGCGAGCGTGACGCCCTGTCCGACGCCATGTCCGGTGACGTTGGGACGCACAAGGGGGGCAGAGGAACTCGTCATCGGCCTTCCGTTGGGGTTGCACTGCAGGGGTTATTTGTATCGGAAAACATCCGCAATCTCTAGCGCACATCCGGTGCGCTGTCGGGGAGTGCCTGCAACGGACTTCTCACGATGTGACAAGAAAGACACAATTTGTGGTATTACGTTCAGCTAGTAGTGCGTCGCAACCGCGCCTCCTAGCAGCTTGATTGCAGAACAGATACATGCCAATGCTGGCACACCGGAGCGAACGATGCAACTCAGTCGAACCGACGCTACGTCCAACGGCAGGCCGAATGAGCCGGACGCTACGTCCGACGGCAGCCGGGATGAGCCGGTCGTCGTTGAGATCGAGCAGTTCGCGCGTTCGCAACGAAGCGTCGCAGATCTGCCGGCGACCCCAACTCCCGCCGTCATTCGCGACCGGTACCACGCTCAGCTGGTCGCCGGCCGGCTGCGCTTCGAGAAGCACGGCCCACGCAACTGCGAGATGATCTCAGCCTGTTTCGACAGAGCCCTAGCCTTGCGTCGGTTCGCGCCGCTGCCGCCTGCTTCGGAGCCGATCGATGCCTACTTCGCCGATCCCGACTGTGCGAACCTCAGCCCGAACGTTCTGTTCGACGAGCAGTGGTACCTTGAACGGAACGAAGACGTACGAGCCGCCAAGGCTTCGGGCCAAGTCTATTCCGGTTTTGTCCACTTCGTGCTTTATGGTCTGCACGAGGGCCGCTCTCCAAACGCAATGCTCGACTTGGCGCGCGCGGAGAGATGTGCCGGCGAGCCGGTGCCGGCCGCGGCCTTCGACGTCGCTTCGTACGTCAGCACCTATCCAATTGTGGAAAAATTTCTTAGGTGCTTCCCCATCATCGATGAGGCCGCATTTTACCGCCTGTATGGCCGAGATCTGGGCCACGCCGTGCGCGAGAAGCCGGTCAGCGTCCAGCATCGGTTTGAAGAGTTCCTGCTGGATCAATTCGATTGCGAGTTCTACAGAGCACAATATCTGAACGGCCGTGCAAGCGACTATGAGGCGCTACAGCATTACCTCACCGTGGGCGCACGGGACGGCAATAGTCCGAGCAAAAATTTCGACGAACTCTGGTATCGGTCGTTCTATCGTGACGTCGGAGAGGCTATCGCCGCTGGAGAAATTCTGTCTGGCTTCCAGCATTACATGATGAGCGGCAAGGTCGAGCAGCGCCTGCCGTGTTACAAGCTAAGCTACGCGCTGGAAGCTCGTATGGCTGGGATAACCGAGCCGCGGCTGCTGCAGCGCGCCAGCGACATCGAGCGTCGATTGCAGCCGCCGCCCCATCGTTTTCGGGCGCAGCAGTCTCGAGTCTGGTTCTGTCTCCCAACGCTCAATCCGGATATCAGCTTCGGGGGCTATAAGGCGGTCTTCGAGCTGATCAAGGCAACAGCGCGTACGGGCCGGGCCATTGGCCTGCTCATTACCGACGACCCCATCGTGGGGATCGACTACTTCGTCTATCGCGAGCGGGACCGCGAGCTTGTCGATGTTATTAAGCGGTCAGCCTACGCCAACCGGCAGAGTGGAGTCCCGGTCGAGCTCAGCGAAGACGATCTCTTCGTCGTTTATTCGGTGTGGGACGCTTATGTGATCCAGCCGATGCTGCAGGAAACCAGAGCAAAGAAATTCCTGTTGCTGGCTCAGGAGTACGAACCGATCTTCTACGAATGCGGTTCGGCGCGAGCCCTGATCGAGGATGCGTATCGCCTTGATCACGTTCCGTTGTTCAATAGCAGATTTCTGACGAACTACTTCTCGAAGCACGAAATTGGACCATTCGCACCGGCGCGCACGGCGGAGGGCGGAGAACATTTCGTGTTCGAGCACGTGCCGACGCGTTTGGCGATGCGGCCTTTGCAGAAGCAGAGACCTACGCGGACGCTCGCGTTCTACGCCCGCCCGGAGATGCATGCGGCGCGCAACCTGTTCGAGCTGGGCTACTTGGCGCTACGCAACCTCTGCCGCGACGGAGTTTTCGATCATCGCTGGCGTTTCGTTGGCCTCGGGGCATTGGCCGAGGACCACATCCTGCCTCTCGGCGGTGGCCACCAGATCGAAATGGTTCAGAAGATGCCACAGGAGGAGTACGAGACTTTTATGAGCAGCATCGACATCGGCTTGAGCCTGATGCTTGCGCCTCATCCGAGCGTCGTGCCGTTCGAGTTCGCGGCAGCCGGCGCCGTTGTTGTCACAAACGTGTACGAGAATCGCTCGGCCGACGATCTGCAAGCTATCTGTCGCAACATCGTCCCGTGCCTTCCGAGCCTCTCTGGCGTCGAAGCGGCACTCAGAGCCGCGGTCGAACGGGCCGAGGATATCGAGACGCGGGAGCGCGAGCGACTGGTGCTGCAGGAGCGGAGTTGGAGCAGCACGTTCGACGCGGCCGTGATTGAGCGCGTCTTCTTGTCGTTGACGGCGAGCCGGCAGGCCTGAGCAGGGATGCTCCGGGCCAGACCGCACGGGCCGATGTCGTGCCCACGAATAGCGCCCGCGGCGGGCGGCAGGCATGTCACGAGCTCCGTACGTCACCTCGATCATGCCGATGGCGCGGATTGCTGCCGCCACACTCTGCGCTGCGAGATCAGTGCGCCAATCTGCCGCCGCGTCGAGATGATTTGTATGACTATACCATCAGAATATATCATCTTATATGCCCATAAATCTTGAATTCATTCTGTCATACCGCCCTCATTATTGTAATCGCCGCAGCCGTCAAGCCCTTCTACCCACATTAAGGATATTGACGAAATGTACCAGGTGATCTCACGCAAGATTCGACGTGCATTCAATACGCCCGAATTTGCCTCCGCGAGGCACCATTTTGACCGCAAATTCTACAGGAATATTCATGTGGATGTTGCATCCGCTGGCGTGGATGAATTTGAACATTACATAAATTTTGGCTGGCGTGAAGGGCGAGATCCTTCACCTTACTTTACTACCTTATTGTACAAAGATAGATTTATGCAGAATCACAAAGCAGATACGAACCCTTATCTACATTTTGTCAGCCTAAATGCCGCGAACAATCCATAATCGCACATTGCCTTCAGCGGGAGAAGAAGGAAATTCAACGCGAGATAATCAAGCCATATTTTGACACGAGTTTGTATATATATAGATATAATATTGAGGAAAATATAGATCCAATTGACCACTATTTGGAAATCGGCTGGAAACTAGATTATGAGCCCAATGAAATATTCAAAACGAAAGAATATCTATCCAGGAACTCTCACGTCGAAAGCAGCGGATACACGCCATTCCACCACGTCGTTTCCACAGGTCTCATGCGAAATGCCTCGGCCACCGCAGAAGCGGAACGCCTTGAACGAATCAGAAGCGAGATCACAGAGGGCCGCTCCCTCGGTTTTGTGCTTAAGACACTCCTACCGCATTTCGACAAAGAATATTACCTTCGCGCGTATGGGGACGTCCGTTCGAGCGGCTCGGATCCTCTGCTGCATTATGTCCAGTATGGATGGAAAGAAAAACGCAACCCAAACGGTGCATTTTGGACAGAGTTTACCTGAACAATTACAATGATCATCTAAAAGAATGTGAAAATCCATTCTTTCACTACTTGACAATTGGCAAGTCTGCTGGATTCAGGCCGAACCCTTATAACAAAGGGCTCTGGCCTTCTTTAACGGCCCCGGATGAGGATGCGTGGGCAAATGCGATCCGCGCAAATAATATTGAAAAATCAGAAGTGGTTGTGATAATTCCAGTTTATAAAGGCTACAATGAGACGTTAAGTGCAATTCATGCAGTTCTATGCAATCCCCAACAGGTACCATTTGCTCTGCTTGTTGTGAATGATGGAAGTCCAGATCAAAGCCTAACACAGAAGCTGCGGGCTTTGGCGGAACTTTCTTATTTTGCATATCTTGAAAACGAGGTAAATCTTGGATTTGTGGGAAGCGTCAACAGGGCACTTACGCACTCCGAAGGCAAGGACGTTATTCTCCTTAACTCGGATGCAATTCCGTTTGGCGACTGGATCGATCGCCTCATGTGGCATGCTCATGCTGATGCCGACGTGGCGACGATAACACCGATGTCCAATAACGCCACTGTCTATAGTTACCCCGTAAACAACGACAATAATAGGATAGAACTGGAAGCCTCTGCAAAAACCTTGGATGATTACTCAAAGATCTGTAACTCAAGACTGTCCTCACCGGTTCCGACTGGAGTGGGGTTCTGCTTCTATATGCGCCGCAGCGTGATTGACTGTGTAGGCCTCCTTGATGCTGAAACGTTTGGACGAGGCTACGGAGAAGAGAATGATTTCTGCCTGCGTGCGTCGCAGGCTGGTTTTCGCAACATTCTTGCGCACGATGTTTTCGTTTATCACGCAGGAGGCGTCTCTTTTGACAATATCTATAGCGAGAATATGGCCGAGATCGAGAGAAATCTTTTGTTGAAACACCCGGTGTTCTTATCCCTAGTCCATCAGCATCTTCTGGCGGATCCAGGCCGGGAAGCGCGTGCACGCCTCGATCTATATCGTGCTGCGAAGCATTTAGTAGATACAGGGCTATCTTTGTTACTCATCATCGCGGCGGCGGAATACAGACTCATACTGACGACTTGGTAGAACGACTTGAGGCTGAAGGAGTCTCTGTAATTATACTCAAGATTATCAGCGATGATGCACTGCGTGTCGAATACCCAAGATTGAGTCGCTTTTTTCTTCCGCTAAACTCCGTCGACAAGCTGCATATCTCTAAGAATTCGGAACTAATTGGAGAGATTATAGATTGGATCTCACCGACATTTATACACATTCATTCCTTTGTTGGGCTCGAATTCCGTTCATTGCAGACATTTATGGGAATTCTGGATCGAGGTTACAAGTTATTTTACACGTTACATGATAATTCCCCAGTGTGTCATCGTAATGATCTGGTTATGCCGGATGGTAATTATTGTCGCTTGATGAGCGTTGATGTTTGCCGCAAATGTAGTATGATTGATCATCAGTATGTTGATGCCGTTGATCCTGAGGTGCGTCGAAATCTCTATTCCGAGTTCCTGGATAAAGTCGACGTCATTTTCGCGCCGTCCTCAGATATAGCAGACCGCATGCGCGAGCATCTGCCAGCAGATAAGTTGATAATCCGACCCCATGAGGAGCATCTGTCAATTAAATGTACCGATAAAGGTAAAATTCATCAGTTCCAGAACGGATTCTCGGATAGTGGTTCAAAATCAAAAATTGCTGTTATTGGTGCGATAGGACCACATAAAGGGTCCTATGTCCTTCACGACCTCGCACTTGACGCGAAACTGCGTCAGCTGCCGATCGAGTATATGATTATCGGATACTCTCATATGACCGACCGGATGGGAAGTGTCGGGATACATGAGACTGGTAGATACAACAGCCCCATGGAAGCTATCAGTTTACTGTATATTAACAACATAGATCTTGTTCTCATGCCTTCAATCTGGCCTGAAACTTACTGCTATACACTATCGATCGCCCTGGCGTCGGGTATTCCGCCTGTGGTATTCGACCTCGGAGCTCCTGCCGAACGCTTGCGTAACATTGAACAAGGAATAATCTTAGACTATGCTCTTAAAGATGATGTGAAATCCGTAAACGACCTCTTTCTGCGCTTAGACATTGGGTTACTCAGGCAAAATGCAAGGCCTTACTCCGAGTATATATATGCAGACGTCGTACGGGATTATTATGGTATGCATTTAAGTACAGCTTCATAAGTTTCGTGGTATGATGGCGCATCTGGCCGTGGGTGGCGATGCGCGCCATTCGTCTGGACGACCTGAGCCCTGCGCAGCTACGGGAGCTGGACACGCTCTATCTGGACTTGTGCCGGAGAAGTGGAGAGCTCTTTACCGTGAGGGAAGAGGTCTCCGATGCCAGAACCAAAGAAGCGTTTCACTCCGGAGGTCCGTGACGAGGCCGTGTGGCTTGCCCAGGCCAGCGGGCGCTCGCGGCGCGAGCAGGCCGGTGTTGGTGCTCCCAGGCTCGCTGCGCCGCCAGGCCTGCACCGCGTCCTCACTGGCATCGAGGCAGCGGAGCTGCCACTTGGCCACAAGCGGGTGCTTTCCAGCGGACGGCACGTTCATGTCGGGCCCAGCCACCGGTACGGGGGTAGCCTCGCCGTCTCAGCGTGAGCCGCAGGATGGTCAGGATGTCGTCGGAGGCATCATTCACCAGCGCCCTCTCTGGTCATCACGCCGTACTCCCCGCCGGTCCGTTCGTTATCGACCACGGCCGACCACTGCGCACAGGCGAGGTCTTCCGGAAGATCCACCTCGGCTTCCTCGGGATACTGGAACGGCCACCGCGCCCGCAGGCCGGGGCGAAGCTGCTTCCCGCGACGAACCGGCGCCACTCCGGCTGCGGCAGCGGCAGCACTCTGCCGTGCTGCTCGAGGGCAGCGCGCTCGCCCCCGGGTCGGCACCAATCCGGCACGCCCTCGCCGCCACACCCTCGGCACAGGTTTCGGCCGCCTGCGGGCGCCCGCAGCGGAGCGGTGACCCGATGCATCCGCACCGTTGATTGGCCCGCCCTGGCCGTCCGCGAAGGAAGCCGCGGGCCCGCCAGCCTGTCTCCGGGATTGCCGGCGGTCGGCAGAATCGTCGGAAAGGATCGGAATAATCGCGGACTCTCGGCGTCTATGCCACGAGAGGCCTCCGCCGGAGCCAGGTTGCGGCGTCATGGACGAGCTTACCGCCCTGATCGCGCCTCACATCCCGGCGTTGCGGCGCTACGCCTGGGCGCTTCTGCGCGACTGTGATGCCGCCGACGATCTCGTGCAGGACACGCTCGAACATGCGGTCCGCCGCTGGCACCTGCGGCGGCAGGACGGCGACGTGCGCGGTTGGCTGTTCACCATCGAGCATAACCTGTTCGTCAGCTTCAGGCGTCGCTGGGCCCGGCGCGGCGTCCACGTCAGCCTGGACGAGGCGCTGGCCGTTCCGGGAGCCCCTGGCGCGGAGGAACAGATCGGCATGGGCGACCTGCTTGCCGGGCTGGACGTGCTGCCGACCGAGCAGCGGAGCGCGATCCTGCTCGTCGGAGTCGAGGGGCTGTCCTACACACAGGCGGCTCGGGCCCTCGCCATCCCGGTCGGCACCCTGATGTCGCGCCTCAGCCGCGGCCGGGAGCGCCTGCAGGCCTATCTCGACACGGGACAGCTGCCGCGCCTGAGGAGAGTGAAATGACGCGGCGCGACCGCCCCGTCGGCGAGGATGATCTGCAGGCCTGGATCGACGGCCGGCTCGATCCCGAGCGCCAGGAGGCCGTACAGGCAATGCTGGCCGATCGCCCTGATTTGGCACAGCGCCTCGCAGCCTACCAGGCGACGCAGGCCGCCTTGCGCGCGCGCCTGCAGTTCAAGGCCGAGGAGCCGATCCCGGCGCGGCTGAGGGTCGGCGGCATCGCCGCCGCGCAGCGGGACACGCGCAAGAGCCGCATGCTGGCAGCCGCGGTGGCATGCCTCTGGCTGAGCCTCGGCGGGGTCATCGGCTGGGTGGCCAACGACCTTCTCGGTCCCAACGTCCCGCCGGGTCTCGGTCTGCGCTGGGCCGCCATGGCACGGGAGGCCATCGATGCACACCGCACCTTCGCCGTCGAGGTCGTTCACCCGGTCGAGGTCAAGGCGAGCGACCAGGCGCACCTCGCGCAATGGGTCGCCAAGCGGCTCGGTCGCAGCGTGCTCATTCCAGACCTGACACCAGTGGGCTTCCATCTGGTCGGCGGCCGCATCCTGCCGGCTGGGCAGAACATCGCAGCCCAGTTCATGTTCGAGGAAGACAAGGGAACCCGCCTGACCGTCTACGTCCGCACCGGTGAGTTTGGGGGAGGCGATGTCAGCTTCATGCGGCAGGGGGACGTGCAAACATTCTACTGGGTCGACGATGGCTGCGGCTATGCCGTTGTCGGCACATTCGACCGGGCACGTCTGCAGACGGTGGCCGAGCAAGTCTTCCGGCAATTCGAGGGACCACTTCGCAAGAACGGCTGATGAAGCTCGACAGTCCATCGGGTCCGGCCGTCCATCCCGCCGTTCGTGTCTCCGCGGGACCGGCGGGGGCGCGAGGCGGTGCGGTGTCGAGGCGCCCCGGCCCGTGCGCGATGCGGCATGGCGTGCATGCCGGCTCCGGACCACCGGCCTGCCCTCGAAAGGGAGCGTTCGCGATGATCAAGGATGCCCGCTTTGTCCTCAGCATCGGAGTCCTCAGCCTCGGAGACCGGCCTGGCTTGAACGCGACGTCGTCGCGGGGCGACGACGAGCCGAAGGAAGCGGCGACGTCGTCGTCCTCGGCGGAGAAATCCGGTTCGGCCCCGCATCCTGTTCGAGCGCATGTGCGTCGGGTCATTCTGAGAGCCTTGACACTGATGCGGAGCAAGACCGGGCATCGGCCCTGATCCAGGCTCCGGGCCAATGTCGTCCAGCTTGATCAGTTCGGCCGCGGAATGGTGTTGGGATCAGGTGTGTCGGGCGACCAAGGAGCAAGCGTGGCGCTTCGAGCCATCACGGCACGCTTCTTTCAGGAGGGCGCGCTGAGGCTCGCACCACCCCGGCCGTGCGCACCGAGATCGCCCGCTCGGCCGAGCGAAACCTCGCAGATCCTCGGCATCTTCAGACAAGGTCAGCATTGATCGTGCTCTTGCGCTCCAGCCAGGCTGGGATCGGCAGGTTCTTGGAACGCAGAAAATCAGGATTGAAAAGCTTCGATTGGTAGCGCGTGCCGTAGTCGCACAATACGGTCACGATGGTATGTCCTGGCCCCAATTGCCGTGCCAGTCGGATTGCGCCCGCGACGTTGATGCCTGACGAGCCGCCCAGACACAAGCCTTCATATTCCAAGAGATCGAAGATGATCGGCACCGCCTCCTCATCCTGGATCTGATAAGCGACATCGATCGGCGCACCTTCCAGATTCTTGGTGATGCGGCCCTGGCCAATGCCCTCCGTAATGGAGGAGCCGGTCGCCCTCAGCTCGCCGGTCGTGTAGTAGCTGTAGAGTGCGGCACCCATTGGATCCGCGAGCGCAATCACGATATCCGAATTTCGCTCCTTCAGCGCCATCCCGACGCCGGCCAGCGTGCCACCCGTGCCCACGGCGCAGACGAACCCATCCACGCGTCCCTGCGTCTGCTCCCAGATCTCCGGCCCGGTGAAGGCGACGTGACCGTCACGGTTCGCGACATTGTCGAATTGGTTGGCCCAGATTGCCCCATTCGGCTCCTCGCCGGCCAGACGCTCGGCCAAGCGGCCGGAGACCTTCACATAGTTGTTGGGATTGGCGTAGGGCACCGCCGGAACCTCGATGAGCTCGGCGCCGCACAGGCGCAGCATGTCCTTCTTCTCCTGGGTCTGCGTGTCCGGGATCACGATCACGGTGCGGTAGCCGAGCACGTTGCCCACGAGCGCGAGACCGATGCCGGTATTGCCGGCCGTGCCCTCGACGATCACGCCGCCGGGCCGCAGCAGGCCCCTCTTCTCCGCGTCCCGGATGATGTACAGGGCCGCCCGGTCCTTAACGGACTGGCCCGGGTTCATGAACTCGGCCTTACCCAGAATGGTGCATCCGGTGGCCTCAGATGCCCGGCGCAAGCGGATGAGCGGCGTATTGCCGATCGCCTCGATGATACTGTCGCGGATGTCCATGGCACCTAACCCTATCCCGGAACTTGCGCTCTTGAATTGCTCATACCGCGAGCGCCCTTTGTGGTCATTCTAATCCCACTGCGCCATCGCGAAGGCGCCGAGCGGTATCTTGAGATAGCGGCGGCCGTTGCTTTCGGGCGTGGGCAGCTGGCCACCCGCGATATTCAGCTGCAGGGCATGCAGGATCAGCTTCGGCAAAGGAAGCGCGGCATCTCGCGCTTGGCGAAGCGCTACAAAATCCTTCTCTGTTGGGGCGCACTGCAGATGAACGTTGCGGGCTCGCTGCTCGGCAACCGTGCTCTCCCAGGCCGGAGCCCTCCCGTTGGGCATGTAATCATGCCCTGTGAATAGCCGCGTATCGTCGGGGAGAGCCAGGATCCGCTCGATGCTTCGCCAGAGCTGATGCGCGTCGCCGCCTGGGAAGTCACATCGCGCCGTGCCGAAATCGGGCATCAGCAGGGTATCGTGGATGAACGCAGCATCGCCGATCACGTAGGCCACCGAGGCCAGCGTGTGCCCTGGCGAGAAGAGCACCTCCGCCTCCAAGCCTCCGATCGCGAAGCGATCGCCATCAGCAAACAAGCGGTCCCATTGAGAACCGTCTGCGCGAAACGTGTCTGGCAGGTTGTAGATGGTCTTCCAGAGCGCCTGAACCTCGACGATCCGCTCACCGATTCCGGTGGGTGCCCCTGTTCTCTCGCGCAGATAACAGGCTGCGCTGACATGGTCGGCATGCGGGTGGGTGTCGAGGATCCACGCCACGTGCAGTTGCCGTTCGGCAATGTCGTGCAGGAGCGCGTCGGCGGATTCCGTGGCGATCGACCCGGACTTTTCGTCGTAGTCGAGGACCGGGTCGATGATGGCGCATTCACGAGAGGCGGGATCGGCAACGATGTACTGGACGCTGCATGTTCGCCTCTCGAAGAAGGCGGTGACCACTGGCTCGCATCTCATCGTGCAAGGCGACCGACGGGTCGGAGCCGAACTGCGCATACGTCCCTCTTGATGCCAAGGGTAGCGGAGGAGCTTCCAGCCGCGGCGAAGGGCATGACCGGCACGCCTCGTGCGAGCGACGCGTGCCGTCCGCGGTCCGGCAAACAATGAGGCGGCAGCGAGCAACCCGAGGCTTGCTAAGCTGCCGGATGCGGCACGATGCGGATGTAAGGCTTTGGCGCCTTCCAGCCCTGCGGGTAGATCCGGCGCGCCTCCTCGTCCGATACCGACCCTGCAATGATGACGTCCTCGCCCTGCTGCCAGTTCACAGGCGTCGCAACCCTGTGCTGGGCCGTCAGCTGCAGGGAGTCGATCACACGGAGCACCTCATCGAAGTTGCGGCCCGTCGTCATGGGGTAGACGAGGATGAGCTTGATCTTCTTGTCAGGCCCGATGACGAATACGTTCCGGACCGTCTGGTTGTCGGCCGGACTGCGCCCCTCGGAGGTGCCGCTCGTGCCTGCCGGCAGCATCCCGTAGAGTTTCGAGACCTGCAGGTCGGAATCCCCGATCATCGGGTAGTTCGGCGAGAAGCCCTGGGTCTCCTCGATATCAGCAACCCACCTGGCGTGGCTTTCGACGGGGTCGACGCTCAGCCCGATGATCTTTACGTTTCGCTTGTCGAATTCGGGTTTTATCTTGGCCATATAGCCAAGTTCAGTCGTACAGACCGGAGTGAAGTCTTTTGGATGCGAGAACAATACACACCATGACTGACCAATCCAGTCATGAAATCGAATTCGTCCGGCGGTGGTCTCGGCTTCGAAGTCGGGCGCTGTATCACCGATCTGAAGAGCCATGAACGCCTCCCATTGCAGCGCGTTCGCTTTGCCCCGGATTTCAAGTTAGCTGAACTTCGTGGACCTGCCTAGAGCGCTCCCCGCCAAGCTGGAGGCCGGTTCGGCGCAAGGGAGCGCATGAAATCAAGACCTTAGAGCCGTGATCCGACCCAACCGGAGCGGGCACGGCTCTCGTCCGCGCCTCGTGGATGCTCCCATGCATGCGCGCATCTCGATGCCGAGAGAAGCTTGGCTAAGAGAATCTTGGCCAAGGGCATTTCGAAGGGCAGTCTGGGGAGAAGCAATTCGCCAATTTCTTCAGAGCGGCATCCGAGCGGGCCGAAACGGTGCGTGGGCCCCGGGCAGACTGCGCCGCCTTCGGACCCGTGCAGCTCGGTTCTCTCCGGCGACGGGGCGGCCGGTCTCGCTCGCGGCCGCGACCTCGTTCAGGCTGCCAGTGAGCAATCGCGCGTTATTGGCGGCCAGCACTTCGCGGCGGATCGGTTTGCGTATCGGCTGTCGCGACACAGCAACGGGCGGATTACGACAGGGTCGGGCTGCTCCATCTGGACCACAGCCAAGTCACATGATCCGTGAGCACACATCCCCGCGCTCCTGATCGATCCTGCCGCAGGACGACTGAACCTGCCCCGTCGCGGCCCAAAATCTCTCACAGCTCTGCGTTGGAAGCACACCAGATGCGCATCCTGATGTTTTCATGATCTATCGACGGCCATCAGCATGATGGCCCGGGCGAAAGAAAGACGTGGCCTGAGCTGGTCTGACGAGCCAAGAGGGTAGATCTGTGAAGCAACCCATGGCAAGCTCTTCTCAATGAGAGCGGCGCCTTTCGCGCCCGTTGCCGGCTCGCCCTTGAGTCGACGCACCTGCCCAGCATCTTTGGGCCGTGTCCGTCGTGCCCCGACCCAAGAGCCCGACCGAAGAGACCGCCATGTCTGCACCGCATCCGCGGCCGGCCACGCCATGGGCGACGCCCACAGCCTCTTACCTCGGCAATCTCGCTCGCGCTGCCTACCGGACCTTCCGCACGCCGAAGACCGGACCGACCCTCTATGATCTCTGCGACCCAATTCTGAAGGGGACAAGACCCGGCAACGCGCATCTGCGTCTGTTCTACAAGGTTGCGCTTGCGAATCCCCTGCTGCGGCCTCTCCTCGGTCGCGCAGGTCTGCCGACGCTCCGCGACGAGGCGCACTTCCGCGCGTTGCAGCAAGCCCTTCTGGCTGCGCGCGACCACGCCGCGCCGGACTGGCGCGCGGTCGGTGCTCCCCTGGCGGCGCTCCTTGACGAGCAGGCTCACGCTCGTCACGCGCCGCTGCCCAACCGAATGTCGGCAGACCCGCTCCCGCCAGGGCACCTCGAGACGCTGATCCGCCGCTGCGCCGGCCATCTCCTGGGCTCCTACCGCCGGAACGGTTTCATTCCAGCCTACGGAGCCTTCAACCTCATCGGCGACCCGGATTTCCGCGGCCGCGATCTTCTTGTCGCCCTCGATGGGCTGCAGGCGCGCACCTATAAGAACTCCACCCTCCTCTTCAATCTGGCGCGGGTGTTCGTCCTGGCCAATCCGTCCGTGGCGGCGCTCATCGGCCCGCCCTGGCGTGGCCGTGCCGAGCCGCTGAGGGGACCGGTCCAGATCCGGCATCGCTCCGCCTATTACGATGCGTTCTTCTGTGAGGCGCTGCTCGACTTCCTGGGGAGCGGCCTCGCAAGCCGGACCGAGGCTGAGCAGGCCCGATGCGCGATCGACGAGATGATCCGCTTCTGCCTGATCGCGAGTTGCGAGCAGGTGCCGGACCCTCGCGGCAGCGGTTCCTATCGTGTCGTCACGGCACTCGCGCCCTACCCGCATGCGCGGCAGAGCCGCTTCTTCCACACCGTGACGAAAGTCCATCTCGGCTTTGGTGTCTTCGTGCCCGATGGCGACACGACCGCCTGCGCCGTCTCCGCCGCGACGCAGGCGGACTCGGATGAGCCCCTGCTGGCGCAGCCGCTGATCGATCTCTTTGCCGGGTATCAGGTCGGCAGCGATGGCTGCGCCCCACCCGGCGTGGCGATCAATGGCGGGATCGATTACGAGGGGGGCGTTCTGACCTGGATCGAGAATGCGTCCGGCGAGCTGCCGTATGGCAATGACCTCGACCCGACGTTGAACCTTGACGTTCTGGAAGCCGTCTTCCGCAACCATGCGCGCTGGCGCATCGCGGAGCATCCCGAGCGCCTGGCCTGCACCCGCAGGATCGTGCGGTTCCAGCGCCGGCTGGCGGAGACGGGAGCTTTTGCCGATTCGCGCTCGCACCTCTATTATCTGCCGGAGGTGTACTGCGCCTACTTTGCTCGCCTGTACGCCACGTGGATGCGGCTCCCGTCTGCGACGAGGCAAGCGGTTGATCCGGAGGGCAGCTTCGACCTCATCCGGGCTCGCGTCCTGTCTTACGTCCGGGACGAGCTGATGGCAGCCGAGATGAATCCCTTCGATGCTGCGATGGCCCTGCTGGCGCTCGCCAAGCTCGGAGCGGAGCCCGCGAGCTTCGCACCGGCTCTGAGGGTGATTGCAGAAGGATTCGGCGAGGGCCCGAGAGGCGCGCCCTACTGCGCCTATGAGTGGAACAAGATGAAGACGCCAACCCGAATCATCGTCGGTGGCCCGGAGGTGACCTCGGCCTTCGTGCTCTCCGCGGCGGTTCATGCGCGCAACGCCTCGGCCGCGTCGGACAGCGGTGACTGCTGAGCCCGCGGTGGTGCAGGCGGCCTGGGAACCGGAATACAGTCCGCGACGAGAGCCGTGCCCGTTTCCGTCGAAACGGTCACGGCTCTTCAGTCTTTGATTTGTCGCGCTGCCTTGCGCCGAACCGGCACCCACTTCGGCGGGGAGCGCTCTAGCGGGGCGTGCCTCACCGCGGGCCGGAGCAATCACCTTCCGCCACCCGCACCGACCTCCAGCGGCTGGCGCAGACCGACCGCCGTGATCCGGCGATGCCCGTCAGCTGATCCGCGCGCGGGAGCGTCCCCGGTCCTACTTCGCCGCTCCGGCCGGGAGCGGCTCCATCCCGCTCTCCCGGATGGCGCCGGCCGCGTCGGGCGAGGCCAGGAAGCCGATCAGGGCGGAGGCGGCCTCCGGCGCACGGCTGCCCTCGACCCGCCCGGCCGAGAACTCGGTGTAGAGTTGCACCTCCGCGGGGAGCAGACCGACGATCTCGATCCCCGGGACCGGCTTGAGTTCGCTGAGCTGCTGGAATCCGACTTCCGCCTCTCCGCGCGCGACCACCGCGCCGACCGGCTCGGCCGGAATCATCCGCGCCTTGGCCTTCACTGCGTCGGCGATGCCGAGGCGCCGGAACAGCTCGGTCTCAATGTAAACGCCGCTCGCGCTGTCCGAATAGGCGATGGACTTCGCCGCGAGCAGGGTCCGGCGCAGCCCGTCGATGGAGGAGATGTCCGGCTTCGGCGCGCCCGCGCGCACCGCGAGGGCGATGCCGGAGCGCGCAAGCGCGGTGCGGCTGTCGGCGCTCACCTTGCCCTGCCGGATCAGGTCGTCGAGGGCGTAGCCCACCATGATCACGACGTCGATCGGCTCCCCCCGGGCGAGCCGGGCCGGCACGGCCTGCGGAGTCTGGCCCATCGAGGGGCCCCACTCCGTCACGAGGCCGTGTCCGGTGCGGCGCTCGAACTCGGGCGCGAGGGCGCGGTAGGCGGCGGCGAACCCGCCCGAGCTGACCACCCGCACCTCGGCGGCCGGGGCAGCGGCGGATGCGAGGATCGCTGCCGCGAAGGCGAGGACGCGGGATAGGAAGAAGCGACGGATCACGACATTCTCCATGAGGACCGGGGGTCGCCCACACATCCGGGGCGCCGGATGGTGGCCTCGTCAAGGTCGCGGCCGGCGCGTCGGGCGACGCGCCGGCCGCGGTGCCGCAAGCAACGCTCAGACGGCCGCCGGGCCTTCGGCGAGGCCGAACCGGGCGGAACTGCGCTCCCGATAGACGAGGAGCGTCGCGACGAGGCCGCAGGCACCCGCGAAGGCGAGCCAGAAGGCGGGCGCAGCGCGGTTGCCCGTCTCCTCGATGAGCCAAGTCGAGATCAGCGGCGTGAAGCCGCCGAACAGCGCGGTGGCGAGCGAATAGGCGAGCGAGAAGCCGGCGGTGCGCACATGGGCGGGCACGATCTCGGTGAGCGCCACCACCATCGCTCCGTTGTAGCTCCCGTACAGGAACGACAGCCACAGCAACACGATCAGCATGTTGGCAAAGGAGGTGTTCGCCACGAGCCAGGCCAGCGCCGGATAGGCGGTGAGCAGGGTGAGTGCGGAGAACACCAGCAGGATGGGCTTGCGGCCGATCTTGTCGGAGAGCGCGCCCATCACGGGCAGCCAGAAGAAGTTCGACACCGCGACACAGAAGGTGACGATCAGGCTGTCGGTGGCCGAGAGCTTCAGCACGGACTTGCCGAAGGTCGGGGTATAGACCGTGATCGTGTAGAACGAGACCGTGGTCATCACCACGAGGAGCATGCCGAGCAGCACGATCCGCCAGTTGCGGCCGAGTGAAGCGAAGATCTCGCCCACCGACGGGCGGTGCTTGCGGTGCAGGAACTCCTGCGTCTCCTCCAGCGAGCGGCGGATGTAGAACAGGAACGGCACGATCAGGCAGCCGATGAAGAACGGCACCCGCCAGCCCCAGGAGCCCACGGCCTCCGGCGTGAGAGCTTGGCTGAGGCCGTAGCCGATCGCAGCCGAGGCCATGATGGCGACCTGCTGGCTGCCGGACTGCCAGGCGACGTAGAAGCCCTTGCGGCCGGGGGTGGCCATCTCGGCGAGATAGACCGACACGCCGCCGAGTTCGACGCCGGCCGAGAAGCCCTGCAGCAGGCGCCCCACCAGGACGAGGAACGGCGCGAACAGACCGATGGTCTCGTAGGAGGGCACGAAGGCGATCAGGATGGTGCCCGCCGCCATGATGGTGAGGGTGACGATGAGGCCCCTGCGCCGTCCGATCCGGTCGACATAGGCGCCGAGGAAGATCGCCCCGAGGGGCCGCATCAGGAAGCCGGCCCCGAAGGTCACGAAGGTGAGCATCAGGGAGGCGTATTCGTTGCCGGCCGGGAAGAACGCCCGGGAGATGTAGGTGGCGTAGAAGCCGAACAGGAAGAAGTCGAACATCTCCAGGAAGTTGCCGCTCGTCACGCGCAGCACGGTGGCGGCTTTCGAACGGGGTCGCGGGTCGGCGGTGTCGTCAGTCATGATGTCCTCCCAGGGTGTTGATCCGCCCGACCGGAGGCGAACGGAGTGGTGGGCGGGGCTTGCCGTTGCGGCGGCCCGCGCCGAGGGGCCGCGATCCTGCGGCCTCTTTCGCATCGTCAGGGGGTGACCCGCTTCGCGTGCGGCGCCCCTGCTCCCGGCAGGGAGCGGGGATGACGCACCGAAGGGGATGGGTTGCTCCGAACCCGCGGCCCGGCTCTCAGGCCACGAACCGGCACTGCGAGGCTGGCGTCCGCGTGTCCATGTCGCGGCCGCGGTTCAGGTGGTCATCCACCTCCGCCGCGCAGCCGAGCATCCGGGCAAACAGGAAGATCGTGAACGCCGCACTCTCCAGCGCGGAGGCGGACAGCTCTCCGGTGCGGTAGGGCCGCCACAGCATCTTGAGCAGCAGCGCCGCGATCACCGCGTCGATGTTGACGCAGTAGACATTGCGCGACACGCCCGCCTCGAACAGCGCCTGCACCAGCGCGCGATAATAGGCGTGGAAGGCGTTGCTGTCGCCCCGCGCCGCCAGCTGCTCGTGCAGCCAGACCTCGCGCGGATCGTGGTTCACCGCCTTGTCCTTGAACACCGGATGGTTCACGCCCGGGATCTTCTGGATGTCGAGGCTGCCGGCACTCTTCCGGTCGGACTTGTAGCGCGCGTACTCCGCCGCCGTCCGGCCGGCGAGCGCCTGAAGGTCGATGCCGTGATCGGGGTCGGCCGGATCGGCGAGGCCGCTGTCCCGGAACTGCTCGATCAGGAAGGCGATGCCCTCGTAGCCGTTGCCCCCATGCGCGTAGCCCGCATGGGTCAGGAACCCGATCAGCGCCTTGTTGAGCTGCACCCGCTCCGGGCTCTCCGGGCCGTCGGCCGAGACCGCGCCCTTGCACCCTTGAGCCGAGATGGTGCCCGGGCCGTTCGAGAGCAGCAGGCCGACCAGGGTCTCGAACACGAACACGTCGCCCGCATCGGCAGGCTCGCGCCCGAGGAGCGCGAGGCAGCCGATCTCGCCCAGCGTCCGGCGGGTCAGGAGGTCGGCATTCGGCACGCCGCAGAAGCTGTCTGCCGTGTGCCGCGCCGCCGGGACCGCTGCGCCGAGGAGCACGCCGAACAGCTGCAGCCACCAGGGCAGACTCTCGGCCGTGAGGCGCGAGATGCGCTTGCGCATCAGCGGCCCCCAGGCGAGCGTCGTGGCGACCGAGGCCAGCACCGCCTCGCGGGTCGGATGACCGCCGAGACTGCGCAGGTAGCGCAGGAAGACCGAGCGGGCGCCGCGGGCCTGGAGCGCGTCGAGCAGCGCCTCCGCCCGCGGATCCGGCTCGGGGCCGACGAGGAGTGCGGAGAGATCCGGGTCCGCCGCGACGCGGCCGAGCTCGAAGCTCTCGTCGAGGGCGCTCGGCAGGCCCGCCTCGGCGAAGCGATCCGTGAGCAGCCGGCAGATCCGCCGGGCCGCCTCTGCCCGCCGCGGCCCCACGAGCGCCGCCGCCGCGGCCAGCACCACGTTCGGCGCGTTGCCCGCCTCCCGGACCGCCTCGGCGGCCGCGAGTTCGGGCCGGCCGTGCAGGTTCACCTGCGCGGCGACGGCCGCGTTGACCAGGGCGCGGTCGTTCTCGCTCGCCGGCTCGCGCAGGAGCGCCAGCACGAGGTTGGCCTCCATCGGCAGGCGCGCCGCCTCCAGCATCGAGACGCCGTTGAGGCTCGTGACCTGCGTCTTCGGGTCCATCTGCGAGGCGCCCGAGGCGTCCTTCATGGCTTGCCGCGGCAGCACCACGCCGATCTGGCGGTTGAGCCGCGCGATCTGCGCGCCGTAGGGCGCCACCGCCTCGACCACCGGCAGGTCGAGCGCGGCCGGCAGGCTCAAGGACGCATTCGAGCCGAACCAGGGCTTGAGGGCGAGGCTGCTCTCGGGAGCGAAGTCGGGCCGCGCCCCGTTCTCGTGCATCACCGCACTCAGCGCCGCCGGGATGTGGGCGATGTTCGTCACCACCGCGCCCCGGGCCGAGACGACGGGGTTGTCGGGCGTGAACACGCTCGCGACCCCGAACTTCTCCAGGAACCAGCGCTCCTTGGCGGCGGCATCGTCGTCCCCGCCCGCCATGGCGCCGGCATGGCCCACCGCCCGGGTGAGCCGGCTCTTCCAGCGCCCGACCACGCAGGCGACCACCGGCTTGGTGAAGTGGGCATCGCGCTCGTAGTAGCCGCCCGGCTCCACGTAGAGCACCGCCGCCTTGCTGCGCGCGTCGTTGGCCAGCGCGAAGGCGAATTCCGGCGCCGCGTACTGGATGTAGACGTCCTTGCCGCTCGAGATCAGCGTGGTGGTGCCCCAGCCGCTCATGCGCAGGTAGGTGGCGATCGTGGTGGTGAAGTTGCCGGAATTGGAGAAGATCGCGATCGAGCCGGGCTTGAGTGCCTCGCCCGGGCTGTCGCCGCCGAGCGCGCCGCCGATGCGGACCTGATGGTAGGCGTCGGCCACCCCCAGGCTGTTGCCGCCGAAGATGTCGACGCCGTTCTGCTGGCCGAGCGCCCGGATCTCGCGGCTGTCGTGCACCGAGAGTTTTTCCGTGACGATGAAGATCTTGCGCAGGTCCGGGTTGACCCGGATCAGCTCGGCGACGCCGTCGCGGGCCCCCGCGGGCGGCAGGTAGACGACCCCGCAATTGAAGCGGTGGCCGGCCTCCAGGCCCTCGCGCACGTTGTTGTAGACCGGGATCTCTCCGAGCGGCGTCTCCAGCCCCTGGCCGCGGCGGCCCGGCGAGGTGCCGAACACCACGTTGCCCCCCGAATAGGCGTGGCCGACCGGCGTGACGTCGCTCGACTCGCCGCCTAAGATGTTGAGCACGCAGACCCGGTCCTCGCGCGTGGCGATCTGGTCGAGCGAGCTGATGCCGACGTAGTACTTGAAGCTGCCGATGCCCGGCTTGTGCATCTTTTCCTCCCCTTTTACTCGGCGGCCTGGCGCAGCGGCTCGCCGCTGCCGAGGGCGCGCGCCACGGCCTCGCGCCCGCCCTGCCTCATCCACTGGTCGGCCGTGCGGGCGTAGGCGACGACCTCGCTCATGTCGGAATCGAAGCCGAACAGCCGGTAGGGCAGGCCGAGCGCCTCGGCGGTGTCGCGCAGCGCGCCCATGCCGCGCACGAGGTTCGGCCCGCCGCGGCCGGCGACGATGTACAGGGGCGTCGGCCCGTGCCGGCCCACATGCTCGCGCAGGGCATCCGCCATGGCCCGGAAGGTCTCGAAGATGTCGGTGTTGTTCGACTTGCCGCCGATGATGAACAGCACGTTGGCCTGCTTCAGCCAGTGCTTGAAGCAGATGCGCGCCACCTCCTTCATCTTCGCGTAGGGCGGGTTGCCGCCGAAATCCGAGGAGATGATCGCGTCGTCGCCGAGCATCTCGGTGACGAGGGAGTTGGCGCCGCCGCCGAAGGTCGGGGCCAGGATGGTGCCGGCCGGGTTGATGACGCAGACGTCGCTCTGGCCCTGGTAGGTGCGCAAGCCGTTGATCTCGGCCTCGAAGTCCGAGTAGTCGACCGAGAACAGGTGGCCGGGCAGGCCGAGGCGCTGCCAGCGCGGATCGTCGCGGTCGAAGCCGCACTTGAAGTCGCAGGCCACGGGCGTCAGCCGGCCGGTGCGGTCGGGGCGCATGCGGATCGGGTTGAGCTCGACCGTGGTCATGCCGAAGCCGTGGTAGAGCTCCCACAGCTTGGGCAATTGCTGCACCAGCGGCGAGATCAGGGCCTTGGGCGCGTTCAGCTCCGAGAGGGCGTTGGCGACCACGAAGGCCTTGAGGCCGGTGAGCGGGTCGAAGGGCACCTGCGCCACCTCGCTCCGGTCGAGTTCCTCGATGTCGACCCCGCCCCGGTGGGTGAGCGTCATGGTCGGGGCGCGGAAGCGGGTGCTGTCGGTGATCGAGAAATAGACCTCGTGCTCGGCGGGCACCGCGCCTTCGAAGGTGACGCCGTTGGCCTTGGCCAGCGCATTGCCGTGGCGGTGCTCGACGAAGTAGAGCCGCTCCTTCTCGCGCAGGGCCGTCCCGAGGTCGCGGGCGCGGCCGACGAGGCCGGCCTTGCCCTTCTTGCCGACGCCGCCCTTGAACACCGGCTTGATGAAGATCGAGCCGTGGCGGTCGATCAGGCCCTTGATCTCTTCCTCGCTGGCGTCCGGGCCGAGCACCTCGGCCGTCGGGAAGCCGGCGAACTGCAACAGCTTGGCGCCGTGCAACATGCCCGTGACCTGCATCCGTTTCCTCCGCGCTGTATTTGCCCGGATCTTACGGATGGAACCTGTCACTAACCTGTCGCGCGGCGAATTCTTTGCGAGCCCAAGGTTGAGCTTGCCGCATCAGCGCCCCTCGGTGGCGCGCCGCCATTGGCGCAGCATCCGGGCCCGCTTGATCTGGTCGAGATAGGTGAGGAGTTCCGGGCCGACCGCGATCGGGCGCAGAGCCGGGGCGGTCGCGACCGGGTCGTCGGGCCGGCGCGCGTCGGGGCGCGCGGGCGTCACCGACCGGGCGGCGAGCTGCGCCTGTCCTGCCCGGGACAGCATGTAATCCATGAAGAGCCGCGCTGCCGCCTTGTGGCGTGCGGCCTTCGGGATGAAGGCGATGCGCGAGGTCACGAGCGTGTAGTCGGAGAGCAGTACGACGCCGAGCGCGGGATCGTGCTTGGCCCGCTCCAGGGCGTAGGAGCCGAACACGTCGAAGGCGATGAGCGCCTCGCCGGAGGAGACGCGGTCGAGCATCGTCGAGGTTGTCGTGTAGAGCTTCGCACCGGCCTGCCCCAGGGCCCGGACGAGGTCCCAAGTCCGGGGCGTCACCTCAAGGTTCTGCGCCAGGAACAGGAAGCCGACGCCGCTGCGCTCGGGGTCGTAGGCGGCGACCTTGCCCTGCCACGCCTCCGGGTTCTGCGTCAGGGCCCGGAGGAGCTCCGCATGGCTGCGCGGCACCCGGCTCTCCGGCAGCAGGGTACGATTGTACGCGAGGGCGACGGGCTCGGCCGTGATGCCGTAGGCCTCGTTGCGCCAGACCGCCCAGGCCGGCAGGCCCTCCGCCTCCCGGGAGACATGGCGCTCGGCGTAGCCGTCGTTCACGAGCTTGACCTGGAGATCCATGGCCGAGCTCCAGATGATGTCCGCCGTGCCACCGCCCGCCGCAGCCTCGGCCAGGAATTCCTCGTAGAGATTCGACGAGTTCACCTTGGCGTAGGAGACCGAAAGGCCGGGATGGAGCTGGCGGAAACCCTCCAGCATCGCGGCGGCCTCGGCCTCGTCGGTCGTCGCGCGAATGACGACCGTGCCCTCCCGCTGCGCCGCCGCGAGGTCCTGGCGGGCGGCATCGACAGAAGCGTCGACCTGCGCCCGGGCGGAGGTCAGAAGAACGGCGAGGAAGGCCGCGAGCCCGATCAGCCCGGCCGCAAGGATCCGCACGCGCACCCGTTCCTCCCTGAACCTCCGAACCTTTCGGTTGCCCACGGCGCCATGGGCGGCGAGGATCGGAGGCTACAGGCTCGCGCCGCGATTCCAAGCCGCTCCGCCGCGGCCCGGACACGGGGGCGGCCGGCTCCGAGGGAGGAGCAGCGGATGCGGGTGCTGGTCGTCGAGGACGATGCCGCCCTGGCCCGGGGATTGGTGGCGGCGCTCCGGCTCGCCGGGCTGGCGGTGGACCACGAGGCCGACGGGGCCGAGGCGGCGAGGCTCGCGCTCTCCGAGCCCTACAGCCTGATCGTCCTCGATGTCGGCCTGCCGGGCCTGTCCGGCTTCGAGGTGCTCCGCCGCATCCGCGCCGCGAAGAGCGCGGTCCCGGTGATGATCCTGACCGCCCGGGACGCGGTGACGGACCGGGTGCGCGGGCTCGATCTCGGCGCCGACGACTACCTGCTCAAGCCGTTCGCACCGGCCGAGTTCGAGGCGCGCGTCCGGGCCCTGATCCGGCGGGGCCAGGGCCTGCCGAACCCCGTGCTGCGCTGCGGGGCCCTCTCCCTCGACCGCGCGACCGGGACGGTGACGCTCGGCGACGAGCCGGTGAGCCTGCGGCGCCGGGAACTCGCGGTGCTCACGGTGCTGATGGCGCGGGCCGGACAGGTGGTGCCGAAGGAGCGGCTGAGCGGCGAGGTGTTCGGCTTCGACGAGGCGGTGGCCCCCAACGCCCTCGAACTCTATGTCGCCCGCCTGCGCAAGAAGCTGCAGCCGAACGGACCGGAGATCCGCACCATCCGCGGCCTCGGCTACCTTCTGGACGGCCGATGAGCCGGCATCCTCCCTCGCTGCGGCGCGGGCTGATGGCGCGGATGCTGTTGCCCGCGGCGGCGCTCGCCCTGGTGCTCGGCTTCGGCGGCGCCCTCGTCATCCGCGACGTCGTCGAGACGACGCACGACCGGCTCCTCGACGGCTCGGTGCTGGCGATCGCCGAGCGCCTCGCGCTGGACGAGGACAACGAGGTGACGGTGGATCTGCCGCGGGTGGCGCTCGGCATGCTGGAGAGCCAGGCGCAGGACCGGATCTACTACAGCGTCAGCTACGGCGGGCAGCTGGTGACGGGCTACCGCGATCTGCCCCGCGCGGCGGTGACGGAGCTGGAGCCCGGCGTCACGCGCCACTGGGATTCCGTGATGCGCGGTGCGCCCGTCCGCGTCGCCGCGCAGGCCCGGAGGATCTACGGCAAGCCGGAGCCCGTCCTCGTCCAGGTGGCGGAGACGCGGGATGCCCGCCGCGCCCTGCAGACGCGGCTCCTCGGCGGGCTGATCCTGCTCGAGGCGGGGCTCCTCGGCCTCGTGGGGGTGCTGACATGGCACGGGATCGGCCGCGGCCTGGAGCCCCTGAACCGGCTGAGCGCTGAGATCGACCGCCGGGCGGTGCCCGGCGCGATCAGCCTGCGGCCCCTCGACGCGTCGCAGGTGCCCAAGGAGGCGGTCGCGCCGGTCCTTGCCTTCAACACCCTGCTGGCGCGGCTGGAGCAAGCCATGGGCGCGATGCGTCGCTTCACGGCCGATGCATCCCATCAGATGCGCACGCCCCTCGCGGTGCTGCGCACGCATCTCGACCTCGCGCGCCGCTACGGCGTCGCAGCCAGTTCCGAGGGGCGCGCCGCCCTCGACGATATCGAGGGGGCGGCGGAGCGCCTGGAGCACCTCCTGTCGCAGCTCATCGCTCTCGCCCGGGCCGACGAGGCCGCCGATGCCGTGACGACGACCGATCTCGATCTCGCCGAGGTTGCGGCGGCCGTCCTCGCCGAACAGGTACCGCGGGCGCTCGCCGCCGGGGTCGAGATCGCGTTCGAGCGGCCCGACGGGCCGGTCATGATCCTGGCCCACCCCACCCTCGTGGGCGAGATCCTCGGCAACCTCATCGACAACGCGATTCGCTACGGCGGAAGCGGCGCATCGGTGGTCGTGCGCGTCGCCAACGACGCGGCCGGGGCCCGTGTCGAGATCGAGGACGACGGGCCCGGCATCCCCTCGTCGGAGCGGGAGAAGGTCTTTGCGCGCTTCTACCGCGTGGCCCGGAGCGGCGGTCCGGAGGGCAGCGGCCTTGGCCTCGCCGTCGTCCGGGCCCTCGCCGACCGGATCGGCGCAGCCGTCACCTTGGAGGAAGGAAGCCGAGGCGGGCCCGGGCTGCTTGCGAGAGTGGTCTTCCGGCCAGTCTCGTCAGGCCTCTCAGGCCCTGCACCAGCGTAAGAGCGCATGGCAACCGGCGGGTGATCGGCCCGAAAAGGCAAAGCCCGAAAGGCTTGCGATCTTGACGCATGCGGTTCGATGCCGGACGACCCACGGTCTCAATCGAAACTGACCTTCGTGGAAGCCGCCCCGCTCCTCATGCTGAGGTGCTGCGGCGCAGCCGCAGCCTCGATGCACCCCGGAAGGGTTATCCAAGACACGAGTTTGGCCGGGATCGCCGTTCAGGGGTGCTTCGAGGCAGCCTGCGGCTGCACCTCAGCATGAGGAGCGGTGGAGCTGCCACGAGAGGGAGCGCTCATTCAGCCGCGGTTTCATCCATCAGGGGCAGCCCGACCGGTGGCGAAGTGATGCCACCGGCCCAGACTGCTGGGGCAGCGGGTGCTGACGCGCATGCTTGCGCATCGGGCCGTCGACCCATCTCGCATTGTCGATGCCACCAGAGGCTTTGTGACGAGGCTTGGCGACAAGCCGAGACCGGAACCAACGGTCACATGAAAATGACCGTTGGTATGATCTGGAGCCAGGAATGGGGGCGCGGGGCAAGCGTATCGCCCCGGCCCGGTCCGGGCGCCCCTACTCCGCAGCCAGGGCCGCCGGCCCGGCATGTCCGGCCAGCACCTGCATGGCGGCGTCGACGCCGCCGGGACGATGCGGGATACAGCGCACCCTCAGGCCCATCTCGACGCCCGCCAGCGTTCCGGTGACCATCAGGTCATGGAAGTCGCCGAGATGTCCGATGCGAAAGACCCGGTCTGCCAGCGGACCCAGGCCATTGCCGAGGGACATGTTGCTCCGTGCCAGGATTTCGGCCCGGAGCGCGTCGGCGGAATGTCCGTCCGGCAAGCGAACCGCCGTGAGGGCCGAAGAATACTCGGCCGGATTGCGGCACTGGATCTCGAAGCCCCAATGCGCCACGCAGGCCCGGGTCGCTGCAGCGGCGCGGTCGTGCCGGGCGAACACCGCTGGCAGCCCCTCCGCCCGCAGCATCTCCAGCGCCACCGCGAGCCCCTGGAGGAGGTTGGTCGAGGGCGTGTAGGGAAAGTAGCCGGTAGCGTTCGCCGCGAGCATCTCCTCCCAGTTCCAGTAAGAGTTGGGCAGACGGGCCGTCTTCGCCGCGGCCAGGGCCTTGTCGGACACGGCATTGAAGGAGAGGCCGGGCGGCAGCATCAGCCCCTTCTGCGATCCCGCGACCGTGACGTCGACGCCCCACTCGTCGTGGCGGTAGTCGATGGAGCCGAGGGAGGAGATCGTGTCGACGAGGAGCAGCGCCGGGTGACGGGCCGCGTCGAGAGCCCGGCGCACCGCCGCGACATTCGACGTCACCCCGGTCGAGGTCTCGTTGTGGACGATGCACACCGCCTTGATGGTGTGGGACCGGTCCTCGGCGAGGCGGGCCTTGATTGCGCCCGCATCGACGCCGGAGCGCCAGTCGCCCTTCAGGAACTCCGCCTCGAGCCCGAGGCGCTTGGCAAGCCGGCTCCACAGAGTGGCGAACCACCCGGTCTCGAACATCAGCACCCGGTCGCCCGGCGAGAGCGTGTTGACCAGGGCCGCCTCCCAGGCGCCGGTGCCCGAGGCCGGGTAGATCACGACCGGGTTCGTCGTGCCGAAGACGGGCCGGATCTCCTGCAGGATTGTCCGGCCGAGCCGACCGAATTCCGGCCCGCGGTGATCGATGGTCGGCTTGGCGATGGCCGCCAGGATCGGCAGCGGCGTGTTGGTGGGACCCGGGATCTGAAGAAAGTGGCGGCCCGGCATGTGGGTCATGAGATCCTCCCCGGCATTCTGCCCGTCGCTGTGGCGTCTTTTGAATTTTGTATTATGTATCCGGACCAGGCAAGAGGCGGCGGCCGGCCGAGTCGGGGGAGGGGTGGATGCACGGATCATTGCAGCGCATCGGTGCGCCCGGTGGCGAGGCGGCCCTGGAGCGCGCCCTGCGCGCCGCCGTCTCCGGCGAGGTGCTGACCGGCGCCTTCGACCGCGGTCGCTACGCCACCGACGCCTCGATCTACCAGATCATGCCCCGCGGCGTAGTCCTGCCGAAGAGCCCCGCCGACATCGCCGCCACCCTCGCGGTCGCGGCCGGGCACGATGTGCCCGTCATCCTGCGGGGCGGCGGCACCTCGCAGAACGGGCAGCCGATCGGCGCCGGGCTCATCGTGGATTGCTCCCGCCACCTCGACCGCCTGCTCGCCTACGACCGCGAGGCCGGCACGGTCACGGTCGAGCCCGGCATGGTGCTGGAGCGGCTGAACGCACGGCTGAAGGACGACGGCTGGTTCTTCCCGGTCGAGCCCTCGACGGCGAGCCGCTGCACCCTCGGCGGCATGGCCGGCAACAATTCCTGCGGCGCCCGCTCGCTGCGCTACGGCAAGATGGTCGACAACGTGCTCGGCCTCGACGGGCTGCTCGCCGACGGCACCGCCATCTCGCTCTCGGCCGAGGCGGTCTCCGGTGCGGAGGAGCTCGCCGCCCGCATGCTCCGCCTCGCGCAGGCCGAGCGCGACGAGATCGAACGGATGTTTCCGAAGGTCCAGCGGCGGGTCGGCGGCTACAACCTCGACGCCCTGCTGGCCGAGCGGCCGAACCTCGCCCATCTCCTCGTCGGCTCGGAGGGGACGCTCGCGGCCACCACCGCCATCACCCTGAAGCTCGCCCGCCTGCCCGCCCACCGGGTGATGGGGGTCTGCCACTTCCCGTCCTTCCGGGCCGCCATGGAGACGGTACCGGCCCTCGTCGCCCTCGACCCCGTCGCGGTCGAGCTCGTGGACAACAACGTCCTGGTGCTGGGCGCCGACATCCCGCTGTTCCGCGCCACCCTGGCGGACATCACCCGCGGGCGCCCCGACTGCCTGCTCCTCGTCGAGTTCGCGGGCGACGAGGCGGCCTCCCTCGCGGCCGACCTCGCGCGCCTCGATACCTGCATGGCCGACCACGGCTTTCCGGGCGCCGTCGTCGCGGTCCCCGAGCCCGCCCGCCAGCGCACCGTCTGGGCGATGCGGGAGGCCTGCCTCAACATCATGATGTCGATGCGCGGCGACGCGAAGCCCGTCTCCTTCATCGAGGATTGCGCGGTCCCGCTCGAACACCTGGCCGACTACACGGATGCGGTGACGGCCTGCTTCGCCCGGCACGGCACCAGGGGTACGTGGTACGCCCACGCCTCGGTCGGCTGCCTGCACGTGCGGCCGGTGCTCAACCTGAAGCAGGAGGCGGGCGTCGCCGCCATGCGCGCCATCGCCGAGGAGACGGCCGAGCTGGTGCGCCGCTTCAAGGGCTCCTTCTCGGGCGAGCACGGCGACGGCATCTCGCGCTCGGAATTCATCGCGCCGCTGTTCGGGCCGCGGCTCGCCGGCGCCTTCGCGGCGGTGAAGGACGCCTTCGACCCGGGAAACCGCCTCAACCCCGGCAAGATCGTGCGGCCGCTGCGCATGGACGACCGGCGCCTGATGCGCTTTCCGGAGGGTTACCGGGTGGAGGTGCCAGTGCCCGCCCTCGACTGGTCGGCCTGGGGCGGCCTCGGCGGCGCCGTCGAGATGTGCAACAACAACGGCACCTGCCGGGCGCTCGCCGGGGGCACGATGTGTCCGTCCTACCGGGTCACCCGGTCGGAGGAGCACCTGACGCGGGGCCGCGCCAACACCCTGCGGCTCGCCCTCTCGGGGCAGCTCGGGCCGGAGGCGCTCACCGCGCCCGAGACCAAGCGCGCGCTCGATCTCTGCGTCTCCTGCAAGGGCTGCCGGCGGGAATGCCCGACCGGCGTCGACATGGCCCGGATGAGGATCGAGGTGCTCCACCACTACTACGCCCGCCACGGCCGCCCGCTGTTCGAGCGGCTGGTGGCGCATCTGCCCGATTACGCGGGGGCCGCCGCCGTGCTGGCGCCCCTCCTCAACCTGCGCGACCGGATCCCGGCCCTGGCCCGGCTCTCGGAGCGGGCGCTGGGACTTGCGGCGGCGCGCCCCCTCCCCCGCTGGCGCCGCCCCTGGCGCGAGAGCGGCGAGATCGCCCATCCGGGCGACGTCGCCGGGACCTTTCGCGACATCGTCCTGTTCGGCGACACCTTCAACCGGGCCTTCGAGCGGGAGAACCTGGAGGCGGCCGAGGCGGTGCTGACGGCGGCGGGCTACCGCCTGCACCGGGTGGCGGCGCCGGGCCGGGGCAACCGCCCGCTCTGCTGCGGGCGCACCTTCCTGGCGGCGGGGGATGTCGCCCGGGCGCGGGCCGAGGCGCGCCGCACCCGCGACGCGCTCCTGCCCTTCGTGCGGGCGGGCGCCCGGGTGGTGGGGCTCGAACCCTCCTGCCTCCTCACCTTCCGGGACGAGTTCGCGGCCCTGTTGCCGGGCGAGGAGGCCGAGGCGCTCGGGCGGGCGAGCCTGCTGTTCGAGGAGCTGCTCGCGGCCGACCTCGCGGCCGGGCGCATCGCGCTTCCCCTCGCTCACCAGGGCGGCCGGGCGGCCCATCTGCATGGCCACTGCCACCAGAAGGCGTTCGGGGCGATGGGCGCGGTCGAAGCGGTGCTGCGCCAGGTGCCGGGCCTGGAGGTGCGGCCGGTGGAGTCGAGCTGCTGCGGGATGGCGGGCGCCTTCGGCTACCGGGCGGACCGGCAGGAGGTCTCGCGGGCCATGGCGGAGCTGTCGCTGTTTCCGGCCCTGCGCCGCGCCGCGGCGGAGGACCTCGTGGTGGCGGACGGCACCAGCTGCCGCCACCAGATCCGCGACGGGCTCGGCCGCGAGGCGCTCCACGTCGCCCGCGTGCTCCATTCCGCACTGGAACCTCGACAGAGTTACGCCCGCTGAATACGTGTGAGGAAAGAGGATTCTTCAGTGGCTCAGCGATGAACAGCGTCGAGACCGGGATCAGCCGCCGCTACCTCCACGATGAAGTGGCGGAGCGGCTGCGGGCGCTGATCATGTCGGGGGAACTCGAGCCGCGGGCGCGTCTGAACGAGGTCTCCCTCACCGAACGCTTCGGCATCTCGCGCACGCCTCTCCGGGAGGCGATCAAGATCCTGGCGACGGAAGGCCTGCTCGAATTGCTGCCCAACCGCGGTGCGCGGGTCGTCAGCATCTCGACCGCCGAGATCGAGGAGATCCTGGAAGTGGTGGCGGGACTGGAGGCCGTTGCGGCCGAACTCGCCTGCCGGCACATCACCGACGCGGAGGTCGAGGCCATCGCCGCAACCCACGCGGCAATGGTGGCGGCGTGGCGCCGCGAGGACGACCCGGCCTACTTCGCCCTCAACCGCCAGATCCACGAGGCGATCATGGCAGCGAGCCGGAACGCGACCCTCGCCAACATGTATGCCAGCCTCTCGGGCCGCATTCAGCGGGCCCGCTATTCCGCCCACAAGACGCCCGAGCAATGGCAGCAGGCCGTGGACGAGCACGAGCAGATGCTGGTTCATCTGCGCGCTCGGGACGGCGAGGCGCTCGCCCGGGTGATGCGTGCCCATATCCGGGGCAAGAAGCCGGTGATCGCAGCGGCTTACGGAACAGAGGCGGAGTGACGCGCCCCACCGCCGGACCCCGAGGACTTCAGGTCCCGGACCAGTTGGGCGGGCGCTTGGCCAGGAAGGCCTCCATGCCCTCGCGAAAATCACGGCTGGTGTAGCACATCAGGATCAGGTCATCGCCGGCCGGCCCGCCCGCCTCGGGCTCGCCGGCGAGCCGGCGCAGACCCTCCTTGGTGGCCGCCAGCGTCAGCGGCGCATGCGCGGCCACCAGCCGCGCCAGCGCGGTCGCCCGCTCGGCAAGCGCGGCGGCATCCGCCACCACCTCGCTGACCAGGCCGATGCGCTGCGCCTCCTCGGCCCCGACCAGCCGGGCGGTGAACAGCATCTCCTTCACGCGCGCCGCCCCCACCAGCGCCGAGAGCCGCCGCAGGTTGCCGAGCGACAGGCAGTTGCCGAGCGTGCGGGCGATCGGGAAGCCGAAGCGCGCATCGCCGGTGGCGAGCCGCAGGTCGCAGGCCGCCGCGATCGCCGCCCCGCCGCCCGTGCAGGCGCCCGCGACCGCCGCGATGGTGGGCTTGCGGCAGCGCTCCAGGCTGCCGAGCACCCGGTCCATGAAGCGCTCGTAGCCGAGCGCATCCTCGGCCGTGCCAAAGCCGCGGAACTGCGCGATGTCGGTGCCGGCCGCGAAGGCCTTGTCGCCCGCCCCGCTGAGGATCACCGCCTTGACCGCGCGGTCCTCGTCGAGGGCGCGGCTGAGCTCATACAGCCGCTCGTACATCGCGAAGGTCAGCGCGTTGCGGGCCTGCGGCCGGTTCAGGGTGATGCGGGCAATGCCCTCGCTGTCGCAACTATACAGGATCTCGTCGGCACTCATCGGCAGGGCTCCTCGGGAGGATGTCGATCGAGGCTTGAGCTTGCGCCGCGGCTCATGCCGCGCTCTCGCGCACCACGCCTCGAGCGATCAGGTCGTCGATCGCCGCCGCGTCGTAGCCATGCGCGGCGAGGATCGCGCGGCTGTGCTCGCCCAGGAGCGGGGCCGGGCCGTGGACGCGTCCCGGCGTGGCCGAGAACTTCACCGGCAGCCCCAGCGTCTTCATCGGGCCGGCCCGGGGATGCTCGACCTCGACCAGCATCTCGCGCGCCAGCGTCTGCGGGTCGCGGTGCATCGCCGCAACGTCGAGCACGGGCCCGGCCGGCACGCCGCCCGCCTCCAGCCGCTCCAGCCATTCGGCCGAGCTGGCTTCGCGGAAATACGCGGCGAGCGCGGCGGCGAGTTCCTCGCGATGCGCCATCCGGCCGCGATTCTCGGAGAAGCGCGGATCCTCCGCCAGGGCCTCCGCCCCGAGGACGGCGAGCAGGCGCAGCCAGTTCGTCTGGTTGGCGGCCCCGACCGTGATCCAGCCATCCGCGGTCGGGAACGCCTCGTAGGGGGCGTTGAGCGGGTGGGCCGAGCCCATCGGGCCGGGCGCGACCCCGGTCGCGAGCGCGATGGCCGATTGCCAGTAGGTCTGGACGATGCCGGCCTCGAACAGGGAGGTGTCGACCTGCTGCCCCTCGCCGGTCTTCAGGCGGTGGGTGTAGGCGGCGAGCACCCCCATGGCGGCCAGGATGCCGGCGGTGATATCGGTGACGGGGGCGCCGCTCTTCACGGGCGGGCGGCCCGGCCCCTCGCCGGTGATGCTCATGAGCCCGCTCATGCCCTGCGCCACGAGGTCGAAGCCCGCCCGGTCCGCGTAGGGGCCGGTGCGGCCGAAGCCGGAGAGCGAGCAGTAGATCAGGCCCGGATTCTCGGCGCGCAGGGCGGGATAGCCGAGGCCGAGCCGCTCCATCGTGCCGGCGCGGTAGTTCTCGATCAGGATGTCGGCGTCCCGGACGAGCCGGCGCAGCACCGCCTTGCCGTCCGGGTGCTTGAGGTCGAGGGCGATGCCCCGCTTGCCGCGGTTCATCATCAGGTAGGCGGCGCTCTCGCCGGAGAGCGTCGGCGGCACCATCCGGCGGGTGTCGTCGCCCCCCTCGCTCTTCTCGACCTTGATGACCTCGGCGCCCATATCGCCGAGCATCAGGCCGCAGACCGGACCCGCCATGATGTGGGCGAGTTCGACCACCTTCACGCCCGCGAGCGGGCCGGTTCGCATCGAGGTCATCACGCGCTCACTCCGCCGCGGCCGCAGCCAGGCCCGACGGCGCCGAGGCCGGCTCGTCGACGAAGCGACGCTCCGGATGCATCGTGAAGGCGAGGGCCGCGCCCGCCAGCAGCAGCCCGATCGACCCCGCGAAGGGCAGGATCCAGTTCCCGGTCAGGTCGACGATCCAGCCGAAGACGAGGGGGGAGACGATGGCGGCGACCGCCGAGCCGGTGTTCATCAGGCCGCTCGCCGTGCCGGAATATTGCGGCGCGATGTCCATCGGCACCGACCAGATCGGGCCGATCACCAGTTCGAGGAAGAAGAAGCCCGCCGAAAGCATGATCGCGATCAGCGTGAGGTCGCGCGTGAAGAACACCCCGACCAAGCTCGCCGCCGCGCCCAGCATGCCGAACAGGATGACGCTGAGGCGGGCGAACTTGAGGTTGCCGGTGCGCGTCAGGATGTGGTCGGAGAGGACGCCCCCGAGGGTGTCGCCGACGACGCCGGCGAAGAACACGCCGGAAGCGAACAGGGCGGAGTTCTTGAGGTCGAGCCCGTAGCCCTCCTTGAAGAAGGACGGCAGCCAGTTGAGGAACAGCCACAGCGTCCAGCCGTAGCAGAAATAGGTGAGCGTCACCGGGAGCATGCGGCGGGTGAGGCGTCCCCACGGCACGGCGCTGCGGCTCCCCGGAGTGCGGGGCGGCGGAAGGGCGGCGAGCTCCTCGGCCGAGATGCGCGCATGATCCCGGGGATCGTCGCGGAAATAGCCGTACCACGCGATCACCCAGAGAAAACTCGCAACACCCAGCACCACGAAGCTCCAGCGCCAGCCGACCAGCACGATCAGCAGGGCGACGATGGGCGGCGCGACCGCATTGCCGAGGCGCGCGAAGGCATGGGTGATGCCCTGCGCGAAGCCCCGGCGGCTCGCCGCGGTCCAGTTCTGCATCGCGCGCGTCGCGGTCGGGAACGTGGCGCCCTCGCCGAAGCCGAGCATCACCCGGGCCAGGAAGAGTGACGCGATCCCGCCGGCAAAGCCCGTCAGGATGGTGGCGGAGGCCCAGATCACGCCACAGAGCAGCAGCGTGCGGCGCGCTCCAAACCGATCGCCGATCGAGCCGCCGATCACCTGGAACACCGCATACGGGTAGGCAAAGGCCGAGAAAATCAGTCCCAACTGCGTGTTGGTGAGGCCGAGATCCTGCTTGATGTGGCTGGCAGCCGTGCCGATATTAACCCTGTCGATGTATGTGATGAAATACATCAAACAGAGAAGCAGAAGAACACTGGTCGTTGCCTTAACCCGTACTTGCATGGGCGTCTCTCTCCATGGCGGACGTGAGGCTTCTCACCTCTGCATCCTGGGGTCGGGCCACCGTCTTGGCGCGGCGGTCTCGTCCGTTCCGGCGGCATTCCGGACGGCATTACGAATTTTGAATACATTATCTGATCGACCTCCCCCGTGGCAATCCGCCCGGAGCGATGGATTGACCCCGTCCGTGCGGCATGCACCGAGCCGGAGCAATCCGAGGCCGGCAGCACCTTTTGCCCGCCTCGATATGGCACGTGCTCATCCCCATCGGGGTTGGCCCGGCCGGTGGTGAGTTCACGACATCCGGTTGCTTGCTTCGCCATGGGGATGTCGGCTCCGCTCAGGCGGACGGTTCTCTGTCCTTCCTGGATCTCCGCCCGCTCCCTCTTGCATGTTTGACGGGCCGACCAGCGCACCAAGCTGTGAGGTGCGTCGCGGCCGGTGGCCACCGGCCGCGACGCGGGCGGCCGGGATCGATCTCCCTCTAGGATTGGCACCGTGGGAAAGCAGGATCCGGCCGCCCTCTGGCTCTTGTCCTGAACAGATGCTGGGGAGCAAGTCCCGTATGCAAGGCAAGGAAGTGTCCAAACAAGAGACCGCGGGCAAGTCTAGCGTGGGGATCGACGTCAGCAAGAGCTGGCTCGACGTCCACGTCCTCCCCTCCGGCCAAGCCCAGCGGTTCGCCAATACCGAGGTCGGCATCCGGCAGCTCAAGCGCTGGCTTGGGCGCTTTGCTCTGGGGCTGGTCGTGGTCGAGGCCACCGGCAAGTGGCACCGCCAGACCCGCCGCAGCCTGCATGCCTCGGGCCTGCCGGTCGCCGTCGTCGATCCGTTTCGGGTGCGCATGTTCGCCAAGGCGCAAGGCATCTGGGCCAAGACCGATCGGCTCGATGCCCGCGTGCTGGCGCAGTTTGCCGCGGTGATGGCCCCCCCGCAGCGCCCGCCGGCCTCGGACGCGCTCGAAGCGCTCCAGGAACTGGTCGCGGCCCGCGACAGCGCCGTGGCCGAACAAACCGCCCTCAAGAACCAGCTGGCCGCGGCCGCAAGCCCGTTCCTGATCCGCCAGCTCCAGGACCGTCTGGCCAGGATCGCCGCGGACATCGAGGCCCTTGCCGGCGAGATCCGCCGGCTCATCGCGGCCGATCCCGGACTGGCCCGGCGGCATGCCATCCTGGTCTCGATCCCCTCGATCGGGGACACGATCGCGGCCACCCTGGTGGCCAGCCTGGCCGAGCTGGGCACCTGCAGCAGCCGGCAGATCGGCCTGCTGGCGGGCCTGGCGCCGGTCGCCGACGATTCCGGCGCGCGCCAGGGCGTGCGGGTCATCTGGGGCGGCCGCCCGCCCGTGCGCCGCGTCCTCTACCTCGCGGCGCTCTCGGCCGCCCGCCACAACGCCGGCCTGAAAGCCTTCCACGAACGCCTGATCGCCAACGGCAAGAAGCCAAAGTGCGCCATCATCGCCGTGGCCCGCAAGCTCGCCGTGCTGGCCAACAGCCTCATCGCTCAGGACCGCCTCTGGACGCCAAATCAGCCCCAACAGGCTTGACGCCAAACACAGATGCTTTCCCGGATCTCCTTCCGCTGACGCTGCATGCGCCCGGGAAAGGGGAAGCGGACATCGTCGCATGGGCTGCCGCGGTCTCAATCGACCCTGAGATGCCTGGGAGCGACCACGCTCCTCAGGTTCGGTCGAGGGTTTGACCTTGACCAGACCACGGCGGAGATGTGTCGTTCGAAGCTCACTTGTGGAAAACAGAGTTCTCTGCTTCTCTCCTCTCAACAAAAATCTGAGCCAATGCTCAAGCTGCAATGATCGATCGTGCGGACGCCGTAATCGGTCAGCTTGAAGATCGGAGCAGATCTGAACGAGGGAGGCGCGCCGGTGGCCTTGAACCTCACCCAGAAGCTCGTCCAGTCGCATCTCCTCGCTGGCAGCCTGACCCCCGGTGACGAGATCGCGCTCGCGATCGATCAGGCCCTCCTTCAGGACGTCCTCGGCAGCTTGGTGATGCTCGAGCTGGAGGCCATGGGCATCGAACGCGTCAAGGTGGGTCTCGCGGCCCAGTATGTCGACCATAACCTGGTCCAGAACGACCATCTGAACGCCGACGAGCACCTCTTCCTGCGTTCCGCCTGCCGGCGCTTCGGCGTCTGGTACAGCCGACCCGGCAACGGCATCAGCCATCCGGTTCACATGCAGCATTTCGGCAAGCCCGGCCAGACGATGGTGGGCTCGGACAGCCATACGCCTGCGGCCGGCTCGCTGGGCATGCTGGCCTTCGGCGCGGGCGGCGTGGAAGTGGCGCTCGCCATGGCCGGCGAACCGCTCCACCTGCGCATGCCGCAGGTCTGGGGCGTGCGGCTGACCGGCGCTCTGCCCGATTGGGTCAGTGCGAAGGACGTGATCCTGGAGATGCTGCGCCGCCATGGGGTCGAGGGCGGTTTCGGCCGCATCGTCGAGTATTACGGGCCCGGGCTGGACGATCTCTCCGCCATGGACCGGCACGTCATCGCCAATATGGGGGCCGAACTCGGCGCGACGACCAGCGTGTTCCCGTCCGACGACGCGGTCCGCGTCTTCCTGCGCGGTCAAGGCCGCGAGGCCGATTGGATCCCGCTCGCGGCCGACGAGGGCGCCTCCTACGACATCCACGAGGAGATCGACCTCTCCGGCCTCGAGCCCCTCATCGCCAAGCCCTCGAGCCCCGGCAACGTCGTGCCGGTTCGGGACGTGGCCGGGGAGGAGATCTACCAGGCCTATGTCGGCTCATCCGCCAATCCGGGCTACAGGGACTTCGCCATCGCGGCCGCGATGGTGAGGGGGCGGCACGTCCACGATCGCGTCTCCTTCGACATCAATCCGAGTTCGAGACAGGTTCTCGAGACGCTGATCACGACGGGCAGGCTCTCCGACCTGGTTCACGCCGGCGCGCGGGTTCACCAGGCCGGCTGCAACGGCTGCATCGGCATGGGGCAGGCTCCGGCGTCCGGGCGCAACTCGCTGCGGACGGTTCCGCGCAACTTTCCCGGGCGGTCCGGCACGCGCGAGGACAGCGTGTTCCTGTGCAGCCCGGAGACGGCCACGGCTTCCGCCCTGACGGGCGTCATCACGGACCCGCGCAGCCTCGGAATCCCATACGAGCGCATCGAGGTGCCCGCGACCGTCGCGGCGAACATGACCATGCTCGTCCCGCCGCTCGACGCCGCCGCGGCGCGCGCCGTGCGGCTGGAGAAGACGCCGAACATCACGACCCTGCCGGAACTCGGCCGCATCGCCGACAGCATCCGCGTGCCGATCCTGCTCAAGCTGGGCGACGACATCTCCACGGACGACATCATGCCGGCCGGCGCCCGGGTCATGCCGTTCTGGTCGAACATCCCGAAAACCAGCGAATTCACGTTCGAGCCGATCGACGACAGCTATCCGAAACGTGCACGCCAGAATGGGCAGGAGCCGACCGGTCACGCCATCGTCGCCGGCTCGAATTACGGTCAGGGATCAAGCCGCGAGAACGCCGCGCTGGCGCCCCGCTATCTCGGTCTCGAGACCGTGCTGGCCAAGAGCTTCGCGCGCATCCACTGGCAGAACCTGGTGAATTTCGGTGTCCTGCCGCTCACTTTCGTGGATGCGGCCGACTACGACGGCCTCCGGCTCGGGGATGTGCTCGACATACAGGGTATTGCGGCTGCCCTGGCTGCGGGTCACGAGATCGCTGCCTCCGTCAACCATGGGCAGCGGCAGATTCGGCTGCGCCACGACCTCTCATCACGGCAGATCGAGCTTCTGCTCAAGGGAGGCGTCATCAACTGGCTGCGCGAGCGTCTGGGAGCAGACTCGGGCGGGCAGCCAACACAGAACGTCGCCTGATGGTCCTTAAGCCATGAACCGCCTGTGAAGCCATGCCCTCACCTGACACCACCCAGACCTCCGGTCCTCTGACGGGGCTGCGCGTCCTCGAACTCGGTCACTTCGTCGCCGCCCCGTTCGGATCGCGCCTGCTCGCCGATCTCGGTGCCGACGTGATCAAGATCGAGGCGCCCGGCGGCGATCCGGTGCGCCAATGGGGACGGCAGGTCGAGGGGGCGGGCGCGCCGTGGTCGTCGATGCACCAGCGCAACAAGCGCAGCCTGGTGCTGAACCTGAAGGATCCGCGCGCGATCGAGATCGTGCTGCGCATCGTCGGGACCTGCGATGCGCTGATCGAGAACTTCCGACCGGGCCAGCTCGCGCGGATGGGCCTCGACCGCGAGAGGCTCGAAGCGGCGCGGCCCGGGCTCGTCGTCGCGCAGATCTCCGGCTACGGGCAGGACGGTGTCTACCGGGATCGCGCCGCCTTCGGGGTGATCGGCGAGGCGATCGGGGGCTTGCGCTACCTCACCAACCATCCGCCCTCCATGTCCGACCTGCCCCCGGTCCGCGTCGGCGTCTCCATCGGCGACTCGATCGCCGGTCTCTATGCGGCCTTCGGCATCGTCGCCGCCCTGTGGGCCCGCGATCGCAGGGAGGGTGGAGACGGACGCGGCCGCACGCTCGATGTCGCGCTGACCGAATCCGTGCTGAGCATGATGGAAGGCATGCTGCCGGAATACGGCGCGTTCGGCACGGTCCGGCAACCGACCGGATCGCGCATTGCCACCGCCGCGCCGTCGAGCGCCTATCCGACCTCCGACGGCAAATGGATCCTGATCGCCGGCAATTCCGAGCCGATCTTCGCCCGTCTGACCGCGCTCATGGGCCGGCCCGACCTGGCCCAGGATCCGCGCTTCGTCGGCAACCGCGCGCGGGTGGCCAATGTCGAGGAGCTTGACCGGCTGATCGGCGCCTGGAGCGTTGAGCACACGGCAGCCGAGCTGGACAAGCTGCTGGCCGAAGCCGATGTGCCCTCGACCATCGCCTATACGGCGGCCGAGATCGCGACCGACCCGCAGTTCCGCTCTCGCGGCATGGTCCGGGAGGTCGACGATCCGCTCTTCGGCAAGGTCCTGCATGCGGGAATCGTGCCGCATGTTCCGGACGATCCGGGCCGCATCCGCTGGCCGGGTCCGCCAGCCGGTTTCCATACGGACGAGATCCTCCGTGACGTGGTCGGGCTCGATGCGGCCGAGATCGCCGCCCTGCGCCGGGATGGAGTGGCAGCATGACACAACCTGCCAAGAACCCTGCCGAGAACGCGGTCGAGATCGTCGAGGTGGGACCGCGCGACGGCTATCAGGGCATCGGCCCCTTCATCGCGACAGAGCGCAAGATCGAACTTCTCGGACGGCTCGTCGCCGCGGGGCTCAGGCGCATCGAGATCGGGTCGTTCGTGAGCGCAACGGCGCTGCCGCAGATGCGCGACACGCCGGACATCCTGGCCGCCTGCAAGCAGTTTCCGGACCTCGAGCCCCAGGTCCTGGTTCCGAGCGAGCGCCGCGGTCGTGATGCAGTCGCGGCGGGCGCGCGGCGGCTCGTCTTCGTGCTCTCCGTGTCGGAGGCCCATAACCGCAACAATGTCCGGCGCGCGCCCGAGGAATCGGCCGACGAGTACCGGCGCCTGCTGCAGGCCATTCCTGACGACGTTGCGATCCGGCTCGACCTGGCGACCGCGTTCGATTGCCCCTTCGAGGGCCGCATTCCCGAGGCGAAGACGCTGGCCTTGCTTAAACGCTTGGTCGCCCTGAAGCCCGATGCCGAGATCTGCCTGTGCGACACGACCGGACGCGCCGATCCGGATCATGTCGGCAGGCTCTTTTCCGAAGCTCCGAGCCGGTTTCCGGAGGTGAAAGCGTGGGCTTTGCACGCGCACGACACCTACGGGCTGGGGCTGGCGAATGTGCACGCAGCCTATCGTGAGGGTGTGCGGATCTTCGATGCCTCGTTTGCCGGCCTTGGCGGCTGCCCGTTCGCGCCCGGCGCCACCGGCAACGTCGCGACCGAGGATCTCGTCTGGATGTTCGAGCGGATGGGTGTGGCGACCGGCGTCGATCTCGCGGCGCTCGTCAGCGTTGCGCGGGACGGCGCGGCGCTGCCGGGCGGGCTGGCCGGGGGACGCGTGCGCGATGCGCTGAGTGCGGGCAGCGCCGCCTGCGCGGTGACCTGACGGGACCCGAGCAGAAGCTCTCGGGGAGGCCGGGCCGAGCGTCGGAGCCAACACGCACGGGTCAGGGAGGATCACATGTCGGCCGGCAATGCCCTGCTGCGAGAGGACGTCCCCGCTCCCTGGTATGCGGGTCTGACACCCCGTCACTGGCGCATTCTCTGGGGCAGCTATCTCGGCTGGATCTTCGACGGCTACGAGGCGGTCGCGCTGGTCTACGCGCTCCGGCCCGCTCTCGCCAGCATCCTGACGCCCGAGCAGGCGCAGGCACCGGCCTTCTATGTCGGCGCGGCCATCGGCATCACGCTGCTCGGCTGGGGTATCGGCGGGATGCTCGGTGGCATTGCGGCCGACTACATCGGCCGCAAGCGCATGATGATGCTGTCGATCCTCGGCTATGCCATCTTCACGGGCCTGACGGCGTTCGCGGCCAGCTTCACCCAGCTCGCTGTCCTGCGCTTCATCACGGGGCTCGCGATCGGCTCGGAATGGAGCACCGGGATCGCGCTCGTCGCCGAGACCTGGCCGAACCGGGCCCGGCCCAAGGGCTGCGGCTTCCTGCAATCGGGCTTCGGCGGCGGCGCGGTTCTCGCGGCCATCGTCTGGGCGATCCTCGCGGCAACGAACCCGCTCGGTCCGGAGAGCTGGCGCATCATGTTCGCGCTCGGTGCGTTGCCGGCTTTCGTCTGCCTCTATCTGCGTCGGGCACTGGAGGAGTCCGAGCGCTGGATGCAGGCGCTGCGGGAACACCGCTGGGCGGCGACGACGGAGGATGCCGAGAGTGGCAGGGTCCACAAGACGGAACAGCGCCCCTTCACGCTGGCCGAGATCTTCCGCGAGCCCGAGAGCCGGCGGCGGGTGCTGCTGGCGACGGCAATGTCGTTTGCGACGACGGTCGGCTGGTGGGCGGTGTCATCCTGGCTGCCGGCCTATACGGAGGCCCTGGCGAAGGCGGCGGGCGAACCGGCCAATGTGTGGGGCCCGCGCATGGGCATCATCTACAACATCGGGGCGATCATCGCCTATGTGATGTCCGGCTTTCTCGCCGACGCGATCGGGCGCCGCTGGTTCCTGTTCCTGACCTTTGTCGGCTGCATCGCGACCTCGGTCCTGGCCTATCTGTGGAGCGGCAGCCTTGTCGCTTTCATGGTGATCGCCTTCCTGAACGGGGCTTTCACGCTGGGCTTCTCCTTCAGCTGGATGGCGATCTACCTCGTCGAGCTGTTCACGCCTGCAGTTCGGGCGACGGCCGCAAGCTTCGTGTTCAACGGGGCCCGTCTGGTCGCCTGGATCTTTCCGATCATCGCCGGCCAGATCGTCACCTCGTTCGGCGGTGTCGCGCAGGCGGCGCTGATCATGAGCAGCGTCTACGTCATCGGTCTGGTGGTACCGTGGTTCATGCCGGAGACGACCGGAAAGCCGCTACCGGAATAGGTGCGGGACGGCGGTCAGGAAGGTTGAGCGCCCATCCGTCGCGGAAGGACGGGCTGCGGGCCTCCGTCCGCGCTACCCCCTTGGATTGAGCGGGGGCCATGTTCCGAGCGTCGTCAAACCCGGAGGAACCGCCGTGCTGCTCTACGAGCACCCGCTCTCATCCTACGCGCAGAAGGTCAAAATCGCTCTGCGCGAGAAGGGCGTGCCGTTCACGCCCGAATTGCCCGAGAGCTTCGGCACGGGCCGCACCGATGGCCCCTTCGCCGCAGCGAACCCGCGCATGGAGGTGCCGGTCGTGATCGACGGCGAGGTCACGATCTTCGAATCCACCGTGATCCTGGAATACATCGAGGAGCGCTGGCCCGAGCCGCCGCTCCTGCCGCGTGAGCCTGCGGCCCGCGCCTTCGCGCGCCTGACCGAGGAGGTCTGCGACACGCAATACGAGGCGGTGAACTGGGGCTTCGGCGAGGTGCTCTGGTTCCGCCGCGCGACCGGCGCGCTGGCCGATCATCTGCGGGCGCAGGCGGCGGCGCAGACCCGGATCTTGCAGGCGTGGTTGTCCGATCGGCTCGGCGCGGCGGACTGGTTCGGCGGGGATCGCTTCGGCTGGGCGGATGCGGCGGTCGCGCCGATGATCAACCGCTCCGTGCATTACGGTTTGGGACCTGCAGAAGGCAGCACCCTTGCCCGTTGGCACGCGCGCGTGCGCGAGCGGCCGCCCGTGGCGGCGACGTTTGCCGAGTTCGACGCCGCGGCGGCTCGAATGGCCGCTTCTGCCGATCTCTACACCACGGGCGGGCGGCGTCGCGAGTACCGCGATCATCGGCTCGAATGGATGGTCAAGTCGGGAGGTATCGAGGTGGTGCTGGCCGGCCTGCGCGCCGGCAACATCCGCTTCCCGTGGCCCGGGGCCCCATGACCGCGCGAGGACCAGGCGCTTGGGCCGGCCTGTCTCGCGACCGGTTCGGCGATCAGCCGTCTTGTTGATCAGTGTCCTGGTGATCTCTACGTTCGAGAGCCCGGCAGGCCACCATCCGGTTGCAGGTGAGACATGCCGAGCCGGTGCCAGAGCCGTGAGTAGGCATCGCCGAGCAGCCGCTTCCGGCGCTCCATGATGCCCGGGTCGCCCTCCCCGGCTTGGACAAATGCTCGGACGCATTCGTAGAGGTCGTCGGCCGCTGCATCGATGCCGGGATCGCGCTCCACGAGCTGAAGGACGTCCAGCAGGTTCGTCCGGATGCTCTCGACTTCGGCGACGGCATCTCCGTCCGAAGCGAGGCGTTTGAGAGCCTGGCCGATCGCAGCCATGCGGCCTTCGAGCATCTCAAGGAGCAGTGCGGGACTCATGAGGTTCGCCCTGCCACGCCGCGCCACATCCGGGGATTCAACCTCATCCGGAAACCTCGAGAACGCCCCCTTGGCGTGTCGCATTCGTGTTGCAGGGAGCAGCCTACGCCCGGTTGTCGCCCGTTGTAAATTCAGGGACGGGTACAGCCGGTTGCAACCGTTGCGGCTGGGAATCGGGCGCCGAAAAGCCGGCTGGAGACTGTCCAGCTCTCCCGGACGGACTCGAGGCCGGCCCTGCACTGCGGTGGGATGGTTCTCAGGAGAACGGTGCGCAGCGCGGCGGGAGAATCCAGGTGTGAAGCTATCGGCCCTCGCGGGCGCGAAAGGCGTACCAGCCGCCATCGGCGTCGTAGAGGACGTCGAATCCGTTCAGGACGTGCAGCCCCGTGTTGACGAAGGGAGTGGGGCGCGCGGTGTCGAGGATGATGCGCTCCGGCGCGAGCGGCGACGACGCGTCGCCGACGGTGATCTCGTAATGCGCCGCAGGCGCAGCGGCGTCGGGGAAGCTGAAGCTCAGCCGCGTTCCGGGACGGAGCGCAATCCGGCCGTCATCATCGGCGGCCATGTTGCCGGCGACCTGCTCCGGCGGCAGCGTCAGGAACATGGCCGTGACGCCCGTGTCGATCAGGGCCCGCCCGCAGGCGGCCGGCGGTCGACCGCCAACGCCGATGCAAACCGGGACGCCCTGCCACTCGCCGGGAATGGCGGGGTGGGGATCGAGCTTGACGAAGCGGTAGTCGCCCCGCGTGTTGGCATGCGTCAGCCCGACATGCACGCCCTCCTTCGTCACGATGTAGCCGCGCCGGGCCGGGCCCGCCCCGGTCGGGGCGAGGTTCAGGAAGGGGTTGGTCTCGGGCGTGCTCCGAGCCTGACCGTCGCCTTCCCGCCCGAACCCCACGCCCATCATGGCGACGTGCCGGGGCGTATCCTCGGGCGTGCAGCGGCGAGCCCTGCTCGTGCAGGCGATACGGTCCACCGCGAGCACCGGGATGGGGCCCGTCGTGATGCTTGCGCCGTTGCGGCCCCACACGGTCACCGGAACCGTCACCCAGCGGCCGATCATGATGCGGCCGGAACTGCTGTAGGTCAGGCGACCGGGTCGCGAGGGCAGCGCATCGACGTCCGGAATGCGCGCGGCCGAGACCACGATGCCGGTCGAGCCCGTGTCCATCAGGACGGGGCGCACCTCGCCCCCGAAGGAGAGGCCGAGCCGCGGTGAGCGCTCGATCTCCGCGTCGCGGTCCGGCGCGTTGAGGAACGGCAGGAAGATACCCTGGTGGTTGCCCTCGGCACGAGGGCCGTTCTGGCCTCCACGGCCGTCCTGCGGGACTTCCGAGGGACGGCCTCGCCTCCGCTCGCCGCAGAGCCGACCGTCTTGGCCTCGTTCGCCTCCGGCCGAGCTGATCCCGACGGATGAAGCCTCAGGATGCGCCATGCGTCGTGCCGCCCCTCCCAAGAGGGTGAGCTTTCGATCGAGAATGGGCCGGGCGCCGCCTCGAGCGCCGGACGAAGCCCGATCTTCGGTCCCGCGCTCAGCCGGCGGGCGCCTCGGCGAGGAGCCCGGCCACGAAGCTGTCGAGTCCCACCTGCCGCTGGCGGCGCAGGCGCTCGGCGGTGAGGATCGCTTCGAGCGTCTTGAAGGAGCGGTCGAGATCGTCGTTGATGAGAACGTAGTCGTATTCCGACCAGCGCTCGATCTCGGTCCGCGCGTTGCGCAGGCGACGCTCGATGGTCTCGGCCGAATCCTCGGCCCGGCGCTCCAGGCGGCGGCGCAGCTCCGCCATGCTCGGCGGCAGGATGAAGATCGTCACCACGTCGTCGCGCAGCTTGGCGCGCACCTGCCGCGTGCCCTGATAGTCGATGTCGAAGATCATGTCGCGGCCCGCCGCCAGCGCCCGCTCCACCGGGCGGCACGGCGTGCCGTAGAAGTTGCCGTGCACCTCCGCCCATTCGAGCATGTCGTCGCGCTCGCGCAGGGCGTCGAAGGTCTCGCGGTCGATGAAACGGTAATGCTGGCCGTCGATCTCGGAAGGGCGCCGCGCCCGGGTCGTGACCGAGACCGACAATTCCAGTCCCCATTCGGGCTGCTGGGCGAGCGCACGGGTCAGCGTCGTCTTGCCTGCGCCCGAGGGCGAGGAGAGGATCAGCACCAGACCGCGCCGCGACACCCGTGTTTCGGACCCTATCGCCATCTGCACACGCCCTTCAGGCCCTCTCGCAGCCCGATCCTAACGATTGCTGGTTAAGGACCGGAAACGGCCACCGGGTTCCCTACTCGACGTTCTGCACCTGCTCACGGAACTGCTCTACGACGGCCTTGAGGTCGAGTCCGATCCGCGACAGGGCGACGTCGTTGGCCTTGGCGCAGAGGGTATTGGCCTCCCGGCCGAATTCCTGGGCGAGGAAGTCGAGGCGGCGCCCGACGGCGCCCCCGGCCTCCAGCAGCGCACGGGCCGCCGCCACATGGGTGCGCAGGCGGTCGATCTCCTCGCGCACATCGGCCTTGGCGGCGAGGAGCACGGCCTCCTGGTGCAGCCGCGCCGGATCGAAGGCGCCGGCCTCCATCAGGATGGCGACCTGGGCGGCGAGCCGCGCCCGGATCGCCTCCGGCTGACGGGCCGGGCAGGCATCGGCGGCATCGGCGAGCGCGGCGATGGCGGCGAGCTGCTCGGCGATCAGGGCCGCGAGGGCGCCTCCCTCGCTCTCGCGCATGGCGACGAGCGCATCCGCGAGGCGTCCGGCCGCCGCCGACAGGTCGGCCTGCAGCGCCGCCGCGTCCTCCCGCACCTCCTCGGACTCGATCACCCCGCGCACCTGCAGGAGCCCATCGAGCGAAGCGGGCTGCACGCCCTCGGGTCGCGGCAGGCGGCCGAGCGCGTCGACGAGCGAGGCGAGGAGCGCCTCGTTGATCCGCAGCCGCGGCATCGTCTCGGTGCGCGAGAGCGTAAGGGTGAGCTGGCACTGCCCGCGCGCCAGCCGCTTCTGGATCCGGGTGCGGGCCTCCTCGCCGACCGCCTCGAAGCCGGGCGGCACACGCACCCGCACCTCGAGGCCACGGCCGTTGACGCTCTTGACCTCCCAGGCCCAGTGGACCGGCCCGGTCACCCCCGCCTCGCGGGCGAAGCCCGTCATGCTCGCGATCGTCATCGGTCCGCTGGCCTCACGGGTTGCGCAGGACCGGGACGGTCTTGGGGAAGGTCAGGTCGTAGGTCTTGTTGCGCAGGGGATCGCGCGCCGTGCCCTCGGAGGCGTCGAAGGCCTTCGAGCGCTGCGCGTTCGGATCGACTCCGTCATAGGCCATGGGCGACGGGCTTAAGGCCCGGGTGGCCGGCGCCGCCGAGGGATCGGCCGCGGGCGCGGGCTCCACCTTGTCGACGGGCGTCGCGGCGGCCGGATCGGTGGCGGCCTTCGCCCGCTCCACCTGCCGCCAGCGGGCGACGTTGCGGTTATGCGCGTCCAGGGTCTCGGCGAAGACGTGGCCGCCCGTGCCGTCGGCCACGAAGTAGAGCTCCTTGGTGCGCGAGGGATTCGCCACGGCTTCGAGGGCGGCCCGGCCCGGATTGGCGATCGGCCCCGGCGGCAGGCCCTCGATCACGTAGGTGTTGTAGGGCGTCGGCCGCTCGATCTCGGAACGCAGGATGCCTCGGCCCAGCGTGCCGCGGCCGCCGACGAGGCCGTATACGATGGTCGGGTCCGACTGGAGCCTCATGCGCTTCTGCAGCCGGTTGACGAACACGCCGGCCACACGGGGCCGCTCGTCGGCGCGCCCGGTCTCCTTCTCGACGATGGAGGCGAGCGTCACGAGTTCCTGGGGCGTCCTCACCTGCACCTCGGCGGAGCGGCGGCTCCAGACCTGGTTGAGCACCTCCCGCTGCTTGGCGCGCATCAGGTTCAGGATCTTCTGGCGGCTGTCGCCGCGCTCGAACTTGTAGGTGTCGGGCAGGAGCGAGCCCTCCGGCGGCGTCTCGTTGATGTCGCCGGTGAGAATGTCGTTCTCGTTGAGCCGGGCGACGATCTGCTCGCTCGTCAGGCCCTCCGGGAAGGTGATGGCGTGCTGGACGGGGCGGCCCTGGATCAGGGTGTCGATCACGTCGTCGATGCTGGCATGGGCCTTGAAGTTGAACTCCCCGGCCTTGAGGGGCTGCTTGCGCGCGAAGCGCGCCGTCAGCTCGAAGAGGGAGGGATGCTCGATCACCCCCTCGCGGGCCAGGAGCTCCGCCATCTCGCTGACGCTGGAGCGCGGCGGCACGACCACGATCTTGTCGCTCAGGAGCGGGCCGGGCTCGTTGACCTGCCGGTCGAGCACCACGATCCCGAGCATCGCGCCGATGCCCAGGATGGCGAACAGGGTGAGAAAGCCGCTGATCGCGGAGAGGAGCCCGCCGCGCTCGCGCTCCGGCGGGGCCGGCGGCGGCGGTGCGGCGGTCGGCTTGATCGCCTCGCTCGGGCTGCGCGGCGCGAGGCGGCCCGGCGGGGCCGGCTGGTCCGGCGCGCTGGGCGCAGGCGCGTCGGTCTTTCGCTTGCGGAACATGGCGGTCCTGTTGTGGCGGTCCTCGATGCGATGGACGCGCTTGCCCGGCCCGCGGGTCCGGGGCCCCCGACCCTACCAGCCTTTATGGCGAAATGGAGCCGAAGATCCCGCGGGAGGATGCCGGCGCGGGAGGCCAAGCGTCAGGGCCCGGCCGTTCGGCAGGAGGCGAATCGGCTCATCGCCGGGCGAGGGCCGTGCCTGGACGAGCGGCATGGGCGAGCGCGTGGCGGCTCGGAGGAGGAGCAGTCGGGCCGGTTGAGCGTTCAGTCCACCCGCCGCATGATCAGCGACGCATTGGTGCCGCCGAAGCCGAAGGAGTTCGACAGCACCACATCGACCTTGCGGCGGCGCGCCTCGTGCGGGACGAGGTCGATGGTGGTCTCGACCGACGGGTTGTCGAGGTTGAGGGTCGGCGGGACGACCTGATCGCGGATCGCCAGCACCGAAAAAATCGCCTCGATGGCGCCCGCGGCACCCAGCAGGTGGCCGGTCGCGGATTTGGTCGAGGACATCGAGACGCCGCGGGCCTCGCCGATCAGCCGCTCGACGGCCTTGAGCTCCAGCTCGTCACCGAGCGGCGTCGAGGTGCCGTGGGCGTTGATGTAGTCGATGTCCGAGGCCCGGATGCCCGCCCGCTTCACCGCCGCCGTCATGCAGCGATAGGCGCCGTCGCCATCCGGCGAGGGCGAGGTGATGTGGTAGGCGTCGCCCGACAGGCCGTAGCCGATCACCTCGGCATAGATCCGTGCGCCCCGCGCCTTGGCATGCTCGTATTCTTCGAGCACCAGCACGCCCGCGCCCTCGCCCATCACGAAGCCGTCGCGGTCGCGGTCGTAGGGCCGCGAGGCCTTCTCGGGCCGGTCGTTGAAGCCAGTCGAGAGCGCCCGGCAGGCCGCGAAGCCGGCGAGCGAGAGCCGGTTGATCGGCGACTCGGCGCCGCCCGCGAGCATCACGTCGGCATCGCCGAGGGCGATCAGGCGGGCAGCATCGCCGACCGCGTGCGCGCCCGTCGAGCAGGCGGTCACGACCGCGTGGTTCGGGCCCTTCAGCCCGTGCGCGATCGAGACCTGCCCCGAGGCGAGGTTGATGATGCGGCCCGGGATGAAGAACGGGGAGATGCGCCGGGGCCCCTTCTCGAACAGCGTGACGGAGGCATCGTAGATGCCGCCGATGCCGCCGATGCCGGAGCCGATCAGCACGCCCGTCGCGCACTGGTCCTCGTAGGAGGTCGGATGCCAGCCCGCATCGTCGAGCGCCTGCGCGGAGGCCGCCATCGCGTAGACGATGAAGGGATCGACCTTCCGCTGCTCCTTCGGCTCCATGTAGGTGTCCGGATCGAAGGCGCCCTCGCCGGCATTGCCGAGCGGAATCGAGCAGGCGATCTGGCAGGGCAGGTCGGAGACGTCGAAGGCTTCGACGCGGGCAGCCCCGCTCTGCCCCTCGATGAGGCGGCGCCATGTGACGTCGACGCCGCTTCCCAGCGGCGACACTATCCCGAGGCCCGTGACGACGACCCGACGCATCGCGTTATCCCGACCCGATCCCATTCGCGTTCCGCTCAGACCCGTTCAGCCCGAGCCGTTCAGATGCTCAACGCTGGCCTTCAGCCGGAGTTCTTCTCCAGGAACTTGATCGCGTCGCCGACCGTCTGGATGGTCTCGGCCGCGTCATCCGGGATCTCGACGTTGAACTCCTCCTCGAACGCCATCACCAGCTCGACCGTGTCGAGGCTGTCGGCCCCGAGATCGTCGATGAAGTTCGCGTTCTCGGTCACCTTCTCGGCTTCGACGCCGAGGTGCTCGACAACGATCTTCTTCACCCGGTCCGCGATATCGCTCATCTGATGGTCCTCGGTTGTTCTCGTGGTGAGGGAGGCGCCGCTCTTCATCAGCCGGCGATCCCGGGAAGCTGGTGGCGGCCGGTTCCGCCGGCCGCTTGTGTCATGGGAGGCCGCACGCGGCCGGACCGCTCAATCCCCTTGCACGGCCGGCCGGGTGCTTAACACAGGGATTCCGCCGTGGCGAGGGCCGGTTCATGGCCTGTTCAGAGGCGCGGGAGGCGCAATCCCGCGCTGGCTCACAGCATCGCCATGCCGCCGTTGACGTGCAGGGTATGCCCGGTGACGTAAGCGGCCTCGTCGGAGGCGAGATAGACGGCTGCCGCCGCCACCTCGGCCCCCTCCCCGAGGCGCCCCATCGGCACGGTGGCCAGGATGCCCTCCCGCTGCTTCTCGTTGAGCGCATCAGTCATCGGGGAGGCGATGAAGCCCGGGGCGATGCAGTTCACCGTGATCTTGCGGCTCGCCACCTCGGCGGCGAGGGCCTTGGTGAGGCCGACGAGGCCGGCCTTGGCGGCGGCGTAGTTGCCCTGCCCGGCATTGCCGGTGGAGCCCACCACCGAGCCGATATTGACGATGCGGCCGTAGCGGCGGCGCATCATGCCCTTCACGGCCGCGCGCGACAGCCGGAAGGCCGCCGTGAGATTGACCGCGATGACGCTGTCCCACTCCTCGTCCTTCATGCGCAGGAAGAGGTTGTCGCGGGTGATGCCGGCGTTGTTGACCAGGATGTCGAGGCCGCCGAGGGCGGCCTCGGCCGCCGGCACCAGCCCCTCGACGGCGGCCGTATCGGCGAGATTGGCCTCGACGACGTGGACGCGCTCGCCCCCGAATTCGGCCGCGAGGGCATCGAGCGCGTCCCGGCGCGTCCCCGAGATCGCCACCTCGGCGCCCTGCGCGTGGAAGGCACGGGCGATGGCGCCCCCGAGGCCGCCAGTCGCGCCGGTGACGAGGGCCTTGCGGCCGGTGAGGTCGAACATGGAGTGATGTCCCCGCTTACAGGCTGAAGGCGGCGATGTCGGCCGGCGTGCCGATGGGGGTGGCGCTCGCACCCGGGGCGATGCGCTTGACGAGGCCGGAGAGCACCTTGCCGGTGCCGATCTCGTAGAAGGCGTCGACCCCTGCACCCGCCATCGCGGCGACGCATTCGCGCCAGCGCACGGTGCCGGTGACCTGCCGCACCAGAGCGTCGCGGATCGCGGCAGGCTCGCGGATCGGGCTCGCCAGGATGTTCGCCATCACGGGCACCTTCGCGGCGACGAGCGTCACCTGGTCGAGGGCGGCCCGCATGGTCTCGGCGGCCGGGCTCATCAGCGCGCAGTGGAAGGGCGCCGAGACGTTGAGCATGACGGCGCGCTTGGCGCCCCGCGTCTGGGCGAGCGCGACGGCTCGCTCAACCGCGCTGCGATGGCCGGACACCACCACCTGTCCGGCGCCGTTGTCATTGGCGACGTCGCAGACCTCGCCCTGCTCGGCCTCGCCGGCGATCTCCTCGGCGGCCTCGACCTCGAGGCCGAGGAGCGCCGCCATGGCGCCCGTTCCGACCGGGACCGCCCGCTGCATCGCCTCGCCCCGCAGGCGCAGGAGCCGCGCCGTGTCGGCCAGGTTGAGCGCCCCGGCCGCCGCGAGCGCGCTGTACTCGCCGAGCGAATGGCCCGCCACGAAGGCGACGTCGCGGGCAAGCTCGAGGCCGCGCTCGGCTTCGAGCACCCGCAGCACCGCGAGGCTCGCCGCCATCAGCGCCGGCTGGGCGTTTGCCGTCAGGGTGAGTTCGTCGGCCGGCCCCTCGAACATCAGCCGCGAGAGATTCTGGCTGAGCGCCTCGTCGACCTCGGCGAAGACCTCCCGGGCCGCCGCATGGTTCTGGCTGAGGCCGGCGCCCATGCCGACCGCTTGGCTGCCCTGGCCCGGAAAGATGAAGGCGCGCGACACGGCTGAAGCTTCCTGCCCCTGACATCGTTCGATTGGGGCGCGCCACTCGCACCGCTGGGGCTGCCAGTCAAGCGTGACCGGGACGATTCGCGTCGCCGGGGCTGCCGTGCCGTGGCGATGGCGAAGGGCCGGCCGCTCATCCGGTCCGCCGCCGGCCCATCGCCGCGCCTCAGTGCGACATCAGCACCGGAACCGTCATCGACTCCAGGATGGTGCGGCTCGTCCCGCCCAGGATCGCCTCCCGCAACGGGGAATGACCATAGGCCCCCATCACCAGCAGGTCCGCGCCCGTATCCGCCGCATGCGACAGCAGCGCCTCGGCAACCGGGATCTGAGCGGAGAAGGCGCTGATCTTGGCCTCGATCCCGTGCCGGGCAAGATGGCGGACGAGCCGCTGCTGCAGCGCATCGGGCGGCTGCTCGCCGGCGACCGTGACCACCTGGACCCGGCCGATGCGGGACAAGAGAGGAATGGCATCGGCCAGGGCGCGCGCCGCCGTGGGGCTCGCGTCCCAGGCCACCACGGCTGATTGCAGGTTCGCCGGAGCCGTATGGATATAGGGCACGACCAGGGTCGGGCGGCCCGACCGGAGGAGGAGCGTCTCCAGATGAGCGTCGGCGGGCTTCGGCCGCTGCCCCTCGGGCTGTTCGATCACCACGAGATCCGTGGCCCCCGCCAGCCGCGACAGGGTTCTGTCCGCTTCGGCGGGCTGCTCGCAGACCGTCGTCGTCTCGCAGGGGAGCCCGCCCGCCAGCGCCGCCCGCGCCACCGCTTCGGCGGCGTCCGCCGCCTGCCCGCGAGCATCCTGCTGCGCGGACGTGACCATGTCGTAGGGGATCTCGGCCCAGGCGAAAGTCTGGAACGGCACGGTCGGCAGAACGCCCGCGGCGCAGATCGATGCGCCGAGCTCCCTGGCGAGCGAGAGCGCGTAGGGCGCCGCGCGCAGGCCCACCCCATCCACGACCACCATCAGATCCTTGATCATGGAAAAGACCTCCGGTCGCTGTCCTCGAGACTTGTCGCCCAACCCGGACCCGAGCGCATTGATTCAGCGCAATCAGCCGCTTGCATTCGTCAGGAACGAGGTCCGGGTCCTGCGATCTTGCGCCCGCCGCGCAACCCGGATGGCGCGCGGGAGCGGGTGCAGGGAATCGACCAGCAGGACGACATCCGCGGCCTCTGGGCGCTCAAGCGCCACGCCGAGATTCGCTGCCAGGGCCGGTGCTATCAACTCACCACCGGCCGAGCCGACCCTGGCGGATGAAACCGCAGCTGACTGAGCGCTTCCTTCTGGGGCAGCCGCTCCGCTCCTCAGTTTCTGTTCAGGCGGCGAGGAGGCCGACATGCAGGGCGGCCAGGAGCCCGATCCCGAGCGCGATGCGGTAGAGCACGAACGGCCAAGCCGAGAACCGCTCCAGCACGCGCATCAGCAACCAGATCGCCGCGAAGGCCGAGAGGCTGGCGACCACGAGCCCGACACCGAGCACGCTCCAGCCCTGCGCACTGAGCCCGGCCTTGTGCAGGATCCAGATCTCCCGCAGCCCCGCGAGCAGGATCGCCGGCAATCCGAGCAGGAAGGAGATACGGGCGGCATCCGCGCGCTTGAAGCCGAGCATCAGCGCGCCCGTCAGGGTCGAGCCGGAGCGCGAGACTCCCGGGACCAGGGCGCCCACCTGTGCGATCCCGACGGCAAGCATGTCGCGCAGCCGCGCCTCCCGCGCCGGACGCCGGTGGCGCGCGGCGGCCTCCGCGAAGGCGAGCAGCAGCCCCATGACCACGCACGCCCAGGCGATCACCGGCAGGGTCCGAAGCGGCGAGCCGCAGGCATTCAGCACCGGCGAGAGCAGCACGCCCGCCACCACGATCGGGACGGTCGCCAGCACGATGCCAACCGCAAAGCGGACGTCCACGCTGCCGAAATCCCGCCGCGCCACCGCGCCGAGCGATCCGACGACGATCTCGCGCAGGTCGCGCCAGTAATAGCTGACGACGGCAGCAAGCGCCGCGAGCTGCATCGCGGCCGAGAAGGCGGAGCCCGGATCCGGCCAGCCCAGCAGTCCGGGCACCACCCGCATATGCGCGGTCGACGAGATCGGCAAAAGCTCGGTCAGTCCCTGCACGACGCCGAGCACCGCCACCTTGGCGTAGCCCAGGGTGACGAAACCGGTATCGACGCCTTGGACGCAGGCCTCGTTGGTGATGCTCGGCACGCGGGCTCACTCCTGATTCGATCGTCGGCGGCCGAAGCCGCTCCGGCTGCCTTGGAGGCGAGCACCATGGCATCGTGAAGGCCGCGCAGGCCCGGCCGCCACCGCTTTGCGCCGCAGGCCACGAAGCCCCAAGACCTCCCCGCGCAGGATGGCCGCCCGGTCCCCGGGCGACGTCGTCCGGCGAGGGAGGAGCGAATGCGCCGCATCGGCATCCCGGCCGCCGGGGTGCGCCGACAAGCCGCAGCCTCCCGGCACCGGCGCCGGTCCTTGCTCGACCAGCCGGGCCGCGATCCGGCCGCGGCGGGGTGATGCAGACCGGCACCGCCGACGGCCGGACCCGTTGCGCCCTGCGGCCGCCCTCTCCCTCGCGAGATCCCGGATGCACCGTCACCTCGTCCACACCCGCGCCCTAGACTTCTGGCTCGCGCGCGGCGCGATCGCGGTCGTCGCCGCCCTTCAGCTCCTCGTCGTCAACGACCTGAGCGTCGGCCCCCGCTGGCTCGCGCCCGGCCTCGAACTCGCCCTGCTGGTTCCGCTCTCGGCCGCGACGGCCTGGAACCAGCACCGGGCGCGGCGGGCGACGACGGATCAGCACTGGCAGCTCATCGGCCATCACCGCCGGCTCATCCGCCGCGCGGCCCTGGTGCTGACGGTCCTCGTCACCGCCATGAACACGGTGGCGCTCGGGGGGCTGGTGCGCGCGCTCCTGGCCGGCAAGGCCGGCAGCGCGCCCACGCTCCTCCTCGACGCGCTGAACATCTGGGCGACGAACGTCATCGTCTTCGCCCTGTGGTTCTGGTCGACGGATCGCGGCGGCCCCGCGCTGCGCAGTTTCCGCACGGAACGGGGCGCCGATTTCCTGTTCCCGCAGATGACCCTGGAGGCCAGGACCGGCGAGACGCCGTTCGTGCCGGGCTTCGTCGACTACCTGTTCGTGTCCTTCACCAATGCGACGGCCTTCTCGCCCACCGACACGCTGCCCCTCACCGCGCGGGCCAAGCTCCTGATGATGGCGGAGGCGTCGATCTCGCTGCTGACCGTGGCCCTGGTCGCCGCCCGCGCGGTCAACATCCTGTCCTGACCGGGCCCAAGTCAGGAGCCCAAGTCAGGATGGGTTCTCCAGGCTCAGGACGCCCCCGTCCTCGTCATAGGCGAAGACCTCGGCGTAGCGCGCCCAGGAGATCAGCGCCCGCATGGTCTGCTCGGCGTAATCCTCCGACATGGCGTCCTCAAGCTCATCGCGAAAACGGCTCGCGGGCGGCCGGTGGCTGGTCCGCTCGTCGAGCACGCGCCGGACATGGGCGGCGAGCGGCACATGAGCGAGGAGATGCTGGGCGAAGAGGCGCTTGCGCTCGTCCACCTCCCCTTCGGCGAAGCGGTGGCCACCCGCGGTCAGGCGGATGTCACCGCCCTCCGGCTCGGCGAAGCGCAGGAGCTGCAGCGTCTCGGCGATCGGGAACAGCTCGTCCACCTCGAGCTGGAGTTCGCTCGCCAGGGCCGACAGGTCGGCCTGCCCGTCTTGCGGGCGTAGATGTCGTCGACGAGCGCCCGGAAGGCGGGGTCGAGGCGGTTGCGCGGCTGCGGCAGCATCACTTGATCTCGGCCACGATCCGCCCCGGATTGGACGAGAACACCAGGATGCGGTCGGACATCAGCACCGCCTCCTCGATGTTGTGCGTGACGATGAGGATCGCCCGGATCGGCATGCGCCCTTCGGTCCAGAGATCGAGGAGGTCGGTGCGCAGGGTCTCGGCGGTCAGCACGTCGAGGGCCGAGACGGGCTCGTCCATCAGCAGCTGCACCGGCACGGATTGCAGGATGTCGAGGGCCGGCACGATGACGAGCTCGGCCTTCCGGCTCTTCGCGGCCAGCGGCGCCACCACGAAGGTGAAGACGAGCGAGGCCGCCATGGCGGCAAACAGGCGCTGCGTGGTGCGCAGGCTCGCCAGCCGGCGCACAGCCGCGTCGCGCATGAGGAGAAAGGGGGTGCTGTTCATGCCTCACCTCCCGACGGCGCTTCGCACCCCGAGGAAATGAGCCCGCCCCGATCAGCGGAGGATCAGGAAAAGGTGCTCCATCCGGGCACGAACGGCGCCATGCATCGACCGTGACTGTCGCTGGGCATGCAGGACCGGATTCCGGAAGATCCGCCGCCGGCCGTTGGTTGCCGGGGCGACGTGACATCCCGATGGCCCGGCAGCACCCGCGGGCTGCGGAGAGATGGAGTCCTTCGCGGCGGAAAGCGCCGCCATGCGGCAGCCGGCCGCGCAAAGCGCGCCGCATCCACCGGCATGAACGGTCATGCGCACCGTCGGGAGACGAGGCACGCTGTCCCGTGAGACGGGCCAGCGAGGGCGGCGCCCGCGCGCCGATCCCGGATGCGTTCGAGACAGAAAAAAGGCCGCCCTTGCGGAACGGCCCGAAGTCTAGGGAGGAAACGCCCAAAGAGGGCAGCGCGATCGCGACGCCATCGCGACCGCGCATCCCCTAAATGCCATGGTGCAGCGCACAAGGCAACTGGCCGAATGGGTGGTGCGGCCGAGTGCTGCAACGAGGGAACTTTGGGCAACCGCGATTGAGCAGGACTCCGGCACGGAGACCCCCTGCGTCAGCCGAGGATAGCGAGCAGGACGGCGGTCCTAACGGCGAGATGGCGGGCCGTGCGGCTCACCTCCGCATCATACGCCACCATGTGGGCCCAGGGATGCTCCTGGACGGCGGCCGCAATGTCGATCGTCACGCCCTCCGCGATGCGGTGCGGTCCGGGCGTCGGATCCGAGAGGAAGGCCGCGATGGCGGCATCCACCTGAGCGCGGGTGACGAGATCGGCATTGCAGAGGTCGGCAACAGTCGAGGGATTCGGCATCCGGCCCACATAGCGCCTGCGCACCGCCGAGCTATGCGCGGGCGCACCCCCTCCCTTGCGTCAACCGCACGATCAGCTGCGGCGGACCGCCCGCCCCCGGATCGGGCCCGCGGCGCCGGCCCGCCTAGTCGGCGAGCACGGCAACGACAGAGAAGATTCCGGCAAGCAGCAGGTTGCCTGCCGTGAGGAGCGCGAGGGTCAGCATCAGAGGAGTCCAAGGTTGCGGAAGCTGTGCCGTATAACACGAGCGACACGGATTCGGTTGCAGATCGCCGCCACGATCCTCGATCACGGCTGGAGCGGTCTGCGCGCGGGCGCACGGGTGAAACGTAGCTCGGCTGCCCCGGAACGGAGCATCACCGAGGCGGGCGAACCTCAGGGGGAGGTGATCGGAGCGCGCGGGTCGTCGCCGTGAACCGGAAAGGCACAGGGTCGCGAAAATCGGCCCGCCCCCGGGGCGAGCCGCCGCGATCGGCAACCCAAGCCATTCCGGCTCTCAGGTCTTGCCGCCACGCGCTCTCATGATCGCGGGCGTCAGCCTCGTGGCCGCTTCGCGACGCGCAGGTTCGCGCCCTGACCGGGACGGGTCGGGCGCGCTGAACCGGCCGGCGATGCCGCAGTTCGTGGAGCGCGCGCCGGCTGCCGGCGGCACCCGAGGGCGGTCTGCTGCGTTGAGGCTGACCCCAGCCGCGCCGACCGTCGGTTGCGGCGCGGACCGCGCAGGGCGGAGCCTCGAGAGGAGCCGCCGATCGCGACACGACCTCAGGCTGATGGTCGGCCTGAACAAGTCCCCCGGGAGGCACCGATGACAGAGACCCGCAAGCCACTGAACCCGCTGGAGCGGGAGGAGAATATCGGCATCAAGGACGGCAGCAGCCACGCAGGAGAGCCCGTCACCAGAAGCCGTCATGGCACCGGCACCGATCCGGCGCATGACGGCCGCGCGGCACGCGGCGACCTCAAGGGATCCGACCCGGCCAAGGCCGACGCATTCAAGGCTGCGGCGACGCAGCGGAAGCCGGGATAGCGCATGGTCAGGCAGGGCGGTGCGGCGGCGCCCCGCCGCTCGCCTCACGCGGCGCACCAGAAGCCTCGAGCGACCGAGCGGTCGTATCCCGATCGTGAATCATCGTCGCCACAGCCTTTGCCGGCATTACCGCGGCAGCCGCGCTGACGGCTTCTCACGGAGATGGTCTGGCGCTGGCCGCGGCCCCTTTCGGCGGCAGCGTCGGCGCCGCCATCGGCATACGCATCGGTACCACCGCAACTGCGTGGCCTGACCTCAATGAGCCCTTGCTCTCCGCCCGGCGATCCGGCCTGCCGCCGGCCGGCGGTCGGCATCCCGGCCCTTTGGGCGACCGTGTCGCGGACGTCGGAGGCCCGCCGGCATGCGACGGCACAGTTGTATTATCATTAGTGAAAGCAAGAGCGCGGCGGTTCCGGTATGCGGCGCCCATGACCGCTCAACTCAGATCACAGCCGGCCCGCATCGCTCTCGAAACCGGATTCGAAGACGGTATGCTGGTGTTCCTGAACGACACTCTTCTGGCAGTCATCACTCAGCTTCGCAACTCGGTGAGCGATGAATTCGCGGGCCGCTGGTTCATCGAAGCAGGATTCGGCCCCTGCTCGCACCTGCCAGCCCAGGTGTTCGACAGCGCCGAGGATGCAATGCGCTGGGTGAGGGGCTGCATCGAAGAGAATGCCTCTTGCCCAGGACGCTCGGCCGCGGCCTGACGGCGAGGCCGGGTCGGCGAGAAGCCGCCGGGGGCTGCTGGCCCGCCATACGGGAGAATTCCGATCCGCCCGCGCGAGGATGAGGCCTCAGGCGGAGACCAAGCCGTGCTCGATACGGCGTCACTCAGCCGGGGTCGGATGAGTCCTCACGCGGGTCCACCTGCTGGTCCGGGGAGGCGGCGCTCACGCCCGTCGTGGACCGATGGACAAGTATCCCGTCAAGATCGCGCAGGAACCTTCTCTTTATCCGCAGCTCGGTTTTGTGCCTCACAACCAGCTTCCTCAATAGAGTCGCGCCTCGACCTGAACGGCACACCATTCCGCAGGTTTCAGCTTCGCCATGAATTTAACAGCTTGACAAGCCAGACTAAGAACAGGGTGATTCTCAACGCGAGCATGTTCTCAAGCTGGAACCGCTGTTGCCGAAGGCGGGTTTCTCGTCCGGCGAAACAGCAAGGGAGCCCATCATCACACCCGAATTCAGTCAGAGACGCCCAGTTCGGGTCCTGATCCCCGGCTGGGCGTGCTTCTGTTGGTCATGAACAGAACTGCTGCGGCTGCGGGCAAGACAGACCAGCTTCGCACGGACCGCCTGCACCAAGCGCCGTCCGCGCCCCCCAAAGCAAGACCGGCACGAGGATGACAGCCGACAGCCCGGCTCGGATCCAGCACGCGCCGCCCATTCCAGATAAAAACTACAACAAGTCAGTTTACACATCAATTGGTTACATAGTGAATACAGACGGAAGCAATCCCAGCTCACGATTTCCGCCGACAAACCAGGACTTGACGACGCCAATCAACATACGCAATGCCTTGGACGCGCTGACGACGCAGGCTTACACCAATGCGAAAGCGGCCGGGATTTCCGTTTACACCATCGGGTTCAGCACTCCATCGGACTCGATCGACGACAAGGGCTTGAGCCTTCTGAGCAACTGCGCGTCGTCGTCGAGCCAAGCCTTCGTCGCGAATGACGCGAACACTTTGATTTCCGCCTTCAATCAGATCGCCAAGAGCGTCGGAAGCCTGCGGCTGACGCGATGATGCCGCGTCGGAGGAGATGACATCGGCCTCTGACGGCGGAGAGGCGGGATCCGGGCCGCCCGAACCGCCGGTCGGGTCTCGCCTCTCCTGGCATGGGCCCGCTTCAGGTGGCGGAGACGGCGATGCCGGTAAGCAGGATCACGAGAAAGCTCGAATAGGCGAGCATGCGGATCATGATCGGCCTCCTCGTCCGGAGCGTGCCATCCTGTCACAGATCCCCTGGTGCGAGAACAGAATGGTAGCGCCACCAGGAGCTTGACCTTTCAGGCCGTGACGCCGACCAGGCGTGATGGCCCGTTGCGGAGCCCGGCGGAATCCAGGGCGCACTCGTGGACGCGGTGAGGCCGTCGCCTTCGACGACGGGACGCATCCGCCGGTGATCGTCATCGGGCACCGATCGCCGGACGCTGCGCGGTCTGGTGATCACGCCGAATTCCGGACGAGCCGTTCGCCGGAAGCCGCTTCGGGCTCGTTGAGAGTCTTCAAGGCCGAGGCCAGTTCTGCGGCGGTTTCGCGCGGCAGCCCCGTCTGCACGCGGCCGTTCACGCGGACCGGCTCACCCGTGTGCAGCTGGTAGACGCCCCAACCCTCTCGGTCCTTGCGAACGGTATAGCCACGATGCGGCATCGGGGGTTCTCCGAGTCCTGACGCGATGGCCTGATGCGGAGGAACGCATGGAACTCGCAAGGGCTCCCGCAGACCATGGGGCCGTCTCTCCGGGACGCCGCCGGCCCTTGGACAGCCCGCCGGGGCTCTCCCGCACGGCAGCCGCATCCCGTGTTACATGGCCCCGCCGCCGCGGCGGTCAGGCGAGGCGTCATGCTTCGGCCTCGCCGCGTCCCACGCCGCTCCTCCGGCATGACCGCTCGGAAGTCCAACCCTGGTAAGCTCGATGCCGGCCTCGCCCTCCCCGTCAGACCTGCTCCGCGCGCTTGGCCGCGGCGACCTCGCCGGCACGCGGGAGCTGCGTCTGCCAGGTATCGTATCCGAGTTCCCTCGCGAGATCTTCGGTCTGGCCGACACGCTGGAACTGCTCGACCTCAGCGGCGGCTCTCTCTCGGCGCTGCCGCACGACCTGGGACGCCTGCGCAAGCTGCGCGTGCTGTTCTGCTCGGGCACGCGATTCGAGCGTCTTCCGCCTTCGCTCGGGGATTGTCCCGCGCTCGGCCAGATCGGCTTTCGCAGTACGGGTCTGCGCGACGTGCCCGCCGAGTCGCTGCCGCCGTTCCTGCGGTGGCTCACGCTCACCGACAACCGCATCGAACGCCTGCCCGGGGCCCTGGGCAATCGTCCGCTTCTTCAGAAGCTGATGCTGGCGGGCAATCGCCTGCGGGATCTGCCGAACACGCTCGCGGCGGCCCCCAATCTCGAATTGCTGCGGCTCTCCGCCAACGGCTTCGAGGCGCTGCCAGCCTGGCTCGTCGAGCTGCCGCGCCTCGCTTGGCTGTCGTGGTCGGGGAATCCCTGCGAGCCGGAGCTGGGGCGGGCCGAAGGCGCCGCCGTGGCCTGGTCCCATTTGGAATGCGGCGAGCGTCTCGGCGAGGGGGCGTCCGGGTGGGTTCACCGCGGGATCTGGCGTCCGGATGGAGAGGGAACGGGACGACCGGTCGCGCTCAAGCTCTTCAAGGGCGCGATGACGAGCGACGGCCTGCCCGAACGCGAGATGGCGGCCTGCCTGGCCGCCGGCCCGCACCCGCATCTCGCGGGCGCTCTGGGGCGCGTGACCGCTCATCCCGATCGGAAGCAGGGCTTGGTGATGCCCCTCCTCCCGGCGGACTGGCGCGTCCTGGCCGGCCCGCCGAGCCTGGAGAGCTGCAGCCGCGACGTCTACGACCCGGGATCGGGGCTTTCCGCGGCGAGGGCGCTGCGGCTCGCCCGCGGCATCGCGGCCGCCGCCGCGCATCTGCACGCGACGGGCCTTCTTCACGGCGATCTTTATGGTCACAACGTGCTGTGGGACGGACAGGCCGGTGCGGCGGTCCTCAGCGATTTCGGTGCGGCCTCCGCCTTGCCGGGTGGATCGCTCGGGGCCGCGCTCCAGCGGATCGAGGTCCGGGCCTTCGGAATCCTTCTCGGCGAGCTGCTTGCCTTGATTCCGGACGGCGATCCTGCGCTTTGCGACCTTGAGCGGGCCTGCACCGCAGCCGATCCGAGCCGCCGCCCTCTGATGGCCGAGGTCGTGCATGCCCTGAACGGGTTCGGGTGAGAGGCCGAGCCGTCCGGTCAGGACTGCGCCGCCGCTCCGCAACGCTCGCATGATGCAGGCATCCGGCAGGGACGCCGAAGGCAGCTTGGCGCAGCGCTGGCGACATCGGCCGAGCAGCCCGGATGTCAAGCAACGCTGCTCCGGCGCGCTTCCGGACTCGATCGAGACTGGCCGATTGGCCCATTTGACAAGCGGGACAGTTTGGCCAATACTCGCTGCATCATGCCGTTCGTTGCGACCTTCCAGCGTGGCCTGCATCGGGCAGGTAACCTGATCGCGGGCAAGTAGCCCCGAGCCGACGGCGCGCGGTCGCCGTCCCGCTCGGGGGACAGTGCGGCGTCTGCGGACAGCTGCTGAAGGGCCAGCCCATACAGGTGGGCACTCCGTTCAACCTGCAAGTCGTCAGTGCTTCTGCCGGATAGGGCGTGCGCCCGTCCCGGCGCCCATCGGCTTGCGCATCGCATGCCGGCGCATCTGCCGCGCGAAGGACTTCGCCCATGACCACGCCAAACAGCGATCGCCCTCGCCCGTCGCAGCCAGGGCAGAGCGACGATGCCGCCTCTTCGAAGGTGGTTTCGCTGCAGCAGCGACGGCGCGACCTGCAAAAACCGACGACGATCCGTCCGGACACGGATGGGGATCACGATCCAGGTCCCAGTGCGGCCTGACCAAGAGGGAAGCCTCCACGATGACCATCGCTGTGAAGAAGACACCGGACGGCACGGGCAAGCCGCGCATCAAGATGACCGTCGAGGATCACGAGCGCCTGTCCGCCCTGGCCGCGGCTGCGCAGGATCGAATGCCGGACGTCGCGTCCTGCCTGGCCGACGAGCTGGATCGCGCCCAGATCGTCGCGGGCCGCGGGCGCCTCCCGCCTTTCGTGCGGATGGGCTGCCAGGTCGAGTTCCGTGACGACACGACCGGCCGCGTGCAGATTGTCACCCTGGTCTATCCCGGTGAAGCCAATATCGAGCAGGGCAAGATCTCGGTGCTGACCCCGATCGGTGCGGCTCTGATCGGGCTGAGCACGGGTCAGTCGATCACCTGGGAGACACGCTCAGGCCTTACCAAGTCGCTGACAGTCCTGGACGTGCGCGAATCAGTCATTGCGTAGCCGGCTCATTGATGACCGGCGTGCACTGTCCGGCCGGCTTGTGCATGCCCGGTTGCTCTTGTATAGGCGCGGGCATGCGGAGACGACCTGATGCGAGGGGCCGATGCCGGACTATTCTGTTCCGGGCGAACACTCGCCTTCGCCGATCATCCCCCGCGCGGCCTCTGACATGATCTGCCGGGGGCTGGACGGACGGCCGGGCGATCTCCTTGAGCATCGCCCTGGCCCCTCCGGAGCAGCGGAGCGCCGGCGATGACGGCCGCTGTCTCTCGCGCGCGCTGGATGGGCGCGCTCATCATCATCATCGCCGCCGGCTTGCCGGGGGTCTTCTCGATCCTCCTGGCGACGCCGGACATTCCCGGCGTGCCGCGACTGGCGCTGGTGATCAACCCGCTGATCATGCTCGTCGTCCTGACGGCTGTCGGTGCGGCGCTCGCGCCGAAGCTCGGCTTCCGCTCGCGGCTCTACGACCATGCCTTGCGCCGCTCTCCCTGGCCCTCCTTGTGGTCCTGGCTCGGGCCGGCGCGCGTTGGGCTCGGTCTCGGCGTCATCCTCGCCCTCGCGGATTGGCTCACCGTACCGGTCTGGCGCGGAGCGAGCGCTCAACCGCCCGATATCGTGGAGGGCTGGACGCCGCACATGCTGGCCGCTGGCCTGCTCTACGGCGGCATTACCGAGGAGATCATGATCCGCTTCGGCTTGATGAGCCTGCTGACCTGGCTCGCAGCGTGGTTGCTGCGCCGGTCGAGCGCTCCGCTCGCCGCCGCGGCATGGACCGGCAATGTCGCCGCCGCCCTGTTCTTCGGCATCCTCCACCTGCCGGCCGTCGCGCTCACCGGGGCAGAGATCACGTCGGGCATCGCGGCCCGGACGATCCTGCTGAACGCGATCGGCGGCTTGACCTATGGCTGGCTCTTCATGCGGCAGGACCTCGAAAGCGCGATGGTCGCCCATGGTGCGACGCATCTCGGTTTCGCGGTCGCTGCGCTGGCCGTATCGCCTGCTCCCTGAGCTGCCGAGCCCGCACCGCTCTCAGACCAAAGGCCCGAGATGCCGACGCATCAAGGGCGCCCCTATGACAGCCCCAACCGCCCTCATGCTGAGGCGCCCGCGCTAGCGGGCCTCTGGCCGGCATCAGCCGGCACGCACGCCTGAACGTTCGTCCCAAATCCGGGTCGGCTGGTGGGAGCACCGGTCCGGGGTGCTTCGAGGCTGCGCGATCTTTGATCGCCGGCGCCTCAGCATGAGGAACGGGGCGGCTACCACGCAGGTCAGTTCCATCGAGTCTGCAGCTGTGATGCTTGTGAGAGCAGGGCGCCAAACGGACGCAATGGCGCGCGAGCATGTCACGGCGAGCGGCTTGAATTTCCCTAACACCTTGGCACGCCGCCCGGTTGCAACAAACCCATAACCAATCGCCTTCACCAAAACGAAGGCGGCGATCGTTATCATATTACCTATAAATCTTTTCAAGAATTCCAGGCTCCGATCCAAATATGCGCACCCACCTCTTCACGCTGCCGACATTCAAAAAGAAGCTCACAACCGGAGCAAGAAAGCCGAACGGTGCGATCCGTCGCCAAGCGGGATACACCGGCATTCGCTATAGCTTTGAGCAAAAACTGTCGATCCGTGTGTTTCTTGTCATTCTCTGCACAGCCACCCTCGCATTCACGATCATCGCCCCCACCTATCACGCGTTCACCCTGGCGCGACAGAACCTGCACGACATTCAGGATTACCGGCTGATCCTGGACGCGGCGACCTACATTTCGGCCGAGCGCGGTCCGGCCAATATCGTCATGTCCGAAGAGCCGTCATCCGACAGCATCGGGGCAAAGCGCCTTGCGGAGTATCGGGCGCGCACCGATGCGGCACTCGCCCGGATCGCCACGGCGTCCGACGCCCCGTTCGGGCTCCACAACCACCCGGTCCCGACCGGCCTGCTCGCGCGGGTCCGCGATCGGCTCGCCGCAGCGAGGGCCAAGGTCGATCACGTGGCGTCCCGTCCGCGCTCGCCGCTCAAACGCGAGGAGTTCCAGGACGCGATCGAAAGCATGTTCGCGGTGTTCGACGCATTCCAGGCTATCGTCTCGTGGAGAGCAGACGCGCTTGTCCAACACGACAGCGGCCTCGCTGCGCCCGTCCTCGTCGGTCAGATGCTGAGCGACCTTCGCGAGTATGGCGGCAGAATCGGCTCGGAGATCATCGCTCCGATCGCGACCGGAGAGAGGCTGCCCCTGAAGAATGTCGTCGACAGCAGGCGAAGCCAGCGCAGGTTGCTCGAACTCTGGCACATCATCCGGAGCCAGAGCGCACTTTACGGCAACCCGTCGCTGGCGGCGGGCCGCGCGGAAATCGACAGGCATTTCTTCGGCGACAGTCTCGGCTTGATCGACCGGCTGATCAGAGAGGGCCGGCAGCAGGGACGCTACTCCATGACGGCGACCGAATTCACCGAGCGCTTCGTTCCGACGATGCGGCCGATCGAGTCCTATCGCCGCGCCTTCCTCGATGCCGCCGTCGAGAGATTCGTGGAGGCGCGCGCCTTGGCCCTGGCGACGCTGACGACGGCCGTGCTGGTGACCTCGGCCACCGTCGCGCTCTTGATCGGCCTCATCCTCTCCATCAGGATTCACATTTTCCGCCCGCTCATCCACGCCCATGAGGAGGTCCGCAGGCTGGCCGAGGATCGGCCGGCCGTGCGTCAGCCGCGCCCGAGCCAGGCCGGTGAGATCCTCAGCCTGTTTCAGGCCATCGAGGTGCTCCAAGGCAAGATCGAGGAGCGTGCAACGATGACGAGCGAGTTGCGGGTTCAGGCGGAGACGGATGGCCTGACCGGGCTCCTGAATCGCCGCATGCTGGATCGCCTCGCGCAATCGCCACCCGGAAGCGCCGACGACAAGGTATGCCTCATCCTCATCGACATCGATCACTTCAAGGCGATCAACGACACCTACGGCCACGCGACCGGCGATCGCGTGCTGATCCAGATGGCCGAGCTGCTGCAGTCTGTGCTCCGCGCCAGCGACGTCATCGCTCGGTTCGGAGGCGAGGAATTCGCCGTTCTCGTGCCGGGCGCCGACCTGTCGGGCGCGATCACGGTGGCCAGAAAGGTTCGCATCGCTCTGCAACGCGCGCGTTTCACGACGCCGGACGGGACGCCCGTCAGGGTGACGGCGAGCTTCGGCGTTGCGCGTGGTCGGCGCGGCCAAGAGGCGTGGCCATGTCTGGTCGAGCTCGCCGACGAGGCGCTCTATCGGGCCAAGTCGGACGGCCGCAATCGCGTTCGCTTCGCGCGACGCATGGCGACGTCCGACCTCGCGCCCTCATCGCACGACGCTCGCGCGCCGGCCGCCATGGATCTCGGGTCCGCTCGGTGACGGGAATGCGTCTGCGCCCGTGGGAGGGGATGCTTCCGCCCTCGTCGAACCCGGCCTGTCCGCCCGACGCCGGCTCACGATTCGCCAAGCGCCGGGGCTCGGCGGCACCGCGCATCGGTTGATCGCGTCGTCCCCGGGCAACGACAGGACCGAGCCCGAGAGGCCGGGCGGCGCTGCGATGCGGCGCCCCGGTTCATCCGGTCCAGACCTGCCCCGGTCGCAGGGCAAGGAACCTGTCGGGCGGCAGGGACGCGGCGTCCAGCGCCGCCGCGAGCGCCATAGCGGGCTGCTCCACCCCTTCGTTGGTGAGCCGGAACGTTCCCCAGTGATGGCCGAGCGCCTGCGCGGCCCCGACCTCCATGGCGATGCGCACGGCCTCCTCCGGATTGATGTGCTGCGCCTGCATGAACCAGCGCGGCTCGTAGGCGCCGATCGGCAGCGTCGCAAGGCGCATCGGGCCGAAGCGGTCGCGGACGGTCCGGAAGATCGCGCCGTCGCCGTAGCCGGTGTCGCCCACATGGTAGAGCGCCCCGTGCGGGGTGGTGAGCACATAGGCGCTCCACAGCGCCATGCGGCGGTCGTTCATGCCGCGGGCCGACCAGTGATAGGCGGGCGCCAGATGGATCGCGATGCCGCCGAGATCGACCGTGCCGCCCCAGTCGCGGGTCTCGACCGCGATCGTCGCGTCGTAGGAACGGATGATCGCATCGTTGCCGAGCGGGGCGACGAAGAGCGGCTGGTGCTCCGCCCAGAGCCGAGCCAGAGTCGGCCCGTCGAGATGGTCGTAATGGTTGTGGGTGATCAGCACCGCGTCGATCGGCGGCAGGGCCTCGAAGGCGATCCCGGGCGGGTTCACGCGCCTGGGACCCGCGAAGCCGATCGGACTCGCCCGCTTCGCATAGACGGGGTCGATCAGGATGTTGCGGCCGGCCACCTGGATCAGCAGGCTGGCATGGCCGATATGGACGACCCGCAGGCCCGCGACCCGCTCGGGCGGGGTGTCGGCCGCGAAGGGGCTCGGGAAGTGCGACGGCCAGATCTCGCGCCGGCCGCCGAGCTGCCAGCGCGCCAGCTCGACGAGATCCTTGTCCTGCGGCTGGCCCGGCGAGAAGAAGCGCGTGCCGTCGAAATGATCGCTGACCGGCCCCCCGTAATAGGGATTGGAACTGCGCCGATGCGCGGCATAGCCCACGCCGCCGAGCGTCATCACGGTGACGGCGCTCGCGAGCCTGATGAGACGCCTGCGCTTCATGGCGCCACAGGTGGCGCGGATACGGCCGCGGTCAAGGCGGCGGCGCCAGGGCCGATGGCCGCGGTGCCGGCAGCTTGCGCCGCGGGCCGCCCTCCCCGACATTCTGGATGTCGTCAACAACGGAAAGGAGGTGATCCAGTGTCTCATTGTCATCAGCCGCGGTCGTCGGCGGACTTGGCCTGGATCGTCGCCTCCGGCCTTTGCGCCTGAGCGCCGATTGAGGAAGCCGCCGGACCGCGGTCCGGCAATGGAAGGGCCGCTCCGGAAACGGAGCGGCCCTTCGTCGCCTCCGGGCCGGCCCGTCAGGCGATCTTGTCCATCATCGCCGCCTCGGCCTCGGCAAGGAGGCGGCGCAGGGTCGCGTTCTCGGTTTCGAGTTCGTGGATGCGTTGCAGGAGAACCGCCGCGGAGGTCTCGACCGCTGCCGGCGCGGCCGGCGTCTCCATCCGGTCATTCTGGAAGGCGACGCCGACGCTGTCGCTGCGCCGCCAGCGCAAGGTGGCCTTGTAGAGCTTGTCCTTTGCCGGGATGAGCAGGTCGAAGGCGTCCGGCAGCACCGCCGTCTGGCTCAGCGTCAGCCGCGCGCCCGTGGCCGACAGGTCGCGGACCAGACAATCCATCGACGCATTGCCGTTGTTGAAGACGATGCGCCCCTTCAGGAAGGTCCGCAGACGCACCTCTTTGCGCAGTTCAGACATCCCGCAAACCCGGCCCTCCGGCTTCGACGAGCCGTCCGCCGGCAGCTTGCGCGCGGGTCATTAACGAATCTTCGACACGGTCGCCGAAGGGTCAGGCGCTCCCGGCATCCATGCACTGGAACAGATAGAAGCCGTTGAAGCGCACCGCGGTCGCCGCAGCCGCCCGGTCGAAGCCGAGGGGGTGCGCGCTGCCGTCAAGCTTGCCGTCGAAGACCCAGCGCGAGCCCGTGACGAAGGACGGCACCGCATAGTCTTCCGGAACCGCACAGACGAGGCCGCTCGGATCCTTCAGGCGGAAGAGGTTGTAGCTTCGCATCGGATCACCTCCGGCCTTGGCGGATATCAGGGTCGACCTCCTATCCGCCAAATCGGACGAGACTATGTCACGCCACATGACCTCATGCCATAGATGTCGCGCAGGATCACGCCCTTCCGAACAAAAGTTCCATCTTCTGTCTTCACATTGGCGTGTGCGTAAGATCCGATTCGAGCTGCGAAGGATAATGCCAGATCGTCCTGCATTCGGGCAATGATCTGCGGAATGTCACGTCCAATTGCGCAGGATCTGATCGGTCGTGGCCGTTTCGAGCTGCTGGCCGAAGCGCTGCTGATAGAGGGTGAGCATCGCGTCGTGCGTCTCGTCGGAGGAGGAGCAGAGGCCGTCCGTGGCGAGCACCATCCGGTAGCCCCGGTCGAGGGCGCCAAGCACCGTGGCGAGCACGCAGACATCCGTCTCGCCGCCGGTGATGACCAGGGTGTCGGCCCGGCGCTCCCGCAGGATCTGCTCGAGGCTCGATTCCAGCCAGGGTGAGTAGACGCGCTTGTCGACCACCTGCGCCGGCGGCGCGAAGGAGGCGAGGTCGGGAACGAGCGCGACCATGTCCTCGCCGAGTTGCTCGAGGGTCATGCAGGCCCAGCGCTCATAGTAGCGCTTCCAGCAGCCTCTCCCCTCTCCCGGGTTCCGCGCCGGGATGAAGCGGGTGAAGATGGTGCGCTCCGGAAAACGCTCGGCGAGGCGCCGCACCCGCGGCAGCACGCGCGCCATCCAGGGCATGTGCCATGCGGTCTGCTCGGCGAAGAGCCTCTGCATGTCGACGCACAGGTGCACGGCGGCGGCATCGAGCGGCCCGTTCGGCAGCGCATCGGTGTCGGCTGGCGTCGGCGTGCCCATCTCGGCGATCTCCCTGCTGATCCTCCGGGTCGCGCCCGGGGCGGGACAACACCGCAGGGCGGGCCGGTGTTTCTGGCGGGCCCGCATGGTTTCGCGGCGATGAAGGGGATGGGCCGGATTTCACGAGATCTCCTGACCGGCTCTTCGGTCTAAGCGAGGGCGGCGAAGTCCGCGCCGAACTTCGATAAAATTGCGCGGATCGATTTCAGCGCCCCCGAGCCTGCCTGCCGCCATGGTGTCGCCAACGAACGGGGACGGCACCGATGACGGGCGCGAGCGAAGGGATGACGAGGCGGATGATCACCCGGGGCGTGGCGGTCGCGCTGGCCGTGCTCGCCGGCGGGAGCCCGGGACAGGCGCAGACGCTGGCGGCGCTGCCCGCGCCGACCCTCGCGGCGCCCACCCTGGGCACCGCCCGACCGATCGCCGCCTGGACGGACTTCTGCCGCCGCTATGCGTCGGAATGCGCGGTGGATGTGAGCGAGCCGGACACGATCACGCTGAGCCCGCGGCTGTGGCAGACCATCACCGGCGTGAACCGCAGCGTGAACAGCCGCATCCGCCCGCTCACCGACCAGGAGCATTGGGGCGTGCCCGACCGCTGGGACCTGGCCGAGGACGGCACCGGCGATTGCGAGGATTACCAGCTGCTCAAGCGCAAGCTCTTGGCCGAGAGCGGCCTGCCGCGGCGGGCGATGCGCATGACGGTGGTGATCGACGAGAAGGGCGAGGGCCATGCGGTGCTGATGCTGCGCACCGACCGCGGCGACCTCGTGCTCGACAACAAGACCAGCGCGGTGCTGCCCTGGCACCGCACCGGCTACACTTTCATCAAGCGCGAGGCCCAGGACGCCGTCGCCTGGGTCTCGCTGGGCGGCGCCACCGGGCCGACCATGACCGCCAACCGCTGAAGGCGAATCAGCCGAAAAAGATGTGTCGAATTGGAACCGAATTGGGGCAGAGGCGTTCACTAAGGTTTAAATTTTTCGGTTGAGCGGGCCCCTCCCCCGTGGCAGCCTGTGTGCAAGAATGATGCACACAGGTCGATGGGGCAGATGCGGGTTGTGGTGGACGGCCTTGACCGGGCGAGCGGCGTCGATCGCCAGGGCCTCTTCTCACGTTGCGCCCGCGTCGCGCAGCTCACCCTGGTCGGTGCCACGCTGCTGATCGGGGGCGCGACGAGCCAAGCCCAGACGCAGACCCTCGCGGCCCTGCCGGACGCCAGCGCGGCAATCGAGCGCGGCGGCACTGCCAAGCCGGTGAGCGCCTGGACCGACTTCTGCCAACGCTATGCGGCCGAATGCGCCGTCGATACCAGCGAGCCGGCGGTCATCACCCTGACCCCGGCCCTGATGAAGACCCTCGTGGCGGTCAACCGGCGCGTCAATGCGCGGATCAAGCCTCTCACCGATCAGGTCCATTGGGGCGTCGTCGACCGCTGGGACTTTCCCGACGACGGATACGGCGACTGCGAGGATTATCAACTCCTCAAGCGCCGGATGCTGGTTGAGCGCGGTCTGCCGCGCCGTGCCCTGCGCATGACCGTGGTCATCGACGAGATCGGCGAAGGTCACGCCGTCCTGATGGTGCGGACCGATCGCGGCGACTACATCCTCGACAACAAGACGAACGCGATCCTGGCGTGGCAGCGCACCGGCTACACCTATGTGAAGCGCGAGGGCCAGGACAGCCTCGCCTGGGTGTCCCTCAACGGCGTCGCCTCGCCGGTCACGACCGCGAATCGCTGACGCCTCACGCTCCGGCAACGCGCTGAGCAAGGTCTAGGACGACGCGGCCCGACACGAGGCTCCAGCCGCAGGCGATCATCGTCGCCAGCATCACGAAGGGGATCGGGCGGCGCTCGATCCGCCGGCCGCGCACGGTGTTGCGCAGGATGATGAAGGGCGCGCCGAAGGCCAGCACCGGCAGGCAGGCCAGCGCGGCCACTCCCCCGCTCTGCAGCAGACCGAAGCTTGCGCGGCGGGCGGTGACGAGTTCGAAGCCGCTGGCCAGCAGCCCCGCAAAGGCGAGCCCGAGCACCAGGGTTTGCAGATTCTCGATGGCGGTCGGCGTGAGAATCATCGTCAGCTCCGTCGCGAGACCAGGACGGAGCCACTTTGCCGCGACGCTAACGGTTTGTTATGGTTAAGATTTTGTTATCCACAGGCAGGGCGCTGCCGTGCCGGCGTGAGACTGCGCGGGAGCTGCGAATCGCAGTAAGCCGGCGTTAAGCCTCGCGACCGATCGTCTCTGCGGAAGGCCGCCAGCACGGCCGGCCACCGGAGATGACCGCAATGGGACCGGGAGCAGGCGTCGCGATGGCGCGAAGGGCGCGGGAGGCCGCGCCGCGCCGGATTCCGATCGACCGGATGGTCGTGATGGCGGGCACGATCATTCTCGGCGGGGCGATCGCCAGCACCGGACTGGCCACGGCCTGGCTCACCCGGGCGCCGGCTCCCGTGGGCCTGCGCAGCACCGCCGATCCGGCCGGACGCCGCGTCGTGCTGCCGGCCGCCTGGTTCGCCGGGCCGGTCCCGGGCAGGGAAGCGGCCGAGCGGCTCGATCTCGTCATTCCCTGGATCGATCTCGCCGCGGCGGGCGGCCCCGACCGCCTGCACGTGACCATCACCCGCGCACCCGACACGGAGGCTCCGCTGAGCCCCGCCCGGCGCTATGCCCGCTTCCTTACCGCCACGGTGGAGCCCCTCGCCGAGGGGCTGGTGCGGCGGCGCTTCAAGCCAGGCTCACCCTTCGAGGGCGAGGATCTCTACCTCGCTGAGGCCGATGGCAGCCGCTTTGCGGCACGCTGCGCCGCGCAAGGAACGCTCTCGGCGCCGGAGACCGCCTGCCTGAGCGAGGTGCAGGTCGGCGACCTCTCGTTCCGGCTGCGCTTCGCGGCCGATCGCCTGTCCGCCTGGAGCGGGGCGCTCCAGGCGCTCGAACGCCTCTTCGGCACCGCGCCGACCGGCGGCTGAGCGACCCTCAATCCTCGAGATCGGTGTCGAGGATCGCCATCGAGAAGTTGTAGGAGCGATCGCCGTCCTCATCGTCGACCGACAGAACGCCGATGAACTCCTCGCCGAGATAGACCTCCGCCGAATCCGTCTTCTTCGGGCGGGCGACGAGACGGAGGGAATGGTTGGCGAACTTGCGGCGAAGGTAGCCCTCCACCTTCGCCATTTCGGTCTTGTTCACGCTGGCCTCTTCGCTTTAGCCGTGAAGACGCCCCGGCCGCGGGGAAGTCGGGCCCGGTGCGGAGCGCCGCGGGCGGCCGGGAATGGGCGTCCGCCTTGCCACGCGCAAACCGGCGGGGCAAGCGCGGGCCGGCGCTCAGATGCCGTCCATCGCGTGGACGAACTGGTCCATGTCGACGAGCTGATCCATGGCGCGGGCCGGGTCGGAGCAGCCGGCCGAGCCCACGACGCGGGCCGGCACGCCCACGACGGTCGTGCAGGGGGGCACCGGATGGAGCACCACCGATCCCGCCGCGACCCGGGCGCAGGCCCCGACCTCGATGTTGCCGAGGATCTTGGCGCCCGCCCCGATCATCACGCCGTGGCGGATCTTCGGATGCCGGTCGCCGCCATGCTTGCCCGTACCGCCGAGGGTGACCGCGTGGAGCATCGAGACGTCGTCCTCGATCACTGCCGTCGAGCCGACCACGAGCCCGGTCGCATGGTCGAGGAAGATGCCCCGCCCGATCTGGGCGGCCGGGTGGATATCGGTCTGGAAGACTTCCGACGACCGGCTCTGCAGGTAGAGCGCGAGATCGCGGCGGCCGCGGGTCCACAGCCAGTTGCTCAGGCGATGGGCCTGGATGGCGTGGAAGCCCTTGAAGTAGAGCATCGGCTCGAGGGCGCGGGTCGTGGCCGGATCCCGGTCGATCACGGCGCCGATATCGGCGCGGAAGGCCTGCCCGATGCGCGGATCATCCGCTACCGCCTCGGCGAAACTCTGGGCGATCAGGTCGGCGGAGAGAGCCGGGTGTCCGAGCCGCGAGGCGACCCGATGGGACACGGCGGATTCGAGCGAGCCGTGGTTGAGGATGGTCGCGACGATGAAGGAGGCGAGGCGCGGCTCGTCGCGGACCACGACCTCGGCTTCCTGGCGCAGCCGCCGCCAGACCGGATCGACCACCCCGGCGATCGCGTCCTGCCGGGGCTGGGTGGGAGAGGGGGTGGACGACATCGATCTTCTCCTCGGCAGGAGGGATTCGGCGGCATCACTGCGCATGAACCCCATACTCCAAGCGAAAACATTCGCATAGGCTGGGGAGCCGACCGGCCCCGGGCAAGGGCCCGCCCCGATCTCGGATGGCCGATGGTGCGTCCGGACCCGGCAGGCTCGCGCGGGCGCCGGCCCGGCGGCGAGCCGGGATCAGCGGCGCTGCCGCAGGCCGAAATGCCCCTCGACCAGGCCCGTGAGGCGCCCGGCCGTCTCCGCCACGGTGAGATCGGCGGTGTCGAGCACCGCCCGGGCCCGGGCATAGAGCGGCTCGCGGCTGATGAGCACCGCCCGCAATTCGCGCAGCGCCCGGTCGTTGTCGGGTAGGCGCGCCGGGGCGGCGCCGAGCGCCGTCTGCTCGCGCACGCGGCGCAGGTGCTCCTCCGGCCGCGCCTTCAGCCAGACGGTGAAGAAGGAGGACAGAAGGAGATCGAGGGTGAGCGGCTCGGCGACGATGCCGCCGCCGGTCGCCAGCACCAGCGGCCCCTCATCGGCCGTGAAGCGGCGCAGCGCCGTCTGCTCCAGGCGCCGATAGCCTTCCTGGCCATAGATCGCGAAGATTTCCGCCACCGAAAGGCCGTTCTCGCGCTCGATCTCGCGATTGAGCTCGACGAAGCGCCAGCCGAGCCGCTCCGCGAGGATGCGCCCGAGGGTGGATTTGCCCGCGCCGCGCAGGCCGATCAGCGCCACCCGCAGGGGGCCGGCCTCGCCGGCCCGGCCGGCCTCGTCGGCCCGCATGCCGCCGACGCCCGAGAGGATGCGCTTGGCTTCCGCCACCTGCGCGGCCGAGGCACCCTGCAGCAGGTCGCGCACCACCGGCCAGTCGGGCGAGCTGTCGATCGGGGCGATCAGATCCTCCAGCCGCACGCCCATCGCGTTCGCCACCCGGCGCAGGAGGATGATCGAGACGTTGCCCTGCCCGGTCTCGAGCTGCGCGATGTAGCGTTCCGAGAGCCCGGAGGTCTGCGACAGCACCTTGCGGGACATGGCCCGCACGGCCCGCGCGGTCCGCACGCGCTGGCCGAGCTCGGCGAGGAAGCGGCCCTCGGCCTCCTCGCCGGTGCCGTGCGCCGTGCCGTCGTTCACCGGACGATCCCGGGTCGCAACGCCGGAGGAAGCCTGCGCATCGGAGGGGGGCCGCGCGAGAGAGAGGGAGGGACCAGGGGACATCGCCTTGAAAAACTCGTGAGAGAGCTCGGATCCGCCACCCGACGGACCTCGCAGCCGGGCGGCCCTGGACCGGCCGAGCCGCCTGCTTACCGCATAGGAAACGGGCTGGCGACAGGCCGTGTTGCATCGCACACCGCCCGAAACGGCATGATTCGACGCAAAGTCGCAGCTGTCTCACGCGAATGCCGCAAGAACCGGACCGTTTCCGGCCCGATCCGGCGGCTATTCCGCCGCGGCCTTCACCCCACCCGCTCGACCGCGAGCGCCACGCCCTGCCCGACCCCGACGCATAGGGTGGCAAGGCCAAGGCGCCCGCCCCGCCGCACAAGTTCGCGCGTCGCCGCGCCGGCGATGCGGGCGCCCGACATGCCGAGCGGATGGCCGAACGCGATGGCCCCGCCATGCGGGTTGACGTGCTCGGCATCGTCCGGGAGGCCGAGACCCCGCAGGCAGGCGAGCGACTGGGACGCGAAGGCCTCGTTGAGCTCGATCACGTCGAAGTCGGAGGGCTTGAGCCCGAGCCGGGCGCAGAGCGCCGTCACGGCCGGGACCGGCCCGATCCCCATCACCCGGGGCGGCACGCCCGCCGAGGCGAGCCCGAGCACCCGGGTAAGCGGCGTGAGGCCGTGGCGCGCGGCGGCCTCGGCGCTCGCCAGCACCAGAGCGGCCGCACCGTCATTGACGCCCGACGCATTGCCCGCGGTCACGGTGCCGTCCCGGCGCACGAAGGGCTTGAGCTTGGCGAGGCCCTCCGCAGTGGTCTCGGGCCGGGGATGCTCGTCCCGGTCGACACGGCGATGATCCCCCTGGCGGGTCGGAATCGCGACGGCCGTGATCTCCTGCGCGAGGATGCCGTCCGCCTGCGCCCGGGCTGCGCGCTCCTGCGAGCGCAGCGCGAAGGCGTCCTGGTCCGCACGGCTGATCTGGAAGTCCTCGGCCACGTTCTCGGCGGTCTCCGGCATCGAATCGACGCCGTACTGGTGCTTGAGCATCGGGTTGATGAAGCGCCAGCCGATCGTGGTGTCGTGGATCTCCGCCTGCCGCTGCCAGGCGCCCTCGCTCTTGCCCATGACGAAGGGCGCGCGGGTCATCGATTCGACCCCGCCCGCGAGCGCGAGGTCGATGTCGCCCGAGCGGATCGCGCGGGCGGCGGCCCCGACCGCGTCGAGACCGGAGGCGCACAGGCGGTTGAGGGTCAGGCCCGGCACGGTCTCGGGCAGGCCCGCCAGCAGGAGCGCCATGCGGGCGACGTTGCGGTTGTCCTCACCCGCCTGGTTGGCGCAGCCGAGGAACACCTCCTCCACCCCGTCCTTCAGCGACGGGTTCCGGTGCAGGAGCGCGGCGAGCGGGATGGCCGCAAGGTCGTCTGCCCGCACGGAGGCGAGCGCGCCGCCGTAGCGCCCGATCGGCGTGCGCACGAAGTCGCAGATATAGACGTCCCGCGTCTCGCCCATGGGAGTCTCCCTGATCCGGATCGGCCGCGCTTTCGAAAACGCGGTACGGCGGATCATAGCGGCGTTCGGCCGGGAACGAAAACCGCGTCCGGGAAACCGGGATGGTTCGGGCCGAGCCTACTGGGTGACGGCGGGCGTGGCTTCGGGCGCCGCGGAGGCCGTCATCGGAGCCGGCGGCGCGGGCTTCCTCACGGCGAAATGGCGGAACTCGACCGGACGGCGGGGCGGCAGCGGGACAGTGATCCGCGCGGGCGCGGCCTCGGGATCGGCCACGGCGGCTGGCTCGGCGGAAGCGACGGTAGCCACGGCGGGCGCTGCGGCGGCAGGGGCCTGCCCGGTCGCTTGCGGAGCCGCCGCGGGCGGCTCCGGCATGGCCGCGACGCCGCCCCGCAGACCGTAGGTCGGCACCGGGAGGCCCGCCACCGGGGAAGCGGCCGCATAGGCGAGGACCGGCGACACAGCCGGACGCGGGGGCGGCAGCGGCGCGGCCATCAGCGTCGGCCCGGTCGGCGTCGGCGCGGCGGATGCCGGGGCCGCCGTCGCCGGCTGCGCCTCGGCCGGCGCCGCCTGCATCGGGGCGGCCTGCGGCTGAACGGCGTTCGAGAGGGCGGCGATGGAGGGATCCGCCGAGGCGGTCACGACGGGCGCGCGTGTGGCGGAGCCGCCGAAGATCTTGCCGAAGAACTGGTTGAGCGGGTTCGCCGGTGCCGGGGGCGGCGGCTCGAGCTCCGCCACGTCCGTGCGGATGCCGGCGCGCTTGGCGGCATAGTAATAGCCCCTGGCGTAGTAGCTGTAGGCCTGCGCCTCGTTGCCCCGGGCCGTCTTGTAGGCGCCCGCCAGATAGGCCACGCCGTAAGTGAGGTTCACCTTGGCGTCGAGCAGGCCGGAGGCGGGACCGCTATAGCCGAGGGCGCGGGCGGTGCCGTGCTTGATCTGCATCAGGCCGAGCGCGCCGCCCCGGCCCACGGCACGCGGGTTGTATCCGCTCTCGCGCTTCACCACCCGGTGCACGAAGCTTGCCGGGAGGCCGTTCGCCTTCGCATGGGCCTCGATCAGCGCGTCGATGTTGTCGCGGGGGCTCTCCAACGCCAGGGCCGGAAGGGGTGCCGCGACCGCAAGGACGGCGAGAGGGAGGCGTTGGCGCATGCACGGACCCGTTGCTGGAAGGCATGTGCGGAATCGCACACCCGGGAAGCAGAGCCGTGGTCCGGTCGAAATACGGCAGGAAAGAGACTTGGCTGTAACAGGGCGGTGAGAAACGGCTTCGCTCGGCCGGTTTCATGCTCGGCTGTGGCTCGGGAAGCACAGCCGTTCGCGGCGAGCCTCAGAGCCCCAGTCGAACCCCATGGTGAATGGATCAAATCCTTCAGATTAAGCGATTTTTATCCGAGCGCCGGGCCGCTCGCGCGGCAGGCGCCGGCCTCATCCTCGCTTGCGTGCAGGATGCCGGAGCCTGGAATGACCACAGGTCAGCGCCCGGCCCGCGCCTCGGCGAGCCATGCGCCCCGGAAGCTGAAGACGGTGTCGCCGTGCTGGTTCACCCCCGTGGCGGTGTGGCCGACGAGGCCCCAGCCGGGCCGCGACCGGGACGGGCGGGCCTCGGTGATGGTCGCGGCGTAGCGGATCGTGTCGCCCGCATAGACGGGTTTCAGCCATTTCAGGTCCCGGAAGCCCGGAGACGGGCCGCTCGCGGCCACGGGTTCGCCCCGCTCCCGGGCTGCCGCAACGCCCCGCTCGCGGGCCGCGACCATCCGGTTCATCCAGGCGGCGGCGGTGTGCCAGCCGGAGGCGCAGAGGCCGCCGAAATGGCTCGCCCGCGCCGCCGCCTCGTCCAGGTGGAAGGGCTGCGGGTCGAAGGCGCGGGCGAAGCGCAGGATCTCCTCGCGCGCGAAGCGATAGCTGCCGAGATCGTAGGTCGCGCCGACCTCCAGCGTCTCGACGGGACCGGCCGGGAAGGCGGTGAGCGGATCCGCAGCGTCGGCGGGAGCGTCCGGTGCGGGCGGCACCGCGCGCGGGGGCAGCGGGGCGGCGCCGCGGCGACCGAACATCACCCAGCAATCCTGGATCATCACGGTCTCGCCCGCGCCGTTGGCGAGGTCGAGCCGGAGGCGGACGAAGCCGCGATCGGGCTTCGAGACCGAGGGGCGACTCTCGCGCACGGTGAGCCGCGAGGACAGCGTGTCGCCGGGCCGGACCGGCCGCAGCCAGCGCACCTCGTCGATCCCCGGCGAACCCATCGCGTTCGCCTTCAGGATGAGGCTCTCGGCGATAAGCCGCATGCCGAGGGCACAGCTGTGCCAGCCGGACGCGATCAGGCCGCCGAGAAGGCTGTCGCGCGCCGCCTCCTCGTCGAGATGGAAGGGCTGCGGGTCGAAGGCGCGGGCGAAGCCGATGATGTCCTCGCGCGTGACCGCGATCGGACCGCCCGCGAGAGTGAGGCCGGGGACGAGGTCTTCGAAATGGTAGCGGAGCATCGCGCGAAGCCGGGCAGACAAGGTATCCGCTCCGGCTAGCATCCGGTGCGCCGTACGGCCAGTCTCATACCAACGGTCATTTCCAATGATCGTTGGTCTCAGTTCACGACCGGCCCGGCTGACCTTGACGGATGAACCCGACTGCAAGGCCCCCGATGGCAGCCCCACCGGTCCTCATGCTGAGGTGCTCCGAAGGAGCCTCGAAGCACCCCGGACCGGTGTTCCCATCCACCAGAGCCTCGGACCACCGTTCCGGCGTGCTTCGAGGGCCGGCTCCGCCGCCACCTCAGCATGAGGAGCGGGGCGGCTGCCATGCAGGTCCGTTTCTATTCAGCCGAAGGCGCCCGCCGCCTTGTGGGCTTGGCGGATCGGCTCGGGCAGCCGGAACTTCGGCGTGCAGGCGAGGACCAGCGCGACGGCGCTCGGAATGTCGGCGAGGTGGCCGGGCGAGACGAAGAGCGGGTGCGTGCCCGTGCGGGTGCGGACCACCGCGCCGATGGTCTCGCCCCGGTCGACGAGCGGCACATGGGCGCCCTTCTCCTCGGGCAGCGGGTCGTTGCGGCCGACGAGGCGGGTCTTGCCGCAGCCGATCGTCGGCCGTTCCAGCCACAGGCCCATGTGGCAGGCGATGCCGATGCGCCGCGGATGGGCCGTGCCCATGCCGTCGAACAGGAAGACGTCGGGACCGCTCCTGAGCTGCTCCAGAGCCTCCTCCAGAACCGGCCCCTCGCGGAAGCTGAGGAGGCCGGGAATGTAGGGGAAGGGCGTCGGGCGCTCGGCCGTGACGGTCTCGACCACGCGGAAATCCGGATAGGTCGAGACCACGATCGCCGCATGCGAGCGGTTCTGCTTCACGCTGACATCGACGCCCGCAACGAGTCGCACGGTACGAAGATCGATGGGACGGTCCGCCACGACCTCTCCGGCGAGCCGCTTCTGCAGGGCGACCGCCTCCGCGGGGCTCACGTCCCAGGCATGGCGCGGATGCAGCTTCATGTCTTATCCCAACGGCCCAGGCTGCTGGCGCAGCGGGTGCTGCTGCATCGGGCCGTTGACCATCTCGAATTGTCGACATCAAGCCAAAGGCTTGGCGACAATGCGAGAGCAAAACCAACGGTCATTTCCTATGACCGTTGGTGTCAGTTGGCGAAGCGGAAATGCAGCACGTCGCCGTCCTGCACCAGGTAATCCTTGCCTTCGAGCCGCAGCTTGCCGGCCTCGCGGGCCCCGGCCTCGCCCTTGAGCGCGACATAATCCGCGAAGGCGATGGTCTCGGCCCGGATGAAGCCCTTCTCGAAGTCGGTGTGGATCACGCCGGCCGCCGCGGGGGCGCGGGTGCCCTGGGTAATGGTCCAGGCGCGGGCCTCCTTGGGCCCGACCGTGAAGTAGGTGATGAGGCCGAGGAGCTCGTAGCCGGCCCGGATCACCCGGTTGAGGCCCGGCTCCGTGAGGCCGACCGCTTCGAGGTATTCCGTCTGCTCGGCCGGGGGCAGCACCGCGATCTCGCTCTCGATCTTGGCCGAGACGACGACCGCCTTGGCGCCCTCGGCAGCGGCGCGCGCGAACACCGCCTGCGAATGGGTGTTGCCGCCCTCGGCCGACGCCTCCTCGACGTTGCAGACGTAGAGGACGGGCTTCGCCGTCATCAGCCCGAGCTGGGCGAAGGGACGCTCCTCCTCGGGCTTGCGCTCGACGAGCCGGGCGGGCTTGCCGTCGCGCAGGAGCGGGAGCGCGCGCTGCACGAGGTTAAGCACCTCCTTGGCCTCCTTGTCGGAGCCCTTGGCCTTCTTCTCGAGGGCCGGAAGCCGCTTCTCCAGGCTCTCCAGATCCGCGAGCATCAGCTCGGTCTCGATCGTCTCGATGTCGGCGATCGGGTCGACCTTGCCCTCGACATGGGTGACGTCGCCATCCTCGAAGCAGCGCACCACATGCGCGATGGCGTCGACCTCGCGGATATTGGCCAGGAACTGGTTGCCGAGGCCCTCCCCCTTCGAGGCACCGCGGACCAGGCCGGCGATGTCCACGAAGGTCAGCCGCGTCGGGATGATCTCCTTCGAGCCCGCGATCCCGGCGAGGTCGTCGAGGCGCGGATCCGGCACCGCCACCTCGCCCACATTCGGCTCGATGGTGCAGAAGGGATAGTTCGCCGCCTGGGCGGCCGCCGTCTGCGTCAGCGCGTTGAAGAGCGTCGACTTGCCGACATTCGGCAGGCCGACGATGCCGCATTTGAAGCCCATCGGTTCATCCTCGTCGCAAGGAGCGGCCGGCGGCCGGCGCATCCTTTCGGATTGTGGTGTCGGACGGTCGGATCAAGCCTGCTTGTCTCCGACCCGCCTGACGTCGTCCCAACCCCTCCCCTGCAGGGCGAGGTGGACCTTGTTCTGGAACGCCGCGTCCTCGCCCGCGGCGAGGAGCGCCGCGTGGTCGGCGAGCGCGTCGCAGAGGTCGTCGACCCAGGGGCGCTCGGCCTTGGCGAAGTCGTTGAGCACGTAGGCGTGGACGAGCGCCTTGTCGCCCGGATGCCCGATGCCGAGCCGCACCCGCCAGTACTCGTTGCCGCACAGCGCCGTGATCGAGCGCAGGCCGTTATGACCCGCATTGCCGCCGCCGCGCTTCACCCGCACCTTGGTCGGGCCGAGGTCGAGCTCGTCGTGGAACACCACCACGTCGTCGAGGGCGATCTTGTAGAAGCGCTGCGCCTCGGCGACCGCCCGGCCCGATTCGTTCATGTAGGTCTCGGGCTTGAGCAGCAGCACGCGCTCGCTCCCGAGCACGGCCTCGCTCGCCTCGCCCTGGAACTTGCGGCGCCAGGGGGCGGCGCGGTGGCGGCGCGCGATGGCGTCGAGCGCCATGAAGCCGATATTGTGCCGGTTGCCCGCGTAGCGGGATCCGGGATTGCCGAGGCCGACGAACAGCCGCATGGCGCTTCAGGGTTCCCCGAACGGCGAAACGCCCCGGCAGCAGGCCGGGGCGCTCGAGAGATGGGTGGGAGACGAGCCGGACCGGCTCAGCCCTCCTTGGTGGTCTCGGCGGGGGCGGCCTCGGACACGGCGGCCTCCTCGGCCGCAGCGGGAAGCACCGTCGGCGGCACCAGCGTCGCCACCGTCTCGGACGGATCGAGGGCGAGGCTCGCGCCGGCCGGCAGGGCGAGGTCGGACACGTGGATCGTGTCGCCGATGTCCTTGCCGGTCAGGTCGACATCGATCGCGTCGGGAATCGCATCGGGCGAGACTTCGAGGGCGACCGTATGGTGGACGACGTTGAGCATGCCGCTCTTCTGCTTCAGGCCCGGGGCCGCGTCCTGGTTGACGAAATGCACCGGCACCTCGACCGCGACGGTCTGACCCGCGGTCACGCGCAGGAAGTCGACATGCAGCGGCAGATCCTTGACCGGATCGAGCTGGTAGTCGCGCGGGATCGCCCGGATCTTGCGGCCACCGACCTCGATCTCGAAGACGGTGGTGAGGAAGCCGCCGCCATAGATCAGATGATGGGTCTGGTTCGCGTCGAGCGAGATCGATTGCGGCGACTGGCCGCCCCCGTAGATGACGGCGGGCACCCGACCCTGGCGACGAACGGCCCGGGCGGCCCCCTTGCCGACCCGGTCGCGTGCCACGGCCTCAAGCGGCTTCACGGCGCTCATGGCGTGATCCTTCAGATTGTGTGAGTGGCTCAAACGCCGAAGGCCGCTCCGATCGAGAGCGGCCTTGTGAACCGACGTCGCCGCGCCCCGGCCTCCAAGGGTGTCCGGCAGCGCGGGCGGGCTTATAGCGGCGCAACGGCGGGATGGCAAGGAGCGGGGCTCGGACGGTGCCGCGCCGATGCCTGCCTCTGCGGAAACCGGTCCGAAACCATGCGGCCCGAAGGGGCCGCGCCTGCCGGACCGCGGCCAGCAATCCTTAAACGAACCCCGCCGAGGATGCGCCGTCCTCTGGCCAAGGAGACGGCGATGACGCGTCCGCTACACTGGGCCCTCGGTGTTCTGGCCCTCTCCGCCTGTTTCGGCAGCGGCACCGTCGAGCGCGTCGCAGCGGGCCTCAGGGAGCGGCAGGCTCCGGCGGTCGCCGCAACCTCCGGCACGTCCGAGGCCCCCGTGGTGACCCTGCAGCAGGATTGGAGCGGCCATTACTCCGTTCATCCCCTGGTCGAGGGACGGCGGCTGCGCATGATGGTCGATACCGGAGCCACGCTCTGCGCCTTCACGCAGGAGGATGCGGAGCGCGCCGGCCTGCGGGTGAGCGAGCGGGACTTCCGCCGGCCGATGAGCACCGCGAACGGTGTGGTCTATGCGGCCCCCGTCCGGATCGGCGAGATGCAGGTCGGCGGCATCACGATCCGCGGCGTCGAGGCGGTGGTCCTGCCCCGCGGACGCCTCGGCACCAGCCTGCTCGGCATGTCGTTCCTGCGCCGGCTGCGCAGCTTCGAGGCGGCGGGCGGACGCCTCACCCTGCGGGGCTGAGCGCCGCCGGCCCTGCGCTGGGCCCGTGCCGCTCGCGGCCTCAGCCGGTGAAGGTGGCCGGACAGGGTGCACCGGCCGCGGAGCCGTTCGGGAGCGTCACCTCCGGCCCGGCCCCGTTATGGGTCGCGCCGTTCCGCACCGGCCAAGGGATCACCTCGGACAGCGTCGTCAGGTTCGCGACAGTGGAGAAAGCTGATCCGAGCAGCGGCGTATAGGTCATGGTCAGTTCCGCCTGGATGTAGCGCGCCCCCTTGTACTTGTAAGCCCCCGGCGGGACCGGAGGCGTCGTCGAGGGCAGAACCGAGACCGTGCCCGGGTCGGTGGCGCCGGCGATCCGGCTGCCGGAACAGATCCTCACCTGCGCACCGGCATCGTCGTAGACGCCGATCGCCTTCACGGTGAATGTCGCCTTCGATGCGTCGTAGGGCTGCATCACCGCCTTCGCCGCCTTTACGATCAGCTGCAGGGAACTCTGCGACACCTGATCCTGCTCGCGGGAGAGCAGATCCGCCATGGTGCGGGCCGCGAGCGTCACCTTGCGGCTGGTGTTGATGTACTGGGTGAGTTCGGCCACACCGAAATAGAGCGACAGCATCAGCGGAAGGATGAGCGCAAACTCCACGGCGGCGACCGCCTCGGCCGCGCGCCGGAAACGGCGAACGGCCCGGAGCGGCGCGAGGCCGTCCCGCACCTGGATCGACAGCCGGTCCATCACTTGTACGGCTCCGTGCGGAAGGCGACGGTCGATTGCAGCAGGCGTTGGTTGGAGCCGAACGTCGCCGGATTGATCATGCTGAAGAAGATCGGGAAGGCGACCGCGGCCTGGACGATCACGATCTTGCCCGGGCCGGGCGGTTTGCCGCCGGCATCGAGGTAACGCGTGCCGAAGCCGGTGGCCCAGCCCTTGGTGGAGGGGTCGACCGGGCTGATCGCCGCGAAGCTGGCATTGTCGTCGAGGGTGCGGATATCGACCTTGACGGCGCTGCAGTTGAAGATCGTCACCCGGTTCGCGCAAAGATTGTTCCGAAACGCGGTCAGCGCCTGCTCGCTGGTGGTCGCGCTGACGCCGGTCTGAGTCTGGAACGCGCCCGTATAGATCTGGCGCGACGCATTGGACACGGCCGCATCGAGCAATTGGCCGGCGAAGAACGCGATCGCCGTCTCGATGATGGCGGCCAGGAGGCCGAAGAACGGGATTGCCACCAGGCTGAACTCGACGGCGGTGGCGCCTTGCTGCGCCCGCCCGAAGGCGCGCAGGCTGCGGGTCAGGGCTCGAACGGGATGGCGGGACATGCCGGGGACTCGCGTGCCGGCGTCTCCTGCGCCAGCCGTTCCGTCATGGCTTGCCGGAAAAGACTTGCGGAAACGTTGCGTCAATTCCCGTCTATTTCGGGGTGGCGAGGCCGTTGCGCTGGCCCGCCTGGGAGCTGACCTCGCTGAAGTAGCGTTGCGCGTCGCCGAGCTGGACGGAGGGCTGGCAGGCCGGGGTGCAGGAATAGGATTCCCGCTCGAGGCCGCGCTGGACCGTGACGACCGACGAGGTCGCGGCCTGCACGCTGATGAAGGATTCCGCCAGCATCGTCCCAGCCGCGTCGAGGGCGATCAGGTTGGTGCTGCCGAAGCTCTTTCCGGTCAGGATGACGATGCCGTTCCGCTGCAGCGTGACATCGGCGATGATCGGATTGCCCACCACCACGGTCGCGGTGCGTTCGGGCAGCCGAATGATCTTGGCATTGTCGACCGATACCACCACCATGCCAGGATCGGCGCCGGCCTCCAGGGCCTGCGCGACACCCGAGGCACAGGCCAGCACGGCGAGGAGCAGGGCAGCGCTCAGCGGAGCGCGCAGGCGGGCGGTCTGCGGACGCATCGTGTCGGGCCTCGGCGGCGGGAACGCGGCGCCCGCATGGTAACGGCGACGATGGTTGAGGAAGTGCTAATCCGGGCATTGCGCCTGCCCCGTCCGGCCCTGCCGGTCCCGTGCGGCGATGACACAGCGCCGCCGCCCACGCGATAGACGTCGCGATTGTCTAAATTGATCTCGAAACTTTCGGTTGCTAATCTCATCTTCCATTAACCATTGGCTCTGGTCCGCTACAGGTCCGCATCCTCACTGATCGCTTTAACTCAACCTCAACGAGGTGCCGCTAGGGTCACGCCAGTTCCGCTCGGCGGTGAGAGGCTGGTCGAGGGAATGAAACCGGCAACGAGTTCGAGGAACAGGGCCATGAAGACCATGCTGAAGCGCTTCGCCAAGGACGAGAGCGGTGCGACCGCCATCGAGTACGGGCTGCTTGCCACCCTCATCGCGGTGGCTCTGATCACCGCTGCCAAATCGGTTGGCGGCAACCTCAACTCGATGTTCACGAAGGTTGCCGGCAACCTGGCCACCAACTGACTCTGCGGCATCGAGACGGTCCGGACGTTTCCCGGGCCGCCTCGCCGTCACCGCCCGCAAAGGAACAGCGTGGGTGGCGGAGAGGACAGTTCGGCGTCCGGCGACCCGACCTTTCTGAGCTTCCGCAGTCATCCACGATTGGGATTAGGCCGAGGCTCTGCGGCCGAACCCGAGTCTCACCGCGAACGAACCTCCCCGCCATGGCCAGCGTGATCCTCCTCGTCGTCTTCCCGTTCCTCATGGCCTATGCGGCTGCGAGCGACCTTCTGACGATGACGATCCCGAATGCCCTTTCGCTCGTCCTGGTCGCGGTCTTCCCGCTCGCCGCGCTGGCGCTCGGACTGTCCTGGAGCGAGGTCGGGCTGCATCTGGGTGCAGGCGGGCTGACCCTCGCGCTGACCTTTACGCTGTTCTGCTTCGGTCTGATCGGCGGCGGCGATGCCAAGCTCGCGGCGGCGACCGCGCTCTGGCTCGGCTTCGAGCCGCTCGCCGACTACGTGCTGGCCGCCTCCCTCGCCGGCGGCGTCCTCACGCTGCTCATCCTCCAGGTGCGCATCCATCCTCTGCCTCGCATCGCCGTGTCCTGGCCCTGGGCCCTGCGCCTGCACGACCGGCGGACCGGCGTGCCCTACGGCATCGCCCTCGCCTTCGCGGCGCTGGTCGTCTGCCCGGCCGCGCCGATGTGGCATCCGCTCCTCTCGGCCTGACACGGCCCCTCACACCGGCGTCTCCCAAGGTAAGCCGGAACAAACTCGTGATGTGCGGCTCGGCGGCTCGTCCTCGGCCACTTGTTTCCGGATCGTGACGGCGTCGCTCCCTTGCGGCATGGCCGATTGTGCGAGATGTCTGCCGATGCGGGGATTCGCACTCCGATGGCACAGATCGGGACATGTGCCGAAGCGGTTGGCAGGAAACGGTTAACCTTAATTTGAGGAATGGGCGGCCAAGGTGAACAGGTCGACGGCGCCGTGCCGTCCGTGCCCGTCCCGGTTGGTCCATGAAGTCCTCCCGTGCCCTCCTCATCGGCATCGCCGCGGTCACAGGCCTCGCGGCGTTCTACATGATGAGCGGCAGCCCGCCCCCGCCTCCGCCGGTCGTCGCACCTCCGCCGCCGATGGTCGCCGACACCGTGGATGTGCTCGTGGCGGCGGCCGACCTGCCGATGGGCCAGATCCTGAAGCCCGGGGACCTGCGCTGGCAGGCATGGCCGAAGACCTCCCTCAACGACGGCTTCCTCCAGCGGGAGCAGAACGCGAATGCGCTCGAAGACACGCTCGGGTCCTTCGTGCGCAGCCCCTTCCTCGGCGGCGAGCCGATTCGGCGGGAGAAGCTGATCAAGGCCAACGGCAGCGGCTTCCTGTCGGCGATCCTCCCGTCCGGGATGCGCGCCGTCGCGATCTCCATCGACGCGCGCGGCAGCAACACGGCAGGCGGATTCATCCTGCCGAACGATCGCGTCGACGTGCTGCGCACCCACCGCGACGAAGAGGCGGCCCGCGCGACCAAGTCCGACGTGCAGGTCACGGAGACGATCCTGAAGAACGTGCGCGTGCTCGCGGTCGGTCAGACCGTGCAGGAGCGTAATGGCGAGCGGGTGGTCACGGGCGATACTGCGACCCTCGAACTGACGCCCGCCCAGGCCGAGCAGATCACGCTCGCCCAGAAGGTCGGCCAGCTCTCCCTGGCCCTGCGGAGCCTGTCGGATGCGGGCCAGGTCCAGCCCGAGAGCCCCGAGACCGAGAAAGAGCCCGCCCTGACGGTGGTCCGTTACGGCGTCTCCCAGCAGGCGCCCCGCCGGTGAGCCGCCGCCTGCCGACCGCGCCGAGAAAGCCCGCGTCATGATGAGATTCGTCCCCTTCCGGGCGCTCCGGGCGCTCCTCGCGGCCGGGCTCCTCGCCACGCCTTCCGGTCTCGCCAGTCCCGCAGCGGCGCAGCAGCGGGTGCCCGCGATGCCAGCTCCGGTGCTCTCCGTCGGGCCGCAGGAGGCCGACATCTCGCGTCGCATCGACCTCACGCAGGGACGCTCCCTCGTGGTGGACCTGCCGCGCGACGCCAAGGAGGTCTTCGTCGCCAACCCGAAGGTCGCCAACGCCGTCGTTCGCTCGACCCGCAAGGTCTTCATCATCGGCGTCGAGAACGGCGCCACCTCGATCTTCGTGATGGATGCCGAGGGGCGCCAGATCGCCGCCCTCGACGTGACGGTCGGCCGCGACCTCAACGTGCTGCGCCAGACCCTGGCGAGCAGCATCCCCAAGGGGCGGTTCGAGGTCCGCCCGGCGGGCGATTCGATCCTGCTTTCGGGCAGCGTGAACTCCGCGGCGGAAGCCCAGCAGGCCATCGACGTCGCCAACGCCTTCGTGGGCATCGGCGGCGGCGGCGTGCCGGGCCGCGGCGCGGTGATCAACAACATCACCATCCGCGGCAAGGACCAGGTCATGCTGCGCGTCACCGTGGTCGAGGTGTCGCGCTCGGTGCTGAAGCAGTTCGGCGTGAACCTGAGCGGGAACTGGTCGAACCTCAACTTCGCCAACGTCGCGCCGCTGGCCCTCAACGGGGGGAGCTTCCCGATCGGGAACGCGATCTCGGGCAGCATCAACTTCGGAGGGGGCGCCTCCCTCACGGCGACGCTGAAGGCCTTCGAGCAGGCCGGCGTCTCGCGCGTCCTCGCCGAGCCGACGCTCACGGCGATCTCCGGCGAATCCGCCAAGTTCACCGCCGGCGGACAGCTCCCGGTGCCGGGCAATCTCGCCTGCTCGGCCCCTTCGAATGGCGTCCAGCTCTGCACGCCGAGCGTCACCTTCAAGCCCTACGGCGTCAGCCTGACCTTCACGCCCGTAGTTCTTTCCGAGAACAGGATCTCGATCCGGGTCGGCACCGACGTGACGGAGATCGATCCGCAGAACTCGATGAACATCAACTTCAGCGGCACGACCACCGCCATCCCGGGCTTCACGGTGCGGACCTCCGAAACCACGGTCGAGCTCGCCTCCGGCGCCACCATGATGACGGCAGGCCTGATTCAGCAGCGCAACCGCGCGGCGATCACCGGCCTGCCCGCGCTGATGAACCTGCCGATCCTCGGCGCGCTGTTCCGCTCGCGCGACTATCAGCGCGACGAGACCGAGCTGATGATCATGGTCACCCCCTACATCGCCAAGGCGATGGAGCCGGCCGAGATCAAGCGGCCCGACGACGGCTTCGTCGATGCGACCGACGGGCAGGCGGTCCTGCTCGGCCGCTTCAACCGCCTCTACGGCGTGGTCGGGGCCTCGCCCCTCGCCCCGAAGGCCTATCACGGCCGGTTCGGCTTCATCACGGACTAGCTAAGTCCGCCTCTCCGACTGCCCCGCCCCTTACGCACCCGACACGACGGATGCCCGCGATGATCCACTTCCTCCGCCCCGCCTCCCGGCCCGCCCTGCGTGCCGTCAGCATCGGAGCGCTCGCCCTGTCGCTCGGCGCCTGCGTCGCCAACCGCGCCGCGACGACCGGCTCGGTCTATCCGTCCTCGGTAGCGGCCCGCCACCCGATCGTGCTCGCCGACGCCCCCCGCAGCCTCGACGTCTTCGTGACCGGCATCGGCCACGTCGATCCGCGCCAGTCCGACGACATCGACGCCTTCCTGCTCGAGTATCGGCGCTACGGGCGCGGCGTCCTGGTGATCGAGGTGCCGCGCGGGGCGCAGGTGCCGGGCCCCGCCGTCGCCCGCACCGCCGCGCTCCTGCGCGAGCGGGCGGTGGGCCGCGGCGTGCCGGCGCGGGAACTCGTGGTCGCCCCCTACGCGGTGGTCAATCCCGCGGTGGCGGCCCCCGTCCGGATGAGCTTCCAGCGCATGCAGGCCAGGGTGAGCGGCGCCTGCGGGCTCTGGCCGCAGGATCTGGGGGTGAGCGAACCGGGCTTCGAGCTGCGCAACGAGTCGTTCTGGAACTACGGCTGCTCCACGCGCGCGAACTTCGCGAGCCAGATCGCCGACCCGGTCGATCTGGTGCGCGGCCGGCAGGAAGGCCGCATCGACACGGTCTCGCGCACGCAGGACATCGAGAGCCTGCGCACCGGCAAGGATCCGTCAACCAGTTGGAAGCAGGATGGCCAAGCCAGCGTGAAGTCGCAGGTCGGGCAGTGACTAGCGGGACGCGGTGCCACGCCTGCGCGCCGTCGCCTGCAACCTCAGCTGCCAAGTCCGCGAGCCAATCCATGCCTGACAGGACCGATCCGGCCGAACGGGTGATCGCCCCGGTTCCGCGCATCACGATCCAGGCCTTCTGCGAGACCCAGGACGTCGCCGCCGTGATCGAGAGCGCGGCCGAGGACCGCCGGATGCAGAAGGCGCATCTCAAGGTCCAGATGGGCGGCGCGGCCGCTGCGACCGAGGCCTTCCGCAGCGCCCCGACCCCGAACGTGCTCCTGATCGAGATGCATGGCGGGCGGACCAACCCCCTCGCCCAGCTCGACAGCCTGGCGGAGGTTTGCGACGCGGGCACCAAGGTGGTGGTGATCGGGCACGTCAACGACGTGCTGCTCTACCGCGACTTCATCCGGCGCGGGGTCAGCGAGTACCTGATCGCGCCGATCGATCCCGTGACGGTGATCGCGGCGATCTCCGACCTGTTCGCCGAGCCCGGGGCCGAGCCTCTCGGGCGGACGGTGGCGGTGGTCGGCGCCAAGGGCGGAGTCGGGGCCTCGACGCTCGCCCACAACATCGCCTGGGCGATCGCCCGCGATCATGCGGTCTCGACGGTGATCGCGGATCTCGACGTCGCCTTCGGCACGGCGGGCCTCAACTTCAACCAGGATCCGCCCCAGGGCGTAGCCGAAGCTTTGTTCGCGCCCGAGCGCATCGACGCGAATTTCGTCGACCGCCTGCTGTCGAAATGCACCGACAACCTGAGCCTGCTCGCGGCGCCGGCCACGCTCGACCGCACCAACGATTTCGGCGAGGGCGCCTTCGATGGCCTCATCGATATCTTACGCGGGATGGTGCCCTGCATCGTCCTCGACGTGCCGCATGTCTGGACGGCCTGGAGCCGCAAGATGGTGATCGGCGCCGACGAGATCCTGGTCGTGGCCGCGCCGGAACTGGCATCGCTGCGCAACGCCCGCAACCTCTTCGACCTGCTGCGCCAAGCCCGGCCGAACGACCGGCCGCCGCGGCTCGTGCTCAACCAGGTTGCCATGCCCCGGCGACCGGAGATCGCCGCGGCCGAATTCGCCAAGGCCCTCGACGTGACGGCCGCGGCCGTGGTGCCGTTCGATCCCGCGCTGTTCGGCGCGGCCGCCAATAACGGGCAGATGCTGGCCGAGCTGCAGACCAACAGCAGGATCACCGAGATCCTCAGCGAGCTTGGCGGTGCGGTGACCGGACGGGCCGAGACCAAGAAGGCCCGCCCGACGCTGCTCGAACCCATCCTCGCCAAGCTCGCGCGCCGCAAGGCGTCCTGAGCGCAGGCTGGAGCGCTCCCCGCCGAAGTGGACGCCGGTTCGGCGTAAGGGAGCGCGTGACATCGAGACTCTGGAGCTGTGAGACGACCCGGTCGGGGTCGGATCACGGCTCCAGAGGGCGGCCCCGGGGCAGCCCGAAGGCCGCACGAGGCCGTGATCCCGTGCCGGTCGTGGCGGGGCGCGGGTCACCGGGCACGACCGAAGCGAAGGTGCCGCAGGACCCATGTTCGGCAGGAGACCCGGAGCGACGGCCCCCAAGCCTGCGGCTGCGCCGGCGGCCGTCCCCGCCCCTCTGACGGCGCCCATCCTTCAGGACACGAGCGCGCCGCGGAGCGAGGCGCCGCGTGCGGCGCCGGTCGCGGTCGAGACGGCTCGCTCGGAGGAATATTACCGCACGAAGAGCATGATCTTCGGCGCGCTGATCGAGGCGATCGACCTCGCGCAGCTCGCCCGGCTGGAGGCGGAGGCCGCGCGCGAGGAGATCCGCGACATCGTCACGGAGATCATCGGCCTCAAGAGCGTGGTGATGTCGATCGCCGAGCAGGAGGACCTGCTCGACGACATCTGCAACGATGTCCTGGGCTACGGCCCGCTCGAGCCGTTGCTCGGCCGCGACGACATCGCCGACGTGATGGTGAACGGCGCGAACCGCACCTACATCGAGGTTTCCGGCAAGATCCAGCTGACGAATGTGCGCTTCCGCGACAACCAGCAGCTGATGAACATCTGCCAGCGCATCGTCAGCCAGGTCGGCCGCCGCGTCGACGAATCCTCGCCGATCTGCGACGCGCGCCTGCCCGACGGCTCACGCGTCAACGTGATCGCCCCGCCGCTGGCCATCGACGGCCCCGCCCTCACCATCCGCAAGTTCAAGAAGGACAAGCTCACCCTCGATCAGCTCGTCCGCTTCGGCTCCATCTCGCCCGAAGGCGCGAAGATCCTCCAGATCATCGGCCGCGTGAGGTGCAACGTGGTGGTGTCGGGGGGCACCGGCTCGGGCAAGACCACCCTTCTCAACTGCCTGACCCGCTATATCGACGACGACGAGCGCATCATCACCTGCGAGGACGCGGCGGAGCTGCAGCTCCAGCAGCCCCATGTCGTGCGCCTGGAGACCCGTCCGCCCAACCTCGAAGGGCAAGGCCAGGTCACCATGCGCGACCTGATCAAGAACTGCCTGCGTATGCGGCCCGAGCGGATCATCGTCGGCGAGGTGCGCGGGCCCGAAGCCTTCGACCTGTTGCAGGCGATGAATACCGGCCACGACGGCTCGATGGGCACGCTGCACGCGAACTCCCCGCGCGAGTGCCTGTCGCGCATCGAATCGATGATCTCGATGGGCGGCTACTCGCTGCCGTCCAGGACCATCCGCGAGATGATCGCGGGCTCCATCGACGTGATCGTCCAGGCGGCGCGCCTGCGCGATGGCTCGCGCCGCATCACCCACATCACCGAGGTGATGGGCATGGAGGGCGACGTCATCATCACCCAGGACCTGTTCGTCTACGAGGTCACGGGCGAGGATGCGAACGGCAGGCTGACCGGCCGGCATCGCTCGACCGGGATCGGCCGTCCGCGCTTCTGGGAGCGGGCACGCTACTACGGGGAGGAGCGGGCGCTCGCGGCGGCGCTCGATGCGGCCGAGGTGGCGCGAGCGGGAGAGGAGACATGACCAGCCTCGATTCCCTGATCGTCGCGGGCCTGCTGGCCGTGGCGGCGGCCGCCCTCGCCTACGCTTTCATCGTTCCGCTGCTGCCGGAGCAGGCGCGGGCCGCCAAGCGGCAGCAGGCCATCGCCGGACGTCGCCCGGTAGCTGAGCGCATCCAGGCGGTGAACCGCCGCGATCAGGTCGCCAAAAGCCTCAAGGAGTTGGAGAACAAGGAGAAGAAAGCTCGGCCCAGCCTCGACCTGCGCCTGACGCAATCCGGTCTCTCGATCACGAAGCCGCAGTTCTATGCCTTCAGCGGGATCGCCGCCGGCCTGAGCGCCGTCACGATGCTGCTGCTGAGCGGCAGCCTGCTGCTCTGCCTGGCGACCGCCTTCGTGGCCGGCCTGGGCCTGCCCCAATGGCTCCTGGCCTATCTGCGCAAGCGCCGCATGGCGCGCTTCGTCCTGGAACTGCCCAATGCCATGGACGTGATCGTGCGCGGCATCAAATCCGGGCTGCCGATCGGGGATTGCCTGCGCATCATCGCCCGCGAGGCACCCGATCCGGTCAAGACGGAGTTCCGCGCCATCGTCGAATCGCAGGCGATCGGCCTGCCGCTCCCGGAGGCCGCTGCCAAGCTCTACGAGCGGATGCCGATCCCGGAGGCCAATTTCTTCGCGATCGTGATCGGCATCCAGTCGAAGTCGGGCGGCAACCTCTCCGAGGCGCTCGGCAACCTCTCGCGGGTTCTGCGCGACCGCCGCCGCATGGCCGACAAGGTGAGCGCGATGAGCATGGAGGCCCGCGCCTCCGCCGCCATCATCGCCTCCCTGCCCTTCGCCGTCGCGATTCTCTGCTATCTGTCGAGCCCGGACTACATCTCGCTCCTCTGGACGACGCAGGTCGGGCAGATCGCCATCGCCGCCTCGGGCCTGTGGATGCTCATCGGCGTGCTGGTGATGAAGAGGATGATCACTTTCGAGATCTAGGCTCGCGAGATCCCGGCTCGCAGGGGCCCGCCTCTGCGCCGGGCGTGAGCCGAGACCGCCGCGCCGCCTTGAGACGCCGGATGCTAGACCTTCTGTCCTCCCTGATCGATCCGCGCTTCGTCGGCTCGATGCTGGCCGCGGTGGCGGCCGCCGCCACCGCTTTCACGCTCCTGCAGCCCTTCCTTGAGCCGGACCGCCTCGCGCGCCGGATGAAAAGCGTCGGCGAGGAGCGCGACCGCATCCGCCTGCGCGAGCGCGAAAGGCTCAACCAGCGCGGCAATCTGCGCCAGCAGCCCAAGGCTTACATGAAACGCGTCGTCGAGCGCTTCAAGCTCGACAACTGGCTCGCCACCGACGATGCCAAGAACCGCCTGATGATGGCAGGCTATCGCGGCCCGCAGGCCGAGACCGCCTTCCTGTTCTTCCGGCTCGTGATGCCGGTGGTCTTCTTCGTCGTCTCGGTCTTCTACCTCTTCGTGCTGCACGCCCTGGACCAGCCGTTCTCCATCCGGCTGATGATCGTCATCGCGGCCGTCTATGCCGGGATCAAGGCTCCTGAGATCTTTCTCAAGAACCAGACCACCAAGCGGCAGGCGGAGATCAAGAAGCACTGGCCGGACGCGCTCGATCTAATGCTGATCTGCGTCGAATCCGGCATGGCCATCGAGCATTCCTTCCGCCGGGTGAGCGCCGAGATGGCCAATCAGAGCATCGTCCTGGCCGAGGAGCTGGCGCTGACGACGGCCGAGCTGTCCTATCTCACGGACCGCCGGATCGCCTACGAGAACCTCGCGATGCGCACGGGGCTCGAATCCGTGAAGGCGGTCAGCACGGCCCTGGTCCAGGCCGAGCGCTACGGCACGCCGGTCGGACAGGCCCTGCGCGTCCTCGCCCAGGAGAGCCGCGACCAGCGGATGAACGAGGCGGAGAAGAAGGCGGCGGCGCTGCCGCCGAAGCTCACCGTGCCGATGATCCTGTTCTTCCTCCCGGTCCTGTTCGTGGTGATCCTCACGCCCGCCATGGTGCAGATCTTCAAGTAGGGCACGGCCTTCCGGTCTACTTGATCTCCGCGCAGGCGATGCGGGCCCCCGCATTGCCGATCGGCTGGGTCGTGTGGTCGTCCTCGCCGGCATGGATCACCAGGGCCGAGCCATCCGCGTCCTTAAGGCCGCCCTCGCCCGTCAGCGGGGTCTCGCTCGAGACCTCGGCATTCACCGAGCCGTCGGCATTCGCGAAGACGTTGGGCAGGTCGCCCTCGTCCGGCCCCTCCGGGTTGAGGAGCCCGTGCTTGCTGGAATCGTGGTTCACGTGGCCTTTGGACAGTTCGAACTTCGCCGTGTCGGAGCAGTTCGCCACCGCGTGGAAGTGGATCCCGTGCCAGCCGGCCGGCAGGCCGCCGGCGCCGATCGTCAGGCGCAGCACCAGCGCGTTCGCCCCGTCCCGGATCTGGATCCGGCCGATCGTCTCGCCCTTCGTGTTGATCACAGGCGCCTCGTAGCTCTGCGGCGCGGCCGGCGGGCTCGGCTGTCCCACGGCCGGGATCGCCGCGCCAAGCGCCCCCGCGGCGCCGAGCAGGATGCGTCTCATCATCGCCCTCTCCTCTCCATGGCCGCATAAGGTAAGGGAGGACGGGGCGGCCGTCAGGCCTGCGGCGAGCGGATGGAGCGAGGGGTGAGCGAGGAGCGCGTAAGGGCGGACCGTCTCCTGGTGGAGGCGGGGCATTTCGAGAGCCGGGCCCGCGCGCAGGCCGCCATCGCGGCGGGGCTGGTGCGGGCGGACGGCGAGCCCGTGCGTCGCGCCTCCGATCTCATCCCGCGCGCCGCGCGGCTCAGCGCCGAGGCGCCGCACCCTTACGTCTCGCGCGGCGGGCTGAAGCTCGCCGCCGCCCTCGACGCCTTCGGCATCGATCCGGCCGGCCTGACCTGCCTCGATCTCGGCGCCTCGACCGGCGGCTTCACCGACGTGCTGCTGCGCCGTGGCGCGGCGCGGGTCTATGCGGTCGATGTCGGGCGCGGCCAGCTGCATCCGCGGCTGGCCGGCGCCCCCCGGATCATCTCCCTGGAGGCGACGGATGCCCGTGCCATCGAGGCCTGGCGCTTCGCCGCCCCGCCCTCCCTCGTGGTGATCGACGTCAGCTTCATCTCGCTGCGCCTCATCCTGCCCACGCTGCCACCGCTCGTCGCCCCCGACGCCCGCCTCGTCGCGCTGATCAAGCCGCAATTCGAGGCGGGGCGGGAGCGGGTCGGCCGCGGCGGCCTCGTGCGCGACGAGGCGGTCCAGCAGGAGGTCTGCGAGGGCATCCGGGAACTCCTGGACTCGCTCGGCTTCACGGTCGCCGGGCTGATCCCCTCGCCGATCGAGGGCGGCGACGGCAACCGCGAGTTCCTGATCGGCGCGACGCGCCGGAGCGGAGAGGCCGCATGAGCGCCGGGGAGGTCGGCACGGACGTGGAGATCCTGCGGCTTGGCGCCCGGGGCGACGGCATCGCGGCGGACGGGCTCCTGGTGGCGGGCGCCCTGCCGGGCGAGAGGGTGCGGGTGATCCCCGAGGCGGCGCGCGGCAGCCAGCGCCGGGCGCGTCTCGATGCGGTGCTGGAGCCCTCGCCCGACCGCATCGCGCCGTTCTGTCCCTATTTCGGCAGCTGCGGCGGCTGCGCCATCCAGCACCTCGCGCCGGAGCCCTACGGGGCCTGGAAGCGCGACCTCGTCGCGACCGCGCTCGCGCGGGCCGGGATCGAGGCTGCGGTTGCCTCGTTACGCGACGCGCACGGGGCCGGCCGGCGCCGGGCGACCTTCCACGTCCGCCGGATCGAGGGGGCGGCCGAGGCCGGGTTCATGGCGGCGCGCAGCCACGCGCTGGTGGCGATCGACCATTGCCCGATCACCGAGCCCGCCCTGCACCGGGCTCCCGAGGTGGCGCGGCTTCTCGCCCGCCCGCTCGGCGGGGGCGGCAAGCCCCTCGACGTCCAGGCCACCGTCACCGAGGGCGGTCTCGACATCGATCTGCGCGGCCACGGCCCGGCCGATGGGCGAGCCCGGCAGGTCCTGGTCGCGCTCGCCGAGACCTGCGACCTCGCGCGCCTGTCGCTGCACGGCGAGGTGCTGGTGGAGCGCCGGCCGCCGGTGATCCGGGCCGGCCGCGCGGCCCTCGTGCCGCCGCCCGGCGGCTTCCTGCAGGCGACGCAGGCCGGCGAGGCGCTCCTCGGGGAACTCGTCGTCACGGCCATGGGCGGAGCCAAGCGCATCGCCGACCTGTTTTCGGGCGCCGGCGCCTTCTCGCTGCGCCTGGCCGAGGAGCGGGCCGTCCATGCGGTGGAGGGCGATGCCGCTTCCCTCGCCGCCCTCGACCGCGCCGCCCGCTTCACGCCGGGCCTGCGCTCCGTCACGACCGAACGCCGCGACCTCTTCCGCCGCCCGCTGCTCGCCCCCGAACTCGACCGCTTCGACGCGGTGGTGTTCGACCCGCCGCGGGCCGGGGCCGAGGCGCAGGCGGCGCGGCTCGCCGAATCGAAGGTCCCGGTGGTGGTGGGCGTCTCCTGCGATGCCGGCAGCTTCGCGCGCGACGCGGCCCTGCTCCTGGCGGGTGGTTATCGGCTCGACGAGGTGGTGCCGATCGATCAGTTCCGCCACTCGCCGCATGTGGAACTCGTCGGCGTTTTTCGGCGGGAGGGGCGGCGCAAGCGGTAAGCGAGGGGGCAGCGCTCTTACCGATAGTTCAGAACAGGCTCCCTTGCGCCGGCGGGACCGTCGGCGGGGCCGGTGGCGGCGGTGCAACCGGCGCCGCCTCCCCGACCAGCAGGTCGGGATCGTCGTTGCGATGGTCGTTCACCCGCGGATTCGCGGGCGCGAGCGTCAGCCATCCCTCCGGACAGGGCCGGCACAGGCCGGCGGCCGCCCGCGCATCCACCTCCCGCAGGTCGAGCCAGCGGTCGACATTGGGGGGAGCCAGGATCGCAGGCATGCGGTCGTGCAGGGCGGCGAGCAGGCCGTTCGCCCCGCAGGTGACGATGGCCGCCGTGTCGATCTCGGAGCCGTCCGGGCTGCTCCAGGTTTCCCAGAGGCCCGCCAGCGCCATCGGCCGCCCGTCGGCGCGGCGGATCAGGCAGGGCGCCGCCCCGCGCCCTCCCCCGCGCCGCCACTCGTAGAAGCCATCCGCAAGGAAGATGCAGCGCCGGTACCGCAGGGCATTGCGAAAACTCGGCTTCTCGGCGGCGGTCTCGATCCGCGCATTGATGACGAGCGGGAAATCGGCCGGATCCTTCACCCAGGCCGGCAGGAAGCCCCAGCGCATCAGCGCGAAGCGCCGCCGCCCGTGCTCGGCCGTCACCACGGGGACCGGCTGGGTCGGCGCGACGTTGTGGCGGGCCGGGAAATTCGGCTGCTCGGGGTAGCCGTAAGTCTCCCGGAAGACCTCCGGGGGCGAAAGGATCACGAACCGGCCGCACATCGCGGGAGCCTCACAGCCAGCGCTTCCACCGGAAGAACGCATAGGGCAGGATCGCCGCCACCACCATCATGACGATCGCCAGCGGATAGCCGTAGGGCCAGTCGAGCTCCGGCATCGCCTTGAAGTTCATCCCGTACATCGAGGCGATCAGGGTCGGCGGCATGAACACCACGGCCATGACCGAGAACAGCTTGATGATGTTGTTCTGCTCCAGGTTGACGAGCCCGAGGGTGGCGTCGAGGAGGAACTGGATCTTGCCCGACAGGAAGGTGGCGTGCTCCTCCAGGGACTGGAGGTCGCGCAGCGTCGAGCGGACCTCCTCGCGGATCTCGCGGGGCGCCTTGGTGGCCCGGTAGCTCGCCGAGAGCGAGAGCAGGATGCGCTCCATCGAGACGAGGCTCTCGCGCTGCTTCGACAGAAGATCGTTGTGGCGGCCGAGCCCGCGCAGGGTCTTCTGCAGCTCGGCATTGCGCGCTCCCGGATCCGCATGATCGTCGAAGATCAGGCGGGAGAGCGTATCGATGCGCTCGCCCTGGAGCTGGAGCACGTCCGCGGCGCGGTCGATCACGGTCTCGATCAGCCCGGACAGGATCGCCTCGCCGCCCAGCATCACGCCCGCCGGCCGGGCGGCGCGCTGCACGAACATCCGGAAGGCCTGCGGATCCTCGTAGCGGACGGTGGCGAGGCGGTTGTCGCGCAGGATGAAGGTGACCCCGGTGAGCTTGGCGTCGTCCGTCTCGACCCGGCAGAGGAGGCGCCCGGTCATGTAGCGGGCGCCGTTCTCCACGTAGAGCAGTTCGGACGGTTCGATGTCCTGCATCTCCTCGCGGGTGGGGATGGAGATGCCCAGGAACGCCTCGACGCGCAGGTCCTCGTCGCGGCTCGGCTCGACGAGGTCGATCCAGAGGCAGTCGGGCGGGATCGGCTCGTGAGGGTCGAGGAGGCGCCGTTCGAGGAGAGGCTGACCGGTGCTGGCGCAGGCGTTCGGCTGGTGGACGAAGATCAAGGGCGGGCTCAGTCGAGGGCGTGGGGCGGAGGGAGGCTCGTATCCGGCACGAAGAAGTCGGGTGCAAGCGGCACGCCCGGTGTGACGCGGTAGTGTGAGAACTCCGTGACGCCCTCTTCCGCCAGGAAGCTGTCGTCGATGAGGAAGCGGCCGCTGAAGGAGCGCGCGGGCTTCTGGAAGATCCGCCACGCGGCATCGGCCAGGATCTCGGGCGTGCGGCTCGCCTGCATGAGGGTGTCTCCCCCGAGCAGGTTCTTCACCGCCGCCGTCGCGATGGTGGTGCGCGGCCAGAGCGCGTTCACGGCGATGCCCTTCGGACGCAGCTCCCCGGCAAGCCCGAGCACGCACAGCGACATGCCGAACTTCGCCATCGTGTAGGCGAGGTGCGGCGCGAACCACTTCTCCTGCAGGTCGAGAGGCGGTGAGAGCATCAGGATGTGCGGGTTCTCGGCCTTCTCCAGATGCGGAATCGCGTATTTCGAGACCATGTAGGTGCCGCGGGTGTTGATCTGATGCATCAGATCGAAGCGCTTCATCTCGGTCGCGGGCGTGTTGGTGAGCGCGATGGCGCTCGCATTGTTGACCACGATGTCGAGCCCGCCGAAGCGCGCGGCGGTCGCGGCGATCGCCTCCTTCACCTGCGCCTCGTCGCGGACGTCGACGACGAGGGGCAGCGCCGTGCCGCCCGCCTGCTCGATCGCCGCGGCGGCGGTGTGGATGGTGCCGTCGAGCTTGGGGTGCGGCTCGGCGGTCTTCGCCGCGATGGCGACATTCGCGCCGTCGCGGGCGGCCCTGAGCCCGATGGCGAGGCCGATGCCCCGCGAGGCCCCGGTGATGAACAGCGTCTTGCCCTTGAGCGACATGGAATCCTCCCGTTCTGGCCTGGCGGCGCCGCGGGTCGGGGGCAAAGCCCTCCTTAGGCGCCGATGCGGAACCGGTCCGGCCGGCTGCCGTCCTCGTCCGTGAAGCCGTAGGTGCGGGCGAGGTCGGCGACGTGGAGCGTGCGGCCGGCGCGCGCCGCCACACCGGGATCGCCCGCGAGGGCCGCGACGGCGCGGCCCGCATAGAGCGGCGTCTCGCCGGCCTCCTGCCCCAGCCCGGCATCGATGGCGCGCTCGGTCCGCACCCGCCCGGGTGACAGGGCGAGCGCCGTCACGCCGCAGGGCGCGAGCTCCGCCGCCGTTGCCAGTGCGAGGCGGTTCGTCGTCGCCATGGCGAGGTCGTAGAAGACGTCGCCCAGATAGCCCTCCTGCGTGCCGAAGGAGACGAAGACGAGAAGGCCGCGCTTGGCCGAGACCATGGCGGGCGCCACGGCCCGGGCGAGGAGCAGCGCCGCGAAGGGACCGGATTGCAAAGCATGGCCGAGCGGCGTCGCGGCGCGGCGCCAGAACGGATCGCCCCAGGCGGCCCCGTCGGGGAAGCGGTCCCCGTCATAGCCCTCGTTGCCGCCCCAGACGCTCGACACCGCCACGTCGATGCGGCCGAAGCGGCGCAGCGCCCAGTGCACGAGCCCGTCGACTTCCTGCTCGCGGATGTGGTCGCAGAGATAGTGGACGCCGCGCCCTCCCATGAGATCGACCTCGCGGGCGGCGTCCTCCAGCACCTCCGGGCGCCCATCGGTGCGCGGGCCGCTCTCGCTGGAGCGGCCGGTGACGATCACGGTGGCGCCCGCCTCGCCGAGCGCCCGCGCGATGCCGCGCCCGACGCCCCGCGAGGCTCCCGCAACGAGGCAGACCTTGTCGGAGAGGTCCGGCACGCCCGCCGGCCTCATGAGCGGGCCTTGTCCAGGAAGGCGCGGAAGGCTGCCTGCGCCTCCGGGGAGCGCAGGGCCGCATCGAAGGCCCTGGCCTCGGCCTCGATCGCGGCCTCGACGGCGGCGCGGTCGCCCCGGATCAGCGCGCGGGTGGCCGCCAGCGCCGCCCGCGGCTTCGCCGCGAGCTTGGCGGCCTGGGCGAGCGCGTGCTCGAGGAGCGTGTCGCCCGGCACCACCGCGTTGGCGAGGCCGAGCCGCACCGCCTCCTCGGCCCCGAAGGGTTCGGCGAGCATCAAGAGTTCCGTCGCCTTCACGGTGCCGACCCGGCGCGGCAGCAGGTAGCTGGAGGCCGCTTCCGGCACGAGACCGAGATCGACGAAGGGCATGCGGAACAGCGCCCGCGGCGTCGCATAGACGAGGTCGCAATGGAGCGTGAGCGTCGTGCCGATGCCCACCGCGATCCCGTCGACCGCCGCCACCATCGGGGTGCGGGTGGCGCCGAGCTGCCGGATGAACCGGAGCGACGGCGCGCTGCCGAAGGATTCGTTCGCACGGGCGACGAAATCGGCGATGTCGTTGCCGGCCGAGAAGGCGCCCTCGACGCCTGCGAAGACCACGGCGCCGATCTCCGACCCTTCGGCGTCGGCGGCCAGCAGCGCCTCGCGCATGGCGTCGTACATGGCGCCCGTGAGGGCGTTCTTCTTCTCCGGCCGCGCCAGCCGGATGAGACACACCCCGCCCGCCTCGCGGGTGATCCTGACATGCTCGGTCATGGGGTATCCTTCATGGGTATCCTTGGGCCTCGTGACGGATCGTGACGCCGCTCGATCGGGCGCGGGGAGCCCCTCTCCTGCACGGGAGAGGGGTTCCCGCGAGCGACCCTCAGCCCGCGAGCGCCAGCGGCGCATCCTGCAGGTAGCCGGCCCCGGCCGTGACCGTCTGCTCCAGGCCGCGGGCCGCCGTCGCGAGGTTCTCGGCGAAGAAGCGCGCCAGCGCGATCCGGGCCGGGTGGGCGGGATCCGTGTCACCGCCCGAGGCCGCCGCATGGGCGGCGAGCGCCGCCTGGGCAAGCGCCGCGCCACCCTGCGCGAGGCCGAACAGGCGCAGATACGGCGTCGCCCCGGCCAAAGCCTCCTCGGGCCGGTTCGAGCGCAGGGCCCGCAACAGGAAGCTCGTCGCCGTGTCGAGGCTCCCGATCGCCTCGCGCAGCCGCGGCGCCGTGAAGCCGAAGGCCGGGCTTGCCTCGCGCAGCACGCGCTCGGCGATGCCGCGCATGGCCGCGATCTGCCCCCGCACCACGGCGCCGTCCTGGAGCGGCAGCTTGCGGGTGACGAGGTCGATCGCCTGGATGCCGTTCGTGCCCTCGTAGATCGCCGCGATGCGCGCATCGCGCAGGTGCTGCGCCGCGCCGGTCTCCTCCACGTAGCCCATGCCCCCATGCACCTGGATGCCGAGCGACGCGACCTCGATGCCGATATCGGTCGAGAAGGCTTTCGCCACCGGGGTGAGCAGCGAGGCGCGGTCGAGGGCGGCGCGCCGCTCCGCCTCATCGGGTGCGCGGTGGGCGCGGTCGAGGGCCTCGGCCGTGAGATAGCAGATGCCCCGCGCGGCGCCGGTCATCGCCTTCATGGTGAGCAGCATCCGCTGCACGTCGGGATGCTCGATGATCGGGCTCATCCCGGAGGCCGCAGCGCCCGCCCGGCCCTGGCGCCGCTCGCGAGCGTAGGAGAGCGCCTGCTGATAGGCCCGCTCCGCGATGCCGACCCCCTGCAGGCCCACGCAGAGCCGGGCGTTGTTCATCATCGTGAACATGCAGGCGAGGCCGCGATTCGCCTCGCCCACGAGCCAGCCGACCGCGCCGCCCTTCTCGCCGTAGACCATCGTGCAGGTCGGCGAGCCATGGATGCCGAGCTTGTGCTCCAGGCCGGCGCAGCGCAGGTCGTTGCGGCTGCCGTCCGGCAGCACCTTCGGCACCACGAAGAGCGAGATGCCCTTGGTGCCGGCCGGGGCGCCCTCAATGCGGGCGAGCACGAGGTGGACGATGTTGTCGGTGAGGTCGTGCTCGCCCCAGGTGATGAAGATTTTTTCGCCGCGGATCCGGTAGCTGCCGTCGCCAGCCGGCTCGGCCCTGGTGCGCAGGCCGGAGAGGTCCGAGCCCGCCTGCGGCTCGGTCAGATTCATGGTCGCGGTCCACTCGCCCGAGACGAGCTTGGCGAGGTAGCGCTCGCGCAGGCTCTCCGAGCCATGCTTGGCCAGCGCCTCGACGCCGCCCGCCGTGAGAAGCGGGCCGAGCCCGAAGGACATGGAGGCGGCGTTCCACATCTCCACGCAAGGCGCGTTGAGGAGGAGCGGCAGGCCCTGGCCGCCATACTCCACCGGGCCTGGCAGGGCGTTCCAGCCCGCCTCGCTCCAGGTCCGATAGGCCTCGCGGAAGCCCGGCGGCATCGTCACCGTGCCGTCCTCGAGCACCGCGCCCTGCCGATCGCCGACCTGATTGAGCGGCGCGACCACGTCGCTCGCGAAGCGGCCGGCCTCCTCCAGGATCGCCTCGGCGAGGTCCGGTGTGAGATCGCCGTGCAGCCCCTCGGCGATCGCGCGGTCGAGCCCGGCCACGTGCCGGATCGTGAAGGCCATCTCGGCCACGGGTGCGCGAAAGCTCATCACTGATTCCTCCCGGACAGCGTCGCCCGGGTGGCCGGGCCACAGCATGTCGTCATTTGACGCGAAGCCGTACCCGACGCTAGAGCCGCGATCCGACCCGACCGGGTCGGCCGACCGGGTCGGGTCACGGCTCTAAAAGTCTTGTTCCCACGCGCTCCCTTGCGCCGAACCGGCCTTCACTTCGGCGGGGAGCGCTCCAGGGCCGCATTCATGCCGGAAGTTAGTTTACATATGAACCATATCGGGTCAACGGCGACGCGGCGGCTGACGCCCGATGCGGCCGGACTCGCGGAGGCGGCGCGGCTGCTGCGGGAGGGGCGCCTCGTCGCCTTCCCGACCGAGACCGTCTACGGGCTCGGCGGCGATGCGACGAACGGTGCGGCGGTGGCGGGGATCTACGCCGCGAAGGAGCGCCCCCGCTTCAACCCGCTCATCGCGCACCTGCCGGATCTCGCGGCGGCGCGCCGCGAGGGCGCGTTCGGGCCGGAGGCCTTGCGCCTCGCCGAGACCTTCTGGCCGGGGCCGCTGACCCTGGTGGTGCCGCGCGCCGAGGACGCCTGTGTCTGCGACCTCGCCCTGGCGGGGCTCGACAGCGTGGCGCTGCGGGTGCCGGCCGCCCGGCTCGCGCGGGACTTGCTGAGGGCGGTCGGCCGTCCGGTCGCGGCCCCCTCGGCCAACCGTTCCGGCCGGGTCAGTCCGACCAATGCCGACCACGTGCTCGGCGATCTCGACGGACGCATCGCCGCGGTGCTGGACGGGGGGGCCTGCCCGGTCGGCGTGGAATCGACCATCGTCGCCTGCCTCGACGGCGACCCGCAGCTGCTGCGGCCGGGCGGCGTGCCGCGCGAGGCGATCGAGGCGGTCCTCGGGCGGCCGCTCCGCGCGCCGGGTGCGGCGGGCGAGGCGCCCGTCGCGCCGGGCCTGCTCGCCTCGCATTACGCCCCGCGGGCGGCGGTGCGGCTCGATGCGGCCGCCATCGGCGAGGACGAGGCGGCGCTGCTGTTCGGGGAGGCGCGGCCGGCGGGGCTCGCGCGGGCGCGCTTCATCCTGAACCTGAGCCCGAGCGGTGATCTCGCGGAAGCGGCGGCGAATCTCTTCTCGATGCTGCGCCGCCTCGATGCCTCGGGCGCGGCGACCATCGCGGTCATGCCGATCCCCCGGCATGGTCTCGGCGAGGCCATCGCGGACCGGCTCGCCCGCGCGGCGGCGCCGCGCTGACGCTTCGAAAAAAAATCAGAGGCCTGCCGGAACCGATCCGGCAACCTCTGCGTTGACGCACCACTGAAGGCCACTTCAAGCCCCCATCGGCCTTCCCCCTTCAAAAGGCCCGGAGCAATCCGGGCCTATTCTTTTGGCCGGTTCTTTTGGCGAGGTCAGCCTGCCAGCTTGGCGGCAATACCGGCCACGTGGCGGCCCTGGTAGCGGGCGCCGTCGAGTTCGACCTGTGAGGGCTGGCGGCTGCCGTCGCCATCCGCGATGGTCGAGGCCCCGTAGGGCGAGTTGCCCATGACCTGGGACACGCCGAGCTGACCCTGGAAGGCATAGGGCAGCCCCACCAGCACCATGCCGAGATGCAGCAGCACCGTGTGGAAGCTCAGGATGGTCGATTCCTGGCCGCCGTGCTGGGAGGCCGTCGAGGTGAAGACCGAGCCGACCTTGCCGACGAAGGCCCCCTTCATCCAGAGCCCGCCGGTCTGGTCGATGAAGTTCTTCATCTGCGAGGCCATGTTGCCGTAGCGGGTCGGCGTCCCGAAGATGATGGCGTCGTAGCTGGGCAGCTCGTCCACGGTGGCGATCGGCGCTGGCTGGTCGAGCTTGTAGTGGGATTTGCGGGCGATCTCCTCCGGCACGAGTTCCGGCACGCGCTTGACGTGGACTTCCGCGCCCGATTCGCGCGCGCCCTCCGCGACGGCGTAGGCCATCTGCTCGATATGCCCGTAGGTGGAATAGTACAGCACCAGAACCTTCGCCATGGCGAGAACCTCCGTGTCGCGCCCGTCCTGTCCAATCCAGGGCGGGCCGCCGTGCCGGCAAGATCGGGGATCGCGGGCGGAAGCGGAATGGGCTAGATTGCAAGCACGATCTTGCAGGGGCGCACGCAACACCGTGGCGAATCCGCTCGCCTGGGACGATTTCCGGCTCGTCAAGGCTATCGCCGACCAGCGGGGGCTCGCGCCTGCGGCCGAGCGGCTCGGCATCAATCCGTCGACCGCCTTCCGGCGCCTCGGACAGATGGAGGCGGCCCTCGGCACGCTTCTCTTCGAGCGCCATCGCGCCGGCTACGCGCCGACACCGGCCGGCGAGGAGATGGTGCGCATCGCCGCCCGGATGGAGGACGACGTCGCGGCCTTCTCGCGCAAGCTCGACGGGCAGCTCCTGGCGCCCTCCGGCGAGCTACGGGTGACCACCGCGGATTCCCTCTTCAACGACCTGCTGGCCCCGATCATCGCCCGGTTCTGCGACCGCTATCCGGAGGTGCGGGTCGACGTGGTGCTCTCGAACCAGCCGCTGAACCTGTCGAAGCGCGACGCCGACGTGGCGCTGCGCGCCACCGACGGACCGCCCGACACCCTGGTCGGGCGCCGTCTCGCCACCATCGCCTGGGCGCTCTACGGGCGCGCGGAGGATGGGGCCGAGATCCCGCCCGGGGAGCGGCGCTGGGTGTCGCTGGCGCAGGAGACCGGCGCCGCGAAGGTGGCCCGCTACGTTGCCGCGCGGGCCGACCCCGCCCGCGTGGCCCTGCGCCTCGACACGGTGGTGGGCTTGGTGAAGGCGGTCGAGGCGGGCATCGGCATCGCGCCGCTCGCCTGCCTCTCCGGCGACCGGCATGCCGGGCTGATGCGGCTCTCCCCGCCGGAGCCGGACCTCTCCGCCGGCCTCTGGCTCCTGACCCACGCGGATCTGCGGCATTCGGCGCGGGTGCGGGTCTTTCTCGACTTCGTCGGGACCGAGATCGCGCGCCTGCGCGACCTCATCGAGGGCCGGGTTCCCTTCAGCGGACCTCGATGATCTCGACTTCGTGATCGGCCACCGTCACCACGTCCCCCGCCTGCTTGCCGGTGAGCGCGCGGGCGAGCGGCGCCACGTAGGCGATCGATCCCTTCGCCGGATCGGCCTCGTCCTCGCCGACGATGTGGTAGGTCAGGCGCGTGCCGTCCTCCCGCTCGACCGTGACGGTCGAGCCGAAATGGACCGTGTCGCCGGGCGTCGGCTCGATCACCTGGGCGGAGTTGCGCCGCGCGGTCCAGTAGCGCAGGTCCCGGCTGGTGCGGGAGAGATTCGCCTTGTCGTCGGGCGACAGCGCGGCGTGCTCGGCATGCAGCCGCTCCAGTTCCGCCTCGATCAGGGCGAGACCCTGCGGGGTGACGAAGTTCGGGTGCGGGGAGATCGGACGGTCGGGCAGATCCTCGAAGGCCTCCCCGCCCTCCGGCTCTCGGACGAAGGCGATGCTCATGAAACGGGCAATGCGCGGAGCACCGTCAAGGTTCCCGCGCTGCGCATGAGTTCCTTGCGGTCCGTGGTCACTGGATCGCCACGACCACCCGTCCCCGCGTCTGGCCGGACAGGATCTCGGGCGCCTTCGCGATCACGTCCTCCAGGCCGATCGTCGTCGTCATGGCGGCGAGCTTGCCCGGATCGAGGTCGCGGGCGAGCCGGTTCCAGGCCTCCCGGCGCAGCGGCAGCGGCGTCATCACGCTGTCGATGCCGAGAAGCGCGATTCCGCGCAGGATGAAGGGCGCCACCGAGGCCGGCAGGTCCATGCCGCCGGCATTGCCGCAGGCCGCCACCGCGCCGCCGTGGCGGGTCATCGACAGCACGTTGGCGAGCGTGGCGCCGCCGACCGTGTCGATGGCGGCGGCCCAGCGCTCCCTGGCGAGGGGCTTGGCCGGCTTCGAGAGCTCCGCGCGGTCGATGATCTCGGCGGCGCCGAGACCGCGCAGGTACTCCGCCTCCGCCGGGCGCCCCGTCGAGGCGATCACCTGCCAGCCGGAGGCGGCGAGCAGCGCGATCGCCACCGAACCGACCCCGCCCGCCGCGCCCGTCACCAGGACGGGACCGCGCTCGGACGCGAGCCCGTGGTGCTCCAGCGCCAGGACCGAGAGCATCGCCGTGTAGCCGGCGGTGCCGATCGCCATCGCCTGATGCGGTGTGAAGTTCGCGGGCAGCGCGACCAGCCAATCGCCCTTCACCCGGGATTTCTGGGCATAGGCACCGAGATGGGTCTCGCCCGTGCCCCAGCCGTTGAGCACGACCGCATCGCCGGGCTTCCAGCCCGGATGGCTCGACTGCTCGACTACCCCCGCGAAGTCGATGCCGGGGATCATCGGGAAGCGTCGCACCACCGGGAGCTTGCCGGTGATCGCGAGCCCATCCTTGTAGTTCAGCGAGGAGTGAGTCACGCGCACCGTGACGTCGCCCTCCATGAGGTCGGCCTCGTCGAAGGTGGTGAGCCCGACGCGCTGGCCGTCTTCGCCCTTCTCGATCACCACCGCCTTGAACGCGCCCATGGGCCGCCTCCCGTCATTCCGGTCCGCCCGGTTGTGGGGCGCGGACGGGAGGGCGGCAAGACGCGAGACGCCCCTCTCTCGCCGCAGGGGCGCGACGGCCGGGCTCAGTAGCCGCCGTAGGGTCCGCCAAAGGCCGGGCCGGCGCCGACCGGGCTCGCATAGGTTCCCGGATATCCGGGCGCGTAGCCGCCATGGCTGCCCGCCGGCACCCAGCCGGACCGGGCCGGCTCGACCAGCACCTTGCGGTGGTAGATGGCGTAGGCGGGCGGGATCACCTCCGGAACCACCTCGGGCGGACGCACCATGACCTGGCGGGTCCGGGTGGCGTAGCGGGCCGGGGTCGTGACCCAGCAGCCGACGAGTTGGCCGTTGTCGTCGTAGGAGGTCTGCCAGACGCGGCTCGGGGGCGCGGCCAGCACCTGCTCGGTCACGGTGTCGTAGACCGGCGGCACGACCCGGGTGATGGTCCGGCCCGGCCGCACCATCACCTGCTCCGGGACGGTCCCGTAGACCGGCGGGATCGTCACGTACCGGTAGCACTCGGCGGTGGCGCAGCCGTAGCCGCCGGCCGCGGTGGGCAAAGCGGGCAGGCACAGGCCCACCGCGGCAGCGAGCAGGAGCGGGAGACGGGCGACCGGAGCGGTCATCGACAGGATCCTCACGGGTGCGGTGGCAGGCGGCGGGGCCGCGCGTCGCCCCGATGGAAGCCCCGCGGGCCTGTCCGCGGCAAGTGCAAACCCACGCGAGGGTAAAGTCGTCCTCGGGGAACACTGCGTATTTTCGAGGAATCCGGAGAGATTCGGGCAAGCCCCGGCGTCGATCCGCCCGGTTGCGGGAGCCCGGCCCAGTCACCGCGCCGGATCCGGGGCGCGTCAACCTTGATGCAGGTTCAGCATGGCGAGAGCTGACGCTGGAGGACGTCCGGGAGAAGTGGACGCCTTTTCTCCGGCACCTTCTCTCCGTCCGGATAGACGACAGGTCAGAAACCGCGAATCCGTCAGGCGCGTCTCGAAGCGCCCGACCGATTCTCGGATGCGGACGATCAGGTCTGTCCCGGCTTGAGCTGGTAGAAGATATGGCGGCCGATGACGTCCATCTTTCTCAGCCGGCGCGACCAGCGCGGGCGGACGTAATCGGCATGGTAATGGGTCGCCCCGCCGACGTCGGCGAGGTAGGTGCGGCCCTCCACCACCTCCTTGGCGATGCGCGTGGCGGTGGCCCAGGCAGTCTCGTCGGTGACGCGCAGGGAGCGGCCCTCGCAGGCGAAGGAGAACTGGCAGCCGAGATAGCGGTGCCGGTTCTGGTAGACGACGCCACAGATATGCGCCGGATAGAGCCCGCTCTTGGCGCGGTTGAGCACCACCTGCGCCACCGCCGCCTGACCCTGCTCGGGCTCGCCGCGGGCCTCGAAATACACCGCCTCGGCGAGGCAGCGCTGCTCCTTCTCGGCATTGTCCGGGGTGATGAGATCGGCGTAGCGCCGCCGCGCCTCCTCGCCAGGCAGGGCCTGGGGCGAGATCCGTGCGGCGGTCGTGACGCCCATGCGCGCATCGAGGCGGGGCGAGACGCCGCCGCCGGCCACGGGCGCCGCCGCCACCTCGATCGGCGTGGCATCGGCGGGCGCGGGCGTCGCGGAGGACAAGGCGATCGCGCGGGGCACCGCGGGCGTGGCGCCGTCCTGGCGCGCGTCGCGGGTGCGCCCGCCCGTCGAGGCGCCGCGGGTCTCCTGCGAGGCGGCGCTCAACGGCGAGCTCTCCGCGGCGCGGTCGCTGCCCTCGCCCTCCGGGAAGGGAACGAAGCCGTTCGCGGGTTCGAGATCCGGATCCCACAAAGCCGGGCCGGGCGTGAGGGTTGAGGCGATGCCGCTGCCCGCGCCGCTGAGCCAGCCGGACCGGGAGATGGCGGCCAGCCGGCGCAGGCCGCCGACCCGGGCCGGCACCAGCGCGTCGGCCTTGCCCCCGCGCTGCGGCACCGGCTTGGCGCCGGCGCCCGTCTTGAGGTCCGGGCGCAGCGGCTCGGCATCGAGCGGTTCCGCCCGGGCCGGGCCCGTCAGGGCCACCGGCCCGATCAGCCCCTCCGCCGGGAGCGGCGGCATCGCACGGGCGGTGAGGGCCGGGATGGCGCTCGCGCCCAGGGACGAGTCCACCCCCGCCGTTGCGGTGAACGAGACGAGGACGCCCGCCGCGACCACCCAGGGGGCCGTCGCGGCGCAGATCCACCGCACGCTCCGCCCCCGCATCGTCCGCTTCTTGCCCACGCCCCGATCCCGCGGCTGTTGCGCCCGAGGCCGCGTCGCGGCCGTCCAGGATGATCGGGTCGTATGGTTGAGCGGAGGTTAATCCGGGGCCGGGTCGCCTCGCCGGAGCGGGCTTCTGCCCGCCGGAGAGGCGCCCCTCCCCGCCGGAGGGGCACCCGGGCTGTCTCAGGCCTGGCCCTGCGGCTTGGTCTGGAGGGCGGCCTGGGCCGCGGCGAGGCGCGCGATCGGCACCCGGTAGGGCGAGCAGGAGACGTAGTCGAGGCCGACCTCCTGGCAGAAGGCGATCGAGGCCGGATCGCCGCCATGCTCGCCGCAGATGCCGAGCTTGAGGCCGGGCCGCACCGCCCGTCCGCGCTCCGCGCCGAGCTTCACGAGTTCGCCCACGCCCTCCTGGTCGATCGACACGAACGGATCCGAGGTCAGGATCCCGTTCTTCGTGTAGGAACCGAGGAAGGTGCCGGCGTCGTCGCGGCTGATGCCGAGCGTCGTCTGGGTCAGGTCGTTGGTGCCGAAGGAGAAGAACTCCGCGGTCTCGGCGATGTCGCCCGCCCGCAGGGCCGCCCGCGGCAGCTCGATCATGGTGCCGACCTGATACTCGACCTTGCTGCCGCTCTCCTGCGCGACGGCCTTGGCCATCGCGTCGATGCGCGCCTTCACGAGGTCGAACTCGGCCTTGGTGAAGACGAGGGGCACCATCACCTCGGGGATGACCGGCGCGCCCGTCCGCTTGGCCGCCTCCACGGCGGCCTCGAAGATGGCGCGGGCCTGCATCTCGGCGATCTCGGGGAACAGGATCGCCAGCCGGCAGCCGCGGAAGCCGAGCATCGGGTTGGTCTCGTCCAGCTCCGTCATGCGGCGGCGCAGCTTGTCCGCCGAGAGGCCGGTCTCCGCCGCGAAGGCGCCGACCTCCTCCTCCTTGGGCAGGAACTCGTGCAGCGGCGGGTCGAGCAGCCGGATCGTAACGGGCAGCCCCGACATAATGGTGAACAGCTCCACGAAGTCCGCTCGCTGGTAGGGCAGCAGCTTGGCGAGCGCCCCGCGCCGCCCCTCCGCGTCGTCCGCGAGGATCATCTCCCGCACGGCGGTGATGCGGCCCTCGTCGAAGAACATGTGCTCGGTGCGCGACAGGCCGATGCCCTCGGCGCCGAAGCTCCGGGCCGCGCGCGCATCCGCCGGGGTCTCGGCATTGGCGCGCACCTTCATGGTCCGCACCTGGTCGGCCCAGTCCATCAGGGTCGCGAAGTCGCCCGACAGTTCGGGCTCCAGCATCGGCATCTCGCCCTGGATCACCTGACCGTTCGAGCCGTCGATGGTGATGAGGTCGCCGGCCTTCAGGGTGACGCCGCCGACCGAGAGGGTGCGGGCGTTGTAGTCGACCCGGATCGCGCCCACGCCGGAGACGCAGGGCTTGCCCATGCCGCGGGCGACCACGGCCGCGTGAGAGGTCATGCCGCCGCGGGTGGTGAGGATGCCCTCGGCCGCATGCATGCCGTGGATGTCTTCCGGCGAGGTCTCGACCCGCACCAGGATGACCTTGCGCTCGGCCTTCTTGGCGGCCTCCGCCTCCTCGGAGTTGAACACGATCTCGCCGCAGGCCGCGCCCGGCGAGGCCGGCAGGCCCGTGGCAATCACCCGGCGCTCCGCCTTCGGATCGATGGTCGGGTGCAGGAGCTGGTCGAGGGAGGCGGGCTCCACGCGTCCGATCGCCTCCTCCTGGCTGATCAGGCCCTCGCCCGCGAGCTCCACGGCGATGCGCAAGGCCGCCTTGGCGGTGCGCTTGCCGTTGCGGGTCTGCAGCATCCAGAGCTTTCCGTTCTCGACGGTGAACTCCATGTCCTGCATGTCGCGGTAATGGTTCTCGAGCAGGCCGTAGATGCGGACGAGCTCCGCATAGGCCTCCGGCATCGCCTTCTCCATGGACGGCTTGTCGGAGCCGGACTCGATGCGGGCGGCCTCGGTAATGTCCTGCGGCGTGCGGATGCCCGCCACCACGTCCTCGCCCTGGGCGTTGATCAGGAACTCGCCGTAGAGCGCCTTCTCGCCCGTCGAGGGATTGCGCGTGAAGGCGACGCCGGTGGCGGAGGTGTCGCCCATATTGCCGAACACCATGGCCTGCACGTTGACCGCGGTGCCCCAGTTCGCCGGGATGTTGTGCAACTCGCGGTACTTGTTGGCGCGCGGATTCATCCAGGAGCCGAAGACGGCGCCGATCGCGCCCCAGAGCTGGGCCTGCGGATCCTGCGGGAAATCCTGGCCGAGCGCGCGCTTCACGATCCCCTTGTACTCGCCGATCAGGTGCTTCCAGTCCTGCGCCGAGAGGTCGGTGTCGAGGTCGAGGCCCTTGGCCTCCTTGTAATGCTCCAGCGCCTCCTCGAAGGTGTGGTGCTCCACGCCGAGCACCACGTTCGAGTACATGGTGATGAAGCGCCGGTAGCTGTCATAGGCGAAGCGCGGATCGCCGGAGCCGCGGGCGAGCGCCTCGACGGTCGTGTCGTTGAGGCCGAGATTGAGCACCGTATCCATCATGCCGGGCATGGAGGCCCGAGCACCCGAGCGCACGGAGACGAGGAGGGGCGTCTCGGAATCGCCGAAGCGGCGGCCGGTCAGCCGGCCGACCGCGTCCAGGGCGGCATCGACTTGGTCCTTCAGGTCCGGCGGGTACTGCCGGCCGTGGTCGTAGAAATAGGTGCAGACCTCGGTCGTGATGGTGAAGCCGGGCGGCACCGGCAGGCCGAGATTCGACATCTCGGCGAGATTCGCGCCCTTGCCGCCGAGCAGGTTGCGCATCGACGACTGCCCCTCGGCCTTGCCGTCGCCGAAGGTGTAGACCCACTTCGCCATGGTGTTCGTCCGTTTGTCCGGGTTGCAACCTGATGCGGAGCCGGGGTTGGACCATCCCTCGGCACAACGCAAGCTGAACGGCGTGGGAGCCCGGTCCCGCAGGCTTCGTGACTCAGTGGACGATCCCGAGCCCGAACAGGCCGGCGAGGATGAGGTAGATCGCCACGATATAGTTCAGCAGCCGCGGCATGATCAGGATCAGCACGCCGGCAATGATCGCGATGACCGGCTGCAGATGTGCCACCGTAATGGTCATGATGCGTCTCCCGCGGCCAAGCGTGGCCGCGTCACGACGACGCGCAGGGCGCCGCCGTGGTTCCGGCGCCTCAGACCCGGAACTTGCCGTGCCGCTTCACCAGCACGGTCGTGCCGACCGGCACCCGGCTGTAAAGGTCGACGATGTCCTCGTTCAGCATGCGCACGCAGCCGGAGGACAGCTGCTCGCCGATGCTCCAGGGCTCGCTGGTGCCGTGGATGCGGAACAGGATGTCGCGCCCGCCCTGATAGAGGTAGAGCGCCCGGGCGCCGAGCGGGTTGTCGAGACCGCCCTTGCGCAAGCGCGGCAGGTCGGGGTTGAGGCTCACCATGGTGGCGGTCGGGCCCCAATCGGGCCAGACGCCCTTGCGGCCGACCGTGGCGACGCCCTTCCAGGAGAAGCCCTGCTTGCCGACGCCGACGCCGTAGCGGATGGCCTCGCCGTTGTCCTGCACGAGGTAGAGCAGGCGCTCGTCGATATCGACCACGATTGTGCCGGGCTTCTCGGGCCCGTTATAGGCGACGACCTGACGGCGGTACTTGGGGTCGATCCGGCTGCGGTCGACCAGAGGCACGTCGTAGGGCTGATCCGGCATCGTGCCGATGTACCAGGCCGCATCCTCGTCCATGGCGGCAACCTTGACCGGGCCGCGGGCGTTGCAGGCGGCGAGCGGGAGAGCTGCCAGGAGGACGGTGAGGATTCGGCGCGGCAACATCAAAAGGCACCTCGATTCGTGGCGGGCTTGCATCGCCCCACCCCTAACGGCTTATCCGGCCGGGGGGTGTGTCGCGGGCGCCTCATCCGAAATCCGATTGATGGCTTCGCCATGCGGTTTCGGATGAGACCGCGTCGGCCTACGCGAGGATGTCCGCCCGACACGTCCGGAGACGATCATCGATCGTCTCGCCCGGCTTCCTCGCCCACTCCCTCTTTCCCGGGCGCATGCAGCGGCAGCGGAATGCGACCCGGGACCCAGCACGAAAAGTCGCGCAGCGACCGTCTCCCTACAGCGCCACCTCGATCAGGAACGGACCGCGCCGGGCGAGGGCATGGCGGAGCACGTCGATGAAATGCGGCAGGGTCTCGACCCGGCGGCCCTCGACGCCGTAGCCGCGGGCGAGGCTCGGCCAGTCGATCGGCGGATCGTCCAGGCTCAGCATGTCGAGCGCCTTGCGGCCTGGATTGGCGCCGACATTGGCGAGTTCCGCCCGCAGGATGGCGTAGGAGCGGTTCGACCAGATCAGCGTCACGACGTCGAGCTTCTCGCGCGCCTGGGTCCAGAGGGACTGCGCCGTGTAGAGGCCGCTGCCATCGGCCTGCAGGGTGATGACCTTGCGGTCCGGGCAGGCGACGGCGGCGCCGGTCGCCATCGGGATGCCGAGGCCGATGGATCCGCCGCTGAGCTGCAGCCAGGTATGGGGCGCCGCGCCCTGCGTCACGGGGAAGAAGTTGCGGCCCGTGGTGATCGACTCGTCGCAGACGATCGCGCCCTCCGGGATCAGGGCGCCGAGCACCTGCCCGACGCTGTCCTGGTCGAGGCGCTCGCCGCCCGGCAGGCTGGGCCGCCCAGGGCTCGGCGGATCGACCGCCGCGGGCGCTCCGACCGCCTGGGCGAGGCGCTCCAGCGCGTCGATCTGGTCGTGCTCGGGGTTTGCGAGGGCGAAAACGTCGCAGGTCGGCGGGGCCAGCGCCGAGGGCTTGCCCGGATAGGCGAAGAAGGCGACGGGGAGCGTCGCCCCGACCAGGATGATGTGGCGGTAGGATTCGAGCGCCGCCCGGGCGAGGTCGACCGGATAGGGCAGCCGCTCGATCGGCACGGTGCCGGCGCCCCGGTCGATGCGGGCATTCGAGGTCATGGCGAGAAGTTGCGCCCCGGTCTTCGCGGCGATGCGGGCCGCGATGCGCCGCCCCTCCCCGCGCACGGCCCTGTCGCCGAGATGCAGGAGCACCGGCTCGCCGCTCCGCAGGGCCGCTACGGCGTGCGTGATCGCCTCGTCGGGCACCCGCGCCCGCGGCGGAACGGGCGCGGGCGGCGCGACGCCGCTGCCCTCCTCCCAGGCGGTGTCGGCGGGCAGGATCAGGGTGGCGACGCCGCCGGGCGGGGCGAGCGCGGCCGCGATGGCCGCCGCCCCGTCCGCCGCCACCGCGCGGGCGCTGAGGCCCGTGCGCAGCCAGGCCGAGACCGGCCTCGCCAGAGACTCGATGTCGGAGGTGAGCGGCGCGTCGTAGGCCCGGTGATAGGTCGCGTGCTCGCCCACGATGTTGACGATCGGCGAGCGCGCCCGCCGGGCATTGTGAAGATTGGCGATGCCGTTTCCGAGGCCGGGGCCGAGATGGAGCAGCGTCGAGGCCGGCTTGTCTGCCATGCGGGCGTAGCCGTCCGCCGCGCCCGTCGCCCCGCCCTCGAACAGGCAGAGCACCGCCCGCATTCCCTCGACCCGGTCGAGCGCCGCCACGAAATGCATCTCGGACGTGCCCGGATTGGTGAAGCACACCTCGACGCCGCCCGCGACCAGCGTGCGAACCAGGCTCTCGGCACCGTTCATGGCCATCGGCACAACACTCCTCCGGGCGGGACGGAAGCGCCCCGGACCGACACCGACATAGCGCAGCCTGAGGGATCCCAAAGGCCGCCGACCCGTTTGGCCATCAGGGCTGGGCCGTTCGGCGCCAGAGATCCCGATCCCCGTGGCGGCGAGGTCCCGATGCGACTCTTCCAGTGCCAGTCCTGCGGCAACATCCTGTATTTCGAGAACCGCAGCTGCGGGCTCTGCGGCCACAGCCTCGCCTACCTTCCGGAAACCGGCACGCTCTCGGCGCTGAAGCCCGCGGGCGGGGACGCCTGGACGCCGCTCGCGGCCCCCGATCGGCCGAGCCGCTTCTGCGCCAATGCCGTGCACGACGCCTGCAACTGGCTGGTGCCCCCCGGCTCGGACGACGCCTTCTGCCTCGCCTGTCGCCACAACGGCACCATCCCGGACATCTCGAACCCCGCCCATCTCGACGCGTGGCGCAAGATCGAGATCGCCAAGCACCGGCTGTTCTACACGCTGCTGCGCTGGAAGCTGCCGCTGAAGACGCGCGCGGAGGATCCCGAGCACGGGCTGATCTTCCACTTCCTCGCCGACCCGCCGGCCGATGGCCCCAAGGTGATGACCGGGCACGACAACGGCGTCGTCACGATCGCTGTCGTCGAGGCGGACGACGCCGAGCGCGAGAGGCGCCGCGCCGCCATGGGCGAGCCCTACCGCACGCTGCTCGGCCATTTCCGGCATGAGGTCGGCCACCATTACTGGGACGTGCTGGTGCGGGATGCCGGCAAGCTCGAGGCCTGCCGGGCGGTCTTCGGCGACGATTCCGAGGATTACTACGAGGCGCTGCAGCGCCACTACAACGAGGGCGTGCCGCCGAACTGGCAGGAGAACTTCGTCTCGGCCTATGCCACCACCCATCCGTGGGAGGATTTCGCCGAGACCTGGGCGCATTACCTGCACATCGTCGACACGCTGGAGATGGCGAGCGCCTTCGGCATGCAGGTGCAGCCGCTCCTCGACGCCACCGGCACGCTCGCGGCGCGGATCGGCTTCGATCCCTACGCGGCCGAGAGCATCGACCAGATCGTGAGCACGTGGCTTCCGGTCACCTTCGCGCTCAACTGCGTGAACCGTGCCATGGGGCTGAACGACCTCTACCCCTTCGTGCTCACCCCGCCGGTCATCGCCAAGCTCGGCTTCATCCACGACCTCGTCCATAGGCGGGTCTGAGCGGCAGGGCAGCGGTCGGCGGAGCGGATGCCGCTCTGGCGCCGGCAGCCGGACGCATCCATGATTGCGGACAAGCCCGCGGGGACGCGTCCGACGCCATCGGCGCCTTCCGGTTGCCGGGCCAAGGAGAAACGCCGCATGAAGCTCGCCAGCCTCGCGCACGGCCGGGACGGCCGCCTCGTCGTCGTGTCGCGCGACCTCACCCGCGCCACCGACGCCTTCATCGTCGTGCCGACGCTGCAGCAGGCCCTCGACGATTGGCCGCGCTACGCGCCTGCCCTCGAGGCTCTGGCCGAGCAGCTCGAACACGGCTCGGTGCCCTCCTTCCGATTCCACGAGCATGACTGCGCGGCGCCGCTGCCGCGCGCCTTCGCCCGGCTGCATGCGGCAGCCTGGCCGGGCCATCGCAGCCTGCTGCGGCAGGCCGAGGGCGCGGAAGCGCCGACCGACGCGGATGCGCTGCTGCGGCAGGCGGTCTCCGACGGCTTCCTCGGCCCGCGCGACCCGATCCCGGCGGATCCGGCCGCGTCCCTCGACCTCGCGGCGGGATTCGCCGTCATCATGGGCGACGTGCCCCGGGGAGCAGGTGCCGAGGAGGCGGCGGGGGCGATCCGCCTCGTCACGCTGATCGGCGAGGTGATCCGCCGCGACCGCCTCAAACCGGACGGGCTCGACCTCGACGGGCCGCTCGCCCCAGGCTTCGCCGCGAGCCTGGGCCCGGTCGCGGTGACGCCCGACGAGCTCGGCGAGGCGTGGCGGGATGGCATGGTCCAGCGGCCGCTCTGTGTGACCCGCAACGGCGCGCTCCTCGGCCGCCTCGATCCGGGGGCGGATCTCGGTGCGGACTTCATCGCCCTGATCGTGGAGGCGGCGCGCCGGCACGCGCTCGGAGCCGGCACGCTCATCAGCGCTGGACCGGTGTCGAACCGCGGCATCGACGGGGGCCCCGGCCGCCCGGTCGCCGAGGGCGGCGCGGGCCATGCCTGCCTGGCCGAAGCGCGGGCTACCGAGATCCTCGCCTCGGGCTGGGCCCACCTGCCGTATCTCACGCCCGGCGACCGCCTGCGCATCGAGGTGAAGGACCGCGCCGGCCACGCGGTCTTCGGCGCCCTCGAGCACGACGTGGCCGGCTGACGCCGCGCCGGCATGCCGGGGGGCCGGCGCGCGAAAATCTGTCCGGACGGAGAGCCGGTGCCGGGAAACCGGTGCCGGAGACAAGGTGTCCACTTCTTCCGGACAGACTCTATCTGTCAGGACCGGCCCTCCCGGACGAGCCCGCGATGCCAGATCCCAACCCCCTCCCCGACCTCGCCGAGGATCTCCCGGACCTGCCCCTGCGGCCGGCGATTCATCTCGACCATTGCGTCATCCATGTCTCGGACTGGGACCGCTCGACGGCCTTCTACCGCGACGTCCTCGGCGCCGAGCCGATCCCGATCGGCAAGGGGTTCGCCTACCGGTTCGGCGGCGTTCAGCTCAACGTCCATGGGCCGGGTCAGATCGGCGCGCCGCGGGCCCGCATCCCGGTGATGCCGGGCGGCAGCGATCTCTGCTTCCGCTGGTCCGGCCCGATCGAGGAGGCGATCGCGCATCTCGGCCGGCACGGCGTCGCGGTCGAGCTCGGGCCGGTGCGCCGCAGCGGCGCGGCCGGCCCCGGGATCAGCGTCTACTTCCGCGATCCTGACGGATCGCTGATGGAATTCATCACCTACCCGACGCCGTGATCCGGCGCAGCCGCTCGCAGCCTTAGGCCCTGGCGAGCGCCGGCCGCCGGCTGCCCGCAAGCGCGTCGCACCTGCCTATGACATGCCGTTTTGGATCCAGGGCTGGTTGATGGGGGAGCGCCGGCGCTCGGGGGTGAGCGCGTTCCAAGCATCGCAGCGGGCATTGAGGCTGCGCGCGTCTCATCCTCCCCCAGTCTCCAGCGGAGCGAAGCCCCCGCCCCCGAAACCGCGAGAGACCCTTCATCCGCTCGGCGGTATCAGTTCACCACCGGCTGCGCCGACCCTGACGGATGAAACCGCGGCTGGAAACCGTGGCTGAATGAGCGCTCCCCTCTGGGGCAGCCCTACCGGCCCTCATGCTGAGGTGCAGGCGATCGCAGATCGCCTGCACCTCAGCATGAGGAGCGGGGCGGCCTCCACGCATGAAGTTCCTATTCAGCCCTCGCCGCGGAGGATCCGGGCCGTGTAGTCGGCCACGTCGATCACGCCTTCTTCGCGCGCCCGGATCGCATCGGCCTCCGGCAGCACGTCCTGCACCATATCGAGGCGCTTCCAGAGCGCGAGCGGCGTCTCGCGGCCCGCCTCGGGCACGTAGCGCGAGCCCTGCACCTTCCGGTAGGTGTGGACGTAGCGCGGGCAGTTGACCCACACCTTCGCGACGTCGACGCGGACGAGGTATTTCGCCTCCCGGTATTCGGCGAGGAGCGGGTCCTCGCGCTCCAGGCGCGCCGTGCCCTGCAGGCGCAGCCGGTGCGGGGTCTCGAAGTCGATGAACAGAAGCCCTACCCGCCCCTGCCCGGCGATGTTCCCCATCGAGTAGAACATGCCGTTGCCGTCATAGCCCGGAAAGACGAGGGTCGTCGGGTCGACCACCCGCACGAAGCCGGGCGATCCTCCCTTGTAGGAGACGGTCGGGTTGCCCGCCGGGTCGACGGTCGAGAGGAAGAACATGTCCCGCCCCTCGATGAAGGCCCGCTCCTCGTCGAGGATCGTGTCGTGGACATGGTCCTGGTCGAGGCGCTCGGCGAGCTTCGTCGTGCCGAATTCCTCCTGGAGGGCGCGATGCGCCTCCGAATAGAGCGAGCCCATGGTGTCCTCCTCCGTCGTTCTCGTTGGGCCGCGGGGCGGCGGGCGGGATCCTTAGCCGTGGGGGATCCGTGCGCAATCGGGCCTTCGGGCACGAAAAAGCCGGCCCCGCGGGGTCGCGGAGCCGGCCGTGAGGACGAACCGGAAGACGGTCAGTTCTTGGTCTTGTCGACCAGCGCCTTCTCCTTGATCCACGGCATCATGGCGCGCAGGCGCTCGCCGACCTCCTCGATCGGGTGAGCGGCGTTGCGGGCGCGGGTCGCCTTGAACGAGGTCTGGTTGACCTTGTTCTCCAGCATCCAGTTGCGCGTGAAGGTGCCCGACTGGATGTCGGTGAGCACCCGCTTCATCTCCGCCTTGGTCTCGGGCGTGATGATGCGCGGGCCCGTCACGTACTCGCCGTACTCGGCCGTGTTCGAGATCGAGTAGTTCATGTTGGCGATGCCGCCCTCGTAGATGAGGTCGACGATCAGCTTCACCTCGTGGAGGCACTCGAAATAGGCCATCTCGGGGGCGTAGCCCGCCTCGACCAGCGTCTCGAAGCCCGCCTTGATGAGCTCGACGAGGCCGCCGCAGAGCACGACCTGCTCGCCGAACAGGTCGGTCTCGCACTCCTCCTTGAAGGTCGTCTCGATGATGCCGGCGCGGCCGCCGCCATTCGCCGAGGCGTAGGAGAGGCCGAGATCATGCGCATTGCCCGAGGCGTCCTGGGCGATCGCGATCAGGGTCGGCACGCCGCCGCCGCGCAGATACTCCGAGCGCACCGTGTGGCCCGGGCCCTTCGGGGCGACCATCAGCACGTCGAGATCCTTGCGGGGCTCGATCAGGTTGAAGTGCACGTTGAGGCCGTGGGCGAAGAGGAGCGCGGCGCCCTGCTTCATCTGGTTGTGCAGGGACTCGCGGTAGATGTCGCCCTGCAGCTCGTCGGGCGTGAGCATCATGACCACATCGGCCTGGGCCGCCGCGTCGGCGACCTCCATGACCTTGAAGCCCTCGGCCTCGGCCTTCTTGGCGCTGGCCGAGCCCTTGCGCAGGGCGATGACGATGTCCTTGACGCCGGAATCGCGCAGGTTCAGCGCGTGGGCGTGGCCCTGGCTGCCGTAGCCGACGATGACGACCTTCTTGCCCTTAATGAGATTGATGTCGGCGTCGCGATCGTAATAGACCCGCATGGCGGCTCCCCCTTGATCGAGTTGGTGGAGGTGATGGGACGCTCCGGGCGCTGGAGCGGCCGTGCGATCTGGCGGCTTTTAGCCGGGCGGTTCGCGACAGGGAATAGGGATTGCGGCGTGACTCGCGCAGGTCGGGTGCGCGTCTTGCAGAAACCTCGAGGCATGTAGAGACCGTGACCGGCAGGCTGGACGTGATCGCACCGGGCGATGTGGTGGGCTTCTGGCGGGCGGCGGGAGCCGGGCGCTGGTTCACGGCGGATCCGGACTTCGATGCGGCCTGCCACGCCTTTCGCGCCGCGCACGAGGCGGCCTCCCGCGGCGACCTCGCGGCCTGGGAGGCGGATCCGGAGGGCGCGCTCGCCCTCGTCCTCCTCCTCGACCAGTTCCCGCGCAACCTCTTCCGCGGCACGCCGCGCGCCTATGCCACCGATGCGGCGGCGCGCGCCGCCGCCGAGCGCGCCCTCGCGCGCGGGCACGACCGGGCGATCGAGCCGGAGCTGCGCGCCTTCCTCTACATGCCCTTCATGCATGCGGAGGACCCCGCCCATCAGGACCGCAGCCTCGCGCTGTTCGAGGCGCTGGGCTTGACCGACAACCTCGATGCCGCCCGCGAGCATCACGACCTGATCCGCCGCTTCGGCCGCTTCCCCCATCGCAACCCGATCCTCGGCCGCGCCGAGACGCCGGAGGAGCGGGCCTATCTGGCGGGCGAGGACGCGTTCCGCGGCTGAGGCGGCCGCATGGGCGCCCCCTCCTCTGGCAGCCGCCCCCTCTCCTCATGCTGAGGTGCTGGCGATCGAAGATCGCACCGCAGCGGGCCTCTGGCCGGCATCAGCCGGCACGCACGCCTGAACGCTGGTCCGAGTCTCCGGTGATGGGAGATCGGTTCAGGGGTGCTTCGAGGCAGCCTTCGGCTGCACCTCAGCATGAGGGCCGTTCTGGCCTCCAGGATCGTCTTGCGGGACTGAGGGGTGGCTTTCTTCGTTCGCCACCGGCCGAGCCGACCCTGACGGATGAAGCGTCAGGATGCGCCAAGCGTCGTGCCGCACCCGAACATGGTGAGCTTTCGATCGAGGATCGTCGCGGATCCCAGGCAGGCCGCGCAGACCTTGTCGGCGCAACGCGGCCGGTGCCGTTCTATTCCGGCAGCGCCAGACCTTCCCGGGCAAAGGCCCGCTGCACCGCCGGCCGCGCCGCCATGCGCCGGGCGTGGTCGGTCCAGCGCGGGAACTGCCGGGCCATGTCGTAGCCGAGCGTGGGGCCGCGCCCCCAGGTCCAGAACACCAGAAGGTAGGGGTCGGCCACGCTGTAGCGCTCGCCGAGCGCCCAGCCGCCGCGGGACAGCCCGGCCTCGACCATGCTCCAGAGATCGAGGCAGGTTTCGCGGCCCTTGGCCTGCACCTCCGCGATCGCCGCCTCCCCGCTGGCATAGCGCTCCGCCCGGCGGACATGCGCGTAGGCGACGTGGACCGTCGAGGCGATCCAGGCCAGCCACTCGGCGCAGCGCGCCTCCGCCCGCGGATCCTCCGGCCACAGCCCCGCCGCGGGGAAGCGCTGCGCGATGTAGCGCAGCACGGCCGGGTTCTCGGTCAGCACCCAGTCGCCCTCCGCCAGGGCCGGCACCCGGCCCTTCCGGTTGACGGCGAGGTAGGATGGCTCCCGCTGCTCGCCCGCTGCGAGATTCACCCGCACCGCCTCGTAGGGCGCGCCGGTCTCCTCCAGGGCGATGTGCGGCGCGAGCGAGCAGGCGCCGGGCGAGTAGTAGAGCCGCAATGGTTCGGTCATCGTATCCTCGAGGAGATCAGAATGGGCTGACGGGGAAGAAGCGCAGGTAGAGTTCGGCGTATTTGCCCTCGTCCCACAGGCGCTGGAGGGCGTCGTCGAGGGCGCGGGCCAGCACCTCGTCCTCCTTGCGGGTGACGAGGCCGATCCCTTCGCCGAAATAGCGGTTCTCCAGGTAGTCGCCACCCGCGAAGGCGCAGCACCCGGCCGCGTCGACGCCGCCGATCCACAGGGCGAGCGACACCCCGTCGGCGAAGAGGTAGTCGATCTCCCCGCGCTTGAGCGCCGCCTCGGCCGAGCCGAGGTCCGGGAAGGCCCGTGGGGTGATCCGGAAGAACGTCTTCAGGTAGGCCTCATGGGCCGTGCCCGCGAGGACGCCGACGCTGCGCGAGGCGAGCGCCTTCGCGTCCGGCTCCGGCACGCCCCGGTCCGTGCGGGCGACGAAGCGGGCGGGCCAGCGGAAATAGGGCCGCGTGGCGAGGAAGTTCGCGCGCAACGAAGGGGTCAGCGGGATCGCGGCCGCCACCACGTCGCCCTGGTTGGCCGACAGCGCGTCGAGCAGCGTGTCGAAGCGGCGCGCCTGCACCGTGCAGGTGAGCGCGAGCTTCTCGCAGGCCGCCCGGGCGAGTTCCACCGCGAACCCGGTCGGATTGCCGTCCGGACCCGTGAAATGCAGCGGCGGAAACTCGTCGTCGGTGAGGAAGCGAACCGCGCGCGTCGTCTGCGGGGGCTGCGGCCGTTCGAGCCGGGCGCGCGGATTCCAGAAATTCGGGATCGTCACCGTCTCGGCCGCCGCCCCGTCTGCGAGCGACAGCGCGAGACCAAGACAGAGCAGCCACCATACCTTCCCTTGCGTCATCGATCTTCCGGTTGTACGATCTGCACAACGGTTGCGCGCGGCTTCGGGGTCGGTGCGGGTAAGGCCCATGGGCTTTCGTGTAGCACGATCCTTTGCCGCCGGGAGTCCGGGTGTCATTCGAACCGCGAGCCGGCACGGCCGGCACCCTCCGTTTCCCGCTCGAACTCGCCTTCCTGCTCTGGCAGGGCGTGCGCCCGGACATCCTGATTCACGCCATGGGCGAGGCCCACCGGGCCGGAACCGACGGGGCCACCGCGCTCCTGCGGGCGGGGCTGATGAGCGAGGATGCCTATTACCGCGCGCTCGCCCGCGCCCTCGGCTCCCCGTATCTCGAGGATCTCGCCCTCGCGCCCGGCGCCCGCTACCCGGACAGCGTCCTGGCGGGAGCCGCGCCTCTCCGGCCCGGCCCCTGGGGAACGCTGGTCCTGGCGCCGCAGGGCGCCGCCATCGCCGAGCTTCTCCGCCACGGCGGAGGCCGGCCCCCGGCCATCACGGCGCCGGCCCGCCTGCGCGCGGCGGTGCTGCACCTTCACGGGGCGGAGGCGGCCCGCCGGGCCGCCGAGACGCTGGAGGTCCGCGCGCCCGACTGGGCGTATCGGCCGGGCCTGCTGCCCGCGCAGGGGCTCACGCTCGGCCTGTCGCTCGCGGCCGTGCCGCTGCTCCTCGACGCCCCGGCCGCCCTGCAGGGCGCGGCCCTCGCGGCCGGCAACCTACTGTTCCTCGGCATGATGCTCTTCCGTCTCGCCGCCGTGATCGAGCCACCGCTGCCGGTTCCCGATTATCCGCGTGCCGCGGATGCGGATCTTCCCGTTTACACGGTGCTGGTCGCGCTCCACCGGGAGGCCGCCGTCGTGCCCCACCTGATCGGGGCGCTCGAAAGGCTGGACTACCCGGCCGCCAAGCTCGACGTGAAGCTCGTCCTCGAGGCGGATGATGCCGAGACGGCCGGCGCGCTCGCCGCCCGCGCCCTGCCGCCCTGGATCGAGATCGTGGTGGCGCCCCCGGGCCTGCCGCGCACGAAGCCGCGCGCTCTCAACGTGGCGCTGGCGCTCGCCCGCGGCGAGTACCTCGTGGTCTATGATGCCGAGGACGTGCCGGATCCGGGCCAGCTCCGCATGGCGGCGGCGATCTTCGCAGGCGCCAACCCGCGGACGGCCTGCCTGCAGGGCCGCCTCGTCATCGACAACACCGGCGATTCCTGGCTCACCCGCTGCTTCACGCTCGAATACACCGCGCTCTTCGACGTGCTGATCCCCGCCCTCGCGGCCTGGCGGCTGCCGGTCCCGCTCGGCGGCACCACCACGCATTTCCGCACCGCGACCCTGCGGACGCTGCATGGCTGGGACGCCTGGAACGTCACCGAGGATGCGGATCTCGGCCTGCGTCTCGCGCTGGCCGGCTACCATGTCGGCGACCTGCCGCTCTCCACCGAGGAGGAGGCACCGGCCGAGATCCGGCCCTGGCTGCGCCAGCGCGTCCGCTGGATGAAGGGCTTCGTCCAGACCACGATCACGCATAGCCGCCGGCCCGCCGCGGCCGCGACCGCGCTCGGTCCTCTGGGGAGCCTCTGCGCCCTGGCGCTGATCCCGGGCACCGTCGTCTCGGCGCTGGTCTATCCGGCGCTGCTCGCCGTCGCCGGATGGCGGATCGTCCTTTCGCCCGCGGAGCCCGATCCGAGCTTCTGGGTGAACATGGTGACCGCGCTCGGCCTCGTCCTGTTCGGCGCAGGGCTCGCCGCCTTGCTGCTGCCGGCGGCCCGCGGCTGCCTCCAGCGGCGCTGGTGGGGTCTCCTGCCCTGGATCTGCGTGCTGCCCGTCTATTACGGGCTCATGAGCGTCGCGGCCTGGCTCAGCCTGGCCGAACTCGTCCTCGCCCCGTCCCGGTGGAACAAGACCGAGCACGGCCGCGCGAGAACCTCGCGCAGCGGGGCCCTGGCGGCGCGGCCCTGCTCCTCAGAGCCGCCGCGCGACCTCCGCGGCGGCGTCGGACGCCGGCCGCATCAGGTTGAGGGAGCCGACGAAGTTGTTGGCACCGTCCATGATGTAGACGAGCGCGGTATGCTCCATCGTGTAGTCTCCGTCCTTCAGCGGCACCTTGCGGCTATAGGCGCGATAGGCCTTCACGGCACCCGCCACCGCGTCGGTTGAGCCGGTCAGGCCCACGATGCGCGGGTCGAAGCTCGCGAGGTACTGCTTGAGGGCTTCCGGCGTGTCGCGCTCGGGATCGACGGTGATGAAGAGGACCTTCATGTCGCGGCCCTTCGGGCCGAGCGCGGCGAGGACGTCGGAGATCTGCTGGAGCGTCGTCGGGCAGACATCCGGGCAGTGGGTGAAGCCGAAGAACACGAGATGCGTCCGCCCCGCGAAATCCTTCTCGGACACGGTCTTCCCGTCCTGGTTGACGAGCGTGAAGGGACCACCGACGCCGCTCGCCGTGACGGCCGGGCGCCCGAGCATCGTCACGGCGACGAGCCCCAGGGCGGCGAGGCCGAGGGCGAAGGCGAGGAGCGGGATCGCGGCACGGCGCAACGCGGGCGAGAGGGACATGGGCAGAAGCTTCCGGCTCGAAGGTCGGGCGCCGGCTCACCACGCCACATCGCGGGCCGCAAGGAGGCATGCCGTCGCCCCGCTCCGCGTGGAGCGCAGCCCTGCCTCTGGCCGGGGTCGGTTGCGTCAGGCCCGCGCCTCTCCTATCGGTCCGGCGCTGCGCCCCCGCACCGACGAGACAACCCCGATGACCAACAGACTTTCGCTCCCGAAGGACAAGATCCGCGTCCTTCTCCTCGAAGGAATCAACGACAGTGCGGTGATGCTGCTGAACGCGGCGGGCTACACCAACGTCACGCGGCTCTCGAAGGCCCTCGGTCCCACCGACCTGCACGAGGCGCTCAAGGGCACGCATATCCTGGGCATCCGCTCGCGCACGCAGCTCGACGAGGCGGCCCTCGAGGCGGCCGACCGCCTGATCGCCGTCGGGTGCTTCTCGGTCGGCACCAACCAGGTGGATCTCGAAGCGGCCCGCCGCCGGGGCATCCCTATCTTCAACGCGCCCTTCTCCAACACCCGGTCGGTCGCCGAACTGGTCATCGGCGAGATCGTGATGCTGCTGCGCCGCATCGTGCCGCGCTCCGTCTCCGCCCATGCGGGCGGCTGGGACAAGTCGGCGGCGAACTCCTTCGAGGTGCGCGGCAAGACGCTCGGCATCGTCGGCTACGGCAATATCGGCTCGCAGCTTTCGAACCTCGCCGAGGCGATGGGCATGCGGGTGATCTTCTTCGACCTGACCGACCGCCTGCGCCACGGCAACACCGAGCCGGTGGACACCCTGGAGGAGCTTCTGGCCCAGAGCGACGTCGTGTCGCTGCACGTGCCGGAGACGCCCGCCACCCACACCATGATCGGCGAGGCGCAGATCCGGGCGATGAAGCCCGGCGCCTACCTCATCAACAACAGCCGCGGCACGGTGGTGGACCTCGAGGCGCTGGCGAGCGCGCTGCGCGACGGCCACCTGCGCGGCGCCGCCGTGGACGTCTTCCCGGTCGAGCCGAAGTCGAACCACGAGCGCTTCACCTCGCCGCTCCAGGGGCTGGAGAACGTAATCCTCACCCCGCATGTCGGCGGCTCGACGGAGGAGGCGCAGGAGCGCATCGGCTCCGAGGTGGCGCGCAAGCTCGTCGACTATTCGGATATCGGCTCGACGGTGGGCGCGGTGAACTTCCCGCAGGTGCAGCTCGCAGCCCGTCCGCTCGGCACCCGCTACATCCACGTCCAGCGCAACATTCCCGGCATGCTGCGCCGGCTCAACGACGTCTTCGCCAGCAACGGCATCAACATCGCGGCCCAGTTCTATCAGACGGATGGCGAGGTCGGTTACGTCGTCATCGAGACGGACGCGTTGGGCGACGCCGATGCGCTGCTGGAGGAGATCCGGGAACTCGAAGGCACGATCCGGGCGCGGCTGCTGTACGAGCGGCGGTAGCGCCTCAGGCGCCCCGCTCCTTTGAAAGGTCGCGGGACGCACTGCGGGAACCCCTCTCCCGAGTGGGAGAGGGGTAGGGGTGAGGGTGGAGACGGTGCAGCAAGTATCCTGAACCGTCCTGCTGCCAGCTCGATGTTCAGCGCTTAATCCGGAAGCATAGCACCCTCACCCCTGCCCCTCTCCCACTCGGGAGAGGGGTTCCGGTGCTGCCCGTGTGTCATCGGAAACAGTGTCGGCCGGCAGGAACGCCGCGGCTTCGTCGATGACTGCCCGCGCGCCGCGCCCGACCGCGTCGCCCACCATCACGATGGCCGGCCCCTCGGCACCGCTCGCCGCGACCCGATCCGCCAGGGTCGCCGCGCTGCCCTGCACCACGACCTGCTCCGGCCGGGTGGCGTTGAACACCGCGAGCGCGGGCGTCCCGGGAGGCAGGCCCCCCGCGACCGCGCGGGCGAGCAGCGCGCCGAGGGTGCGCTTGGGCATGTAGATCACGGTGGTGACGGACGGCTCGCTCAGCGCCGCCCAGTTGAGGTCGTCCGGCAGGGCGCCGCGGCGGTCATGGCCCGTGACGTATTGCAGGCGGCGCGCCGCGTCGCGGTGGGTGAGCGAGAAGCCGAGGGAGGCGGCCGCCCCCTGCGCCGCCGTCACGCCCGGCACCACCGAGACCGGGATCCCCGCCGCCCGGCAGGCCTCGATCTCCTCGCCGGCCCGGCCGAAGACCAGCGGATCGCCCGCCTTCAGCCGCACCACCCGTTTGCCCGACCGGGCGAGGCTCACCATCAGCGCGTTGATGTCGTCCTGGCGGCAGGACGGGCCATGGCCGGTCTTGCCGACGAGCATGGTGCGGGCTTCGCGCCGGGCATAGTCGAGGATCTCCGGCGCAACGAGGTCGTCGTACAGGATCACGTCGGCGCTGCGCAGGGCGCGCAGGGCCTTCAGGGTCAGGAGCTCGGCATCGCCCGGCCCCGCCCCCACCAGCACCACGGAGCCGCCCCGCGGACCGGCATCGGTCTCTGCCATCAGGTCGTCGAGGTCGGCCCGGCGCGGCGCCCGGTCCGGCTCGGCGAAGGCGCGGTCGGTGAAGCGCTCCCAGAAGGCGCGGCGCTCCGCAAAAGCCTGATAGCGGGCGCCGACCGTCGCGCGCCAGTCGCGGGCCGCCGCCACCCAGGCCTTGAAGCCCGCAGGCAACATCGCCTCGATGCGCGCCCGCACGGTCTGGCCGAAGACCGGGGCGGCCCCCTCCGTCGAGATGCCGACGACCAGGGGCGAGCGGTTGACGATCGCCCCGAAGGACACGTCGCAGAGATGCGGCCGGTCGATGGCGTTGACGATAGCCCCCGCCTGCCGCGCGGCGGCGACGAAGCCGGCGCATTCCTCCTCGTCCTCATGGGCCGTGATGGCGAAGGCGGCGCCGTCGAGGTCGGCCGGATTCCAGTCGCGCTCGTGCAGGACGATGCGCCCGGCGACCGTCTCGGCGGGCGCTGCCCGCAGCTCGTCGGTGGGCTCGGGCGCGAACACGTCCACATGGGCGCCCGCTGCCGCCAGCAGCTTCGCCTTCCAGGCGGCACCGCCATTGGCGCCCGCCAGCACGGCCCGCCTGCCCTGGAGCGTCACGAAGACCGGCAGCACCGCGAGGGGCTCGAGGCCGGAGGAGCGCGTCTCGCGCGGAAGGCGGGGGGAACTCATGAGTGTCGACATACGAGGAAAAGTGTCCGGACGATGCGCTCAGGCCGGGCTGGGCGCAAGCTCGGCGGCCAAGAGCTTGCGGATCTCAGGGATGCACGAGCCGCAATTGGTGCCGGCCCGGCAGGCCGCGCCCACCGCCTCGACGCTCTGCGCCCCCGCCCTGATCGTGCCGAGGATCGCGTCGCGGCCGACCGTGTGGCAGGCGCAGACCAGCGGTCCGGCGCCGCCGGTCTCCGCCCGCCCCGAGATGAGGGCGCGGCGCGCGGCCGGCTCCAGCAATTCCTGCGTGCGGAAGAAGGCCTTCGCCGCCTCGAAGGAGGGGCGCTCGCCGGCAGGCGCCAGCGCCAGCGCGCCGACGAGCCGCCCGTCCGCGAAGGCCGCGGCGCGGTAGACCCCGCAGGCCGGGTCCGCATACTCGCTGAAGCCGGCTTCCGGAAATAACCGGCGCATCAGGGCGGCGGCCTCAGCCGGCCCGTCGTCAGTCGCCACGATCAGGCCGGAGCCGCCCTCGATGGCGGCCCGCGCCCACCACCAGCCCGGCGGCGCCGCGACCGGCCCCCGGGTGATCAGGTAGCCGCGCGAGCGCATCGGCGCGGGGGTGATCGCCGCCGATGTCGCCTTGAGCTCCGGCTGCCCCGAGACCGGGTCGACCGCCCCCTGCGCCAGTGCCCCGACGCGGCCGGCCGAGGAGGTCGTCTCGCTCCAGTGCATCGGGGCGAAGAGCGCGCCCGCCTGCGCGCCCGGCGTCACCATGACCTCCAGCACCGCATGGCCGTAGGGCGTGCTCACGCGGGCGAGGTCGCCCTCCGCGAGGCCGATCCGCGCGGCGTCGTCCGGGTGGATCTCCACGAAGGGCACGGCGCGGTGAGCGGAGAGGCGCGGGCTCTTCCCCGTGCGGGTGAGCGTATGCCAGTGGTCGCGCACCCGGCCGGTATTGAGGCGGAACGGGAAGGTTTCGCTCGTCGGATCGGCCAGGACCGGCTTCTGCACGGCGACGAAGCGGGCGCGGCGGTCGCGGGTGAAGAATTGGCCGTCGGCGAACAGGCGCGCCCGCCCGCTCTTCGCCTTGCGGGGCAGCGGCCATTGCACCGGGCGGGCGGCCTCGTAGGCGGCGTCCGGAATCTCGGCGAGGCCCGAGAGGTCGAAGTCGCGGCTGCCCGCATTCTCGAAGCCCGAGAGCGCCGCATGCTCGCGAAACACCGCCGCCGCGTTCGGCCAGGCGAAGGCCTCCCGGTGGCCGAGGCGGCGCCCGACCTCTGCCAGCATCCACCAGTCGGCCCGCGCCTCGCCCGGAGCCTTGAGGAAGCGGCGCTGCCGGGAGATGCGGCGCTCCGAGTTCGTCACCGTGCCGTCCTTCTCGCCCCAGGCGAGGGCCGGCAGCACGATGGCATCGTCCCGTGCCGTCAGCGTGTCGGTGGTGGCGACCGCCTCGGAGATCACCAGCGTGTCGAGCCGGCGCAGGGCTGCGCGCACGCGGTCGGCCCGCGGCATGGAGACGGCAGGGTTGGTGCCCATCACCCACAAGGCCTTGATCTTGCCCCGCTCGATCGCCTCGAACAGGGAGACGGCTTTCAGGCCCTCGCCCGTGATGATCCGCGGCGCCCGCCAGAAGCGGCGGACGAGATCGACCTCCTCGGGCGTGAAGTGCATGTGGGCGGCCAGCATGTTGGCGAGCCCGCCGACCTCGCGCCCGCCCATCGCGTTGGGCTGCCCGGTGAGCGAGAACGGCCCCATGCCGGGCCGGCCGATGCGGCCGGTGGCAAGGTGGCAGTTGATGATGGCGTTCGCCTTGTCGGTGCCCTGCGACGACTGGTTGACCCCCTGCGAGAAGGCCGTGACCACGCGGGGCGTGGTGCGGAACAGGTCGAAGAAGACCTGCACCTCGGCTCGCGGGAGGCCGGTGAGTGCGGCGGTGGCGGCGACGTCCGGCGCGATGGCGCGCGCGCGGTCGAGGGCGGGCTCGAAACCGGCGGTGTGGTCGGCGATGTAGCGCTCATCGAGGGCGCCGCTCTCGGCGAGGTGGACCAGGAGGCCCGAGAACAGGGCCGTGTCGCTGCCGGGCCTGATCCCGAGAAAAAAATCCGCCTCCTCGCCGGTCTGGGTGCGGCGCGGATCGATCGCCACGATCCTTGTGCCGCGCTTCGCCCGCGCGTCGAGCATGCGGCGGAACAGGATCGGGTGGCACCAGGCGGCGTTCGAGCCGACGAGAACCAGGAGATCCGCCTCGTCGAGATCCTCGTAGCAGCCCGGCACCGTGTCCGAGCCGAAGGCGCGCCGATGCGCGGCCACCGCGGAGGACATGCACAGGCGCGAGTTGGTGTCGACATGCGGGGTGCCGATGAAGCCCTTCGCGAGCTTGTTGGCGACGTAGTAATCCTCGGTGAGGAGCTGGCCCGAGAGGTAGAAGGCCACCGCCTCCGGCCCGTGCTCCTCCGCGATGCGGGCAAAGCGCGCCGCCACCTCGTCGAGGGCGTGCTCCCAGGTGACGCGCCTGCCCGCGATCATCGGGTGCAGCACCCGATCGTCGAGCGAGAGCGTCTCCCCGAGCGCCGAGCCCTTGGAGCAGAGGCGGCCGAAATTCGCCGGATGCTCGGGATCGCCTTCGACGCTGGCGCCCCCCAGCCCGTCCGGCCGCGCCAGCACCCCGCAGCCGACGCCGCAATAGGGGCAGGTGGTGCGGACCGGCTCAAGGTGCGGGGCAAGGTCCGGGACGTGGAGGTTCATGGGATACCCGCTCCGAATGGGGTGGGACCACGGCGGCCTTGGGCCGCCGTGAGGCGGTGCAGGGGCGGGCCGGGACCGGCGAGCAGCCCGGCTACCGCATGAGGCGCGGGAACCGCGGGGAGAACCCCTCTCCCGAGTGGGAGAGGGGCATGGGGATCAAAGATCCCACGTGAGGGTGGAGACGGTGCAGCAAGAAGCCTGAACCGTGCCGCTGCCAGCGCGACGCTCAGTGCCTTGTTCTGAACCGTAGCACCCTCACCCCTACCCCTCTCCCACTCGGGAGAGGGGTTCCCGCGCTTCCCGCGCTCTGCTGGTCGAATGTCGGCATCGCGCCGGCTGCGGCATCACTCAGTAGACGTCGGCCTGGTAGCGGCCGGCCTTCTTGAGGGCCGCCAGATAGGCGACCGCATCCTCCGGATTGCGGCCTCCCTCCTTGGCGGCGATGTCGATGATCGCGCGCTCCACGTCCTTGGCCATGCGCTTGGCGTCGCCGCAGACGTAGAAATGGGCGCCCTCCTCCAGCCAGCGCCAGACCTCCCGGCCGTTCTCGCGCATGCGGTCCTGGACGTAGGTCTTCTCCACCCCGTCGCGCGACCATGCCAGCGACAGGCGGGTGAGGATGCCGGCCTCCTTCAGGCCGTTCAGCTCCTCCTTGTAGAGGAAGTCCGTCGCCTGCCGCTGATGGCCGAAGAACAGCCAGTTCCGGCCCGGGGCCCGGGTGGCGGCGCGCTCGCGCAGGAAGGCCCGGAAGGGCGCGATGCCGGTGCCCGGCCCGACCATGATGATCGGCGTCTCGGGCGAGGCGGGCAGGCCGAAGCCGTGCGCCTTCTGCAGATAGACCTTGACCGTCGAGGTCTCGGCCAGCCGCTCGCCGAGATGCGTCGAGGCGACGCCGAGGCGCAGCCGCGAGCGGTGGCTGTAGCGCACCGCATCGACCGTGAGCGAGACCCGCCCCGGATCGGCCTTGGGGCTCGATGAGATCGAGTAGAGGCGCGGCTGCAGCTCGTCGAGGGCTTCCAGGAACACCTCCGCGTCCGGCCGCGCGCCCGGGAACTTGTGGAGCGCGGCCAGCACGTCGAGATAGGCGAGATCGCCGTCCGGATCCTCGCCGGCCGCGAGGCTCTGCGCCTTCCTGCGGGCCGCGCCCGAGGTGAGGAGCGAGAGGAGCTGGAACAGCCCGTCCGGAGCGGCGCCGAGCGCGTAGTTGGTGAGCAGGTGCTCGCGCAGGGTCTTCTCGCCGAACCGGGTGGCGATGACCCGCTCGGGCCGGGCGCCGAGTTCCGCGATCACCATGTCGACCAGCGCCGGGGCGTTCGCCGGGAAAAGGCCGAGGGAATCGCCCACCGCGTATTCGATGCCGGTATCGGTGAGGTCGATCTCGATATGCCAGGTCTCCTTCTCGCCGCCGGGGGCGTTGAGGCGACGGCGCGAGAGGAACACCGCCTCGGCCGGGTTCTCGCGGCACAGGCCGTAGGGGCCGAGCGGCGCCTCCGCCTTCGGGGCCTCGGCGGCTGCCGGCGCGGCGCCGGCCGGGGCTGCCGCGCCGAACTCCGCCTCCAGCTTCTTCAGCATCCGGAGCGTGTCCTTGCCCCCCGGCTGGCAGAGGTTCAGGCGTTCCTCCTTCTTGAGGAAGATGGCGTTGGCATAGTCGGCGCAGTTGTAGCCGCACTGGCCGCAATCCTGCTGGGCCATGGCGGCCATCAGCTTCTGCGGCTCGGAGCGGTCCCTGGCCATGGCCATGCGCTCGTCGAGGGAGATCGACGGGTCGTGCCAGGGCGCGTCGCCGTTGTCGGCGAGCGCCGGGCCGGAGGACGGCACCTCGCCGGGCCCAAGCGCCGTCGCGCCCTCAATGGCAGGACCGAGCAGCGCTGCGAAGTAGCCGGACAGCCATGCGCGCTGGTCGGCGTTGAACGGAGCGGATTCGGGGATCAGGACGAGGGGGGGCGTGACGTGCTGGGTCATCGGGACCTGCTGGGAATTCGGTGACGAACCCTGGTGTCGCGTGGAGCGCGGGATCCCCTTTCCCGGATGGGAGAGGGGTAGGCGATCGAAGATCGCGCGTGAGGGTGGAGACGGTTCAGGATGAAACGCTGACCGTTGAACTGGCAGCGGCTCGGTTGCGCGCTCTTGCGGAACTGTCCGTCCCTCACCCCTGCCCCTCTCCCGTCCGGGAGAGGGGTTCTGGCCGCGCCGATCATTCCGCGGCCTCCAGCATCCGGCTCTCGGCGAGTTCCTTCAGGGCTTCCGGCCCACGGCGGGAAGTGAAGGCCTGGAAGCTCTCCTGGGGTCCGGTGCGGTGGGCGAGGTAGTCGCGCAGCAGCAGCTCCACCCGGCCCGGGCAATCCTCGGCCCTCACGGCCTTCCAGATCTCGGTGCCGATCCTGGCCGCCTCACCGAAGCCGCCGCCGACCACGATGTCGTAGCCCTCGACGGTGTCGCCCTCCTCGCTGACCACCACCTTGGCGCCGATCAGGCCGATATCGCCGATGTAGTGCTGGGCGCAGGAATGATGGCAGCCGGTGAGGTGGAGGTTCACCGGCACGTCGAGCTCCTTCACCCGGGCCTCGATGTAGTCGGCGATCATCAGGGCGTGGCCCTTGGTGTCGGAGGCCGCGAACTTGCAGCCGCGGTTGCCCGTGCAGGCGACGAGACCGGCCCGGATGCTCGACGCCCGGGTGGTGAGCCCGAGTGCCGCCACCCGCGCCTCCACCTCCGCCACGTGAGCGTCCGGCACGCCGGAGAACAGGAAGTTCTGCCAGACCGTGAGGCGGATCAGGCCGTCGCCGCACTCCCGGGCGATGGCGGCGAGCGCCCGCATCTGGTCGGTGGTCATCTTGCCGACCGGCAGGACGACGCCGATCCAGTTCAGCCCGGCCTGCTTCTGGCGATGGACGCCCACATGGGCGTAGCGGTCGAAGCCGCCGCGGGGCTTGATGTGGGCCGGATCCACCCGCTCCAGCTTGCGGCCGAGCTTCTCCTCGACGGCGGCGAGGTACTTGTCGAAGCCCCAGGCGTCGAGGACGTACTTCATCCGCGCCTTGTTGCGGTTGGTGCGGTCGCCGTTCTCGATGAAGACGCGCAGGATCGCGTCGGCGACGGCGTTGCACTCTTTCGGGCGCAGCACCACGCCGGTGTCGCGGGCGATGTCGCGGTGCCCGGTGATGCCGCCGAGCACGAGGCGCATCCAGATGCCCGGCTCGACAGAGGCTCCCTCCGTCACCTCGACCGCCTGGAAGCCGATGTCGTTCGTCTCCTCCAGGACCGGGAGCACGCCGCCGCCGTCGAACGCGACGTTGAACTTGCGCGGCAGGCCGTAGAGCGAGCGGTCGTTGAGGATCCAGTTGTGCCAGGACCTGGCGAGCGGCCGCGTGTCGAGGAGTTCCTGGGCGTCGATGCCCGCCGTCGGCGAGCCGGTGACGTTGCGGATGTTGTCCGCCCCGGCCCCGCGGGCGGTGAGGCCGAGATCCACCAGCCCGTCGAGGAAGGGCTGGCCGTGCTCGGGCGCGATCTCGCGCACCTGCAGGTTCGCCCGCGTCGTCACGTGGGCATAGCCGCCGCCATGCGCGTCCGCGAGGTCGGCGATGCCGGCGAACTGCCAGTGCTGCAGGATGCCGTTCGGGATCCGCAGCCGGCACATGTAGGAGGTCTGGGCCGGTGCGACCCAGAACAGGCCGTGATAGCGCCAGCGGAAATTATCCTCGGGCTTGGGCGTCTTGCCGGCCTCGGCCTCGGCGATCAGGCGGTTGTGCCCGTCGAAGGGATTCTCGGCGCGCTTCCACTTCTCCTGATCGGAGAGCTTCGCCCCGGCCTTCACGAGCTTGTCCTGGGCCTTGATGTGGGGGGCGTCGGGTCCGGTCGGCTCGGGGGCCGGGGCCGGGGCCGCGCCGCCGGTTCCGAGCCCGCCCGTCATCCGGACGGCGGTGATGCCGTGGGCGAACCCTTCGAGATAACGCTTCTGCTCGGCGTCGAAGTCGTCGGCCATTGCGCGCTCCTTCACGCAGCGAGGGGTTGGGGGGCGGGACGCCCGAACATCAGGTCGTCCCGGTCGGTGCGGGCGAGCCGGTCGCCCGATCGGATGAGGGTCTTGCACCAGCCCTGCTCGGCGACGTCGCCCACGAAGACGGCCCCGAGGAGCCGATCCTCCGCGATGACGAGCTTGCGGTAGAGGCCCGCCGCCGGGTCGCTCCAGATCACCGCCTCGGCCCCCTCCGGCACATCGACGGCGCCCGCCGAGAAGACCGGGAGCCCCGAGACCTTCAGGCTGGTGGAAAGGGCGGTGCCCGCATAGGCCGCCTCCTCGCCGCAGAGATGGCGGGCCAGCACCTCGGCCTGCTCGTAGGCGGGCTCGACGAGCCCATAGGTCATGCCGCGGTGCTCGGCGCATTCGCCGAGGGCGAAGACCGCCGGGTCGGAGGTGGTCATCCGGTCGTCCACCCGGATGCCGCGGCCGATCGCGAGCCCGGCCGCGGCGGCGAGCGCCGTCGAGGGCCGCACGCCCACCGACATCACCACGAGATCCGCCGGGAGCACGCGCCCGTCGGCGAGGCGGACCGCCTCGACCCGGCCGTCGCCCTCGATCGCCGCGGTGTCGGCCTCGAGCAGCACGCGCACGCCGCGCGCCTCCATGGCGCGCTTCACCACCTCGGCCGCCGCATGGTCGAGCTGGCGCTCCATCAGCCGGTCCATCACGTGGAGCAGCGTCGTGTCGACGCCGCGCCGCGCGAGGCCCACCGCCGCTTCGAGCCCGAGGAGGCCGCCGCCGACGACGATCGCGCGGGCGCCTGGAACCGCATTGCGCCGGATCGCCGCCACATCCGCGAGGTCGCGGAAGGCGACGACGCCGGGCAGATCCATGCCGGGCTTCGGCAGCCGGATCGGCACCGAGCCGACGGCCAGGACCAGCTTGTCGTAGTCGAGGACGAGTCCCTCCCCGACCCGGATACTGCGCTCCGCCCGGTCGATCGCCGTGACGGGCGCGCCGGTCACCAGGGTGATGCCGTGGTCGGCATACCAGTCGAGGCCGCGGAAGCGGCAGGCCGCCTCATCGACCTCGCCGCCGAGGAGCGAGGAGAGCAGCACGCGGTTATAGGCCGCCACCGGCTCGGCGCCGACGACCGTCACCGCATAGCGATCCGGAGCGCGTTCCGTCAGCCGCTCCAGGAAGCGGAGCGAGGCCATGCCGTTGCCAACGACGACGAGGCGGTCCTGCATCGTCCCGCTCCTCACGCGGCCAGCGCCGGCAGCGCGGCCCTGGCGGCGGCCGTGAGCGAGAGGGCGGCCCCCTTCAGAATGCCGCGCCGCGTCGTGTGGTCCCTGCTGCCGATCGACACCGTGTCCCGCTCCTCTTCCCATGCGCGGCGCCGCTGTCGGACCCGGCCCGCGTGCCGAAACGAAAAACCGCCGCCCAAGCTCGACAGCAGCCACCGCCTTGCGGGGCCTATGCGGAGACTCGGGTCAGCGGCTTTGCTGACGGTGGAGGCCCGTCGGCGCTGACGGACCGAAGAGGGCAAAGCACGCCGCGTGCCAACCCCGGATCCGTCACATAAGTGCTTGATCTCATGCGGGTTGGAGCGGTCGAGGAGCCGTCACGCTGCGGGAGCTTGGCCGGCGCTGCACTGCACAAATCGGCAGCGCAGTGCCCAATGTTCAGTCAGGAAGCTCTAATGCCTAATTTTTAGGCAGACAGCAGGTCAGGCCGCGCGAGCGCGGCAGCCTGTGCGCGTGCCGCTGGCGTGGCCGAGAACTGGCCGGCCTGCGCCATCTCGTCGAAGATCCACGCCAGACCGTCCGCCCCGAAGGCGAGCGTCTCCTCGCCGAGACCAATGTAGCCGGGCGCCGCGCGCTCTGCCGTGTCCATCGGGTCGAGACGGAGCCGTCCGGACAGGCCGCGCAGGATCAGGTCGGGAGCGACGCCGAGATGCCGCTTCTGGCCGAGGATCCGCGCGAGATCGGGCCAGTTGCCCGGCTCGCCGCACCAGCGGGCGGCCGCCCGCAGCGCGCGCAGCAGCGGGGGCGCCCGCTCCTCCATCTCGGCGGGCAGCGCCAGCACCTTCTCGGGGCAGCCGGGCGCGATCTCGACCCCGAGCGCCGCGATGCGCCCGACGCCGGCCTCCAGCGCGACGCTGCTCCAGGGCGCGCCGACGCAGAAGCCGTCGATCAGGCCCCGGCGGAGCGACTCGACGGTACGGGGCGGCGGCACCACCACGAGGCGCACCCGGTCGAGGCCGCCGCCCCCGAGCGCGAGCAGGCGCCGGAGCTGGTAGGTGTGGCTGGAGAAGGGATGCACGGTCGCGAGCGTGAGCGGACGCCCGGCGGCGGCGCGCTCCTCGGCGACCCGCGCGAGCGCCCGCGCCACCTCCGGCAGCGCCTCGGAAGCCGGCCGCATCGCCTCCCAGAGCGGCAGCGAGACGGTGACGGCGTTGCCGTTGCGGGCGAGCGCCGCGGGGGCGATCAGGCGGGCCGGAGGGCCGCTCAGGCCCAGATGGCTCGCGAGCGCGAGGGGCGCCAGGAGATGCGCGCCGTCGAGCAGGCCGAGCGCGAGCTTGTCGCGCAGCGTCGCCCAGGACGGCTCGGCCACGAGATCGACCGCCACGTCCTCGCGTGCGGCGAAGCCAAGCTCCTGCAGCGCGATCACGAGTGCGGCGTCCGTGAGCGGGACGTAGCCGAGCTGCAGCCTCATCCGAGCAGATCCGCGGCAGTGACGATGGCCCGGGCGATGTCGATGATCTTGCGCTTCTCGTTCATGGCCTTGCGGCGCATCTGCTTGTAGGCCTCGTCCTCCGAGAGGCCCCTGGCGCTCATCAGGATGCCCTTGGCGCGGTCGATCAGCTTGCGGTCGGCGAGCTCGTTGCGGGCCTCCGCCAGCTCCCGCTGCAGCCGCGCGAAGGCATTGAAGCGCAGGATCGCGATCTCGATGATCGGCTTGATCCGGTCGGCCTTGAGGCCGTCGACGATATAGGCGGAGATGCCCGCATCGACGGCCGCCTGCATCATCGGCGTATCGCTGCGGTCCACGAACATGGCGACGGGCTTCTCGACGAGGCGCGAGACGCCGAACATCTGCTCCAGGAGGTCGCGGCTCGGGCTCTCCAGGTGGATCACCACCACGTCGGGGGAGAGGGCCGAGAGCCGGTCGAGGAGGTCCACCGTGTCGGGGATCACCACGACGCGGGCACCGTCGAGCCCGCGCAGCCCTTCCTCAAGGACGGCCGCGCGCGCCCGGCTCGGGTCGACGACCGCGATGGTCAGGCTCAGGTCGGGGGACGGGACGGGGTTCGCGCGATCGGACATGCAGACGGGCGGAGGCAAAAGTCGGGCCGGGGAAGGGATGACTTTTAGGGGGTCTTCCTCCCATCCCGAATGGGAGGAAAGTCCGAGGAGCGCGCCGAGGCCGGGCCGCGTCCCCGCCTCGGCGCAGACCGCCGCATCCTCTTCCGCAAGGGCCGAAAATAATCCTACCGGGAAGCGACTCGCAGAACCGTGATCTTTCGGAAACGCGGACGCAAAGAAAAGGCCCCGCTTCGGCCGCAAATCCACGGCTCACTCGCGCGAGTCAGCAACCGGAGGGTCATGCCCGATGAGCGAGTTCGACGGCCAGCGCAGGCGCGAGCCGGGATCCGTGGCCGGAGCCGGAGCCTCGCCGCTCGGCTACCTCCCACTCCTCCCGACGCTCTGCGTGACCGCCTGCCTCGCCGCGGGTTCGCTCTACTGGCGCGAGACGCCGCCGCGCTCCGCCGCCGGGCAGGTCGCGGCCGTGACGCCGCTGCCGTCGAACGACCTGTTCCAGGCCGTGCCGGAGGAGGGCGACCGGCGGGTCCGGGCGCCCTTTCCCCTCGAATTCGAGCAGCAATTCCCGCTGATCGCCGCGACGGCGGCGCAGGCGAGCCGGGAGGCCGGCCCCGTCGCAGGGCCGATCTGTGACGCCGTGCCGATCCTGCCGGTCCGCGACCGGATGCAGGCCGCCGAGGGCCGGAGCGCCGCGAAACGGCCCGCGGCGGCGCACCGCCCGACGCACCTGCCGCTGCTCGCCGGCGTGCGGCCGCCGCCGCGGCCCGAATCGCTGCGGCCCGAAACGCTGCGGGTCGCCGCCGAGCGGCAGCCCGAGACCCCGCTCCCGGACAGGCCCCGCTTCACCGATCTCGCCCTCCCCCACGTGGTGGAGACCGGCCGCGAGATGGTGGCGACCGTCACTCATCTCGGCGACGGGGTGGTGCAGGCCGGCAGCGCGATGCTGGACCTGATCGACCGGCGCCCCTGAGGCGCCGGAGCACGACTGGACCGTCCGCGAAGCGACACTACTTTCCAGTGCCAGGCTTTACCGTGGGGCAGCCATGGCATCGCGGATCGAGGATTATGCCCTGGTGGGCGACGGCCGTACTGCGGCCCTGATCAGTCGCAACGGCAGCGTCGACTGGCTGTGCTGGCCGCGTTTCGACGCGCCCGCCTGCTTCGCCGCGCTCCTCGGCACGCCCGAGCACGGCCATTGGCGCATCGCGCCCGCCGATTCGGGTGCCCGGGCGACGCGCTGCTACCGGCCCGGCACCGTCGTGCTCGAGACCACGCACGAGACCGCGACCGGGACCGTGCGGGTGATCGACTACATGCCCCTCGACAGCGGCCTCCACCTCGTGCGCCTCGTCGAGGGCGTGAGCGGCTCGGTGGCGATGCGGATGGAGCTCGTCCTGCGCTTCGATTACGGCTCGGCCGTGCCCTGGGTGTCGCGCAACGAGCACGACGACCTGCGGGCAGTCATGGGTCCGCACAAGGTCGTGCTGCGGACGAAGGCCCCCTTGCGCGGGGTCGAGCGCACCACCGTCTCCGACTTCATCATCGAGGAGGGACAAAGCCTCTCCTTCATCCTGAGCTACGGCTCCTCCGCCGAGGACGATCCGACGCCGATCGAACCCCGCAAGATCCTGCGCCGCACCACCGAGACCTGGCGGTCGTGGTCCTGCCACTGCCAGGGCGGGACGCCCTGGGACGCCATGCTGGCGCGCTCGCTCCTGACCCTGAAGGCGCTGATCTACGCGCCGACCGGGGGCATCGTGGCTGCGCCCACCACCTCCCTGCCGGAGGCGATCGGCGGGGTGCGCAACTGGGACTACCGGTTCTGCTGGCTGCGCGATTCGACCTTCACGCTCCTCGCGCTGGTGGATGCCGGCTATCTCGAAGAGGCGCGGGCGTGGCGCGACTGGCTGCTGCGGGCCGTGGCCGGCAGCCCGGAACAGGCCCACATCCTCTACGGCATCGCGGGCGAGCGCCTCCTGCCGGAGATCGAGCTCGACTGGCTGCCCGGCTACGAGAATTCGCGGCCCGTGCGGATCGGCAACGCCGCCTCGAAGCAGTTCCAGCTCGACGTCTACGGCGAGATCTTCGACGCGATGTATCAGGCGGAGGAGCGGGGCCTCGAAGGGGACGAGACCGGGGTGCGGGTCGGCCTCGCCCTCCTCGCCCATCTGGAGAAGGTCTGGCAGGAGCCCGACGAGGGCATCTGGGAGGTGCGCAGCGGCCGGCGACACTTCGTCCACTCGAAGGTGATGGCCTGGGTCGCCTTCGACCGGGCGATCCGGTTCTACAACCGGATCAACCGGGAGGGTGCCCGGGACGCCACCGTGATGCACTGGCACAGGATCCGCGAGCAGATCCACCGGGAGGTCTGCGAGAAGGGATTCGACCCCGAGCTCAATAGCTTCGTGCAATCCTACGGCTCGAAGCGGCTCGACGCGAGCCTGCTCCTCGTCGCGCATGTCGGCTTCCTGCCCCAGGACGACCCGCGGGTCGTCGGCACCGTCGAGGCGATCGGCCGCTTCCTGATGCGCGACGGCTTCATCCTGCGCTACGACACGGAGCACTCGACGCCGGACGGCCTGCCCCCGGGCGAGGGCGCCTTCCTGCCCTGCAGCTTCTGGTACGCGGACAACCTGATCGGGCTCGGGCGCCGCGACGAGGCGCAGGCCATGATCGAGCGGCTCCTGTCCCTGTGCAACGATGTCGGGCTGCTCGCCGAGGAGTACGATCCGGTGGCTGGCCGGCTGGTCGGCAACTTCCCGCAGGCATTCAGTCACGTCGCCCTCGTCAACACGCTTCTGAACTTCAGTCGGGCGGTCGGACCCGCTATGGAGCGCAGCGACAAGCGGCACGCGGCGCCACCGTCGTGACCGAAAACCGCCTGACCACCCGACGAGGCCCGTAATGAGCGCAGCCGACACCGCCGCGAAAGCCGGCATCAGCGAGATCGACCAGCGCAGCATCGACACCATCCGCACGCTGGCGATCGACGCGGTGCAGAAGGCGAATTCCGGCCATGCGGGCGCCCCGATGGCGCTCGCGCCCGTCGCCTTCACGCTGTGGAACCGCTACCTGCGCTACGACCCGGCGCACCCGGCCTGGCCCAACCGCGACCGTTTCGTGCTCTCGGTCGGCCACGCCTCGATGCTGCTCTACAGCCTGCTCCACCTCGCCGGCGTAGCCGTGCGGGACGGCGCCGGCGAGCCGGCGGTGAGCCTCGACGACATCAAGCACTTCCGCCAGATCGACAGCCGCACGCCGGGCCATCCCGAGTACCACTTCACCACCGGCGTCGAGGTCACGACCGGCCCGCTCGGCCAGGGCGTGGCGAATTCCGTCGGCATGGCGATGGGCGCCCGCTTCCTCAACGAGCGTTTCGCCTCCGGCGACCGAGCCCTGTTCGACTTCAACGTCTATGCCCTGTGCAGCGACGGCGACCTGATGGAGGGCGTCTCGGGCGAGGCCGCCTCGATCGCCGGGCACCTGCGCCTGTCGAACCTGTGCTGGATCTATGATTCCAACACGGTGACGATCGAGGGCCATACGGATCTCGCCTTCAGCGAGGAGGTCGCGACCCGGTTCCTCGCCTATGGCTGGCAGGTGCTGCGCGTCGCCGACGCCAACGACGTCCATGCGGTGGCGGGCGCGATCGAGACCTTCCTGCAGTCGCAGGACCGCCCGACGCTGATCATCGTCAATTCGGTGATCGGCTACGGCGCGCCGACCAAGCAGGGCACGGCCAAGGCCCATTCCGACGCGCTCGGCGTCGAGGAGGTCAAGGGCGCCAAGCGGGCCTATGGCTGGCCGGAGGATTCCGAGTTCCTGGTGCCGGATGGCGTCTACGAGAACTTTCGCAATGGCATCGGGGCCCGCGGCGCGGCGCTCTACGCCGAATGGCAGGCGCTGAGGGCCGAGGTCGAGGCGAGCGACAGGGCGCTTGCCGCAGAGGTGTCCTGTTTCCTCAAGGGCGAGCTGCCCGAGGGCTGGGACGCCGACCTCCCCCGCTTCCCGGCCGACGCCAAGGGCCTCGCGACCCGCGATTCCTCCGGCAAGGTGCTCAACGCCATCGCCCCGAAGGTGCCGTGGCTCCTCGGCGGCTCGGCCGACCTCGCCCCCTCGACCAAGACCAAGCTCGACGGCGAGGAGGCGCTGGGGCCGTTCACGCCCGGCGGCCGCAACCTGCATTTCGGCGTGCGCGAACACGCCATGGGCTCGATCGTGAACGGGCTCGGCCTGGTGGGCCTGCGCGCCTATGGGGCGACCTTCCTGGTCTTCTCCGACTACATGCGCCCACCGATCCGCCTCGCGGCCCTGATGGAGCTGCCGATCTTCCATGTCTTCACGCATGACTCGATCGGCGTCGGCGAGGACGGGCCGACCCACCAGCCCGTCGAGCATCTGCTGTCGCTGCGCGCGATCCCGGGCCTGCTGACGATCCGGCCGGCGGACGCCAACGAGGTGGTGGAAGCCTACCGGGTGATCATGGCCCTCAGGCACCAGCCGGCCGTGCTGGCGCTGAGCCGCCAGCCGCTGCCGACCTTCGACCGGGAGAAATACGCACCGGCCTCGGGCCTCGCCAAGGGCGCCTACGTGATGGCGGATTGCGAGGGCGAGCCCGAGCTGATCCTGATCGGCACGGGCAGCGAGGTGCAGCTCTGCATCGGCGCCTACGAGACGCTCAAGGGCGAGGGCGTGCGGGTGCGCGTCGTCTCGATGCCGTCCTGGGAGCTGTTCGAGCGCCAGGACACGGCCTATCGGGAGAGCGTGCTGCCGCCTGCGGTGACGAGGCGCGTCGTCGTGGAGCAAGCCTCGGTGATCGGCTGGGACCGCTATGCGGGCAGCGCCGGCACGATCATCGGCATGCACACCTTCGGCTCCTCGGCGCCGATCAAGGACCTTCTGACCAAGTTCGGCTTCACCGCCGCCAAGGTGCTGGAGGCGGCCCGCGCGCAACTCGCGAAGCGGTAAAGCCGGGTCACGCGACCGCGCCGAGCCGAGTCACTCAACCACACCGAAGAAGGCGCGGGGAACCCCTCTCCCGAGTGGGAGAGGGGTTCCCCGCGCGGACTCGTCTCGAAAAGATCAACCGGAAACCGGATCACACCGGCTCGACGCCGCACCACTCCGCCACGAACAGAGCCATCGCGGCAGTGATGCGCTTGACGGAGGACAGGCTCACCCGCTCGTCGAAGCCGTGGATGTTCTCGCTGATCGGGCCGTAGCAGAGCGCCGGCACCCGGTCGTAGAGGGCATGCACGCGGGTATCGAGGTAGCCCGCCGTCATGAAGCTCCGGAGGGCCTCAGCCGTCGCCGCCGCATGCGCCCGCCCGAGCACCGCCTCGGCCTCCGAGCCTTCCTGAAGCTCGTAGCCCTCCGCGAAGAACCCGTTGAAGGTCACGCGCGGAGGCGAGTTCGACAGGAAGCGGTCGGTACGGGCGAAGTCGCGCAAAGCCGCCTCGATCTCGCGGGCGGCCTCCTCGGCACCGACACCGGGATAGATCGCGATGCGGCAGTCGATCCGGCACCAGGCGGGCACCGACGAGGCCCAGTCGCCGCCCTCGATCCGGCCGACATTGAGGTTGATCGGATGCGCCTCGCCCTCGAAATGGGGCCGCCCGGCCTTGCGGGCGTTCCAGCGCTCCTCGAGCTCGCGCAGAGCCCCGATCACCCGGTAGGCGGCGTCGATGGCATTCGCCCCCGTGCCCATTTCGCGCACATGGACAGGGCGGCCCCGCACCTCGACCTGGAACCAGAGCACGCCCGTATTGGCGCGCACGAGCTTCTCGTCCTCGGGCTCCGGGATCAGCACCGCGTCGGCGCGGTAGCCGCGCAGATGGGTCATCAGCGCGCCGTTGCCGGTCGATTCCTCCTCGACGACGGATTGCAGGGTCACCGTGGCGGCCGGCTGGAGGCCGATGCGCCGCAGGGCGTCCATCACGAAGAGGTTCGCCGCATGGCCCGCCTTCATGTCGGCGCCGCCGCGGCCGTAGAGCCAGTCGCCTTCTACCACCGGGTCGAAGGGCGGATGGGTCCAGAGGTCGGCGGGGCCCGGCGGCACCACGTCCACATGCGCCTGTAGGATCAGCGAGCGCCCGGTCTCCTGTTTCGGGCGGTGGATGCCGACGACGATCGGCGCCTCCGAATGCGAAGCGGAGTATTTCGAGCCGCCCGGATGCGCCTCGATCGCCGCCCGATCCATGGCGAAGCGGTCCATCGCGTAGCCGCGCTCCCGGAACGACCGGAACACGAAGTCCTGGATCGCCTGCTCGTTGCCTCGGGTCGAGGGGAAACGCACCAGGGCCTGCGTGTGGGCGATCTGGTCGGGGAAACCCGCCTCGACGGAGGCGATGATCCGGTCGCGGAGGGCGGGGTCGAGTGGCATGTCCTCTCCGGGGTTGCGCGGCGGCCGAGCGGCGCCGCACCCATTCGGGCGGAGTTCGCGGCCGCTGGCAAGGCATCGGGCGGAGGGGCCCCCATGCGTGCGGCCGTGCCGAACCGATCAGGCCGCGTTCTGCTGCCGGTCGCGGCCGCGCGGCCAGGACCGCGTCCGCTGCCCCAGCCACTCGGCAGCGCCGCGTAAGGAGGCCTGCGCGAGCGCGCGCCCGAGCCTGCGCCGCATGGCGACGTCGTACGGCACGGCGCGGTGCATCTCGCCGAGGAAGCGGCGCATCTCGCTCAACGTGCTCCAGGGCAGCCGATGGCAGCGGCGGTCCTGCCTGATCCGCATGAGGATGCGGCTGTTCTTCTCCAATTCCCCCGTATAGTCCGCGGCCGGCGCGTCCGCGCAGGTCACCGCGAGGTCGCTCCGGATCAGGAAGTAGACCGGCGGATCGAGCCGTCCGCCGAAGCCCGCCGCGCGCATGCGCTCCGAATGCTCGCAATGCTCGAAGCCGTAGCGGCCGAAGCGCGTGTCCATGTAGCCGACGCTCTGCAGCGCGCGCCGGCTGAACGAGATGCACTGGCCGCTGGTGTCGGCGCACAGGATCGGATCCTCCGGCGTGCCCGCGCCCGCGATGAAGCGCTCCGCGAACCAGGACCCGGCGAAGTTGGCATGGCCGAAACGCTCGGCGGCCCGGATCCAGGGCTCCTCCCAGCCATCGGCCTCCGGGAATGTGTCGTCCTCCATCAGGATGACGACGTCGCAGCCGGCGACCTCGTGCAGGTAGAAGAGGACGCGGTTCTTGTTCCAGGCGACGCCGCGGTTGGGCCCCGTGACATGCGGCACGCCCCGCTCGCGCAGCAAGGCGAGGGTGCCGTCGCGCGACCCGTCATCGGCGACGAAGACCACGTGCGGGGTGCGCGTGTGGCGCGCCACGCTGTCCAGCGTTCGCGACAGGGTCCCGGCGCGGTCGAAGGTGGTGATCCCGATTCCCAGCCTCAGCACAATCTCATGCTCCCGCGGCCCGGGCCCGGCCCCTTCCCCGCACGGTCGGCACCATAGGCGAGCGGTCCCACCGCGCAAAGCCGCCGCCCCGGCGCGCCTACCGGCGCTCCGGCCCCTCTCCCGTCCAGGGAACGGGCCGCCGCGGCTCCTCCTGCAGGCCCGACGCGCCCTGCGCCGCGCCGAAGCGCCCGAGCCGCACCGCCAGCATCGGCAGCACCAGCAGGTTGAGCGCCGTCGAGGTGACGAGGCCGCCGAGGATCACGATCGCCATCGGGCCCTCGATCTCGCGGCCGGGCTCGCCGGCGCCGAGCGCCAGCGGCAGCAGGCCGAGCCCCGTGACGAGGGAGGTGGCCAGGATCGGCACCAGCCGGTCCCCCGCCCCCTCGATCGCGGTCGCGACGCTCCAGGTCCGGCCCTCCACGCTCACCAGGTGATCGTAGTGCGAGATCATCATGATGGTGTTGCGCAAGGAGATGCCGAACAGCGTCACGAACCCGACCATCGATCCGAGCGACAGCACTCGACCGGTCAGGAACACGGCGAGCACGCCGCCCACCACCGCGAAGGGCAGGTTGGCGACCACGAGGGCGAGGTTGCGCCAGTGCCCCGTCACTACGCCGAGGAGCAGCAGGATCCCGAGCCCCGCGAAGGCCGACGAGACCAGGAGGTCGCGCCGCGAGCGCGCCTGCTCCTCGGCGCTGCCGGAAAAGGTGGCGTAGGTGCCCGGCGGCAGCTCCACCTCGCGGGCGATCTTGCGGCGGGCGGCCTCGACGAAGGAGGCGACGTCGCGCCCGACCACGTTCGCGGTCACGGTCTGCACGCGCAGCGCCCCCTGGTGGAGCACCTGGAACCGCCCCGGCGTCTCGTAGATGTCGGCGACCTGCCGCAGCAGCACGTAAGCGCCGCCGCGGGTGCGCAGCGGCAGGTCGCCGATCGTCGCGAGCCGGCCGCGGACGCTCGCGTCGAGGATCACGATCACGTTGAAGATCGCGTTGCCCTCGTAGCTCTGCCCGACCGTGTCGCCCTGGTAGGCGGTGCGCACCAGTTCCAGCACCTCGACCGCATCGAGGCCCCAGTGGCGCAGATCCGCGGGGCGCAGCGAGACGTTGATCTGCGGCAGGCCCGGAGGGGCCTGCTGCTGGATGTCGGCCGCGCCCCTCACCTCGCCGAGTTCCCGCGCCACGTCGCGGGCCGCGGTCTCGAGGCGGGCGAGATCGGGCCCGAACAGGGTGACGACCACCGGCGCGGTGAAGCCCGACACCGTCTCCTCAATGCGTTCGGTCAGGAAGGTCTTGAGCGAGAAGGCGGCGCCCGAGAAACTCGTCATCAGGGCGCGGATGCGCGCCTCGACGGCCCCCTGCCCCGCCCCGTCGAGATTCGGGTCGAGGTCGATATGGACCTCGCTGTAATGGGTTCCGGCCGTGTCCTGGCCGGCCTCCGCGCGGCCGACCTGCTGGGCCACCGCCCGCACGCCCGGGATCTCCCGCAGGGCCGCCGTGAGGTGGCGCCCCATCCGGATCGATTCCTGCAGCGAGGTGCCGGGGGCGGCGGCCATGTGCAGGATGAAGTGGCCTTCCTTGAGGTCGGGCAGGAAGGTGCTGCCGAAGCTCGGGAGCAGCGCCGCGCCGCCGAGGGTGGCGATCACCGTGAGGCCGCCGACGAGGAGCGGCGCCCGCTCGACGCCGCGCAGCACGCGCTCGTAGCCCCGGCGCGACCAGCGCATCAGCGGCGGGTCGTCCATGGCCGCATCGGCGCGGCCGGTGAGCAGCATCGTGGCGAGCGCCGGCGTGAGGGTGAGCGCCACCGCGAGCGAGGCCAGCACCGCCAGGATGTAGGCGAGCGCGAGCGGCCCGAACAGCCGCCCGGCGACGCCCGTCAGGCTCAGCACCGGCACGAAGACGAGGAGCACCGCGAAGGTCGCGTAGGCGACCGAGCTGCGCACCTCCAGGATGGCGTCGAGCACCACCCGGGCTTCGGAGCGCGGCAGGCCGAGGCGGCGGTTCTCGCGCAGGCGCCGCACCACGTTCTCGACCCCGATCACGGCGTCGTCGACGACCTCGCCGATCGCGATGGCGAGCCCGCCGAGCGTCATGGTGTTGAGCGTCTCGCCGAAGCCCTGGAGCGCCAGCACCGCCGCGAGCAGCGAGAGCGGGATCGCCACGCAGGAGATGACGGAGGTGCGCCAGTCGAACAGGAACAGGTAGAGCACCACCACCACGAGGGCGCCGCCCAGCGCCAGCGCCTGGATGACGTTGCCGTTCGCCACCGCGATGAAGTTCGCCGGCCGGAACAGGTCGGCATGGAGGCGGACGCCCTGCTGCTCCAGGCCGGGCCGCAGCTCGGCGAGCGCCGCCTCGACCCGGCGGGTCACCTCGAGGGTGTTGGCGCCGTATTGCGCGCCGATCATGAACAGCACGCCCGGCTCGCCGTTGACGAGGGCGGCGCCGATCGGCGGCTCGGGCGCCTCGACCACGGTGGCGACGTCGCCCAGCACCACGCTCGCGCCGCCCTCGTTGACGAGCACCGTCCGGGCGACCTGCTCGGGCGTCAGCGACTGGCCCTCGGTCTGGAGCGTGATGCGCTGGTTCGGCGTGTCGACGAAGCCCGCGCCGCGCACGCCGGTGGCGCGCCGCGCCGCCGCCAGCACGTCGTTGAGCCCGATATTGAAGCGGATCAGGTCCTTGGGTCGCACCTGGACCTGCAGCGAGCGCACGTCGCCGCCATAGAGCGAGACCTGCGCGATGCCCGGCACAGCGAGCAGCCGCAGCCGCACGGTCCAGTCGGCGAGCGTGCGCAGCTCCAGCTGCGAGCGCGTCGCCGAGGTGATGCCGGCGAGAAGCACCGTGCTGCTCGAAGAGGTGAGCGCCGTCATGGTGGGCGGGCCCGCCCCCTGCGGCAGCTTGGCGGCGGCGGTGGCGAGGCGCTCCGTGACGAGCTGGCGGTTGCGGAAAACGTTGCTGCCGGCGCGGAACACCACCGTGATGACGGACAGACCCTGGATCGAGGCCGAGCGGAGGCTCTCGATGCCCGGCAACCCGTTGATCACCACCTCGACCGGCAGGGTGACGAGCTGCTCGACCTGCTCGGCGCTGAGGCCCGGCGCCTCGGTCTGGACCACCACCGAGGGCGGGGCGAATTCGGGAAACACGTCGTAGCGGGCATCGCCGAGCGCGATCAGCCCGTAGGCGAGGAGCGCCAGGGCCAGCGCCAGCACGGCGCCGCGGAAGCGGATCGCGAAGCCGACGAGCAGCGCCTGCGGGCCGGAGGGGGGAATGCTCGTCATGCCGGGACCCGGGCGGCAGCCCCGCCGGCCCTCATGCTGAGAGGTTGTGAACTGATCGGATTTTTGGGTCTCAAAACCGGCCTAAGTTTTTGATTTTGCTGTGGTCGGCAAAGCCAAAAATCAAAAACCTCACAACCTCTCGGTATGAGTTTGCCACCGGCTGCCCTGACCCTGAGGAATGAAACTGGCTGAACGAGCGCTCCCGCCTGTGGCACCCGATCCCGGCCCTCATGCTGAGGCGCAGCCGCAGGCTGCCTCGAAGCACCCCAGACCGGTGATCCCGGCCAAACTGGTGTTTCGGAGGACCCTTCCGGGGTGCTTCGAGGCTCGCTCCGCTCGCACCTCAGCATGAGGAGCTTGGCGACTGCCACGCACCTCAGCTTCGATTTAGGCCAGTGGCGGCGTCCACGCGCGTCGTCCGGGCCGGATGGGCACCGGCCTCTCGCCGCGCGGCTCACGGCAAGCGGTGTCGACGGAGCGGGATTGAGGCCGGGGGCGCGAGGTATCGACACGATCGGACCGCCGCTCAATCGTCGTCGCCCGAGACGCGGATCTGGTTCTTCATCTCCTCCGAGAGCAGCGCCTGCGCGCCCCGCAGCACGATCTCGGTCTCGTCGGGCAACCCCGCCACCACGAAGGTGTCGTCGGACATCGGGCCGTCGGTGTTGAGGGGATGGCGCGCGAAGGCGTCGGGCCCGACGCTCCGGTAGAACCACGCCCCGCCCTGCCAGTGCACCACCGCGTCTTCCGGCACCGCCACGCCGGCGACGGCCCGCGCCGAGGGCACGAAGACGAGGCTGCTCATGCCGGGCAGGAAGCCGCTGTCGCCGGCAACCGTGTAGAAGTAGCTCAGGCCCTGGATGCGCTGGTCGGTGCGGGTCGCGGGCGAGACGTAGTCGAGGGGCACCCGGGCGCTTTGGGGCGGCAGCTCCGCATAGGCGGTCGCGGGCGGCGTCCCCACGCTCTCGCCCGGCGGCAGCGTCACCTGGACCAGGAACCGCTCCCGTTCGATCAGCCGGGTGACGAGGGCGGAGCGCTCGACGATGGCCCGCCCGATCACCGCTCCCCATTCCTGCTGCGCCGTGGCGGCGAGCGTGCGCAGCTGCGACTCGGCGGCAGCGAGCGATGCCTCGTCGGTGCGGAAGCTGCCCTCCGCCGTCTCGACCTGCACGGCGGTGGCGTAGGGGCCGAGCGCCTTCGCCCGCTGATAGGCGCTCCTGGATACTTCGAGCCGCGCCTGCGCGGTGAGGAGCTGCGCCTTGGCGCTGGCATAGGCGTTGGTGAGGTCGGTGACGCGGGCGAGGTCGAGGACGGCGCCGTAGGCCTGGCGCTCCTCGCGGTGCTGGGCTGTGCGCAGGGTCACCGTCTCGACGCCGATCTGGCGCCGCTCGGCGGGCGCCAGCTTCACGATGCTGCGCCCGTCCTCGACGACCGCGCGGCTCACCCGGGGCGGCAGCGGCTTGTCCGCAGGCGCGGCGGCGCGCAGATGCGCGGGCAGATACCAGATGGCCGCTCCCGCGACGGCGCCGAGCACGACCAGCGTGCCGAGGGTGCGAAGGACGCGACGCGGGCGGGACTCGGACACGGCAGGCGCCTGAACGGAGAGCGGCTTCTCGTCCGGCCGCTCCCGCACACACCCGCATGCGCCGTTCGGCCGGTTTTGCGGCGAGGCTTAACACGCGGGGGCCGCGGCGGAAATGGCGTCCGCACGGGAGTCCGGCGGGCTCGGCCGAAAGAACGAGCGACGCGCGGAGGCGCGACCGGGCAAGAGGACAGCGGGATTCACAACCGTCCCGTCCTCCGCCATCCTGGCCGGAATGAACCGCCGCGTCGCGCCGTGAGCGCATCCGCCCGCCCTCTGCGCAGCCACCAGCGCAGCCTCGCCGAGCTCGTCGCCGCCCTTGCCCGGGGCGAGGCATCGGACGTGGCCGACATCCTCGCCGCCGTCACGCCGGGCGGGGGCAAGTCGCTGCTGCCGGTCATCGCCGCCGCGCGCCTGATCGGCGCGGGCGTGGTGGAGCGGATCGTCTGGGTGGTGCCGCGGGACTCCCTGCGGCTGCAGGCCGAGGAGGCTTTCGCGGATCCCGCCTGGCGCGCGGCCCTGGGCCATGCCCTCTTGGTGCGGGCGGCCGACAACGCGCCCGATCCCGCCCGGGGCTTGGCGGGCTACGTCACCACCTACCAGGCGGTCGCCGCCGCGCCTGCGCTGCACCTTGCGGAGATGAAGCGGCGCCGCACCCTCCTCGTCATCGACGAGGTGCATCACCTGCCGGCGCTCGGCGATGGGGAGCCGGACGGCGAGGCCGCGGCCTGGAGCCGGGCGCTGCTGCCGCTCCTCCGGCATGCCCGCCTGCGCCTTCTCCTCTCGGGCACCCTGGAGCGGGCGGATGGGCGGCGCATCCTGTGGCTGCCCTACCGCGAGGGCGAGCGGGCGCCGGTGCCCGACATCGCAGCGCCCGGCTGGGCGGTGATCGGCTATTCGCGGGCGCAGGCGCTGGCCGAGCGGGCGGTGCTGCCCGTGAATTTCGGCGCGCTCGACGGCGAGGCGAGCTGGCTCGAAGGGGGGCGGCCGGACGGGCAGGCGCGGGTCGGGCCGCACCGCCTCTCGGGCCCGGCCCCGAGCGCGACCACCCGGCCGGCCCTGTTCACGGCCCTGCGCACGGGCTTCGCCCGCGACCTCCTGCACGAAGCCTTCCTGGCCACGCGGCGGCTGCGGGCGGCGCGCCGGGCGGCGCGGGGCCTGCCGCCCGCGGAGGCGGCCCGCGGCCTCGGCAAGCTCCTCGTCGTCGCGCCCGATCAGGCGCGGGCGCAGGCCTATCTGGCGATGCTGCGGGGCTGGATGCCGCCGGGCCAGGCGGCTCGCGACCTGCGCCTCGCCGTCTCCTCCGAGCCCGACGCGCACGGCGCCCTCGCCGCCTTCCGCCTGACGCCCGAGCCGGCGGTGCTCGTCACGGTGGCGATGGCCTACGAGGGCCTGGATGCTCCCGAGGTCGCGGTCGTGGCCGCGCTCACCCATATCCGCAGCCGCCCCTGGCTGGAGCAGATGATCGCCCGCGCCACCCGGATCGACCCGCATGCGGGCGACTATGCCGACCAGCACGCCGTGATCTTCCACCCGGACGATCCGCTCTTCGCGCGCTTCCGGGAGCGGATCGAGGCCGAGCAGGCGACGGCTTTGCGGCGCGCGAGAAGGGAGCGGCTCGCCGCGCCCCGCGATCCCCGTCCGCTGCCCCAGACCGACGACGGCATCGTGCCGCTGGAGAGCAATGCGCTCGGCCTGCGCTACGCCATGCTGCGGCCGGGGCCGGCGCTCGCCCTGGTCCGGCCCGAGGTGCCGCCCGACCCGCCGCTGCCGCCCTCCGCCGCCGAGCGGCGCTTGCGGGCGCGCGTCGCCGCCATGGTCACCGCGCAGGCCGTGGAGGACGAGGCGGAGCTGCGCGTGCCCCATGGCGGCCGCCTCGCCCACCGCTACAACGCCGTGCTGAAGCGCCTCTTCGGCAACAAGGCCCGTGCGGCGATGACCGCGGCGGAGCTCGAAGCGGCGCTGGCCTGGCTGGAGCGCAACCGCCTCCAGGACCATCTCCACCTGCTCGACGGCGACGCGCGCTACGCCTGGACGGTGCGGCGACGCTGGGCCGGCGAAGGCCGGGCCGCCAGACGCTGAACGGGAGCCCTTGTCCCGGCGAGCGGCGATCCCAGCTTCGAGCCTCCGGGGGTCTCACCCCGCACAGCTTTGCCGGAGACGACCGCGATGTTCGACGCCAAGCGCCTCCTCGACCAGTTCCTCGGTGGCCAGGGGCGGAGCGGCTCCGGCGGCTATCCGCCCGCGGCGCCCTCGCCCCTCGACCAGATCGCCCGCTCGCTCGGCGGCCAATCCCTCGGCGGCAACGCATCCAAGGCCGCGGTGCTGGGCGGCCTCGCCTCCCTGGTGCTCGGATCCCGCAAGCGCCATCGGGCGGGTCACGGATCCTTCGGCCAAGCGTCCTTCGGCCCTGCGGGGCGGATCGGCGGGCTCGCGCTGGTGGCCTCCCTCGCCTACCAAGCCTACCAGCAATGGCAGGCGAACCGCCCGCCCGCCGGCCCCGCCCCCGCTCCGCCGCGCCGCTCCGGCGGCTTCCTGCCCTCGGCCGAGGAGGCGGCGGCGATGCTGCGCGGCACGCTGTTCCAGCCGGCCTCCCCGGCCGACGAGCAGACGGTCGCTCGCGCGCTCCTCACGGCCATGATCACCGCCGCGAAGGCGGACGGCCACATCGACGCGCAGGAGCAGGCCCGGATCTTCGGCGAGATGGACCGCCACGCCCTCGACGCCGACGACAAGGCCTTCCTGATGGACGTGCTGCGCGCGCCGCTCGACATCGACGCGGTGGCGCGGCTCGCCCGCACGCCGGAGGAGGCGGCCGAGATCTATGCGGCGTCCCTGATGGCCGTCGATGTCGACAGCCCGGCGGAGCGGGCCTATCTCGACCATCTCGCGCAGCGCCTCGGCCTCGATCCCGGCCTCGTCCGTCACCTCGAATCCACCGTCGGGCATGCCGTTAGGGGATCGTGAATCGGATCGGACGCCGTTAACGGTTCGCTAACCATCCGGAGCGATCAATAGACGGGTAACGAATCGTAAACCCGTGCCCAGCTCCAGCTCCGCCCGCCCGCCGATCCGCTTTCGCGGCCGCTCCTTCCTGGCCGTGGTCCTCGCCCCCGAGGCGCCCGTCGAGGCCTGGCTGTCAGACCTCGACGCCCTGGTCCGCCGCTCGCCGGCCTTCTTCGCCGGACGCGCGGTCATCCTCGACGTGTCGGCCCTGGCGCCGACCCGCGAGGCGCTCCTGGCGCTCGTGGCGGAGCTCGCCGCGCGCGCCATCCCCATCATGGGGCTCGAAGGTGCGGGCGCGGCCGGCCTCGGCGCCGGGCTGCCCCCGCCCCTCACCGGCGGCCGGCCGGGCGGCGAGATCCCGACGCCCGACCAGCCCGCGCCGCCGAGCCCGGTCCCCGAGCGGCCGACCACGGTCGGCTCTCTGGTTCTCGATACGCCGGTGCGCTCCGGACAGACCATCCTGTTCCCGGAGGGCGACGTGACGGTGATGGGCTCCGTCGCGTCAGGAGCCGAGGTGATCGCGGGCGGGTCGATCCACGTCTACGGGGCGCTGCGCGGCCGGGCCATCGCGGGCGCGGCCGGCAGCCCCAACGCCCGCATCGTCTGCAGCCGGTTCGAGCCGGAGCTGCTGGCGATCGACGGTCTCTACCGCATTGCCGACGACATCGACCCGGCCCTGCGCGGCAAGCCCGTGCATGTCTGGCTCGACGGGGACGCGATGCGCATGGCCGTGCTGGACTGAACCCCCGCCGGGGCCGGTCCCGCGCGAGAGGGCGGCCGCGGAGGACCGCCCCAACAGGAACGAGGTGTCGGATGGCGAAGGTTCTGGTTGTGACATCGGGCAAGGGCGGGGTGGGGAAGACCACGACCACCGCGGCCCTGGGCGCCGCCCTGGCGCAGGCGGGGCAGAATGTCTGCGTGGTCGATTTCGACGTGGGCCTGCGCAACCTCGACCTGGTGATGGGGGCCGAGCGGCGGGTGGTCTACGACCTGATCAACGTGGTCCAGGGCGACGCCAAGCTGGCCCAGGCCCTGATCCGCGACAAGCGCCTGGACAGCCTGTCGCTGCTGCCCGCCTCCCAGACCCGCGACAAGGACGCGCTCAGCGATGCCGGCGTGGCGCGCGTGATCGGCGAGCTGCGCGAGCGCTTCGACTGGGTGATCTGCGACAGCCCCGCCGGCATCGAGCGCGGCGCCACCCTGGCCATGCGCCATGCCGACGTGGCGGTGGTGGTGACCAACCCCGAGGTCTCCTCGGTGCGCGACTCCGACCGCATCATCGGCCTGCTCGACGCCAAGACCGCCCGGGCCGAGGCCGGCCAGAGCCTGGACAAGCACCTGATCCTGACCCGCTACGACCCCGCCCGGGCCGAGCGCGGCGAGATGCTCAAGATCGACGACGTGCTGGAGATCCTCTCCATCCCGCTCCTGGCCGTGGTGCCCGAGAGCGAGGAGGTGCTCAAGGCCTCCAACATCGGCAGCCCGGTGACGCTCAACAACCCGGCCAGCGCCCCCGCCCGCGCCTATGCGGATGCCGCCCGCCGCCTCAAGGGCGAGACCGTCGCCATGACCGTCCCCACCGAGCGCAAGTCCTTCCTCAACCGCCTCCTCTCCCGGAGGGCCGCATGACCCTGCTCAACTTCCTCTCCCGGCGGGGCACCGCCCCGGTAGCGCGCGAGCGCCTGCAGATCCTGCTCGCTCACGAGCGGGCCGCGACCGGCCGCACCGATCTCGCGGCGACGCTGCGCGAGGAGATCCTCGCCGTCATCACCAAGCATGTCGCCATCGAGGGCGACAAGGTGAAGGTGTCGATGGAGCGGGGCGAGGCCGTCTCGCTCCTGGAGATCGACGTCGAACTCCCGGCGCTCGCGACCCCGGCGGTCGAGGAGCCCGCCCGCAAGCGGGCCTGACACCAACGGTCATTGGGAATGACCGTTGGTTCCGTTCTCGAATTGTCGCCAAGCCTTTGGCTTGGCGACGACAATTCGAGATGGATCAACGGCCCGCTGCATCAGCACTTGGCTTACGTCAGCAGCCCGGGCCGTTGGTATGGCCTCCGCCGCACCGCTTGCACCCGCGCGGCCTTTCGGGCGATGAACTCGATAGGCCCCGCGGGGCGCCGGAGCGGAGCCCGTGGCGGGACGGTTCGAGGTGCGCGACAGGACGGCACTGATCACCGGTGCCGCGAGCGGGATCGGGGCGGCACTGGCGGAGGCACTCGCCTCCAGGGGCGCCCGCCTCGCCCTGGTCGACCGCGACGCGGAGGGCCTGGGGCGGGTCGCGGCCGCCCTCGACGGCCGGGCGCCGGCCGTGACCAGCCACCTCCTCGACGTCACCGATGCGGCGGGCGTCGCGGGTCTGCCGGAGACCGTGCTCGCGCGCCACGGCGGTCTCGATCTGCTCGTCAACAATGCGGGCGTGGCCCTGGCGGGCCGGTTCGAGGACCTGTCGCTCGCCGATTTCGACTGGGTGATGGAGGTCAACTTCCGCGCCGTGGTGCGGATGACCCATGCCTTCCTGCCGGCGCTGCTGCGCCGGCCCGAGGCGCAGATCGTCAACCTGTCGAGCCTCTACGGGATCATCGCGCCCGCGGGCCAGACCGCCTATGCGGCGAGCAAGTTCGCGGTGCGCGGCTTCTCGGAGGCCCTGCGTCACGAACATGCGGGGAGCGGCCTCCACGTCATGGTGGTGCATCCGGGCGGCGTGGCGACCGCCATCGCCCGCAACGCCCGCACCGGCGCGGGCGTCGATCCGGCCGAGGCCGCGCGCGGGCGCGAGGCCTTCGAGCGCCACCTGAAGCTCCCGGCCGCCGCCGCGGCGGCCCAGATCCTGCACGGCATCGAGCGGCGGCGCCCCCGCCTGATCGTCGGCGCCGACGCCCGGCAGGTCGCAATCCTTCAGCGCCTGATGCCGGTCCGCTACTGGTCGGTGATCCGACGGGCGCTCGGCGAGTAGGAGATCTGCCGCCTTGGCCTCGCTTCGCGCTCATTTCCTCGCCTGGATCGTCCGCCGGCAGATCAGGCGCCGGCTCGCCGGCGCCACCGACGTCCGGCAGGTGCGCCGCGTGTTCGACGCCGCCGCCTTCCCGGACCCGCCCGGCATCGGCTTTCGTCCGGGCCTAGTCGGCGGCATCGCGGGCGAATGGGCCGAGCGCCGCGGCCTCGGCCCCGACGCGCCCCGGCTCCTCTACCTGCATGGCGGCGGCTTCGTCGCCTGCTCACCCCGCACCCACCGACCGCTGATCGGCGGCTTTGCGGGGCGCGGCTTCCGGGTCTTCACCCCCGATTACCGCCTGGCGCCCGAGCACCCCTACCCGGCTGCCCTCGACGACGCCGTCGCCGCCTGGACGGAATTCGCGGCCGAGGGGCAGGCGGTTCTCGCCGGAGAATCGGCGGGCGGCAATCTCGTGCTGGCCCTGATGCTGCGCCTGCGCCGCACGGGTGGTCCGTTGCCCGCCGCCGCCGCAATCTTCTCGCCCGCGACCGACATGGAGGGTATGGGAGCCTCGATGCACGAGAACGCCGCGCGCGACGCCATGTTCTCGCCGGAGACCTTCCGGCCCATCGTGGACGCCTATCTGGCCGGCCACGACCCGACCGATCCTCTGGTCTCGCCGCTTCGCGGCGACCTCGCGGGCCTGCCCCCGCTCCTGATCCATGTCGGCGAGCGCGAGCTGCTGCGCGACGATTCCGTGCGCCTGGCCGCGAAGGCGCGGGCAGCGGGCGTGACCGTGGCGCTCACGGTCTGGCCTGTGGTGCCGCATGCTTGGCAGTTCGCCTCCTCGTTCCTGCCGGAGGCGCGCCGCTCGCTCGGGGAGGCGAGCGATTTCCTGAAGGCGCGGCTCGCGGCCGCGCCGGAGGCCGCACCGGCCCTGCGTTGACTTTCCGGCCCGATCCCTCTAGGGGCTCGCTCCTCCAGACGATGTCTCGTCTCGACCCGACACGCCGACCGGCCCCGCGAGGCTGGAGGCCAACGCCCGACAGCGCGATGCGCCCTCGGGCGCGTCCGGCGTTGGGCAGGACCTCGTCGCAGGCTTTCCGCCGGGACCACGGATGACAGAGACGAACCACGCGCCGTTGCGCATCGAGGACGCGGTGAACGCGGTCTGCCCCTGGTCGGGCAAGCCGATCTCCGCCGATTCGCTGACGCTCTACAAAGGCGCCGTGGTCGGCTTCTGCAACCCGGGCTGCCGCGACAAGTTCGAGGCGGCTTTGCGGCATTTCGAGGACGCCCTGCAGGCGCGCCGCGCCGTCTCCGCGGGCAACGACCAGTAGGCGGAAGGACGGACCCCCATGTTCGAAGGCCTCTCCGAACGCCTTTCCGGCATCCTCTCCGGGCTGACGCGCCGCGGCGCACTCACCGAGGCCGACGTCACCGCGGCCCTGCGCGAGGTGCGCCGCGCCCTCCTCGAAGCCGACGTGGCGCTCGAAGTCGTGCGCACCTTCACCGAGAAGGTGCGCGAGCAGGCGGTCGGCGCGACCGTGCTGAAGTCGGTGACGCCCGGCCAGATGGTCGTGAAGATCGTCAACGACCAGCTCGTGGCGATGCTGGGCGCCGAGGCCGAGGTGATCGACCTCAACGCCCCCTCCCCGGTGCCGATCCTGATGGTCGGCCTCCAGGGGTCGGGCAAGACCACCACCACCGCCAAGATCGCCAAGCGGCTGACCAGCCGCGACAGGCGCCGGGTGCTGCTCGCCTCGCTCGATACCCGCCGCCCGGCCGCCATGGAGCAGCTCGCGGTGCTGGGGCGTCAGGTGGGCGTCGAGACGCTGCCGATCGTCGCCGGCCAGTCGGCGGTGCAGATCGCCAAGCGCGCCATGGAGGCCGCCCGGCTCGGCGGCTTCGACGTCGTCATGCTCGACACGGCGGGCCGCATCACCATCGACGAGGGGCTGATGCAGGAGGCCGCCGACGTGAAGGCGGCCACGAACCCGCACGAGGTGCTCCTCGTCGCCGATGCCCTCACCGGCCAGGACGCCGTCAACACCGCCCGCGCCTTCGACCAGCGGCTCGGCGTCACCGGCATCGTGCTGACCCGCATGGACGGCGATGCCCGCGGCGGCGCGGCCCTGTCGATGCGGGCGGTCACCGGCAAGCCGATCAAGCTCGTCGGCACCGGCGAGAAGGTCGATGCGCTGGAGGAATTCCATCCCGCCCGCGTCGCCAACCGCATCCTCGGCATGGGCGACATCGTCTCGCTCGTCGAGAAGGCGGCCGAGACCATCGACCAGGAACAGGCCCTGCGCGTCGCCGAGAAGATGCGCAAGGGCAAGTTCGACCTCGAAGACCTGTCCATGCAGCTCGCCCAGATGGAGAAGATGGGCGGGATCGGCGGCCTGATGGGCATGCTGCCCGGCATGGGCCAGATCAAGAAGCAGGTCGAGGGCGCCAACCTCGACGAGAAGATGTTCAAGCGCCAGCGCGCGATCATCTCGTCGATGACGCCCGAGGAGCGCCGCAACCCCGACATCCTGAAGGCCTCGCGCAAGAAGCGCATCGCCAAGGGCTCGGGCGTCGACGTGGCGGAGATCAACAAGCTCCTCAAGATGCACCGCACCATGGCCGACATGATGAAGGTCATGGGCTCGGGCAAGCGCGGCCTCGGCCAGGCGCTCGGCAACATGTTCGGGCTCGGCGGGGGCGGCGGAGGTCTCGGCAACCTGGGCAAGATGATGGGCGGCATGCCCCAGCCCACGCCCGAGATGCTCGCCGAGATGCAGAAGGCGCTGCCGCCCGGCACCTCCCTTCCCCCGATGCCGCCCGGCGCGCCGGGCAAGCCCCCGGGCCTTCCCGGCCTCGGGGGCGGCAAGATGCCGGGCCTTCCGGGCCTCGGCGGACTGCCGTTGGGCAAGAAGAAATGACCCCGGCGCGCAGGGAGTAGCGATCAGCGAAGAGACGACTTCCGCCGATTGGCCGCAAGCGACGCTTCGCTGCTCGCTGTTTCCTGCACGCTTCCCAAGCAACCATTCCCAAGACGACCATTAGGAGAGTTCGATGTCCCTCAAGATCCGCCTGACCCGCGGCGGCGCCAAGAAGCGCCCCTATTACCGCATCGTCGTCGCCGATTCGCGCTCCCCGCGCGACGGCCGCTTCATCGACAAGGTCGGCGTCTACGACCCGATGAAGCCGAAGGACGATCCGGCCCGCGTCTCGCTCGAAGCCGAGAAGATCCAGGCGTGGCTCGCCAAGGGCGCGCAGCCGACCGACCGCGTCCTGCGCTTCCTCGACGCCGCCGGCCTCGCCAAGCGCCCGGCCCGCAACAACCCGAAGAAGGCCGAGCCCGGCGCCAAGGCCAAGGAGCGTGCCGCCGCCCGCGCCGAGAAGGCCGGCGCCGGCGAGGACGCCGCGGCGTAACCCGCCATGGCGCGCCGGTCGCCCCGCTCCGCTCCGCCGGGATCCTCCGGCGTGCAGCGGGACCCGGCCGGCGCGCCGCGCCCCGCGGGCGCGTCCGCGGCGGCTCCCGACCTCGCCGGGGATCCGGCCTTCGTGCTGCTCGGCGAGTTCGGCCGCGCCCACGGCCTCCAGGGCGAGGTGCGGCTCAAATCCTACACGGCCGATCCGATGGCGATCGGCTCTTACGGCCCGCTCACGGGGGCGAACGGGCGCGCCATCGCGCTGACGGCGCTGCGCCCGGCCTCCGGCGCGCCCGATATGCTGATCGCGCGCGTCTCCGGGGTCTCGGGCCGCGACGCGGCCGAGGCCCTCAACCGCCTCGCCCTTTATGTCCGCCGCGAGTGCCTCGGCGCGCCGGAGGACGAGGACGAGTTCTTCTCCGCCGACCTCATCGGCCTTGCCGTCGTCGATGCGGCGGGCACGCGGCTCGGCACGATCCGGGCCGTGCCGAATTACGGCGGCGGCGATCTCCTGGAGATCGAGCCTACCGGCGGCGGCGCCGCGGCGCTGCTCCCCTTCACCCGTGCCTTCGTGCCGAAGGTGGACATCGCCGCGCGCGAGGTGACGATCGATCCGCCCGATGACCTTTTCGCCCCGGCCAAACCATCGCCGGAGGACGAAGTTTGAACGCTGCCATGTGAGGCGCGGGAGGCGCGCGGGAACGGTGTCGGTCACGCCTCCGGCACGTTCCGCTCCAGTTCCGCCAGCCACGCCGCCGCATTGCCGTCGGAGGGCGCCCGCCAGTCGCCCCGGGGGGAGAGCGCGCCGCCGGCCGCGACCTTCGGGCCGTTCGGCAGGGCCGAGCGCTTGAACTGGCTGAAGCCGAAGAAGCGCCGGAGAAAAACCTTCAGCCAGGCGCGGATCTCAGGCAGCGCGTAGGCGCCCCGGCGCTCGTCGGGGAAACCCGGCGGCCAGGGGCCGCGCGACGCATCCTCCCAGGCGTGGCAGGCCAGGAAGGCGATCTTCGAGGGCCGGTAGCCGAAGCGCAGCGTGTAGAAGAGGTTGAAATCCTGCAGGGCGTAGGGGCCGATTCTAGCCTCGGTGCTCTGGATCTGCCCGCCCTCCTCCACCGGCACGAGTTCCGGCGAGATCTCGGTGGCGAGGATCGCCTCCAGGGTGCGGTTCACCGCCGCGTCGAACTGGCCGGAGGAGACGACCCAGCGGATCAGATGCTGGATCAGCGTCTTTGGCACCCCGGCATTGACCGCGTAGTGGGACATCTGATCGCCGACGCCGTAGGTGCACCAGCCGAGCGCCAGCTCCGAGAGGTCGCCGGTGCCGACCACGATGGCGTCGTTCTGGTTGGCGAGGCGGAACAGGAAATCGGTGCGCAGGCCCGCCTGCACGTTCTCGAAGGTCACGTCGTAGACGGGCTCCCCGCGCCCGAACGGGTGGCCCATGTCGGTCAGCATCTGGCGGGCGGCGGGGCGGATGTCGAGCTCCGTCGCGGTGGTGCCGAGCGATGCCATCAGCCGGTGGGCATTGCCCTTCGTCTCGGCGGAGGTCGCGAAGCCCGGCATCGTGTAGGTGAGGATGTTGGTGCGCGGCAGCCCCAGCCGGTCGAAGGCCTTGGCGGCCACGATGAGGGCATGCGTCGAATCGAGCCCGCCCGAGATGCCGATCACGACCTTGCTGGTCCGGATCGCCCGCAGCCGCTGAGCGAGGCCCGCCACCTGGATGTTGTAGCCCTCGTAGCAATCCTGCGCGAGGCGCGCGGGGTCGGCCGGCACGAAGGGGAAGCGCTCGACCGTGCGGGCGAGGCCGAGATCGTGCCTCGGCGGCGCGACAGTGAAGGCGATGCGCCGCCAGGGACGCTCGCCCAGCACCGCGCGGGCATTGTCGTCGAAGCTGCCCATCTGGGCGCGCTCCTGGCGCAGGCGGTCGAGATCGATATCCGCCACCGTGACCTGCGGCCCGTCCGGGAACCGCTCGCTCTCCGCCAGAAGGGTTCCATCCTCGTAGATCGCCGTCTGGCCGTCCCAGGCGAGGTCGGTGGTCGATTCGCCCGGCCCCGCCGCCGCGTAGATGTAGGCCGAGAGGCAGCGGACCGAGCTCGACTGGCACAGCAGCTTGCGGCTCTCCGCCCGCCCGATGGTGATCGGGCTCCCCGACAGGTTGACCAGCACCGTGGCGCCGGCGAGCGCCGCGAGGGCGCCCGGCGGGACGGGGATCCACATGTCCTCGCAGACATCGACCCCGATCACGAGCCCCGGGAGATCCTCGGCCGCGAACAGCAGGTCGGTCCCGAACGGGATTGCGGCGCCGGCGAGCCGGATCGTCTCGCCGGTGATGCCGGCACCCGGCGCGAAGTGGCGCTTCTCGTAGAATTCCCGGTAGTTCGGCAGGTAGCTCTTCGGCACGACCCCGAGCACGCGCCCGCGGTGGAGCATCACCGCCGTGTTGTAGACCCGGTGCCCGTGCCGCAGCGGCGCCCCGACCACCAGGAGAGGCAGAAGGTCGCGCGTGCCCTCCGCGAGCGTCGCCACCGCGGCCTCGACACCGTCGAGGAGCGTCTCCTGCAGGAGCAGGTCCTCGATCGCATAGGCCGAGAGGCAGAGTTCCGGGAACACCGCTACCGCCACGCCCTGGTCGTGGCAGCGGCGTGCCAGCGCCAGCACCTCGGCCACGTTGGCGGCAGGCTCGGCGATGTGGCTCTGCCCGACGCAGGCCGCGACCCGGGCGAAACCGTGCTGGTAGAGGGATCGGAACATCCGCGGCGGCCTCCGGTGAGGATCGACCCTGCTTAACGCGCGGGGGCCGGGCTTGGCACCCCGGCCGCTGGGGACGGATCCCCGCCCGGGTGCCTAATCGGGTGTTAACGATACTCCGCCTAACTGGCGGGGAGCACAGGCCGCAGGCGGCTGAGCCCGCCTCCAACCAGCCAGCGTCATGAGATCATCGGGACGGCCCCCTTACCTCGACTCTTCCGCGCATCATCCGCAGGGGATGCGCAGCGTCACCCCACAGGCTGCGCGCCGCGGGCTTTCGCTCGCTGCGCTCGCCGAGACCCTGATGCGACTTCGGGCGATCCTCGCCCGGCACTGGGGGCCGTCCCGGACGCAGCCCCTGGCCCTGCCGCCGCCGCGGCCAGCGGGACTCGACCGGCGCGCGACGCCGAGCTGGATGGCCGATCCCGCGCCACATCCGGCTCCGCCGGCCTGGACGCCGGATCTCGTGCGCGCCGCGCCGGTGCCGCCGGAGCCCGCCTGGATGCCCGAGCCGCCGGCGCCCGCGATGCCGCTCGTGCCGGAGATGCCGCCGGCCCCGGTCCAGGCCGCGCCGCCCGCCTCCGCGCCGCCTGCGGCCGCCATGGCGCCGCCCGTGCCGGCGCCCCGCCTGCCCGAGCCGCCGCGCCCGGCCGGCCCCGGCCCGGACATGGAGGATGCGTGGCTCGCGATCCCGCCGGCCGGCCCGGCCCGCACGGTGCTGACGCGAGCGCGGCGGCAGACGGAGGAGGCGCGACGGACCGAAGAGATGCGTCGGCCCGCCCCCGCGCCGCGCCCGGAGCGCTCGGCCGCCGCGACCGACCTGCGCTTCACCCGCACGCCCGACCATGTCCTCCAGGCGCGCCGCCGCAAGCGCGAGGAGGAGGCGCGGGCCCGTGAGGCGGAGCGTCGCGCCGCCGAGGAGAAGGCCGAAGCCGAGCGCGCCGCGGCCGAGGCGGCGGCCGAGGCCGAGCGCCTCGCCGCGGAAGCCGCCGCCCTTCCGCCCCTGCCGCGCTGGCGCCAGCCCTACATCCTGCCGCCCGGCGTGCGCTTCACCCGCACGCCGGACCATCTCCTGCGCCACGCACCCGACGAGGCCGCCCCCGTGCCGCCGGTGCCCGAAGCCGGTGCACCGGAAGCCGAGACGCCCGGAGAGGCTTGCCCCCCCGGCCCGGACGAGACCTCCGCCGCACCGCCCGAGACGGCGCCCGCTTCTCCCGCGGAGCCCGAGACGTCGCAGCCCGCGGACACGGAGGCGGTGAACGCACCCGCCCCGGACGAAGCGCCTGCCGCGCCGTCGACCGAGACCGTGTCCGGCGCCGTCCCTGCCGCGCCGGAGGCGGATGCGCCGCCAGCCGACGAGACACCGGGGGAGGTGCCGGCAGAGGAGACCGGATCGGCCGAGCCGATCACGGCGCCCGTCGACATCTCCTACCTGCGCGCCCTGCCGAAGCGTCCGGCCTACACGCTCGACGCGCTGCTGCGTCACGACTGGACGCAACCCCTCGCGGTGGCCGACGCGCAGGACAACCGTCCGGTCGCGCCGCCCCCCGTCGCGGCTCCCGAGATCGAGCCGGCCCCTGCCGCCGAGCCGCCCGTCCTGGAAGCCGCGGCGCCCATCGTGGCGAACGAGGCCGCTGCGCCCGCGTCGGCGCCCGAGCCCGTCGCCGTGGAGCCGGAGCCGGAGCCTGCCTCGGCACCGGCGCCGACGCAGACGCCGCCTGCACCCGAACCGGCCGGCGCCGCCGCGCCCGGCGCGGATCCCGTGCCGCCGGCCGATCCGGCCGATCTGCCGCTGGCGCCGATCGCCCTCTCGCTGGTGCCCGCCGGTCCGGTGGAGCCGATCGCCGCCGGTCAGGACATCGCGCAGCAGGCCCCGTTCACCACCGCCGCTCCGGCCGCCGAGCCGCTGCGGCCCGTGGAGGCCGTCGCGCCGGCTCCTGCGCCGGCTCCCGAGCCTATGCCGGATCCCGAGCCTATGCCGGATCCCGAGCCGCTGCCCGCACCGGCGCCGGCCGAGGCGCACGCGGTCGTCATCGGCAATGCCGGGCTCGATCTCGATCTCGGCCTCGATGTGGATGATCCGGAGGACGAGGAGGACATCCTGGCGCTGGTGCCGCTGCCGCCTCCCCTGCCCCGTCCGCTGATGCGCCCGCCCGCAGCGCCCTATGAGCTGCCGCCGCTCGAGCTCCTGACCGAGGCCCGCGCCTCGGACGGCAGCAGCCTCGACGCGGACCTGCTCCAGGCCAACGCGGTGCAGCTCCAGCAGGTCATCCACGATTTCGGGGTGCGGGGGGAGATCCTGGCCGTGCGGCCCGGACCCGTCGTCACCCTGTACGAGATGGAGCCGGCCCCGGGCACCAAGTCCTCGCGCGTGATCTCGCTCGCCGACGACATCGCCCGCTCGATGTCCGCCGTCTCCGCCCGCGTCGCCGTGGTCCAGGGCCGCAACGCCATCGGCATCGAACTGCCCAACATCAAGCGCGAGACCGTCTTCCTGCGCGAACTCCTCGCCTCGCCGGCCTTCGCCGAAACCAAGCAGAAGCTCGCCCTCTGCCTGGGCAAGAACATCGGCGGCGAGGCCATCATCGCCGACCTCGCCCGCATGCCCCACCTGCTCGTCGCCGGCACCACCGGCTCGGGCAAGTCGGTGGCCATCAACACCATGATCCTCTCGCTGCTCTACCGCATGAAGCCCGAGGAGTGCCGCCTGATCATGGTCGATCCCAAGATGCTGGAGCTGTCCGTCTACGACGGCATCCCGCACCTGCTCTCGCCGGTGGTCACCGACCCCAAGAAGGCGGTGATCGCCCTGAAATGGGCCGTGCGCGAGATGGAGGAACGCTACAAGAAGATGGCTCGCCTCGGCGTGCGCAACATCGACGGGTTCAACGCCCGGGTGGCGGAGGCGCGCGAGCGGGGCGAGGTGATCACCCGCACCGTGCAGACGGGCTTCGACCGGGAGACCGGCGAGGCGGTGTACGAGGACGAGGTGATGGACCTCGGGGCGCTGCCTTACATCGTGGTGATCGTCGACGAGATGGCCGACCTGATGATGGTGGCCGGCAAGGACATCGAGGGGGCGATCCAGCGCCTGGCGCAGATGGCCCGCGCCGCGGGCATCCACCTGATCATGGCGACGCAACGTCCGTCGGTGGACGTGATCACCGGGACGATCAAGGCGAATTTCCCGACCCGGATCTCGTTCCAGGTGACCAGCAAGATCGACTCGCGCACCATCCTGGGGGAGATGGGGGCCGAGCAGCTGCTGGGGCAGGGCGACATGCTGTTCATGGCCGGCGGCGGGCGCACCACCCGGGTGCATGGCCCGTTCGTGTCGGACGACGAGGTCGAGGCGGTGGTGGCCCATCTCAAGCGCCAGGGCCGGCCCGCCTATCTCGACGCGGTCACGGCCGACGAGGAGGAGGCCGAGGTGGCCGCGGAAGCGCCGGTGTTCGACCAGGGCTCCTTCGCGGACCCGACGGCCGACCTCTACGACCAGGCGGTGGCGGTGGTGCTGCGGGACAAGAAGGCGTCGACGAGCTACATCCAGCGGCGGCTGCAGATCGGCTACAACCGGGCGGCCTCGCTGATGGAGCGGATGGAGCGCGAGGGCATCGTCGGGCCCGCCAACCATGCCGGCAAGCGCGAGATCCTGGTCGAGGCGCAATCCTCCGCCCAAGCCACCGCCGATGAGCCGTGAGGATGCGCATCCGGCGTCGCATATTCGCCACAGGGGCCGTCTCTAACGGCGCGGCATCCGCCGCGCCCCGCGTGCCCCGCGCCGCCATCCGCCCTCACGGAGAACCCCTGCCGATGACCGGCCGTCCCCGCTCCGGCCCGCTCCCCGTCCTCGCGGCGGCACTCTGCCTCGCCGGCGGGGCGCCCGCCCAGGCGCAGGTGACGTCCTTCCTCGACAGCCTGTTCGGCCGCAAGGATCCCGAGCCCGCCCAATCGGCGGAGCCCGGGGCGCCCGCGACCCTGACCCGGGCGCCGCTCCCTCCGCGCCGTCCGGCCACCCTCGGCAACGCCAAGCCGCCCGCGGAAGCGGCCGAGCCGGCGTCCGCGGCGGCGGCCGCCCCGCCGCAGCAGGTCGCGGCGGTGACGACCCCGGTCGCAGTCGATGCCGGCAATCCGACCGCGGTGATCGAACGCGCCAATGCCTATTTCAACGGCGTCTCGACGCTCACGGGCAACTTCGTCCAGATCGGCGCGGACGGGCGCAAGATCGGCGGCAAGCTGTACCTCGCCAAGCCCGGGCGGCTGCGCTTCGACTACGACCAGCCCTCGCCCCTCGAAGTCGTGGCCGACGGCACCTCGGTGGCGGTGCGCGACCGCAAGCTCGCCACCCAGGATCTCTACTTCATCTCGCAGACGCCGCTGAAATTCCTGCTGCGCGACCGGATCGACCTCGCCCGCGACCTGACCGTGACGGATGTCTCGGCCGATCCGGGCGGCGTGCGCATCAGCCTGGAGGACCGCTCGACGCTCGGCGGCACCTCGCGCATCGTCCTGCTCTTCGACGAGGCGATGAAGTCGCTCAGCCAGTGGCGCATCACCGACCCGCAGGGCTACCAGACCACGGTCCTGCTATCGAACCTGCAGCGCGGCCGGCCCATCGACGGCATGATGTTCGTCATCAATTACGGCCGGGCCGAGGACAAGGAGCTGGAGCAGCGCATGCGCCAGCAGCAGCCGCGCTGACGCTCATCCTCCCACTTAAGAAGATCCCTCCGGTGCGCCTCACCGTCTCGACCTGGAACATCAACTCCGTCCGCCTGCGCATCGACCTCGTGCGCCGTTTCCTCGACGAGGTGCGGCCCGACGTGCTGTGCCTGCAGGAGACGAAGTGCCCGAACGACCGCTTTCCCCTGAAGGAGCTGCAGGGCTTCGGCTATCCGCACATCGTCTTCGCCGGCCAGAAAGGCTATAATGGCGTGGCGATCCTCTCGCGCCTTCCGCTCCGCTCGCAGGAGGTGATGAGCTTCTGCGAGCGCCAGGATGCCCGCCACATCTCGGCGGTGCTGGGGCCGGAGGCGGGCGCGGCGGCGGGCATCGTGCTGCACGACTTCTACGTCCCGGCGGGCGGCGACGTGCCGGATGCCGCCCTCAACGACAAGTTCGCCCACAAGCTCGCCTTCATGGACGAGCTGCGCGCCTGGGGCGGCCGGCGCTCGACCAGCCCGGCGATCCTGGTCGGCGACCTCAACGTGGCACCGCTCGAGCATGACGTCTGGTCGCACAAGCAGCTCCTCGATGTGGTGAGCCACACGCCGGTCGAGACGGAGCGGCTCGAGACGCTGCGTGGCGAGGCAGGCTGGATCGACACCATGCGCCACCTGCGGCCGGAGCCGGAAAAAATCTACACGTGGTGGAGCTACCGCTCCCCCGACTGGGCCGCCGCCGACAAGGGCCGGCGCCTCGACCATATCTGGGTCACGCCGGACCTCGCCGGCACGGTGCGCTCGGTGACGGTCGCGCGGCATGCGCGGGCCTGGGAGAAGCCGTCCGACCATGTGCCGGTGACGGTGGAACTGGAATTGTAGGCGGCGCGAGATCACCCGGGGCCTGCGATCACCCTGCCGCCACCGCCTCCGGGATGCCGAAATCCTGCACCAGCGTCTGATGCCTGAGCGCGCCACCGATGCGCCGGTCCTGGCCAATTGCTGATCCGGCGGAGCGATTGACGCCTTCGGCGGCATCCGCCTATGATCCCAAATAAAGAAATACAATCCCAACATATGGGATTGTAGACTATCCGCCAGGGTGGGAAGGAAACCGAGATTATGGCAGCCAGGGCGCCCGCCGCGCACATCCCATCCCGTCGGATCCATCCTTTCGGATCAGCTCTCGACGCGGCCCGCTGACGCGGCCTGCGGCCGCACCGCAGCGCGTGATCTCCGCGCCGCATGCGCCCCCTCCCTTCAGCCAGGAATATCATCCCATGAAGCTGTTGCGCTACGGCCCTGCGGGCCAGGAACGGCCCGGCCTGCTCGACGCTGACGGCGGCATCCGCGACCTGTCGGGCCATGTCGCCGAGATCGGCCCCGACACGCTGGCGCCGGCCGCACTCGCCGCGCTGGCCAAGCTCGATCCGGGCTCGCTCCCGCTCGTCGAGGGCGCGCCGCGCCTCGGCGTGCCGCTGGCGGGGATCGGCAAGTTCATCGCCATCGGGCTCAACTACGCCGACCACGCCGCCGAATCCAACCTGCCGATCCCCGCCGAGCCGGTGGTCTTCACCAAGGCGATCAGCGCCCTCAGCGGGCCCCACGACCCGGTGATGCTGCCGCGCGATTCCGTGAAGAGCGACTGGGAGGTGGAACTCGGCATCGTGATCGGCCGGCGCGCGGCCTATGTCGAACGGGCCGAGGCGCTGGACTACGTCGCCGGCTATTGCGTGGTCAACGACGTCAGCGAGCGCGAATACCAGATCGAGCGCGGCGGCACCTGGGACAAGGGCAAGGGCTGCGACACCTTCGGGCCGGTCGGGCCCTGGCTGGTCACCGCCGACGAGGTGGGCGACCCGCAGGCCCTCGACCTCTGGCTCGACCTCAACGGCCGCCGCATGCAGACCGGCAACACCCGCACCATGATCTTCAGCTGCGCCGAGATCGTGGCCTATGTCAGCCGCTTCATGACGCTGCTGCCGGGCGATCTCATCACCACCGGCACGCCGCCGGGGGTCGGCATGGGCATCAAGCCGCAGCCGGTGTTCCTGAAGCCCGGCGACGTGATGCGGCTGGGCATCGAAAAGCTCGGCGAGCAGCGCCAGGCGGTGGTGGCCTGGCGCCGCCGGGAGGACTGAGCCGATGCCCTATGCCAACCGTTTCCAGGGCCGGAAGGCCATCGTCACCGGGGGCGCCTCCGGCATCGGGCTGTGCGTCGCGGCGCGGCTGGCCGCGGAGGGCGCCGCGGTCAGCCTGTGGGACCTGAGCGCGGAGGCGCTCAGCCAAGCCAAGGCCGCGAGCGGGGCCGCCGACACGCAGGCCCTCGACGTTGCGGATCCGGCCCGGGTGGCGGCGGCCATGCAGGCGAGCGTGGCGGCTTTGGGCGGGCTCGACGTGCTGGTGTGCAGCGCCGGCATCACCGGCCCCAACGCCACGGTGCGGGACTATCCGGTCGAGGCCTGGCAGCGGGTGATCGAGGTCAACCTGAACGGGCTGTTCTACTGCAACCGGGCGGCGGTGCCGGCCATGGAGGCGGGCGGCTACGGGCGGATCGTCAACGTGGCTTCGATTGCCGGCAAGGAGGGCAACCCGAACGCCTCGGCCTACAGCGCCTCGAAGGCGGGGGTGATCGGGCTGACCAAGTCGCTCGGCAAGGAACTGGCGCAGACCGGGATCCGGGTGAACTGCGTGACCCCGGCGGCGGTGCGCACCGCCATCTTCGACCAGATGACGCAGCAGCATATCGAGTTCATGCTGTCGAAGATCCCGCTCGGCCGCTTCGGCAGCATCGAGGAGATCGCGGCGCTGATCTGCTGGCTGGCGAGCGAGGAAGCCTCCTTCAGCACCGGGGCGGTGTTCGACCTCTCGGGCGGGCGCGCCACCTACTGATCCGGTCTGCGAACGGATCGTTCGCAGACCGTTTTATCGCGCCTGCGCGGCGCGGAACTCTGCTCCGCGCCGGCGTGAACGAAGCCGACATCCACATGGCAAAGCCATCCCGTATGGCAAAGCCATCGACCGGATGTCGGATGAGGCGAGCCGGCGCAAGGAGAGAACCCGTGGGTTCACGGGTAGAACGGACGAAGGCGCGCCCGGTCGAGCTTGGCGCGACGGTGTGCGGCATGGCGAAACCACGCGCATCCGCCCGGCGCCGATCAGGGAGTGGCGTCGGCGGCGCGATCGTGTATAGGGAAGGCAACCCTGCCGGCGCATGGCGGGGCTTTTCGCTTTGGGCGACCGCGCTGGACGACATCCCGGCCCGGCCGCTTCCGAGGCGGGAGCGGCCGACAGGGCCGCATCCGATCCCAACCCTGACCAGAAGGACACGCGATGTCGATCACGGCGGAGCGCAAGACCGCGCTCATCAAGGAATATGCCCGCGGCGGCGCCGATACCGGCTCGCCCGAGGTGCAGATCGCGATCCTCACCGAGCGGATCGCCAACCTGACCGGGCACTTCAAGACCCACACGAAGGACAACCACTCGCGCCGCGGCCTGCTCAAACTGGTCTCGCAGCGCCGGTCGCTCCTCGACTACCTGAAGCGCAAGGACGAGGCGCGCTACCGCGCGCTCATCGAGCGCCTCGGCATCCGCCGCTAAGGCGGCGCACGCGGCCCGGCTTGTCCGGGCCGCGTTTTCGCTTGGCGGTCCGCGCGCGGGCCCCGGGCGCGGCGCGGCGGCCTCCGAGGCGGCCAGCGTTCCCCGAGTGGGTCGGAATGGGTCCGGCCGCTCACCCTCCGGGACCCTGCGGGCGTCACCGCCAGGGCAGGATCGCCAGGGGCTCGGGCCTTGCGGCTTTGCAATCAAAGCCGCTCACGGGGCCGCAGAGCCTCTCGCCGTCTTGCGCTGGCGCCGCCTCTCCCGGACGACCGCATGAAGGCATGATGACATGTTCGACGTACAACGCGAAGAATTGCTCTGGGGCGGACGCAAGCTGGTGCTGGAGACCGGCAAGGTCGCCCGGCAGGCCGACGGGGCCGTGGTCGCGAGCTACGGGGAGACCACCGTGCTCGCCACCGTGGTGTCGCTCAAGGAGCCCAAGCCCGGCATCGACTTCCTGCCGCTCACGGTGAACTACCAGGAGCGGGCCTACGCCGCCGGCCGCATCCCGGGCGGCTACTTCAAGCGCGAGGGCCGTCCCTCCGAGAAGGAGACCCTGGTCTCCCGCCTGATCGACCGCCCGATCCGTCCCCTCTTCGTCGAGGGCTGGCGCAACGACACCCAGGTCGTCGTCACCGTGCTCTCGCACGATCTTGAGAACGACCCCGACATCGTCTCGATGGTGGCGGCCTCGGCCGCGCTCACCCTCTCGGGCGTGCCCTTCATGGGCCCGATCGGCGCCGCCCGGGTCGGCTATGTCGGCAACCAGTACAAGCTCAACCCCACCATCCAGGAGATGGAGGGCTCGAGCCTCGACCTCGTGGTGGCGGGCACCGAGGCCGCCGTGCTGATGGTCGAGTCCGAGGCCAAGGAGCTGCCCGAGGACGTGATGCTCGGGGCCGTGATGTTCGGCCACAAGCACTTCCAGCCGGTCATCGAGGCGATCATCCGGCTCGCCGAGAAGGCCGCCAAGGAGCCGCGCGACTTCCAGCCGACCGACCTGTCCGAGGTCGAGAAGGCGGTGCTGGAGATCGGCGAGGCGGATCTCCGCGAGGCCTACAAGAAGACGGTCAAGCAGGAGCGCTACGCCGCCGTCGACGCCGTCAAGGCGAAGGTGATGGCGGCGCTCGCCCCCGAGGAGGGCGAGGCCAAGTTCGAGCCCGAGACGGTCAAGGCCGCCTTCAAGGAGGTCCAGGCCAAGGTTGTGCGCTGGAACATCCTCGACACCGGCTCGCGCATCGACGGCCGCGACGTGCGCACGGTGCGCCCGATCCTCTCCGAAGTCGGCGTGCTGCCGCGCGCCCACGGCTCGGCCCTGTTCACCCGCGGCGAGACGCAGGCGCTGGTGGTGGCGACGCTCGGCACCGGCGACGACGAGCAGTTCATCGACGCGCTGGAGGGCACCTACAAGGAGACGTTCCTCCTCCACTACAACTTCCCGCCCTATTCGGTGGGCGAGACGGGCCGCATGGGCTCGCCGGGCCGGCGCGAGATCGGCCACGGCAAGCTGGCCTGGCGCGCAGTGCATCCGCTCCTGCCGGCGGCGCACGAGTTCCCCTACACGATCCGCGTCGTGTCGGAGATCACCGAGTCGAACGGCTCCTCCTCCATGGCGACCGTCTGCGGCTCGTCGCTGGCGCTGATGGATGCGGGCGTGCCGTTGCGCCGTCCGGTGGCGGGCATCGCCATGGGCCTGATCCTGGAAGGCGAGCGCTTCGCGGTGCTCTCCGACATCCTGGGCGACGAGGACCACCTCGGCGACATGGACTTCAAGGTGGCCGGCACGTCCGAGGGCGTCACCTCGCTCCAGATGGACATCAAGATCGCCGGCATCACCGAGGAGATCATGCGGGTCGCCCTCGATCAGGCGAAGGACGGCCGCGCCCACATCCTCGGCGAGATGGCCAAGGCCCTGACGGCGGCCCGGCCCGAACTCGGCGAGCATGCGCCGCGCATCGAGACCATGCAGATCCCGACCGACAAGATCCGCGAGGTCATCGGCACCGGCGGCAAGGTCATCCGCGAGATCGTGGAGAAGACCGGCGCCAAGATCGACATCCAGGATACCGGCGTCATCAAGATCGCCTCGTCCGATGCCAAGGCCATCAAGGCGGCCTACAACTGGATCCGCTCGATCGTGGCGGAGCCGGAAGCGGGCATGATCTACGACGGCACGGTCGTGAAGACGATGGAGTTCGGCGCCTTCATCAACTTCTTCGGCGCCAAGGACGGCCTCGTCCACATCTCGGAGCTCGCGCCCCAGCGCGTCGCCAAGGTCACCGACGTGGTGAAGGAGGGCGACAAGGTGAAGGTGAAGTTCCTCGGCCAGGACGAGCGCGGCAAGATCCGCCTCTCGATGAAGGTCGTCGACCAGCAGACCGGCGAGGACATTACCGAGAAGCTCAAGGCCGAGCGCGAGGCCGACCGCAACCGCGAGCGGCAGGCGCGCCAGAGCGCGGGCGAGTGATCGCCCGCCCCCATCATCACGCTGAACGGAGCGCGGCCCGAGAGGGCCGCGCTTCGCGTTTGACATGAGTTCACCAACAGGCCGGGCCGCCCCTGAGGGATGAAACCGGCTGACTGAGCGCTCCCCATCTGTGGCCACCAACCCCGGCCCTCATGCTGAGGTGCCCGCGTCAGCGGGCCTCGAAGCACGCCGGAACGGTGGTCCGAGGCTATGGTGGATGGGATCACCGGTCCGGGGTTCGTGCCGGCTGATGCCGGCCAGAGGGCCGGAGCCTGCCAACGTGGTGCTATCCGCGCAGCACAGCGGTGAACTCGCGGATGTTGTGGCGCATCATGTCGATATAGGTCGGAGCCGGCCCATCCCGCTCCGAGAGCGCGTCGGAGAAGATCCGTCCGCCCGCCTTCGCCCCGGTCTCCCGCGCGATCTGCAGCATCAGCCGGGGATCGCTGATGTTCTCAAGAAACACCGCCGGGATCTTCTCGCGCTTCACCTGAGCGATGATGCGGGCGACGTCCTTGGCCGTGGCCTCGGTGTCGCTCGACACGCCCTGGGGTGCGATGAAGCGCATCCCATAGGTCTTCGCGAAATAGCCGAAGGCGTCGTGCGTGGTGATGACGCGGCGCCGCTCCTCCGGGATTCCCGCGATGGCGGCCCGGACCTCGCCTTCGAGCGCGTCGAGCTTGGCGAGGTAGGCGGCCGCGTTCGCCTCGTAGGCGCTCCGCCCCTCGGGATCGACGCCGATCAGCCCCTCGCGGATCGCCGCCACGTATCGCTTGGCGTTGCCGATGCTCTGCCAGGCATGGGGATCGATCGAGTGCGCGTCGTGCCCGCCATGCCCGTGCCCATCCTCCTCGCGAATCGGCGTCACGCCCCTCGACGCGACCACCAAAGGTGCCCGGGTGCCGGAAGCCTTCACCAACCGCTCGATCCAGCCCTCGAAGTCGAGACCGTTGATCACGACGAGCTGCGCTCCGGCGAGCTTGCGCGCATCGCTCGGCGCAGGCGAGAAGGTGTGCGCATCGCCGTTCGGTCCGACCAGCACCGCGACCTCGACCCGATCGCCGCCGACCTGATGCACGAGATCGCCGAGGATCGAGAAGCTGGCCACCGCCTTGAGCGGATCGGCCGAGGCCGCCCCGATTCCTGCCAGCGTCGCCACGAGCGCGAGCGCTGCGATTCTCCACCTGCGCATAGAGCTCCCCGTCTGCTTGAGAGCAGGCACCTTAGCGGGGCGCCGAAATAACGCAACATTATTACATATCGGGTGGCTTGCCTGCCGCGCGGTTCCGCCTCACGGCCGGAGCCGCGAACGGCGAGGCGAAGCGGCAGGGGGCCGCAGGACCGACGACGCGAGCGCGACGGCTGGTCTGCCCAATGTCGCAGCAGGGTGCGACGCGACTTTGGGCATGGCGTCACGGCCGCCAGGACGTCTGCACAAAATGCACGCAATGGCTGAAATCTGGGCAGAGGTTGCGGGCTTGACGCCCCAATGACGGTCCGGTCAGATCGGGTCTTGGTCGCGGTTCGCCGCTCAGAGCCGTGCCCGACCCAACGGGGTCGGATCATGGCTCACAGGTCTTGATTTCACGCGCTCCCTTGCGCCGAACCGGGGTCCACGTCGGCGGGAGCGCTCTAAGGCAGGGACATGGCGCAGCGCGCTCACACTACCCGGTCTGCTCTGCGGCGATGGATGAGTGCGGACGACGCGGCCTGCCGGGCGTGCCATGGACAGATGCGGTCGCCCTCCGAAGCTCTGCCCCATGCCCGCCTGATGGTCGTGGCCTCTACGCCGGTCGTCGAGGCCTTCGGGGGCGGTATCGAGACCCGCTACATCTGCCTCGATTGCGGCCACACGCTGATGCACTCGACGGGACGGTTCGGCCAGGGTTGGCACTGATCGGTCGGCCGGCCGCCCGAGTTGCTGAGGCGTCGGATTCCGTGATAGCGCCCTGCATTGCTTAAGTGAAGGAAGGGCCGGGATGGCGGGGGGCGCACGCATCAGGAGCGGCGCGGCGGGCTGCGCCGTCCCGTGAGGTCCTCCCCGCCCTCGACGGGGTTCGCCCCGGTCGCACGCGACCGCTCCTTCCTGATCGGAATCGGCTGGGCGCTGCTCGCCGTCACCATCTGGGGCGGATGGTTCGTGGTGACGCGCCGCGCCGTCGGGACCGGCAATGTGCTCGGGCCCGCCGATCTCGTGGCGATCCGGTTCGGGTGCGGAGGGCTGATCCTGCTGCCGGTGGTGCTGCGTCTGCGCCGCCTCACGCGCCGTGATGCCGCCGACGCGGTGTGGCTCATCCTCGGGCAGGGCGCGCCCTTCGCCCTTCTGATCTCGATCGCCCTGCGGTATGCGCCTGCGGGCCATGGGGCCGCCCTCACGCCCGGCACCATGCCGCTGATGGCGGCCGTGCTCGGAATTCTCTGCCTCAGGGATCGGCCGAGCCGCACGGCGCTGGCGGGTCTCGCGCTCATCCTGGTCGGCGCCCTCGCCCTGGCCGGGGCGGTCGAGACGAGGGAGGAACTCCTCGGCTACGGCATGTTCCTCGCTGCCGCCCTGCTCTGGGCGATCGGCACCGTGCGGATGCGCCGCTCGGCCCTTCGACCGGTCGAGGCCACGGCGCTGATCTGCGTCGCCTCCCTCATCGGCTACGTGCCGCCTTACCTGGCTCTCGGCCTGTCCCGGATCCCGGCCGCGCCCGCGGGGGAACTCGCGCTGCAGGTGATCTACCAGGGCGTGCTGGTCAGCGTGGTCGGGCTCCTCGCCTTCAACCGCTCGCTCGCCCTGATCGGCCGGCGCACGCCGGCCTTCACCGCCCTCGTTCCGGTCATCGCGACGCTCCTGGCGATCCCGGTGCTCGGCGAGTTCCCGAGCGTGGCGAGCGCCCTCGCGGTCGCGGCGATCGCCCTCGGCGTGCTCCTCACTACCCGCGGGTGACGCTGCGGCAAAGCCGCTCACTCGCGCCTGAGGAGGCGGTCCACCAGGATGTCCGACCAGAACCCCGCCTGGAAATCCCGCTGCAGCCTCTCCGGATCGTAGTGGTGCTCGACCCAGTCGAGGAAGCTCAGGCCCTTCGCCTCGCCCTCCAGGAGGTAGCGGTCGAAGAACGCGTCGAGGATGCCGGTCTTGGCGAAGCGGAAATGCCCGTAGCGCGGCGAGAGCTGGCGGGCAGCCTCCGCGACCGGCCGGCCCTCGTGGAGGATGAGGTAGAGGGCGGCGGCGAAGCCCGCCCGATCCGCGCCCGACTTGCAGTGGATCAGCGCCGGATACTCGACGCCCGCGAAGAAGTCGCGGGCGGAGAGCAGCATCGCGCGGTCGGGCGCCTCGCGCGAGCGCACCACGAACTCGCGCAGCAGCAGACCCTCGCGCTCGCAGGCCTCGCGCTGGAGCTGCCAGGACCCGTGCTCGCGTCCGCCGCGCAGGGAGATGATGGTGCGCAATCCCTGCCGCTTGAACCACGCCAGATCGTGGGGCGCCGGCTGGGCCGAGCGCCACAGGAGGCCGCGCCCGATGCGGTGCCGGTTGAGGTAGGCCAGCCGCAGCACGCCGTGATCGACGAGCAGCATGTTCACCCAGGCGCGCAGCCGGTTGCGGCGACCGGCGATCGGCTTCTCCCAGCGGGCGATGCGCGCCATGCGCCGGGCGTAGCGGGTCTCAGGCGGAAGGAAGCGGTTGAACACGCGGTCGGAATCGTTGCCAGAGGGGCTGCAGGCCGTCCGGAGCCGCGGCGAGTCCGCTTGACCCGCCGGTTGTCCTGAAGCAGTGGCGGCATGTAGCAGCCGCGTGTCGGTTCGGCAACGATCGGACAGGTTGCAGGCCGGCTCAGCCGCGTGGCATTGCATTTGCTCCGCCCCGTACCGCATCCTGCGAATGGCCGAGCTCGGTGTCTCGGGGGATGGCCGCAGACGGATCAGAGGCGGAAGGAGGGAGCCGTGAGCACACAGGTCGTCAGCATCCGCCGGGCGCGCCAGGACGATGCCGCGATGCTGTCGGACGTCTTCGACGCGGCGTGGCGGGAGGCTTACCAGGGCATCATTCCGGGCGTCGCCCTCGACCGCATGCTGGCCCGGCGGGGACCGATCTGGTGGCGCTCGACGGTGGGGCGCGGCCGGCCGCTCGTCGTGCTGGAGGTTGGCGAGGCGGTCGTCGGCTACGTCTCCTATGGCCGCTGCCGCGACCGCACGCTGAAGGCCGAGGGCGAGATCGACGAGATCTACCTCGCACCGGCCTATCAGGGCCTCGGCTACGGCACGCGCCTGTTCAAGGCCGTCCGCAACGACCTGCGGGACCGGGACGTGTCCCGGGTCGCGGTCTGGTCCCTCGCCGACAATCTCCGCGCGCGCGACTTCTACGAGCGCATGGGCGGCCAAGTCGTTGCGCAGGCGACCGACCGGGTCGCGGGGGCGAGCCTCGCCAAGGTGGCCTATCTGTTCGCGTGATCGGAGTCGCACGCCCCTCCGAGTTCTCTCGCAATGCGCTTGTGTTGATCCGCCCGGGTCTCTAAGCACCGAGCGACCCGGGGCGTGCCGCCCCGATTGCGAGGAGTGCGGTCATGCGTCTCGACGCCGTCGCCATCGGCAAGAATCCGCCCGAAGATGTCAATGTCGTCATCGAAGTACCGGTCGGCGGCGAGCCGATCAAGTACGAGATGGACAAGGATGCGGGCACGCTGATCGTCGACCGGTTCCTCTACACGGCGATGCACTACCCGGGGAATTACGGCTTCATTCCCCACACGCTGTCGGGCGACGGCGATCCTTGCGACGTGCTGATCGCGAATACCCGGGCCATCGTGCCGGGCGCGATCATGAGCGTGCGCCCCGTCGGCGTCCTCGTGATGGAGGACAATGCCGGCGAGGACGAGAAGATCGTCGCGGTGCCCTCGCGCCATCTCACCAAGCGCTACGACCGCGTCGAGAACTACACCGATCTGCCGGATATCACGCTCCACCAGATCCAGCACTTCTTCGAGCACTACAAGGATCTCGAGCCCGGCAAGTGGGTGAAGATCGTCCGCTGGGGCGACAAGGCCGAGGCGCAGCGCCTGATCGTTGAGGGGATCGAGCGGGCCAAGAGCAAGGCCTGAGACGGCAAGGCCCGAGCCGCGTCGGGGCCCGGGCCTGCGGGCGCTCAGCGGGCCCGCAGGCCCTCGTCCCAGATGCTCCAGGCGAAGACCTCGCGGCCGGCGCCGTCGATGACGCGCACGGCCTCGGCGGCCGGGCCGAGGCGCTGCGGCACCCGGGCGCGGCGGAAGAGCCGCAACGCCCGCTCGCGGACCGCCTCCAGGCCGGAGACGCGGACCGAGGCCCGCTGGACGAGGCCATCCGGGCCGGTGATCTCGATGTGAAAGGTTTCGCGCAACGCCAGGGCTCCTCGGGGCGCCCTCCTTACGGCAAGCCCGCCCGGCCGCGCCAGAGGTGCGGTCGAAGGGTGCGTTCGAGCGGTCCGTCGCGGAGCGTGAAACGAGGGCCGGGACCCTCCCTCTCAGCGACACGCCCGCGTTGTCTTCGGATCGTCCCGGTGGATTGGGCTTACGGGATCCCGCCTTAAGCCCGACCCGCGGAGACCGATCGGAGGCCGCGCTCAGCTCAAGGCTTGGCTCGCCAGCGCGTAGGTGATCGGCATCGTTCCCGGTCCGCCGGTCCCCCGGGCAAGCCAGGGCCGGCCAAGAGACATCGTGGTCACAGTGTCGCAGACCGGCAACCCGGAGCGCATCAGGAACTCGGCAAAGGGACCGGTCTTCTGCCGCGTGTCCAGGCGCAGGAAGCGGCCGGCATGCGCGGCGACGTGCGGCCGGGCGACGGCGATCGCGTCCGCATCGCACGACGCGACGAGGGGACCGATGACATGGCCGCGCCCGAAGGGGCGGCAGAGCGCGAAGGCCGCGATCAGCCCTCCGCGCAGGAGCACGGTCCCCGTCGACGCCGCGAGGAGGCGCGGCAGCAGGTCGGACCGCTGCGTGCCGAACGCCCGTGCGTCGAGCATGATCAGGGCGTCGAGGTCGGCGGACTCCACCGCGCGCACGAGGGTGCCCGGAGGAGGCGGAGCGCTGTCGGGCATCACGGCGTCGCCGTTGCACTGGTAGACCGTTGCCTCGTCGACGAAGCCGAGGGAGCGGTACAGGCGGTGGGCCGCTCGCGTCGCGTTGAGGCCGAGCGCGCGCGCTCCCGTCGCGGCGAGGACCCGTTCCATGAGCCAGCGCCCCGCACCCAGCGCTTGCAGGCGCGGCGAGGTGATGACCATCCCGACCGTCGCGAAGGTGTCGGAATAGGGAAACCACATCGCCGTGCCGACGATGCGGCCGATCTCGTCCAGCGCGGCGATGCCCCGTCCGGCCGCGATCAGCATGCGCCAGTCATCGGCGCGATGCGGCCAGCGAACGCCGATCGACAAGGCGTGCAACGCGTCGGGATCGACCTCGGCGATGTCGACCGCCGTCAGCGCGAAGGTCTCAAGCAGAATGGACTCGTTCCTTGCCACCGGTCGCCCTGCCGCAGAAGCCCGGCATGTCTCCGCAAGCGGGATGAGGCCGAGCCTGTCGCCCGCAGCCATTCTGACTCATCCGCCGCAACAGACTGCGCCTCATGTCGGCCTCGTTTCGGAACTTTCCACCGAAGCGGTCCGGGTTTCGGGGGCGTCGGCCTGCCGCACCGGTCGCGGCGGGCGGCTCCGTGCCTGAGATCCGGGAGAGAACAGCGCGATCTGCCGCCGCGCTCCGCCGCTTCGGTCCATCCTGCCGGCCGCCGAAGTCCACTGTCCCGATCCCACCCTCCGGGATCGCGATGCCCATGGCCTTCCTGTTCACGTCGGACGCGGCCCGCGCCAAGGTCTTCGCCGCCGAGTTCGCCCGCGAGTTGCCGGCGCTGCGCTTCGTCACCGACGCGGGCGCGGTCGATCCGGCTGAGATCCGCTACCTGCTGGCCTGGACCCTGCCGGACGACATGACCCGCTTCACCGGCCTTGAGGCGCTGTTCTGCGTCGGCGCGGGGGTCGACCAGCTGCGCCTCGACGCGCTGCCCCCGGGGCTCAAGGTCGTGCGGATGGTCGAGGAGGGCATCGTCCGCATGATGCAGGAATACGTGGCTCTCGGCGTCCTCGTGCTGCATCGCGAGCTGCCCGGCTACGTGGCCCAGAAGGCGGAGCGGACCTGGCGGGCGCGGCCCGTCCGGCCGGCGGCGGAGCGGCGCGTCGGCGTGCTCGGCCTCGGCGCGCTCGGCCAGGCCGCCCTGGAGCGCCTGCGACCCTTCGGCTTTCCCCTGTCCGGCTGGAGCCGCTCGCCGCGCACGATCCCCGGCGTCGCCTGCCACCATGGACCGGAGGCGCTCGAAGGGTTCCTCGGCCAGACCGACATCCTCGTCTGCCTCCTGCCGCTCACCCCGGAGACCCGCGGCATCCTCGGCGCGGACCTCTTCGCGGCTCTCCCCCAGGGCGCGGGCCTCGTCCATGCCGGCCGCGGCGCCCAGCTCGACGCCGCGGCGCTGATCGCCGCCCTCGATTCCGGCCACCTCGCCGGCGCCGTGATCGACGTCACCGAGCCGGAGCCCCTGCCCGCCGACCATCCCCTCTGGGCGCACCCCAAGGTGCTCATCACCCCGCACGTCGCCAGCGTCACGCAGCCCGAGACCGCCGCCCGGGCGGTGATCGCCAATATCCGGCGGCTGGAGGCGGGCCTCGATCCCATCGGCCTCGTCGACCGTGCCCGAGGCTACTGATCCACGAAGAAGGATTCTTCCATGTCTCTCCTGAAGACCATCGACCCCGCGCCGACGGGCACGCCGACGGAATCGAAGGCCGCGCCCGAGCGCCTCATCTCCGGGGATCCAGCCTTCAAGACCTGGGCGCAGGACGATTCGCGCGGCGGCACGGTGCGCACCGGCGTCTGGGAAGCGACGCCCGGCGAGACGCGCTCGATCAAGGGCGAGACCTTCGAATTCTGCCACATCCTCCAGGGTGTCGTGGAGATCGCGGAGGATGGCGGCGAGACGCGGACCTACCGCGCCGGCGACAGTTTCGTGATGAAGCCCGGCTTCACCGGCATCTGGCGGACGATCGAGACCGTCCGCAAGATCTACGTCGTCGTCGCGTGACCCCGACGCTCGGGCCCTTCCTCGGCCTTCTCCGGGTGCAGCACCGGGCGGCCGAAGAATGCGCCGCCGGGAGCTCGGAAACGGAATGATCCGTCGCGCCGGGCGAGGCGGTCGGAGCAAGCTGCGGCGGGGCGAAGATTAGCCTCCGGCCATGCGCCGCGGGGATGCCTCATGAGCCTGAGCTTCGATCCGGATCGTCTCGACCTGCCGACCGGGCACTTCATCGCGGGGAGGCTCGTCCCCGCGCGGGGCGAGCTGCCCCTGCATCGCCCGTCCGATGGCGCGCCCTTCGCGGCCTGCCCGGTGGCGGATGCGGGCGTCGTGGACGAGGCGGTGGCGGCGGCCGGCCGCGCGCTCCGCACGAGCGGCTGGGCGGATGTGCGCCCTCGGGAGCGCACCCGGGCTCTGCAGCGCTGGGCGGACCTCGTCGAGGCGGAGGCGGACAGGCTGGCCCGGCTGGAGGCCGTCGCCTCCACGCGCCCGGTGGGCCAGCTCGTCGCGGGCGACATCGCCGTGACCGCGGAGCAGATCCGCTTCTTCGCGGAATTCGCGGACAAGGAGACGGACGACCTCGTTCCCACGCAGGCGGACAGCCTCGGCCTCGTCATGAGCGAGCCCTACGGCGTCGTCGGCGCGATCACGCCCTGGAACTTCCCCCTCTCGATGGCGGGTTGGAAGCTCGGGCCGGCGCTCGCGGCGGGCAACGCGGTGGTGCTCAAGCCCTCCGAGATGACGCCGTTCTCGACCCTCTACCTCGCCGAGCTGTCCGTCCGGGCGGGGGTCCCCGCCGGGCTCGTCAGCGTCGTCCTGGGCGACGGGCCGACCACCGGCACCGCGCTCACCGGCCATCCCGACATCGGCAAGGTCAGCTTCACCGGATCCACCGCGGCCGGCAGCGCGATCATGGCGAACGTGGCGCGCACCGGCGTGAAGCCGGTCACCCTGGAGCTCGGCGGCAAGAGCCCGCAGGTCGTCTTCGCCGACGCCGACCTGGCGCTCGCCGCCCGCGCGGTCGCCCACAGCATCCTCGCCAATGCCGGCCAGGCCTGCGTCGCCGGGACCCGCCTCATCGTCGCCGAGGCGATCGCCGAGGCCCTGACGGACGCCGTCCGCGCGCATCTTGCTGACATCCGCCCCGGCCCGACCTGGGACGCCGCCACGACCTACGCCCCGATCATCTCGGAGCGGCAGATCGCCCGGATCGAGGGGATCGTGACCACGGCGATCGCGGCCGGCGCCGCCTGCCTGACGGGGGGCGAGCGGATCGACCGCCCCGGCTATTTCTACGCGCCGACGATCCTGCACCGGGTCGACGCCGCGTCTCCCGCCGTGCGCGAAGAGATCTTCGGGCCGGTGCTGACCGTGCAGACCTTCCGGGACGAGGAGGAGGCGCTGGCGCTCGCCGATCACCCGACCTATGGCCTCGCTGCGGGCCTCTTCACGCGCGACCTCTCGCGGGCCCTGCGGGTCACGCGGCGGCTCCAGGCCGGCACGGTCTGGGTGAACCGCTACGGGCGCTCGCGCGACCACATCCTGCCGACCGGCGGCTACAAGCGCTCGGGCATCGGCAAGGACCTCGGCCGCGAGGCCTATCTGGCGAACCGGCGCACGAAAAGCGTGCTCATCGACCTCTGATCCTCGGGAGCCGGCATACCCGACCGCCTCGGCACGCATCCCGGACAGACTTCCGGAGCCGTATGACGCGCTCCCTTGCGCCGAACCGGCCTCCACTGCGGCGGGGCGGAGCCCCGCCACCCTGCTCAGCGGATGCGGTCGAGCAGCTTGTAGTACATGCCGACCATCGGCAGGAACCAGGGCTTGCCGAGGTGGCCGGGGATCGCCGGCCAGTCGAGGGCCGCCATCGGGTTGCGGTCGGCCCGGCCGAGCAGGATGTCCGCCATCACCACCCCCATATGGGTCGACATCTGCGCCCCGTGACCGGAATAGCCCATGGCGAAGTGGACACCGTCGGCCAGGCCCGCGCGCGGGAAGCGGTCCCGCGTCATGTCGACGAGGCCGCCCCAGCAATAGTCGATCTCCACGTCCTTCAGGTGCGGGAAGATCGCGGCGAGGCTCGCGCGCAGGATCGCGCCGCTCTTCGCGTCCGAGCGCTGGTCCGACGTCGCCGAGAAGCGCGCCCGGCCACCGAAGATCAGGCGGTTGTCCGGCGCGAGGCGGAAGTAGTTGCCGATATTGAGCGAGGTGGCGTAGGTGCGGTGGCCGGGCAGGGTCGCCGCGACCTCGGCCTCCGTCAGCGGCCGGGTCGCGATGATGAAGCTGCCGACCGGCACGATCCGGCGGCGGAAATAGTCGAACGGCCGTCCCGTATAGGCGCCCGTGGCGAGGAGCACCTCGCCCGCCGTCAGGCTGCCGCGCGGCGTCACGAGCCTGTGCCGGCCTCCGCTGCGCCGTCGCTCCGTCACCGGCGCCTCCTCGTAGATGGTCGCGCCGCGCCGCGCGGCCGCCTCCGCCAGCCCGGTCACGAAGCGGCCCATATGCATCATGGCGCTCTTCTTCGAGAGCATGGCGCCGTGGAAGCCGGGCGCGCCGATCTCGCCGCCGAGATCCGCTGCCGGAAGCAGCGCCGTCTCGGGGTCGACCTCGGCGTGGATCGCCTCGAAGTTGCGCGCGATCGCCGCGAAATGCCCGGGCTTCGAGGCGAGCTTGAGCTTGCCCGAGCGACGGAAGGCGCAGTCGATGCCCTCCTCGGCTACGAGCGCCTCGACCGTATCGACGGCCGCGTCGAGCGCCCGATAGAGTGCCTTCGCCCGCTCGGGCCCGAGCTCGGCCTTCGCGGCGAGATAGCTGTGGGCGAGGCCGTTGTTGAGATGGCCGCCATTGCGGCCCGAGGCGCCCGCGCCGACCTGCGCCCCCTCCAGCACGGCCACCTTCGCCCCCGCCCGGGCGAGGTGACGCGCGGCCGAGAGCCCGGTGAACCCGCCGCCGATGACGGCGACGTCGTAATGGCCCTCGACCGGGCCGGCAGCCGCGCCCGAGAAGCGCGGTGCGGTGTCGTGCCAGTAGGACGTGAAGCGCATCGCCCGGCGGCCTTTAGAGCCCGACGATGCCGGGCAGGCCGGAGATGTCCCTGATCTCGACATAGCCGTAATAGGGGTTTGCCGGCTCGTGCCCGCGATTCACCCAGACCTTGTGCCGGATGCCGAGATCGTGGGCGGACATCAGGTCGTAGCGGAAGGAGGACGAGCAGTGCATCACGTCCTCCGGTCCGCAGCCGAGCCTATCGAACATGTACTCGAAGGCGCGCAAGCGCGGCTTGTAGGCCCCGGCCTGCTGCGCCGTGTAGACCGCGTGGAAGGGCGCGCCGAGCTTGGCGACGTTGGAGGGAATCTGCGCGTCCATGGCGTTGGACAGGATCACCAGCGGGATCTCCCGGGCGACCTTGGCGAGGCCCGCGGGCACGTCCGGATGCGGCCCCCAGGTCGGCACCCGCTCGTAGATGGCGCGCGCGTCCTCCGGGCGGAAGGTGACACCGGTCTTGCGGCAGGTGCGCTCCACGGCGTTGTGGATCACCTCGTCGTACGGCTTCCAGTCGCCGAGGATCTCGTCGAGCCGGTAGGCCGCAAAGTTCCTGATGAACTCCGTCATGCGGGGGGCCTCGAGCGTGACGCCGTAGATGCTCCGCGCCGCCTCGGCCATCTGGAAGTTCGTCAACGTGCCGTAGCAATCGAAGGTGATGTATTTGGGCCGAAACGCGCTCATCGTGCTTCCTCGCAGCCGCGCCCGGTCGGGGCGTCCTCTCGCCCCGGCATCTTAGGAAGACGGCTCTAGCGGGTTCACCGCAATCGCCGCCGGGGGAAGCAGATTCTTCCGTATCGCCGCGCCCCGCCGGCAGGGCGTTGTGTTCGCGGCCCACGGGCGGCGGTGATGGAGAGACCCGGCATAAGATGCGGCGGCCTCCCTGAGGGACGGCGGAAGATGTTGCCCGTCACCCGTCCTCGCGACCATCTTCTTCCCCGCCGCGTCTACTCGTTCTTCCAAGGCACACGCCGAGGGATCGAGGATGCAGACGGGTGGGATCGAGTTGAGGGGCTTTGCCCCCGAGCATCTGGACGGGGCCGTCGCCTTGTCGCGGGCGGCGGGCTGGCCGCACCGCAGGGAGGACTGGACCCTCGTTCTCTCCCTCAGCGTCGGGACCGTCCTCCTCGACCGCAGCCGCGTGGTCGGGACCGCGATGACGACGCCCCTCGGCCGGGAGGCCGCAACCATCAACATGGTGATCGTGGACGAAGCCATGCGCGGGCATGGCCTCGGCCGCCGGCTGATGGATGCGGCCCTCGCGGCCGCGGACGGCCGCGCCTGCCGGCTGATCGCCACCGAGGCCGGCCTGCCCCTCTACGAGAGGCTGGGATTCCGCGCGACCGGCCGGATCGTCCAGCACCAGGGGCCAGCCGTGCCGGGCGCCGCCGCCCGGGCGGAGGGAGTCGCATGGTCCGAGGCGCCGCCGGTCGCGGACCTCGCCGCCCTCGACCGCGAAGCCTGCGGCATGGACCGGGCGGCGCTGATCGGCCGCCTCGCCGCCGAGGGTCGGATCGCGGTGCTCCGCCGCGACGGCGCGATCCGGGGCTTCGCGGCCCTGCGCGCCTTCGGCCGGGGCGAGGTGATCGGACCCGTCGTCGCGGGGAATCCGGAGGAGGCCCGGGCCCTCCTCGCCTTCGTGATGGCCGCACGCCGCGGCGCCTTCCTGCGCGTCGACACGCCGGAGGAGGCGGGCCTCGCCCCCTGGCTCGCGGCGCAGGGGCTCGTCGCCGTCGGCGGCGGCATCGCCATGCAGCGGGGCGGCGCCCATCCGCAACCCGCGGGCAACGCCCGCACCTTCGCCCTCGCCAGCCAGGCTCTCGGCTGACCCGGAGACCCCAGATGTTCAGCAATTCCCTCATCGAACTCGATCGCGCCCATCTCGTCCATCCGGTCGCCTCCTATCGCGGCCACGAGCGGACGGGCGTGCGGGTTCTGCGGTCCGCCAAGGGCGCGACCGTCACCGACGCCGCCGGCCGGGAGCTTCTCGACGGCTTCGCCGGCCTCTGGTGCGTCAATGCGGGCTACGGGCACGACAGCATCGTGGAGGCCGCCGCGCGGCAGATGCGCGAATTGCCCTACGCCACCGCCTATTTCGGGCTGGGCTCGGAGCCGGCGATCCGGCTCGCCGCTGCGCTCGCGGAGCGCGCGCCGGGCGACCTCAACCACGTCTACTTCACGCTCGGCGGCTCGGATGCGGTGGACACCACCGTCCGCCTCATCCGCAACTACCAGACGGTCCGGGGCAAACCGGAGAAGGACCAGTTCATCTCCCTGGAACAGGGCTACCACGGGTCCTCGACGGTCGGCGCCGGCCTGACCGCGCTGCCCGCCTTCCACGCGAATTTCGGCCTGCCCTTCGCCTGGCAGCACAAGATCCCCTCGCCCTACCCCTACCGCAATCCGGCGGGCAGCGACCTCGAGGCGATCATCGCCGCCTCGCTCGCCGCGCTGCGCGCGAAGGTGGAGGAACTCGGGCCTGAGCGCGTCGCCGCCTTCTATGCCGAGCCGATCCAGGGATCGGGCGGCGTCATCGTGCCGCCGCGGGGCTGGATGAAGGCGATGCGCGACCTCTGCGCGGAACTCGACATCCTCTTCGTTGCCGACGAGGTGATCACGGGGTTCGGCCGCACCGGACCGCTCTTCGCCTGCACCGAGGACGAGGTCGTCCCGGACCTCATGACGACCGCCAAGGGCCTCACCTCCGGCTACGTGCCGATGGGAGCGGTCTTCCTGTCGAACCGGATCTACGACACCATCGCGGACGGCGCGGGGGAGGCCGCAATCGGGCACGGCTACACCTACTCGGCCCATCCCGTGAGCGCCGCGGTCGGCCTCGAGGTGCTCCGCCTCTACGAGAACGGTCTCCTGGAGAATGGCCGCCGGGCGGGCACGCGGCTTCAGGCGGGCCTGCAGAGCCTCGCCGACCACCCGCTCGTGGGCGATGTGCGCGGGCGTGGCCTCCTCGCTGCGCTGGAACTCGTGGTGGACAAGGCGCGCAAGGCGCCCCTCCCCGCGGCGGCCGATCCGGCACGGCGCATCTTCGACCGCGCCTGGAACAACGGGCTCGTGATCCGCGCCTTCGGCAACGGCATCCTCGGCTACGCGCCCCCGCTCTGCTGCACCGAGGCCGAGATCGATGCCATCGTCGAGCGGACCCGCAGGATTCTGGACCAGACCCTGGAGGATGCGGACGTCCGGGCGGCCATGGCCTGAAACGCCTTCTGCCGCGCCGGTAGGCAGATTTCGTGGTGCACATTCAATTCGCAATTTTGTGCTGCGAGGCCGCTGTCTTCGGTGTCTCCCGCAAGCCGACTCTGCGACATTTGGGGAATGCGAGCACGGGGAACCGGACGCGGGAGGCGAGCGGACACGGATCGGCAGGCGCGGCGCCGCCTGCCCGGCCCGCCGGGCGGGATCACCGCCCCGGATCTGGGAGCAGGACCTTGGCAAAGACCTTGAACGAGTACCGCTACCTCACCTTCGACGTCGTCGGCACGCTGATCGACTTCGAGAGGGGCATCAAGGATTGCCTGGCGGGCATCGCCGCCGAGGCCGGCGCTGCAATCGACGGCGAGGAGGCGCTGTCGCTCTATCGCGCCGCCCGCTACTCGCCCGACGCCGCGCTGTTCCCCGACGACCTCGTCCGGGTCTACCGCGTGATCGCGCCGGCGCTCGGCCTGCCCGTCGAGGACGTCTATGGCGAGCGCCTGCGGGATTCCGCGAAGAGGTGGGCGCCCTTTCCCGACAGCGCCGCGGCGCTGGCGCGGCTCGCGACGGGCGCGCGCCTGATCGCGATGACCAATGCCCGTCGCTGGGCCTTCACCCACTTCTCGGAGGCGCTCGGCAACCCGTTCCACGCGGGCTTCACGGCGGACGATACCGGCACCGAGAAACCGGACCCGGCCTTCTTCGAGACGGTTCTCGCCTCCATCGAGGCGGAGGGCGGCAGGCGCAGCGACATCCTGCACGTCGCACAGAGCCAATACCACGACATCGGCGTCTCGCGGCGGCTCGGGATCATCAATTGCTGGATCGAGCGCCGGCACGCCCAGAAGGGCTACGGCGGCACGATCGAGCCGGAGCAGTTCACCACACCCGACTTCCACTTCACCTCGATGGCCGGCCTCGCCGATGCCGTCGAGGCGGCGCGGGTCGCCTGACGGCCCCGCTCGTCACCCACGAACCCGGCCGCCGCCGGGCTTGCCGCCTGCCACCGTCTCCCGAGGGGATGTCGATGACCGATCACTTCGTCACCAACTGGACGCGTCTCGACGATGCCGCGGTCGAGGACGCGATCCGCCGGGGTGCCTCCCGCCGCGAACTCCTGCGCGCGCTCATGCTCGGGGGCGTCGCGGCGTCGACCGGTACGGCGATCCTCGGGCGCGCGACCGCAGCGCTCGCCGCGACTCCGCGCCCGGGCGGCGCATTGCGGGCCGCCGGCTGGTCCTCCTCGACCGCCGATACCCTCGATCCGGCCAAGGCGTCTCTCTCCACCGATTACGTGCGCTGCTGCGCCTTCTACAACCGCCTCACCGTGCTCGACGCCGCCGGCAACGTCCAGATGGAGCTGGCCGAGAGCATCGAGACCAGGGACGCCAAGGTCTGGACGGTGAAGCTGCGCAAGGGCGTCACCTTCCACAACGGCAAGGCGCTCACCTCCGCCGATGTCATCTATTCCCTCAAGCGCCACCTCGATCCGGCCGTCGGCTCGAAGGCGAATGCGCTCGCCAAGCAGATGACCGGCTTCAAGGCGCCGGACGACCTCACCGTCGAGATCACGCTGGCGAACCCGAATGCCGACCTGCCGACCATCCTCGCCACCCACCACTTCATGATCCTGGCGGACGGCACCACGAATTTCGCCAAGGCCAACGGCACCGGTGCCTTCACCTGCGAGGTCTTCGAGCCCGGCATGCGCTCGGTCGGCCTCAAGAACAAGCACTACTGGAAGGCGAGCGGGCCCTACCTCGATTCCTTCGAGTTCTTCGCGATCCCTGACGATTCGGCGCGCGTGAACGCGCTGCTCTCGGGCGACATCCAGCTCGCGGCCGCGATCAACCCGCGCTCGATGCGGCTCGTGGAGAGCCAGCCGGGCGTCGTGCTCTCGAAGACGACCTCGGGCAACTACACCGACTTGAACATGCGGCTCGACATGGCGCCCGGCGACAAGGCCGGCTTCGTGGAGGGCATGAAGCACCTGCTCAACCGGCCGCTCATTCAGAAATCGGCGCTGCGCGGTCTTGCCGAGATCGCCAACGACCAGCCGGTGCCGCCCTCGAGCCGCTACCACAATCCCGAGGTGAAGCCGCGCGCCTTCGACCCCGACAAAGCGAAGTTCCTCCTCGGCAAGGCCGGCGTGCTCGGCCAGACCATCCCGGTCATCGCCTCGGACGCCGCGAACTCCGCGGTCGACATGGCGACCCTGCTCCAGCAGGCGGCGGCCGGGATCGGCCTGAAGCTCGACATCCAGCGCGTCCCCTCGGATGGCTACTGGTCGAACTACTGGCTGAAGGCCCCGATCCACTTCGGCAACGTGAATCCGCGGCCGACGCCCGACATCCTGTTCTCGCTGTTCTACGCCTCGGAAGCCCCCTGGAACGAGAGCCGCTACAAGTCCGAGACATTCGACCGGATGCTGATCGAGGCGCGCGGCCTCCTCGACGAGACCAAGCGCAAGGCGATCTACGGCGAGATGCAGGCGATGATCGCGAACGAGGCGGGCACCGCCATCCCGGTCTACATCTCGAACGTCGACGCCCACTCGGCGAAGCTGAAGGGTCTGCAGCCGAGTCCCCTCGGCGGCATGATGGGCTACGCCTTCGCGGAATACGTCTGGTTCGAGGCCTGATCCCCCGCCCTCCCGGCAGGGCGGGACGAGGTCCCGCCGCGCTCACCCCGAGGCCATCCCATGAAGAGCCAGATCCCCTCCCTCGTGCTGGGCCGGATTGTCGTGGCGCTCGTCACCCTGCTGGTGGTGTCCTTCACGATCTTCTGCGCGACCGAGCTTCTGCCGGGCGACGTCGCGGAGGTGCTGCTCGGGCAGGCCGCGACGCCGGAGGCGGTGGCGGGCCTGCGCGCGGCCATGCATCTCGATAAGCCGGCCGTCCTGCGCTTCCTGCGCTGGATCGGCGGGCTCGCGACGGGCGATCTCGGGACCTCCTACGCCAACCACCTGCCGGTGGCCCAGCTCATCGGCGGCCGGCTCGTCAACACGCTGAAGCTCGCGGCCGTCACGGCCGTCTTCTCGGTGCCGGTCGCGCTCGGCCTCGGCATCGCGGCGGCGGTGCTGCGGGGCTCCCTCTTCGACCGGGTCGTCACGGCGCTCACCATCGGCGTCATCTCGGTGCCGGAATTCATGGTGGCGACCTCCGCGGTGCTGCTGTTCGCGGTCTACCTCAAATGGCTTCCGGCCCTGTCCTTCACCAACGAGGTGCAGTCGCTCTGGCAGCTCCTGCGCGTCTTCATCATGCCGGTGATCACGCTGAGCTTCGTCATCTCGGCGCAGATGATCCGCATGACCCGGGCCGCCGTGATCGAGGCGCTCGACAAGCCCTATGCGGAGATGGCGCTCCTGAAGGGCGCCTCCCGGGCCCGCATCGTGCTCAGGCACGCCCTGCCGAACGCGCTCGGTCCCATCGTCAACGCGGTCGCGCTCTCGCTCTCCTACCTGCTCGGCGGCGTGATCATCGTCGAGACGATCTTCAACTATCCGGGGGTCGCCAAGCTGATGGTGGACGCGGTCACGACCCGCGACCTGCCGCTGATCCAGACCTGCGCGATGGTGTTCTGCCTGGGCTACCTGATGCTGATCACGACTGCCGACATCCTCGCCATCCTGGCCAACCCGAGGCTGCGCTGATCATGGCCGTCTCCGCCCGGCCGGGGCCCCGCTTCGGCTACGCCTTCAGCCCGGTCGGCGTCCTCGGCTTCGCCATCGTGCTGTTCTGGGCCGCCGTCGCGATCGTGGCGCCGCTCATCACGCCCCACCCCGTCGGCGAGATCGTCGACCTCGACTATTTCGGACCGATGACGAGCCAGTTCTGGCTCGGCACCGACTATCTCGGCCGCGACATGCTCTCCCGCATCCTGATGGGAGCCCGCTACACGGTCGGCATCTCGCTCGCGGCGGTGACGCTCGCCTGCCTGACCGGCGTCACCCTCGGCATGACGGCGGCGGTCGCCGGCGGCTGGTTCGACGCCGCGCTGAGCCGCTTCCTCGACGCCCTGAACGCGATCCCGAGCAAGCTCTTCGGCCTCGTGGTGGTGGCGGGCGTCGGCTCCTCCATCCCGGTGCTGATCCTCACCCTCGCGGTGATCTACACGCCCGGCGCCTACCGCTTCGCCCGGGCGCTCGCCGTGAACGTCAACACCATGGACTTCGTCACCGTCGCCCGCGTCCGCGGCGAGGGGACGGCCTACATCATCCGCGCCGAGATCCTGCCCAACATCATCGGCCCGGTTCTGGCCGATCTCGGCCTGCGCTTCGTCTTCGTCGTGCTCCTCCTCTCGGGCCTGTCCTTCCTCGGGCTCGGCGTCCAGCCGCCCAACGCCGACTGGGGCGCGCTCGTGCGCGAGAATATCGGCGGCCTGCCCTTCGGGGCGCCCGCGGTGATCGTCCCATCCCTCGCGATCGCGAGCCTCACCATCAGCGTGAACCTCCTGATCGACAACCTTCCCCGCCGGATCCGGGACCGGAGCGAATGATGGCCAACCTCGTGGAGATCCGCGGCCTGCGCGTGGAGGCCAAGACCGACGCGGGCCGCAGCGTCGAGATCATCCGGGGCGTCGACCTCGACGTCGCGCCCGGCGAGATCCTCGCCCTCATCGGCGAGAGCGGCTCCGGCAAGACCACGATCGCGCTGACCCTGATGGGCTACACCCGCGCCGGCTGCCGGATCAGCGGCGGATCCGTGCTCCTCGACGGCAAGGACATGGCGGCGCTGCCCGAGGCGGCGCGCGCCGCCCTGCGGGGCACCGTGGTCGCCTACATCCCGCAGAGCGCGGCCGCCGCCTTCAATCCCGCCCAGACGATCCTGGAGCAGGTGATCGAGGTCGCCCGCATCCACGACCTGATGCCGCCCGACGAGGCCCGCACCCGCGCCGTCGCGCTGTTCCGGGCGCTGGCGCTCCCCGAGCCGGAGACCATCGGCGCGCGCTACCCGCACCAGGTCTCGGGCGGCCAGCTGCAGCGCCTGTCCGCCGCCATGGCGCTGATCGGGCGGCCGAAGCTCGTGATCTTCGACGAGCCGACGACCGCCCTCGACGTCACCACGCAGATCGAGGTGCTGCGCGCCTTCAAATCCGTGATGAAGGACAGCGGCGCGGCGGGCGTCTACGTCTCGCACGACCTCGCCGTCGTCGCCCAGATCGCCGACCGCATCATGGTGCTGAAGGGCGGCGCGGTGCAGGAGGTCGGCGCGACCGCGCAGATCCTCGCCCACCCGGCCCATCCCTATACCCGCGCGCTGCTCGACGCCGTCGAGCCGGCGGCCGCCGGGCCCAGGATCTGGGACGCGGCCGATCCCGGCAGCCGGCCGCTCCTCGAAGTGACCGACCTCGTGGCGGGATATGGCCCGATCGGCCGGAACGGGATGCCGGCCGTCACGGCGCTCAGATCGGTGAGTCTCACGGTGGAGCGGGGCCGCAATCTCGGCATCATCGGGGAATCCGGCTGCGGGAAGTCGACCCTCGCGCGGGTCATCGCCGGCATCATCGAGCCCGTGTCCGGGCGGATCGCCCTTGCCGGCACGGAACTCGCCGCAAGCGCCCGCAGCCGCCCGCGCGACGCCCTGCGCCGGCTTCAGATCGTGTTCCAGCTCGCAGACACCGCGCTCAACCCCGCAAAGCCCGTGGGCGAGATCCTCGGCCGCCCGCTGACCTTCTACCACGGACATCGCGGGCGCGCGTGCGAGGCGCGGATCGAGCAGCTTCTCGACATGGTCCGCCTGCCGCGCGCGCTCAAGCACCGGCTGCCGGGAGAGCTTTCGGGCGGGCAGAAGCAGCGCGTGAACCTTGCGCGGGCGCTCGCGGCGGAGCCGGACCTCCTCATCTGCGACGAGATCACGTCGGCTCTCGACACGGTCGTGGCGGCGGCGATCATGGAGCTGTTGGGTGAGCTCCAGCAAGCCCTCGGCCTCTCCTACATCTTCATCAGCCACGACCTCTCGATGGTCCGCTCGATCTGCGACAGGATCGCCGTCATGTATGCGGGCGAGAAGATCGAGGAACTCGCGCCCGCGGACTTCGGCTGCGAGGGCACGCACGCCTATTCCCGGCTGCTGCATGCCTCGATGCCGAAGCTCGATCCCGGCTGGCTCGACGGGCTCGTCCGCGCGGAGCCGGCGGGGTGGCCCGCCTCCGTGAGCGCCGCCTCGTAGGATCAGCAGGTCGGACAAGCGCCCCGCGGCTTTCCGGCGGCAACCTACCGATTCTAGACCTTGAACAGGCTCGTCAGGGGCATATGGCTGCGGGCGATCGGCGTCTTCAGCACGACGAAGCTGAAGTACTTGTCGATCCCGATGTCCATGTCGATCAGCCGTTCCATCATCGTCTGGTACTCGGCGATCCCGCTCGTCACGAACTTGACGAGGTAGTCGTAGCCGCCGGAGATGAGGTGGCACTCCACCGCCGCCTCCTCCTTCTCCATCGCCGCGAGGAAACGCGCGAAATCGATCTGGCGGTGGTTCTTCAGGGTGATCTCGGTGAAGACGGTGAAGGTCTGGCCGAGCTTGGCGACGTTGATCTGCGCGGAATAGCCGGAGATGTAGCCGGCCGCCTGCAGCTTCTTCACGCGCATCAGGCAGGGGCTCGGCGAGAGGTTGACGAGTTCGGCCAGCTCCACGTTGGTGATGCGGCCGTTCTTCTGCAACTCGTAGAGAATCTTGATGTCGATCTTATCGAGCTTCATGGCCGATCCGGATCCGGGGGTGCCATCTCTCGCCTCGGCGGTGAACGGCACATTATGCTGCACCGGTCCGCGCGCCAAGCGGCAATGCTGAGCGAACCCAGTTTCGGCACAATGCGCTAGCATCTTTCAGGCCAACCGAAGGATATGCCGTGCGGTGCCCATTTGCGGCGCGTCTCGCGCCGAGCGGGGGGCTAGAATGCTGCTCGCCTGACCGGAGACCGAGATGCCCGCGCCGCTCCTGCACGTCGAAACGACGCCCACCCTGCCCGATGCGACCGATGTGGTGGTGATCGGAGGCGGCGTGGTCGGCGTCTTCACCGCCTATTACCTCGCACGGCGCGGGGTGAGCGTGGCGCTCATGGAGAAGGGGCGGGTCGGGGCCGAGCAGTCGAGCCGGAACTGGGGCTGGTGCCGCCAGCAGAACCGCGACGCTCGCGAGCTCCCGATGGCGACCCGCAGCCTGGACCTCTGGGAGAGGCTCTCCGGCGAGATCGGCGAGGATCCGGGCTTTCGCCGCTGCGGCCTCCTCTATCTCAGCAACGACGCGGCGGAGATCGCCCGCTGGGCGAAGTGGCGCGACTTCGCGGCGAGCGTCGGCGTGACGACCCACATGCTGGGCGAAGCGGAAGCCTGCGAGCGTGGTGGCGCGACGGGGCGGGCCTGGAAGGGCGGGGTGTTCTCGCCCTCGGACGGCATCGCCGATCCCTCCCGCGCCGTGCCGATCGTGGCCCGCGGCATCATGAAGGCCGGGGGCAGCGTCCATCAGATGTGCGCCGCGCGGGGCATCGAGACGAGCGGCGGTCGCGTCAGCGCCGTCATCACCGAGAAGGGAACGATCCGCACGCGGACGGTCGTGATGGCAGGCGGGGCCTGGGCCTCCTCCTTCTGCCGCCAGCTCGGCATCCGCTTTCCCCAATCCTCCGTGCGCTCCTCGATCCTGGCAGTGTCGCCGCACGCGACGGGGCTGCCGGACGCCCTTCACACGGCCGACATCTCGGTCACGCGCCGCGGCGAGGCGGGCGGGCACACCCTCGCGATCAGCGGCCGCGCCAGCGTCGATCCGACCCCGCAGCAGCTCCTCTACGCGCGCGAGTTCCTGCCGATGTTCGCACGGCGCTGGCGCGCGCTGCGTCCCGGCGGGCTCGGCGGCTGGCGGGCCGGGCACGAAACGGCGGCGCGCTGGCGGCTCGACCAGCCGACGCCGATGGAGCGCCACCGCATTCTCGATCCGCGCCCGGACCCCCGGCTGGTGGCGGAGACGCACCGGCGGGCGCTCGCCCTGCTGCCGGCCCTTCGCGCCACGACGGTCACGGCATCCTGGGCGGGCTATATCGACTCGACACCCGACGGGGTCCCGGCCATCGGCGAAGTGTCGGGACATCCCGGCTTCATCCTGGCGGCGGGCTTCAGCGGCCACGGCTTCGGCATCGGTCCGGGCGCCGGCCACCTCGTCGCCGACCTCATCACCGGCGAAGCCCCGCTTGTGGACCCCCGCCCCTATCATCCCGACCGCTTCGGCGAATCGGCCTGGGGCAAGGTGGCGGACTTCTAAATCGAAACCGGCTCTGCAGGGGCGACGGCGCTCGCTCTATCTCAAGCGAACCAAGCCTCGGATTGAGCCCGTCAGGTCTTCAGAACGGGCTCGCCCACATCGCCGCTGCCGCGCCGCGCCAGGTAGGCCGGCTGGAACAGGCACATCCGCACCGCGTCCCGGTAGCGGCCGTTGACGAAGAACTCGTCCTTGAGGACGCCCTCGGTCACGAAGCCGCAGCGCTCGTAGATGCCAACGGCCCGGCGGTTGTCCTTGTCCACATGCAGGTAGAGCTTGTGGATGTTGAGGACGCTGAACGCGTAGTCGATGGCGATGCGCGTCGCTTCCGAGGCGTATCCGCGGCCCTGAAAGGCCGGATGGACCGCAATCTGGAACTCGCAGCGCCGGTGCAGGTGGTTGATCTCGACGAGCTCCACCATGCCGGCCCGCTCGGCCTCCGGTGAGCCGATGATGAAGCGCCGCTCGGTCTGGTTATGGATGTTGCGCTCGTAGAGTTGCGCCAGTTCTGCGAAGGATTCGTAAGCCTCCTCGAACCAGTAGCGCATGATACTATCGTTGTTGTTGAGCTGGTGCACGAAGAGAAGGTCCTCGCGCTCCAGCGGACGCAGCTTCACGGTCATGACGCGATCTCGCTCCGCCGATGACGATGGCGGCTCCTGATGGTAGTCGCCGGCGGGCGCTGCGTCATACGAAATCCGATTGATTGCTCGGCGATTGCTGTCGCAATCGCACGGCAATGCGGATTTCGGCTTCGTCCAATCGCCGCGCGGGATTGGGTGATCCGGGTTCCGGACAATCTGTCCGGAACCCGGATCACTCGCCGGGAACGGGCCGGGCCGCGTCCCGGATCGCGTCGCCGGAGGACGCGATCCGGGACGACCGTCACGCCTTAGCCCGCCAGCGCCGCGAGGATCCGCGCCCAGCTTCGCATGCCCTTGTGGAAGCTCTGCAGGTCGTATTTCTCGTTCGGGGAATGCACGCGGTCATCGTCGAGGCCGAAGCCGATGAGCAGCGTGTCGAGGCCGAGGCTGCGCTTGAAGTCGCCGACGATCGGGATCGAGCCGCCGGAGCCGATCGTCACCGGCGCCACGCCCCATTCCGCTTCGAGAGCGTGGCGCGCCGCACCGAGGGCCGGCATGTCGAAGGGCAGGGCGAGCGCCCGCGAGCCCTTGTGGGTCACGATCTCGACCGAGCAATCCTCCGGCACCCGGGCCCGGACGAAGTCGCTGAAGCTCGCCGCGACCGCCTCCGGGTCCTGGTCCTCCACGAGGCGGAAGGAGATCTTGGCGCTCGCCTGCCCGGCGATCACGGTCTTGGTGCCCTCCCCCGTATAGCCGCCGATGATGCCGTTGGCGTCGCAGGTCGGCCGCGACTGCACCTGCTCGATCAGCATGCGGTCGCGCTCGCCCGCCGACCGGCTGAGCCCGATGGGCCCGAGGAAGTTCTCCGGCGTGAGATTGAGGGCGCGCCAGCGCTCCAGCACCTCGGCGGGCGGCTCCCGCACCGCGTCGTAGAAGCCCGGCAGGGTGACGCGGCCCTGGTCGTCGTGCAGGTCCGCGATGATGCGCGAGAGCACATGGATGGGGTTCGCGGCCGCCCCGCCGAACAGACCCGAATGCAGGTCGCGGTCCGCGCAGCGCACGAAGACCTCGAAATAGGCAAGTCCGCGCAGCGAGGTGGTGATGGCCGGGGTGGCGCTGTCCCACATGCCCGTGTCGCACACCAGGGCGAGGTCGGCCTTCAGCTCGTCCCGGTTCGCCGCGACCCATTCGGGAAGGTGCTTGGAGCCGTTCTCCTCGGCGCCCTCGATCAGGATGGTGACGCCGACCGGCAGCTCGCCCTGCATGGCCTGCCAGGCCCGGCAGGCCTCGATGAAGGTCATCACCTGCCCCTTGTCGTCGCAGGCGCCCCGCGCGCTGATCGCCCGGCGCCCATCCGGCAGGGTGACGAGGCGCGGCTCGAAGGGCGGCGTCTCCCAGAGATCGAGGGGATCGACCGGCTGCACGTCGTAATGGCCGTAGAAGAGGACATGCGGCGCGCCCGGTTTCGGCAGATGGGCGAGCACCACCGGGTGGCCGCCCGTCTCGCGCAGCGAGGCGTTAAAGCCGATCGCCGACAGGTCCGCGCGCAGCCATTCGGCGGCCCGCCGGCACTCCGCCGCATAGGCCGGATCGGTGGAGATCGACGGGATGCGCAGGAAGGCGAACAGCCTCTCCAGCGACGTGTCGAGGTCGCGGTCGATATCGGCGAGGATCGGGTCAAGCGCGGGCATGCGGCACCTCCGTGAGAACCGGCACAGGGGTATCCCAGAGTCCGACGGGCATGAACCCCGGCGCGGCGTGCCGCCCTGGCGCCCGGAGCACTCCGCCACCCGGAGTTGTCTCCGGACGGAACGCAACCAGTTTGGAATCGTTATGCGCTCGTTCGCCCCGCCCGCCGGGCCGCGTCCCCCTGGTGCGCGCCCGGTGGGCGGGGCATGTCTGCTGCCGGGTCCGCCCGGCCCGATTGACCAGGAAGACCCATGCCGAGCGAGAGCGGCCCGAGCGAGGCCGGCGACAGGATCGCCATCACCCTGACGATCAACGGCGAGCAGCGGCAACTCCAGGTCGCCCCCTGGACGAGCCTGCTCGACCTGCTGCGGGAGGAGCTCCATCTCACCGGCACCAAGAAGGGCTGCGACCAGGGCCAGTGCGGCGCCTGCACGGTGATCGTGGATGGCCAGCGGGTGAATTCCTGCCTCGCCCTCGCGGTGATGAAGGATGGCGCCGCGGTGACCACCATCGAGGGGCTCTCGTCCGGCACCCTGCACCCGCTTCAGGCCGCCTTCGTCGAGCGCGACGCGTTCCAGTGCGGCTATTGCACGCCCGGGCAGATCATGTCCGCGGTCGCCCTGATCGAGGAGGGCCGCGCCCGCACCCGCGAGGAGATCCGCGAATACATGAGCGGCAATCTCTGCCGCTGCGGCGCCTACACCAACATCGTCGACGCGATCGAGGACGTGCTCAACGCCCGCAGACCCGCCCATCAGGAGGCCGCGGAATGAACTGCTTCGCCTATACCCGCGCGGGCACCGTGGCGGAGGCCGTGCAGGCGCTCGCGAACGACCCGGCCGCCAAGATCATCGCCGGCGGCACCAACCTCGTCGATCTGATGAAATACAATGTCGAGCGCCCCGACCGGCTGATCGACATCACGCGGCTGCCGCTCTCCGGCATCACGGAGCACGAGGGTGGCCTGCGCATCGGCGCCCTGGTGCCGAACAGCGCCGTGGCCTTCGACGCGCAGATCGGGGCTCGCTACCCGCTGCTCGCGAGCGCGATCCTGGCCGGCGCCTCGCCGCAGCTGCGCAACGCCGCCTCGACCGGCGGCAACCTGCTCCAGCGCACCCGCTGCTACTATTTCTACGACGAGGGCACGCCCTGCAACAAACGGGTGCCCGGCAGCGGCTGCCCGGCGATCACCGGCGTCAACCGCATCCACGCCATCCTGGGCACCTCGGACCACTGCATCGCCACGCATCCCTCCGACATGTGCGTGGCGCTCGCCGCTCTCGACGCCATCGTGCAGGTCGAGGGCCCCGCCGGCGCGCGGGCGATCCCGATCGGCGAGTTCCACCGGCTCCCCGGCGACGCGCCCGAGCGCGACACCACCCTCGAGCCGGCCGAGATCGTGCTGTCGGTCGACCTGCCGGCGGAATCCTTCCCCCGCCACTACTCCTACCTGAAGCTGCGCGACCGGCTCTCCTACGCCTTCGCGCTCGTCTCGGTGGCGGCCGCCCTGGAGATGGACGGCGAGGTGATCCGCACCGCGCGGCTGGCGCTCGGCGGCGTCGCGCACAAGCCCTGGCGCAACCGCGAGGCGGAGGCGCGCCTGCAGGGCCAGCCCGCGACCCCCGAAAACTTCCGGGCGGCGGCGGACCTGATCCTCGCCGAGGCCAGGCCCTACGCGCATAACGCCTTCAAGATCGAGCTCGCGCGGCGCGCCATCGTGCGGGGCCTGTCCCAGGCCGCTGCCGGCACGCCGCAATCGCAGACCGACAAGCGCATCCAGTAGGATCCCGCCGCATGGCCACCACCAACCTCTATGTCGGCACCGCCCGGAATCGGGTCGACGGTCCCGCCAAGGTGACGGGCGCGGCGAAATATGCCGCCGAGTTCACGGCGCCCGACCTCGCCTACGGCGTCGTCGTATCGAGCGCCATCACGAGGGGGCGCGTCACCGCGATCGACACCGCGGCGGCGCTCGCCGTGCCCGGCGTGATCCAGGTCTTCACGCACGAGAACCGGCCGCGCACCGCTTGGCTCGACTACAATTACCGCGACCAGGTCGCCCCGCCCGGCTCGCCCTTCCGCGCGCTGCACGGGCCGGAGATCACCTTCGGCGGGCAGCCGGTGGCGCTCGTCGTCGCCGAGAGCTTCGACCTCGCCCGCCACGGCGCCTCGCTGGTGAAGGTGACCTACGAGGAGGACGTTCCCAATACCGACCTCGACCGCAATCGTGCCGCCGCCTACGTGCCGCCGAAGAAGCGCTCCGGCATCAAGCCGCCGCCGGACCCGCGGGGCGATCCCGAGGGAGCCTTCGCGAGCGCTCCGATCCAGGTGCGGCACGAATACAAGCAGGCCGTCGAGCACCACAACCCGATGGAGCCGCACGCCTCCACGGTGATCTGGGAGGGCGACGGCAAGCTCACCATCCACGACAAGATCCAGGGCGTGAACAACACGCAGGGCTACGTCTGCAGCGTGTTCAACCTGAAGCCCGAGGACGTGCGGGTGATCTCGCCCTATATCGGCGGCGCCTTCGGCTCGGGGCTGCGCCCGCAATACCAGCTCTTCCTGGCGGTGGTGGCCGCCCTGGAGCTGAAGCGGTCGGTGCGCGTGGTCCTGACCCGCGACCAGATGTTCACCCATGGCTACCGGCCCGAGGCGATCCAGACCGTCTCCCTCGGCGCCGACCAGGATGGCCGTCTCCAGTCCCTGATGCACGAAGCGATCGCCGGCACGTCGACCTTCGAGGATTATCAGGAATCTGTCGTCAACTGGTCCGGCTTCCTCTATCGCTGTCCCAACGTCAAGCTCGACTACAAGCTCGCCAAGATCGACACCTACACGCCGGCCGACATGCGGGCGCCGGGGGCGGCCACCGGCGTCTTCGCCCTGGAAGTGGCGATGGACGAACTCGCCTATGCGGCCGGGGTCGATCCGCTGGAACTGCGGCTTCGCAACTATGCGGAGCGCGACGAGGGCGAGAACAAGGAATTCACCTCGAAGGCGCTGCGCGCCTGCTACGAGGAGGGCGCCGCCCGCTTCGGCTGGGCCCGGCGCTCCACGGAGCCCCGCTCCATGCGCGAGGGGCGCGAGCTGATCGGCTGGGGTTTGGCGACCGGCGTCTGGGAAGCCTACATGATGAAGTCGAGCGCCCGGGCCCGGCTCTCCATCGATGGCAGCCTCGAAGTCGCCTGCTCCACGGCCGATCTCGGCACCGGTACCTACACGATCCTCAGCCAGATCGGGGCGGACGCGCTGGGCATCCCGATCGAGCGCGTGCAGACGCGCCTGAGCGACACGGCGCTGCCCGAGGCCCCGATCGCGGGCGGATCCTGGACCGCGGCCTCGTCGGGCTCCGCCGTCGAGATGGCCTGCCGGGCCGTGGCCGAGCAACTCCTCGGGATGGCGCGCCGCATCGACGATTCGCCGCTGGCCAATGCCGACCTCGCCCACGTGACCTTCGTGAACGGCGAGATCCGCCTCGCCGACGATCCCTCCCGCAAGGTGTCGATCGCGGATGCGATGCGGGCGGGCGGCGTCGAGACCGTGGAGGCGACCGAGACGGCGAAGCCCAGCCTCCTCACCCAGCTGCGCTTTGCGGCCTACACCCATTCGGCGGTGTTCGCCGAGGTGCGGGTCGACGAGGATCTCGGCGTGGTGCGCGTGACCCGCGTGGTGAGCGCGGTCGCGGCCGGCAAGATCCTCAACCTCAAGACCGCGCGCAGCCAGATCATGGGCGGCGTGGTGATGGGGATCGGCGCCGCTCTCGAGGAGGAGTCGATGCTCGACCACAACCTCGGCCGCTTCATGAACCACAATTTCGGCGAGTACCACGTGCCGGTGAATGCCGACATCCACGATATCGAGGTCATTTTCGTCGACGAGCACGACGACAAGGTGAGCCCGATCGGCGCGAAGGGCCTCGGCGAGATCGGCATCGTGGGGACTGCTGCGGCCGTCGCGAACGCGGTCTTCCACGCCACCGGCAGGCGGGTGCGGGAGATCCCGATCACGATCGACAAGATCATCGGTTGACGCGGGCGGGCCGGATCACGCCGAGGAGACATCGCGCCGACGGCTCCTCCCACATGATCGGAGCCTTCCGACGCAGTGGATCCCGGTCCGTCTTATACGGCTTCCGGCTGGGGCGACCCTGACGGATGAAACCGGCTGACCGAGCGCTCCCTTCGGGGGCAGCCAACCCAGCCCTCATGCTGAGGTGGCCGGCGGAGCCGGCCCTCGAAGCACCCCGGACCGCTCGTCCCAAGCTCCGGGTGGCCGGGATTACCGGTCAGGGATGCTTCGAGGCAGCCTGCGCGATCTGCGATCGCCAGTGCGATCTTTGATCGCCAGCACCTCAGCATGAGGAGCGGGGCGGCTTCCACGCACCTCAGTTTTTCCATTTAGAAATCCCGGCCGGCCCGGCCCGGCGAAGCCGCCGCGCAGCCGCGGGAGCGCTGATGGAGCGCCGACGAGGCCGCAGGGGTCGGCAGCGCAAGTCCCTCTGGACAGCCGGGATCCGCGGCGAAAGGATGCGCGCCTTCGCCCGTCCGGGCGTTCCAGCGAGGTCCCCGCCGCATGTCCCTCCTCGACCGCATTGCCGCCGACGTCGACGAACTCGTGGCGATCCGCCGCGACCTGCATGCCCATCCGGAGATCGGCTTCGAGGAGACGCGCACGAGCGCCATCGTGGCGCAGCGGCTCGAAGCCTGGGGCATCGAGGTGCATCGCGGCATCGGCCGCACCGGAATCGTCGGCATCCTGACCGGCCGCGGCACCAGCGCCCGGCGCATCGGCCTGCGGGCGGACATGGATGCGCTGCCGATCGAGGAGGCGACGAACCTCCCCTATCGCTCGACCAAGCCCGGCACCATGCATGCCTGCGGACATGACGGGCACACCACCATGCTGCTCGGCGCGGCCAGGTACCTGAGCCAGACGCGGGACTTCGACGGCACGGCGGTGTTCATCTTCCAGCCCGCCGAGGAGGGCCTCGGCGGCGCCCGCGCCATGCTGGCCGACCGGCTGTTCGAACGTTTTCCCTGCGACGAGGTCTACGGCCTGCACAACCAGCCGAACGGGCAGCACGGGCGGCTGTCGATTCGGCGCGGCCCCGCCATGGCGGCCGCGGACTTCTTCGATATCCGCATCACCGGCCGCGGGGCGCATGCGGCGCAGCCGAACCGCGGCATCGACCCGGTGGTGATCCAGGCCGCGCTCGTTCAGGCCCTGCAGGCGGTGGTGAGCCGCAACACCGATCCGATCCACTCCGCCGTACTGTCGATCACGCGGGTTCAGGCCGGTGCGGCCTACAACGTGATCCCGGAGGAGGCGCAGCTTGCCGGCACCATCCGGACCTTCGACGACGGCGTGCGGGCGATGGTGAGCCAGCGCCTGCGCGAGACCTGCGCCGGGATCGCCGCCGCCTTCGGGGCCGAGATCACGGTCGAGATCCAGGACGTCTTCTCGGTCCTGCGCAACAGCGACGTCCAGACCGCGGCCGCGCTCGAGGTCGCGACGGAGCTGTTCGGCCCCGAGAAGGTCGATGCGGATCCCGAGCCGAAGATGGGCAGCGAGGATTTCGCCGACATGCTGTTGGCTGTGCCGGGCGCCTATGCGTGGCTCGGGGGAAAGGCCGGGGCCGCGCTGCACAACGCGGCCTACGACTTCGACGACAGCATCATCCCGCTCGGAAGCGCCTATCTGGCCCGTCTCGTCGAGCGCCGCTCGGCCGCCGGCCTGTGACCTTCGATCCCGGAGGCCCCATGACCACGCCCGCCTACGACCCGAACAACATCTTCGCCAAGATCCTGCGCGGGGAGATTCCGTCGCACCAGGTCTACGAGGACGAGCACACGATCGCCTTCATGGACGTGATGCCCCAGACGGACGGGCATACGCTCGTGCTGCCCAAGGTCCCGAGCCGGGGCCTGCTCGATGCGGACCCGGCCGTGCTCGGCCCGCTCTTCACGGCAGTGCAGAAGGTCGCCGCGGCCGTGAAGACGGCCTTCTCGGCGGACGGGCTGGTAATCACGCAGTTCAACGAGCCGGCCGGCGGCCAGACGGTGTTCCACCTGCATGTCCACATCCTGCCCCGCTACGAAGGCGTGCCGCTGCGCCAGCACGCGCGCAGCATGGCGGACGGTGCGGTGCTCGCCGCCCAGGCCGAGAAGATCCGGGCCGTGCTGAGACAGGCGTCCTCGGGCGCGGCCTGAGGAGGTCACGGTCGCGGCGAGGGATGCGGCGGGCCTGCCCCTCGTCCTCAGCGCTTCTGGAACAGGGGCTGGGCCAGGGCTTCGGCGCGGGCCATCCACAAATCACGCTCGGCCTGCAGCTCGTCGGCCCGCTGGATCTCCGCCTCGACATGGCTGCGCAGGGCCCGCAACTCGTCGGCCACGATCGCCTGCAGCGCGTCGTAGCGGTCGGCTTCGGTCTTGAGGCGTGCCTTGAGCACCATGTTCTCGGCCATGAGGGCGGCGATGTCGTCCTCGGGCTCGCGGGCGGGTTCCGGGGTTGGCGGCGTCTGCACGATCCGGGGCTCCCAGGCCGGTGCCGCCTCCGGCGCATGCCGGGGCTCCGCCCGGGGGCGCGCCGCCCCGCCCGCAGCCTCCGCCCCGTCGATCCGCGACAGGGTCGCGAGCCAGTCCCGCAACGATCCGGCTTGGCGCGCCGTGCTGGTCGGGGTCTTGAAGGCGGGTTCGGACACGCCGGGTCTCCTGAACGATGGCTCGGATCGATCAGAGCCGATCAAGGTTAACGGGAAGTAAACCAACCGCCGCCGGGGCTGGACCCGTGGCCCGGGACGCGCTACGAGCCCGCCATCACCTCATGACCCGTGGGATTGCGCGCGATGGTCGGGACCGCCTTCGGCGGTCGGGCCCGTAACGGGCATGCGCCCGAACTTCGAAGCCTCCTGCCCGCGCGTCGCCTCCTGGGATCCTCTTCGTGGCTTTTCCTCCCGTTCCCGCCCCGCTCGCCCGTGCCCTCGACGCGCGGGGCTATGCCGATCCGACGCCGGTCCAGGCCGCCGTGCTCGAACCCGCCGTCGCAGGGCGCGACCTCCTGGTCTCGGCCCAGACCGGCTCCGGCAAGACCGTGGCATATGGCCTCGCCATGGCGGATACGCTGCTCGATGGCGGCGAGACGCTGCCCCCGCCCGGGGCTCCGCTCGCCCTCGTGATCGCGCCGACGCGCGAGCTAGCGCTTCAGGTCCATCGCGAGCTGTCCTGGCTCTACGGAGCGGCCGGGGCGCGGGTGGCGGCCTGCGTCGGCGGCATGGATCCGCGCCGGGAGAGCCGCCTGCTCGGTGAGGGCGTGCACATCGTCGTCGGGACGCCGGGCCGCCTGCGCGACCACCTGGAGCGGCGCAATCTCGATCCGTCGCGGATGAGGGCGACCGTTCTCGACGAGGCCGACGAGATGCTGGATCTCGGCTTCCGCGAGGACCTGGAATTCATCCTGGGCGCGACGCCGGCCGAGCGGCGCACCCTGCTGTTCTCCGCGACGCTGCCGAAGGGCATCGTGGCGCTCGCCGAGCATTACCAGCGCGAGGCGCTGCGCATCGCGGTCGCGGGCGAGACCCGCGGGCATGCCGATATCGAGTACCGGGCGCTGCGCATCCTGCCACGCGAGACCGAGCTCGTGGTGGTCAACACCCTGCGGCTGGTCGAGGCGCGCACCGCCATCGTGTTCTGCAACACCCGGAACGCAGTGCGCCACCTGCAGGCGGTGCTCACCGAGCGCGGCTTCACGGCGGTGGCGCTCTCGGGAGAGCTCGGCCAGGGCGAGCGCAACGCGGCGCTGCAGGCGCTGCGGGACGGCCGTGCCCGGGTCTGCGTGGCCACCGACGTGGCGGCGCGCGGCATCGACCTCCCGGGGCTCGGCCTCGTCATCCATGCCGAGCTGCCGCACGATGCCGAGGTGCTCCAGCACCGCTCGGGCCGCACCGGCCGCGCGGGCCAGAAGGGCATCAGCGTCCTCCTGGTCCCGCCCTCCCGGCGTCGCAAGGCCGAGGAGCTGATGGCCCGGGCGGGCGTGGTGCCGGTGTGGTCCGGTCCGCCGCCGGCCGACGAGATCCGCGCTCTCGACCAGGAGCGGCTGCTCGCCGATCCGCTCCTCACGGACGAAACGAGCGAGGAGGATCGGGCGATGGCGCAGGCGCTCCTCGCGCGCTGCTCGGCCGAGGATCTCGCGGCCGCTCTGGTGCGCGCCTATCGGGCCCGCCTGCCCGCGCCCGAGGAGGTGACCGATCCGGGTTTTCCGACCGGCCGTCCCGCCCCGGCGCGCCGCGATAAGCCGCGTGCGCCGCTCGGCCCGAGCGTCTGGTTCCGTCTCAATGTCGGCCGGCGCGACAATGCCGACCCGCGGCGCCTGCTGCCGATGCTGTGCCGGCGTGGCGGCGTCACGCGCGACGAGGTGGGGGCGATCCGCATCTTCGAGCGGGAGACGAAGTTCGAGATCCGCGGTGGCGCCGCGGAGCGTTTCGCGGACAGCTTCGGACGCACCGGCTCCGCCGACCTGCAGATCGAGATGCTCGACGCCGTCCCCGACCTTCCCCGCCGCCCCAGCCGGCGCCGGGGCTGAGGCCCCTTGCTTCGACGGCTCCAAAACCGTCGAAGAACCTGCACGAGACGGCTGGACAGCCGGCCGCTCGCTGACTATACCCCCGCCATCGCCGCTGCAGCGCAGCCCGGCGAGCCCAGGTAGCTCAGTTGGTAGAGCATGCGACTGAAAATCGCAGTGTCGGTGGTTCGATTCCGCCCCTGGGCACCACTCTTATTACCGAACATCCCGAGCAAGTTAGAGCTGGTGCCTCACCTGCTGCGTGATGGCACTTAGCGGCCGGTTAGACAGCAGGTTAGACACTTCCGTCCCCGTCTATGCCCTTCCGGCCGAGCAGGTCCATCCGCTCCATGGCCTCCTTCGTCGCGGCCTCCTTCTTGACCCGCTCGCTGTAGAGCTGGGCCATCGTGAGGGTCTTCTGACCGAGCACGCGCCGGATCGTGTCGAGGTCGCAGCCGGCGTCCGCGAGATGGCCGCCGAGCGTATGGCGCAGTCCGTGGATGGTCAGGCCGGGCCGCACCCTCCCCTCTGCCTCCAGCTTGTCCTTGAACTTGTCCCAGACCGAATTGAAGCCGGTCTCGGTCCAGGGCGTGCCGCGCGACGTGGCTGCGATCGTCGGCGCGGCGTGCGGCGGCGCGCCCGCCAGGATCTCGGCGAGTTCCGGGTGGATGCGGATGAAGATCTCCTCCCCGGTCTTCGAGGTCGCGATGGCGCCGCCGCGGATCGCATCCTTGCGCAGGGTGAGCGCGTCGCGCTTGCGCACGCCGGTGAACATGGCAAGCGCGAGCGGCACCTTGAGGTGAGACGGTGCTTCCGCGAGCACTGCCTTGCGCTCCTCCAGCGACCAGGGCCGATTCGCCTTCGGCTTGGTTTTGTCGCGCTTGGCCCGCTTCACCACGAAGGCGGGGTTCTGCGTCACGTATTTCCGCTCGATCGCAAAGCCGAAGAGCACCGACAGAACGGAGAGCATGTAGTTCGCCGTGCGCCAGCCGCGCTTCATCGCGACCTTGTCGCGGATCACGGACAGCCCGGCCGAATCGATGCTCTGGATCGGCACGTCGTGGAGCGGCTTGGCGATCTCGAAGTAGCGTTCGTAGCCCGCGCGCGTCGCCATCGCGAGGTCGGCGAAGGCCGGCGTTGTCTTGTACTCGTCCATCACGCCTCTGAGCGTGCCGTTGCGCGGCGGCTCCTTTTTCGAGACGAGGCCATTGAGCTCGGCTACCTCGGCCGCGAACTCGGCCGTCCCATAGGGCGCCTTGATCGGCTTGCCGGTGGCGCGATGGTAGTTCCGCCACTTGCCGTGCCGATCCCTGTAGCGCTTCACGCCCGAGATCGGAGTTTTCGTGATCACTGATCAGAACTCCGCGATCGCCTCGGCCATGGTCTTGGGTCCAGCCTTCGCCGGGCGCTTCCGGGTCTCAATCCAATTGTCGAGGTCGACCCGGTCGTAGCGCTCCAGGCGCTTGTTGCCGAAGGCCATCGGGCGCACCGACACCTCCCGCTCGAAGACGGCGACGGAGAAGCCGCAGTAGGCGGCAGCCTCCGCCTTCGACATCAGCCGAGGGATGACTTGAGCCCGGCTCACGCGCTTCCTCCCTCCCCTGTGTCATGCCCAAGACTCGCCAGCGCGAGCCCGATCAGGCCGATGCCACAGCCCAGCCAGTGCACGGCCCGCCAGCCGTAGCGCGTGAAGGCGAACAGGACTGCGAGCGCGATTAGGCCGAGCAGGATGGTGTCGAAGGTGCTCACCGGCCGCCCTCCTGAACAGATGCAGCGCCATAGACCTCGGCTGCTCGGCGCAGATCCTGCATGGTGATGCTGCGGCGCAGGCCGTCCACGATGACTTCGCCGATCTCGCCTTCGAAGCCGTCGACCAGCGCGTAGCGGCCGTACTCCACGAAGGGCTTTAGCGCCTCACGCAGTCGGACGATCTCGTCCACGCGATCGCCCAGATCGCACAGCACCTCCTGGTGCTCCGTTCTGAGCGCGGCGAAAGCCGCCTCCGTCGCCGCGACGAGCTTCTTGTGCTCGGCGACGGCCAGTTGGCCTGGCCGGGCGGCCTCCGCCACCCGCTGCCACACCGCCCGGCCCTCTGGCCCGAGGTCCTCCCACGCGGGCGCGGCACCGCGCGGCCCGAGCGTCATGTCGGCAAAGCGCGCCTCGTAGGCGGCGCGGGCGGGATCAACCGACATGGCGCACCTCCGGCATCTGATCCCAGGTGCGGCCGTCGAGGAGGCGGCCGGCGGCCTTCTTGCCGACGCGGTTCCGCGACTGATTCAGTTCGATCGCCTCCGCGCGTAGCACCTCGCGGTATGCAACTGGGTCGTAATCTGGACTGAACCACGGGAACGGGTCCTCACACCGCCCGAACTCCAGATGCTCCCAGAGTTCGAGGGCGAGCATCGCCTGATCGATCTTCAAAAGCAGATACGGGAAGATCGCCTGAATGACCGTCGCCGCGCCCGCACCCGTTCTGCACCACTGGAATTGCGGGCGATGGCTCGGATCCTTCGGCACATACCGGTTGATCGCGCCGCCCCAGATCGATGCGGCGAGCCGATGTGGCTCTGGACGAGTCCCGGCGATGCCAACCTGCGGCGAGTGGTAGAGCCGACCAGCGCGGCACGATCGGGTGATGGTGATGTAGCCGTCCCCGTCGATCATACCGGCGAGGTAAGCGAGCGTTGTTGGCTCGGCGCCCTCCGGCTTGGTGCCGGGCATGGCGAGCCATTCGATGGTGGAGCCGTCAGCCACGATCACACCCCCACCGTTGCCCCGCCGCGCCAGGCAGCGAGGTCGAGCCAATCGGCCATCACCGCCGCCGGCATCCGCCAGACAGTTGCGATCAGCAGCTCGACGGCCGCGGCAGCGATGCTGATGAGGTCAAGGAGGGAGAGGTGGTCAGGCATGCTCCGCCTCCCCGATCTCCACAAACCGACCCTGACCGTCCGGCCCGATCTCGAACCGGAACCGGTGGTCGCTCCACGCCATGCCGTCGACGGTGTAGGTGCCAGCGTCCTCGCACTCTCGGATGTACTCGGCCATCATCGCGAGGCTGTCGCAGACGGTGTCGCTGTCGCCATTCATCCAGAAGTGGGTGGCGCCACCCGGCGCTTCGCTCGGTCTGTAGCCGCCATCCTCATCGACGGTCAGATCAAAGCTCGGCGTGGTCAGGCAGGCTTCGAAGAGCACCACGTCGCCGGGCTTGATGACCTTCGCGCGCCACATCTCCAGATCCTCGCCCGGATCCTTGATGCCGACCGCCCACACGCCGTCATCAAGCCGGCACAGCCACTCGTCGGGCGAACGCCGGCCATCCGGATTGATCTCGTCCATGGGTCGGACGGCCACCACAGGCGGTTGTCAGTCTCAGTCATGGGCGGTGTCCTTCTGCGGATGAGGGATCGGGACGCCCTGAGGGCGGGGTGAGGCGGGAGAGGCCGCTAAGTGCTTCCGCCGACGTTTCTTCTCCGGGTAAGGCTACGTTAATCAAAACCCCTGATTGCGTGGCACGGCCTGCAACCGGAAACGTTGTCGGTGTGGCTACATCCCGGGGGGATGACCATGATGGGTCGCGACGACGAAGCCTCATGCGCAATTCTGATCATGAACGGTGTTACGTTCTTCGGTCGGGTTACTGCCTCTGAGAAGAATATTCCACTCATACACTCAGAAGGAGAGCCGCAGAGAAAATTCGAACATTTCTTTATCAGCTTTGATGGAGCCTGCGCGCCTGCAGATCTGTGGTTGGCTGTAGATGAAGAACAGATTACGCGCAGCACATCAACCGAAGCAAACACGCTGCGACTGATGAAACGCCGAGCATCTTTCGGCAGCCGCTTGAGAAAAGCGTGGTCACTGACCTTGATGTGGGTGAGAAATGGGGCCGACATCGCCACCTCACACCAGCAGCGATTGGATTGAGCCGTCCGGAAAGACGGCATCGAGCGGCACGTCGCCGGTCGGCTTGCGCCCTCTGCGAACAGGTCCGTGAAGCGGGCGGAGGTCATGCCGCCGCCTCCGCACGCAGTCTGTATGAAGGCATCAGTTCGTTGTTGGCGCATCGGTTGGGCCGCTGCACATAAAGCGCGGGAGGGATGTCATGGAGCGCAGCTGGGAACCGTGGTTTGTGCTTTTCCTGTTTTCCATTCTGATCGTCTTCACTTGGTCTGCGATTGAGCCTGCGGTCTGTCCTGTCCCCGCATTGTTTTTGAACGCCGATCAGATCAAAGATAAGATCAGCCCGCCATGTATCGAGTATTGGCTTAATCGATACCAGACCCTCATCGGTGCGGTCGTCGCACTTATCGCAGCATTTATCGCTTGGCACGGTGTTTCCAGCCAAATTGTTGAGCTTAAGGCTCAGACCCGCGCCGCTACAGTGCAGATGTCTGCCAATCAGGCGTCTATAATGACAGAGATTGTCGAGTCCATGAATAGGATTAGCGCCGTCATCGATGAAATCGAACATATAGAAGAATTTTCCAGACAAGCTATGGTTAGGGCAGCGCACAGTGCGCACATGTCCGCAGATCCAAACCAAGCGATGGCTGACATTGGATCGGGTGCAATTACCCATCGTACAGCTGATAGCATGAGAAAGTCTATCGCAGATCTTGGCGTTGCTCATGACAGAATAGGCAAAGCGATTGAGATGCTTGCCGCCGAAAGATCGCGCCTGCACCAGATCGAAATTGATAGGCTCCTGGACGATCTGTCTGGAGATTGCATCCGAACCCGTGCACATTTGCACAATATGCGCACCGCGTTGGAGAATTACCTTGGAGTAATCACCGAGAATCCCGGCGAAGAGTTCTACATAACAGCAAGGCGAAGAGTTGTTCAAAGCCGGCATAATGTCACTATAGATACAAAAAGCATCAAAACCATCATTATGATGAACAAAGAGCAGTTTTTTCGTAGGAGATCGCAAGCTATTGATGCGATGTTTAGGTAGAATATTGATTGTCGAATACACTTCACATGTATTGAGGGGTGCCTTGTGTTTGATCAGCGCGCCGATCACGAAGGGGCGGGTCATGGGTCACCTCCCAGCAGCGGCAGCTCCATCGCCGCCGCGATCGCCACCGGGCGCACCCAAATCGGCTCGTTCGAGAGCAGGAAGGTCTCCCCCGCCCAGGCGAGGAGCAGCGTCCTGGCGATCACCCCCATGATCGCCTCGGCCGAGGCCGGCGGGACCATGTTGCCGATCCGCTCACGCCATGCGCTGTCGGAGATGCCCTCCATCACCAGCGGCGCCGGGTCCTCCGGGTCGACGTAGCTCTGGAGCGCGGCGAGTTCGTAGGTGGTGAAGGGCCGGTGCCAGGTCCCGTCCAGCGCCCGGATCACCGCCACGAGGCGGTCATCGGCGGCCGGCAGCGCCGCGGCTGTCTCGCCCTCCGCCGGGCGCGGGTCCGCCACCGACCAGCGGCCGTTGTCGTGCTGGCCCGAGCCGGTCACCGCGCCCGAGGGCGCGTCCCATGGCGTGACGCCGTAGTGGCCGCCGGTCTGGTAGGCGGCGCGACCGCCGCGGGCGAAGTCGGGCCGGGGATCGGCGACGCACAGCGCGCCTGAGCCGACGCGATCGGCACCTGTGACGCAACCGGCCGGCTCGTCGTAGCCGACGACCTTGAGCTTGTTGCGGTGGGCGGAATCGGCCCACGTCATGCGCGGGTCGGCCACCGAAAACCGGCCCGTCGTCGCCTCGGCCTTCGCGGTGATCGCACCAGCCGGCTCGTCGAACGGCAGGACGCCCAGGATCTGGTCCTGCCACGCGCGGGCCGGACGTGGGTCGGCGAGTGCGAACGCGCCCTGCCCCGTGGTCGAGGCGCCGATCACCGTGCCGGCGGCCTCGTCGTAGGCCGTGACGCGATATTTCCCCGCGCCGCCGAACCCGGCATCCGCCCGGGGATCCGCGACAGCGAGGCCGCCACCGGGCCCGCCTGGGCCGGCAACCGCTGGCGAGGTGCCGGCCCACGGCACGATCCGGTAGACGTTGTTGAAGCGCGGCGGCCCCTGAAGTCGCGGATCGGCCACCGCATTCGGACCGGCTCCCACCGCCATGTTGCCGGTCACAGTCCCGGCAACGGCGTCCCAGGCGCGCACGCCCATCTGGACAGACCGCTCATAGCCGTCCACCCGGGGATCAGCCACAGCGAACGTGCCGGTCGTCGGGCTGCCGCGTCCGGTCACGGTGCCGGCGGTCTCGTCCCACCGCTGCACGCCCAGCACCCCGGCATGCCAGCCCGCCTCCGGCGCGATGCCGAAGTCGGCGAGATGGCCGCCCTCGACGTGCAGCTTGTTGAGCGAGCGCCAGTCCGAACCGGCCTCCACGAAGGCGAGGCGAACCCACGTCTTCCATTGGAGGCTCGGGACCCGGTGCATCGGGCCGACCGAAAGGTCGCCCGGCAGCGGCAGGCGGCCCAGCACCTCGCCGACGCCGCGCAACCGCCGCTGCGGCGGCTCGTACAGGAAGGGCGGCACCTTGGCCTGGTGCCGCGCCACCAGGAGGAAGCGCTTCCGGCTCTGGGCCAGCCCGCCGATCACGCCGCAGTCGTGCGTCGTCTCGGCAAAGACGTAGCCATAGGCGGCGAGCAGCGCCCCGATCTGGTCGAGCAGCCAGCGCCCGCGGGTGGCGATCCGCGGCACGTTCTCGAACAGGATGAACTCAGGGGGATCGCCGGCCCAGGCCTCGAGGGTGAGCCACACCGCGCGCAGGGTCAGGCCGTTGAGCGCCTGGTACCGGGCCGTGCCGGAGATCTTGTCCGAGAGCAGGCCCGAGAAGCCCTTGCAGGGCGTCGACATGAACACGACGTGCGGGCGCTCGCCGTGTGCGGCGCGCCGGAAGTCGTCGGGCACGGCCTCGCGCCAGCCCGGCCCCGGCTGTCGGCCGTGGAACGCGACGAACTGCTCCCGGGTGAACAGGTCGAGGACGGTGCCGCGCACGCCCGCGACGCGGTCGAAGTCCGCGATGCCGGCCGGGTCGACGTCGACGGCGCCGATGCAGCGCGGCGCGGCCACGACGGCGCCGACCCGGGCCTGCCCGCGGTTGAAGCCCTTGGCCCCGCCGCCCGCGCCGCAGCAGACGTGGAAGTGGCGGATCTCCTGGCGGATCATGCGGCCCTCGCTGCGGCGAGGGCGTCGATGTTGGTGCGGTGGACGGAAAAGGTGATCGCGGCGCACCATGGGTTGGCCGCCCAGGAATCAGGGCCATGCAGCTCTCCCCAGAGAGCACGGTAGGCACTGATCGGGTCGTTGCCCCACCGCAGCCCTTCGGGGAGCGTCATACCCTCCGCAATGGCGTCCTCCTCGCTGATGTCCTGCAGCCGCTCGACGCGGACCTCGGTGACGATCAGGCTGAGGCGGGAGGCCCAGCGGGGCATGTGGATCGGCGAGCGATCCTTGATCCCAAGATGCTCATCGGTTGCGGCATACCGGACGCCGCACCAATTCGGCTTGCCACCCGGGTTGATGCTGCGCGGCGGGATGCCGTCGTAGATGTTGCCGACAGCCCAGGTCTCCCGGACCCAGAGGCGGTCTCCGACCTGCCAGGGCAAGCGGAGCCGCTCGATAGGCAGTTCGGCGTCCTGCAGGAAATGGCACCACTGCCCTTGATGCAGGCGGATCTCCCGGCCCTCCTGATGCACCCATTTGTTCATGGGTTTGCAGAGGCGCCGCGTCTGCGTCTTCCGGCCCTCGATGAGGGTGCGGATCATCGGCGCGCTGAAGATGATGGGACGATCGACCATCAGACCAGCCCCTTCTCGACGGCGACCCGCTCGGGGAGCGTGAGGGTGTGCGTGGCCTTCCCCGCGTCCGGCTCGATCTCGCAGGCGGATTTCGGGATCCAAACCGCCTTCTCGCGGTCGCCGTCCGTCGAGACGAGGACGGCGCGCGCGGTCTCGTGGTGCACAGGTCCGCCCGCTCGGCTGGATGCCGATCTGCGAGAAGCGGTTCATGTACGAGATGACGGCGAGCTTCACACTCTCGCCGGACACGCCCGGCAAGCCGCGCTTCGACTTGCCGCACAAGGTGCAGGAGCAGCACCGGGGCTTCTTCCCGCAGGGTCAGCCCATCGACGAGGCGTGCGGGCAGAAGCTCGCGGCGTGGGCGCGGGGGGGGACGCCCTCACCGGCCCTCGCGCCTCCGTCGAGCCAGCCTGAAGCGAGCGAACCGAAGCTGTTCGCCGTCGCCCGCGAGAAGGCCCGGGCCGGCCGCGAGGCCTTCGAGGATTGGCGCGAGCGCCTGACCGACCGCCAGCGCGACGGCCTCCAGCCCATCGCTGCGGAGCTCGACCGCCTCCTCGACGACGCCGACGCGCGCGCCGACGACCGCCACCTTCAGCCCGAGGACGCCTGATGCAGTCCATCGTCATGACCACGGCCGTGGCTCCGCGCTCGCTCGGCGAGCGCATCCAGCGCCGCCGCCGCAGGCTGGGCTTCCTTCAATCCGAGCTCGCACGGGCCATCGGCTGCGGGCCCGGGGCGATCTCCCGGTTCGAGCGGGGCCGCCGGGTGCCGCGCGAGGTGCTGCCGCGCCTCGCGGCCGCGCTGCAGGTCGATGTCCGCGACCTACTCGCGGATGCCGCGGCGATCGAGCCGTCCCGTGAGGAGTGCGAGCTGCTGCAGGCCTACCGCGCGCTGCCCGACAGCGGGCAGGCCGAAATCCGCAGCCTGATGGCCGCGCTTGCCGCCGGGAGGGTGGCGCGATGATCGATCCGGGCATCGCCGACCTGCGCAGCTGGGACTGGCCGACGCTCGCGATGCAGGCGCGCGGACGCCGCCGAGGCCGAGCGGAAGATGAGGGCCACGGCCGAGTTGGCCGCGTGCTACGTCGGCCGCAACGACGCCGTCAGGCGCGGGCTGCGCGACGGCGCCGCCGCCTTGGGCGCTGCGAGCCAGGACCATTATCGGCTCGCGCTCCTGGCCGAGATCTGCGGCCGGCACGCCGCGCAGATCCCGGCCATCCTGGAGGCCCTGGAGCGCGGCGAGGAGGTGACCATCCGCCAGAGCCGGGCGGCGGAGCTGGTCCGGTCGCGCAGCGCGGTCCCGGTGCGGGCGCACTGGCCGGTGATGCGGCGGCCCGGGACCGTGATGGGGCCGGTCGGGGTCGCGATGGCGGCGGAGGTGCGGTGATGCGCTCCGACCTCGTCGACCTCACCGTGCGCCTGACCCTGGTGGCGGTCGCGCGGATGGATCAGCGCTGGCTCGTCACCGCGCTGTGCGACAGCCGCCTGACCTTCCTGCGCTCGTTGAAGGGCTGGCCCACCTTCGGGAAGGGCTGGGCCAAGCGGGTGGCCGGCGTCCGGACGGAGGCGCTCGCCCTGCTCAAGGCACCGGTCATCGCGACCTCGACGACCCTGCCGCCGGTCGGGACCCAGCCCCCGAAGCCTGCCATGGTGCAGACCGGCGGCCTGGGCGCGTGGCTCAAGAGCCTGTTCGGCGGCAAGGCTGCCTGATCAACCTTTCGGAAATTCCAGACAGTTCACCCCGAGCCGGCCGGGCCCGCCGCGCGCACGCCCCCTCTCAGAAACAGGAGAGGGGTGGAGACCTCCTCCCATGGATTGGCTTCAGTTGGCCGGGCAGCTCGCGCAGGTCGGGCTGCCCTCTCTCGGCACGCTCCTCGGCACCACGCTGGGCGGGCCGCTCGGCGGCGGCATCGGCACCGCGGTGGGCAAGAGCGCGGCGGCCGCGATCGGCGCGGCCCTCGGCGTGCCAGCCACCCCGCAGGCGATTAGCCAGGCGGTGCAGGCCGATCCGGCCGGCGCGCAGCTGAAGCTGGCCGAGATCGAGGCCGCCGCAAAGCTCCAGCTGGCCGAGCTGGAAGACCTCGCGAACGCTCGCCAGATGCAGCTCGGGCTGGCGCAGGCCAGTCACTGGACCGCCGCGATGCCGGCAATCGTCACGCTCGCGATCCTCATCGCCTGGGCGCTGCTGACCAGCGCGCTCTACTTCATCCAGGGCGAGATCCCCGAGCGGGTCTACCAGCTGCTGAGCCAAGCCTATGGCGCGGCCAATCTGGCGCTCGGCACCGCCATCGCCTTCTGGCTCGGCTCCTCGCGCTCCAGCCAGCAGAAGGATGCGCAGCTCAGCGCCATCCTGCCGAGCGTGGTGAAGCGCTGACAGCGATCGAAGGAGCCAGGAGGCCAGCATGCCCACCAGCAATGTCGGGATGACCTCCCTCAACAAGACCCGCTCGACGGAATGGCTGCTGGCGTGCTGCGCCATCGCGTGGGGCTGCGCCATCCTCCAGCCCGGCGAGTTGTTCGAGATCTCCTCGTACCAGATGCTCGGGCTCATCATGCGCGAGACCACGTGGGGGGCTCTTGCCATCCTGATCGGCTGCTTGCGCTGCCTCGGGCTCGCAGTAAACGGCTGGTGGAGGCGGTCACCCATCCTGCGCGCATTGGGCTCCTACGCGTCCGGCTTCTTCTGGTTGTCCCTGTGCATCCTGCAGTTCGCAGCGGCGCGCAAGTCGGGTCTGGGCCTTCCGCCGGGGGTGTACTTCTACATCGTATTCTTCGGGTTCGAGGGATGGTGCCTCGCTGCGGCCGGCTACGACATGCAGAAGGCAGGCTCTTTCTCGATGCGGGGGCGCTGATGTCGCCAGAGGCGAAGGAGTTGTTCGATTACCTGCTGGCCTTCGCCGGCCCCGGCGCGGCGGGAGGCATTATCCTGGCAATGTTCGGTTGGCTGAAGGCGCGGGCCGAGAAACCGCACATTGCTCCGCCCTCGGTTGGAGGCGAGGGATTGGCGCAGATCGGCGGCATGGTGATGGGCGAGCGGACGGCACGAGAGCTGATCGATGGGCTTCATGCGGTCGCCGCCTCCTACGATCGATGCACGCTCGTCCGCGAAGCCGAAATGGCGATGCGGAAGCGGCACCGGGAGGAGATCCACGAAGAGCGCCGGCAGACGGTGGATGCGATCCGGTCACTCGCCGATCGCATCAGGGATGTCCGGTTGAACTAACCTCCGGCGCTGATCCGCCGTCCTCACCGAGCCCGCCCGGCACCCCGCCGCGGCGGGCTTTGTCGTTTCGGGGCTCGGACGGGCGGATCAGCCAAACTTGATCCAGGCTCCAGGCTTTGCAATATCGTTGTCATGCTGCAGCGCAACAAGCGGCTGCCAGCAAGAGAGAGACGAAATGCTCGCCAGCAGTGATCGCCCGATCTCCGGCTCGGAGATGCTCGAAGCGCTCGCAGCCGGCGGACGCGCCGTGGCGGAGCTGAATGCTCAAGGCAAGCCAGCTCGCGTCTGCCTCGTCCCAGACGGCCTGTGGGTCGAAGGGCGTCAGAAAGGGGCGCTCATTCATGGCCGCGAGCTCCGCACGATGGCGCCCTACCAGCGTGCCCAACGCATCAGGGAGATCGCGAGCAGCTTCTGAGCGTCCGACGTGGCCTAGCCCTCATCCGGCCACGGCACGACCCGGCCGACCACCTTGTAGTGCGCCGGCAGCGGGCCGGCGGGATCTCCCGGCCGTGCTCGTCGTATGCCCTACGGGAATTGCGGCGCCTCATGGACGGAGACGTAGGACCCGCACATTGCGCGGCGCTTGCGCCAGCCTACGCCGTCCGCCGTCGCGCCCCTTCGCAGGCCATGGCGCACATTCGATCGAGTTGCAGGAGGAAGGCGGGGTTGCCGAACCAGCTCGGCGCTCTGTCGAGGATGCCGTTCGCCCGCAGGGCTGCAAGAATGGTGGTGTGATCTGCATGCGCCCCGGAGCGGGCGAGCGCCCGGGCTGCAGCCACCGCTTTCACTCGGTCGCGGGTCTTCTCGCGATTAGCCCAGCCGCCCGCCATTTCACTGCCCCCAGCGGTGAAGTGCAAAACACGTCTATGAGGACCCGCGTCAAGACCAGCACTGCACACAACTGGCGCGCCGTATGGGATTTCGGCGGAGCGTGTCTCGACACCTTCACCATCCGCGATCAGCCGCATGCCGGGCGTGGGGTCGTTCAGGTCGTCGCGGACGGCCGCATCGAACCCCTCGTCGGTGACCTGCTGGGCCTCGTAGAACTCGCCGATGGTGGGGGTGTCGGGCATGCCGACGCTGGAGGACGACGCGCGTGCTTGGGGATGGCAGCGGGCCGGGCGCCCGTAGCTCGCACCCGGCCCGCTGATGGCGCTGTCCCTGACAAGGAGAGACGGGCAGCGCCACGGCCTCTGTGTGGCGCAGGCCGCGCCGGCTGTCTTTCACTTCGGACGGTTCAGAGGGCTCAAGCGCCCATCCACGCCACCTTGAACCGCTCCCGGCGGGCCTTGGCGTTCATGGTCTCGCAGGTGGCGCGGGCCCGCCGCTCCGAGAAGAAGGTCATCCGGACGATCGGGCGGGGAAAGCTGATGTCCAGGATCTGCCAGGGCTTGGGGGCAAGAGGGGCTTGACCCTGGAGGCTGTCGGCCGACACCATCCCGTTGAAAAGGACATGGGCGAACTGGAAGAAGACACTCTCGACCTTATTCATCTCTGGAGCCGGCTTTTCGTTCTTTGGCTCGCTCATCGCCGGCCTCTGTTTTGAAAACTCCGCCCCAGGCTGCACGAGATCGAATGAGGACCGGCGGCGTTTTGCGTCCTGACATGCCTGCCTGAGAAAGCTCAGCTGTAGCTCGGCATCCCGATGGCTGGGATACGAGAAACTGGTAAGACAATCCCCGGTCGCACTATCAATATAGCAGACTGAATTTCTCACAATATTTAGATAGCCATAGCCGCGATCTTCATATTCGGCCGCCTGCAGGCCGCCGCGCGGCGTCATACATTGCACGGTGTCTGGATTCAGATGGGGCTTCATGGCCAACCAATTCCTCCCGGGTTTTTAGCATGCAGCTGCTCCCCGCGTTTGCATGTTGAAATATTTCTCATCAACAAACATTGTTAATGATTTATACCGGCGAGCGGATGAAGGGACTCTCCCGGTTGTGGGCTGAAGCGTGGTTGTGATTCCCTGCTGCCCGCGGCTGGCGGGAGGACGCGATGGGCGCAGCCCTGATGATCCGGCGCGATCTGGTGAGTAGCGACGACCTGCGGCGCCTGGCGCGCCGCGAGCGCAACCGGCGCACCGCCACGCGCATGCTGGCGATCGCCAATGCTCTGGAGGGCCTGAGCCAGGCTGAAGCGGCCCCGCTTGGTCGGGCTGGAGCGCCAAGCCCTGCCTTACAGTAGCGCGTCGCCTCACGCGCGCGAGAGGCAATCCAGTAAGGCAAAGGAAGGCCGCCCTTGCGGAGCGGCCCGAGGTCTAGGGAGGAGCATGCCCCGCTGCGATGCCAACGCGGCGGGGCATCTGCGTTGTGCCATGCTGCGAGGTGCGCCGCTTGATCTGATGAGACTCGGTCATCGCCGTAGCCTGCCCGGTCCTGCGGTGGGCTTTTCTGCCCGTAGATCCCGCGCGCGGAAGATCGCCTACCCCCTAAGAAGAGATGCGCCCCACGCGGAGGATGTGTTTATCTATAGCTGCTGATAGCGAGGCTTTGCCTTTCGCCCTGCCCGGCACACCGCCGCGGCGGGGCTTTTTCGTTTCAGGGCTCGTTGTGCGGCCGCAGCACATCCCACCCCGCCACTTGGTAGTGCTTCGGCAGGGGCCGGCCTATCCCATGCCCCAGCCGGTCTTGGTACGGATCCGAGTATAGTGGGCCAGCATGGCGCGCATTCCCGGCATGCAGCGCCGAGCGTAAGATGTTACTCGATGCGGGAGGGTCCGCCTTCACGCCTGCGGGCTTTCTCAATATCCCGAGTGTTGGGCGAGACGACGAAAACCCGCTCATGCGGCAGAGCGCCAAGGGAACGCCTTCGCCAGGCTGTTCGAAATTGGTCAAATCGAGCTCAGGCTTTCAGGTCAGCGTCAGCCACGTTCAACGCGTTCTGAAGAAGTAATCCTCGCCTCCGAGGGCGCCATAAACGAACGGCTCCTGCTTGCGACCCGTGCCCGCCAGCACATCATCATGCACCAGCCCGAACAGCTTGCGGATTTCGATGCCAGGCTTGGCAATGTTCTTGATCAGCGCTGCCGCGAACGGACTATTAACCTGACCATCCTGCCCATCCAGCGCCACCTGGCCGTGCTTGGCTGCGAACGCCACCAGCGTGCCGCTCGTCTCCGGCTCGACCTTCGCCAGACCTCGCCCGACCGAACGCGCCGCGATCGTCCGCGTCATCTGCTGCAGGAACGGATTATCGCGGCAGGCATCCAGGATGACCAGGCGCAGCCTGCGCGCGCCCTCGATGCTGCCCAGGACTTGATCGAGCGGTATTGCCTCGAACTGCACGGCCCGGTCCGTCTTCAAGCGGGCATCGATCGGCACGAGATAGTTGACGCCGCCGACCTCGATGCCGTGCCCCGCGTAGTAGACGACGGCCCAGTCGGCCTTGTCCGCTTCGGCCGAGAAGCTGTTCAGGGCTCGCCGCAGATCCTCGTAGCGAAGATCGTTCTTGAGCTGAACAGTCTTGAAGCCGGTGTCCCGCAAGGAGCGGGCGATTGCGGTGGCGTCTCGCGCCGGGTTGTCGAGCGGCGCGACAGCCGCATAGGCGCTGTTGCCGATCACGAGCGCGACCCGGGTCTCGGCCAGCGGGGTGACGGCCGACACGGCAGGCGCGTGGACAACCGGCGGGGTCTGGACCGCCGCCACCACCGCGGCGGCTGCAGGCCGGCTGGCCAGAGCCGCTTGTGCCTCACCGCGCACCTTGAGGAAGGTTGCGTCTGCCTCAAGCTCAGGCTTCAGCCGCACAGCCTCAGCGAGATCCGCCAGAGCCCGGTCCGACTCGCCCCGGGCCTGGAACGTCACCCCGCGTTCCTGGTAGGCGTCCGCGTATTTGGGATTGAGGCGCACGGCTTCATTCAGCTCCGCAAGCGCGCGGTCGAGATCGCCTTTGTGCCGGAAGGCCGTGCCGCGATGGCAATACGGGTTGGCGAACCCGGGCTTGAGTCGGAGGGCTTGGTCGAGGTCTGCGATCGCCCGGTCGTACTCGCCCTTCTTGTTGAGGGCAGCCCCGCGACCGTTGTAGGCCGCTGCGGACTTGGGATCGAGCCGCAGGGCCTCGTCGTAATCCGCGATCGCCCGGTCGTGCTCGCCCTTGCGGTAGAAAGCTGCTCCGCGATTGGTGTACGCCGCCGCGTCCTTAGGATCGAGCCGCAGCGCCTGATCGTAGTCCGCGATTGCCCGGTCGTACTCGCCCTTGTTTTGAAAGGCTAACCCGCGATTGTTGTAGGCAGTTGCGGACTTGGGATCGAGGCGCAGAGCGTGATCGTAGTCGGCGATTGCCCGGTCGTATTCACCCTTGTTCCGGAAGGCATCCCCGCGATTTCTGTAGGCATATGCGTACTTGGGATTGAACCGCAAGGCTTGGTCGTAGTCTGCGATCGCTCGGTCGTTCTCACCTTTGCTCCGGAAGGCATCCCCACGCCCGGTGTAGGCGATTACGGACTTTGGATCGAGCCGCAGGGCCTGATCGAAGTCCGCGATTGCCCGGTTGTACTCGCCCTTGCTCCGGAAGGCATAGCCGCGATTGATGTAGATATTTGCGTACTTAGGATCGAAGCGCAGAGCCTGATCGTAGTCTGCAATTGCCCGGTCGTACTCGCTCTTGCTTTGGAAGGCTAACCCGCGATGGGTGTATGCGGCTGCGTCCTCAGGATTGAGCCGCAGAGCGTGATCGTAGTCGGCGATTGCCCGGTCGTACTCACCCTTGCTCTGGAAGGCGTCCCCGCGATTTCTGTAGGCATATGCGTACTTGGGATTGAACCGCAAGGCTTGGTCATAGTCTGCGATCGCTCGGTCGTACTCGCCCTTGCTCCGGAAGGCATCTCCGCGATTGGTGTAGACGACCGCGTCCCTGAGATCGAGGCGCAGGGCCTGATCGTAGTCTGCGATCGCCCGGTCGTACTCGCCCTTGCGGTAGAACGCTAACCCGCGATTGATGTAGATATTTGCGTACTTAGGATCGAGGCGCAGGGCCTGATCGTAGTCTGCAATCGCCCGGTCGTACTCGCCCTTGCGGTAGAACGCCAGGCCGCGATGGGTGTACGCGACTGCGGACTTAGGATCGAGGCGCAAAGCCTGATCGTAGTCTGCAATCGCCCGGTCGTACTCGCCCTTGCTCCGGAAGGCATCTCCGCGATTATAGTAGTCAGTTGCATCCAATGCATAAGCTGTTGGGGTTGCCAGACCAAGCAACCCTAAAACAAGCATCAATACATGAGCTTGATGCATGGCTCCGCTCCGCCCCCGATGGCCGGGCATCAGCAGCTAAATTATAGCTCTAAAATCAGCACATTCTACGTTCCAATCAGCGCGCGGAGTGACAATCGACACGCGGAGCGACCTGAAGAGGGGCTCGCAAGCCGAGCGGAGCGACATTCTTGGCTCGGCCGCCGTTTGGGTCACCCGCTCCACCTTTGCGTATCTGTCTGGCGCGGTCTGCGTGGCCCGAGCGGTGGCCGCCGGGCTGGTAATGCCGCGCTTCGACACACGGGCCATGACTGCTCATCTGGCCGAGATCGCTCGAATGGTGGCTCCCGGAGCCCACGCGGATCTGGTCCTCAGTGGTGCTGGCTGGCACATCAGCCGCACGCTCGTGGTGCCGGAGAATATCACCCTCCTGACACTGCCGCCCTACTCATCCGAACTGAACCTGGCCGACCATCTGGCAGTATTTGCGTCAGAACAAGCTCGCCAACCGGATCTATGCTTCCTACGAGGCTATTGTCGAGGCCTGTTGCGAGGCATGGAACAACTTCTCCGAGGCCCCCAATCTGATCCGATCCACCACGTCATGCGAATGGGCGTACGTGTCATAGTTTATGGCGGTTGGTATAACATGTACTCGCGCGCTGTTGTCCTGCAAATGGGGAGCCATCCTCGACGACTCGATCCGCCCATGGCAGGATGATGGTGGAAGCGGATCGAAATCCACTGTCTCGCGGATGCCTCTGCGAGCCGACGTGGTACTCCTCGGGAGAACCCGGATGCGGATCATTGCGCGCATCATCCGGAAACTTCTCGCCCTGCTCGCACCGACGACGGTGTCCATTGCTGCTTCGGAGGTGCCGAAGGCCGCGACGCCTGCGCAACACACACCGTCGGTCTCGCAGCTGGTCAAACGTCTGAGCGACCAGCCCGTCCTGCGCGCGCGCTTTGCAGCAGACCCGCGCGCTGTCCTCACCGAAGCTGGGATCGATTCCGCCTCCCTGAACCTGGGTGATCGATTGAGCGACGCCGAGATCGAACAGCTCATCGGGCGATGGCGCACAGTGGAGATCTCGGCACGATTGGCGGCGTCGGAAGAGGTGAGCCAAGGTCCAACGGCGGAGCCGTCGCTCGACAAGTCGCGCAACCCGGCACCCGTCGATGGTCACCCCCCGGGGATGCAGCCGTCACCATCCGTGAAGAAGCCGGACAATGCGGGGGCGCGGCAGACGCCCCCCGTCCCTGTGTACGGCCCTCCGCCCGGCCTCCGCCGACCCTGAGGCCAGGCGTTGCACCGGCCCTCGGACGAACCGACCTATGACGGCGACCCACGCAGTCTCGCCCGCTGGCGACCGGGCGGGTCTGCTCCGCCGAGCCACGCCGTCTGGGAGATCACGCTGCGCTGTGACCTCGGCTGCCGACACTGCGGCTCGCGGGCTGGGCGAGCGCGTCGGGATGAACTCAGCACCGACGCGGCGCTCGACGTCGTCGCCCAACTCGCCGACCTGGGGCTGCGCGAGGTCACCCTGATCGGCGGCGAGTTCTACCTGCGCGAGGACTGGGATCGGATCGCCGCCGCGATCACCCGGCGTGGCATGCTCTGCAGCATCGTGACAGGCGCCCGCCAGATGACGAGGGCGCGCATCGCCCGCGCGGTTGCCGCAGGGGTCGGCAAGATCTCGCTCTCGATCGACGGGCTGGAGCAGACCCACGACTCCGTCCGCGGATCGGCGGGATCCTGGCAAGCAGCCGTGACCGCGGGCCGGCGCATCGCTTCCAGTGGCATCGACCTGTCGGTCAACACCCAGATCAACCGGCTGACGATGCCGGAACTGCCCGGCGTGGCCGACCTCCTTGTCGAGATCGGAGCGCGAAGCTGGATGGTGATCCTGACGGCAGCGATGGGGCGGGCGGCGGACCGCCGTGCGCTGATGCTCCAGCCCTATCATCTGCTGCACCTGTTTCCGCTTCTCGCGGCGATTAAGCGCGAGCGGCTCGACCCGGCCGGCATCGCCTTCTTCCCGGCCAACAACATCGGCTACTTCGGCCCCCTTGCCGAGACGCTGCGGTACGGCGCCGAGGGTGGGCACGCGTGGGCGGGCTGCGATGCCGGCGTGGCTTCACTCGGCATTGAAGCCGACGGGCGCCTGAAGGGCTGCCCGTCGCTGCCCAGTGCGGACTACACGATGGGGAATGTGAGGGACCACTCCCTCGCGCAGCTCTGGGCGAAGCGAACACCCAACCGACCGATCGCCGCGGCGGAGGATCTCTGGGGCTTCTGCTGGACCTGTCCGCATGCGACCCGCTGCCGTGGCGGCTGCACCTGGACGTCGCACGTCCTGTTCGGCCGGCGCGGCAACAATCCGTTCTGCCACTACCGCGCGCTCGCGCTCGCCGAGCGCGGCTTCGCGGAGGCGATCGAGCCGGTCTCGGTGGCTCCCGGAGAACCCTTCGACTTCGGCCGACACCGCATCGTCGAGCTGCCGCTCCCGACGGCGCTCACCGACGATCCCGTTATCGAACGGACCCTCGCGAGCCACGTTTTCGGGCTGCGTCCCGGGACGGCGAGCGTCTGGTCGCCAGATGAGCGGGAGGAGGCGGTGATCTAAATTGTTTGGTAGCGGAACGTTGTTGGGACCGAGTGCGTTGAGCGATTGACCGGAAGCCCTCCTCAACCCGCATCTCCCAAATGCGCACATGTTGTGATGACCTGGAAGCCTGGATTTGGTTTATCTTTCAAGGGAGTAGTCGGTACCAGCTGGGCTGGAGATGGACAGTGCAGCGGGTGAAGAAAACGATGCCGCTCTCAGGGTCATGTTCAATCCCCGCCTGAAGCTGGAATTCCACGGTTCGAGAGTGACATCCGATGCTGGTCTGCTGACCTTTCGGGATCTTGATGATGCCCTTGGCCTGACAGACCTGGCCGGAGAAGCCTTCACCGACATCAGGACGGGCCAGAATAGCCGCGAAACGCTGACTGCCCAGGTTCGCCAGGCGATCTTCGGGCGGCTCGCCGGATACGAGGACCTGCATGATGCTGACTGGCTGGCGCATGATCCGGCCCTTCGCTGGGCCTTCAATGGCGCCCTGCCCGGACCGGCGCGGAGGACTTTAGAGGACTGCCCGGAGGCACCATAACGCCTTCCGTACCCGCGCTTATGCGAATGGGCCGGCCTCACGCACGCAAGAGGCGCTACAGCCTTCAGCAGGTCGCACGCAACCTGCGGTCGGCTCCCGACACGGCCTCTGGATGAGCTGCGCCACCCACTTTGTCGTTCAGTCGGTGCAGCATCTCGGTCGATGCCCTGAACCTCACGTCGCGCCTAGCCGGAACCGCTACCGCTTCACCCGTGCGCGGATTGTGGCCCCGGGCGCCTCTGGCGTTCGTCTTGAACGTGCCAAAGCCGCGCAGTGCGATGCGCTCCTCTTGCACGAGAGCCTCGCCCATGCGGTCCAGGATCGTGCGCACGACGGCTTCAGCCACGCCGGGCCGGAGATGCGGGTTCAATTCCGCGATGCGTTGGATGAGCTGCGCCCTGACCATACGGTGAAGATGAAAGTGCCCTGACCGGGGCATCGCGGCCGACTGCCCGTACCCGCCGCCGGACAAGGTGCGCGGAAACCAGTATGCGCCGCGCTGCCATGCCGACTTCCCGGATCTCATTGGCCCACCTTTGCCGCCTGATCTGCCGCCGGCCTTGAGTGAGTTGAAGGCCATTCGGGGTGGGAAGGGCTGATCACCGGGTGAGCCTGCATCCACGAGATCTGCCTGCGTAACCCGCAACCTGCGAGGCGCCCGACTGCAGCCATCACGCCATCATCTGCCGGGCATGCCGTCCATCACGATGACGACTAAGCGACCGCTCGCCGCGACAACTTCTCAGCAAGAGAAAGGCTTGCTGCCTCTCACGAGAGGAGCATTTCCGCGGTCCTTAGCTATCCAACGATGTGCCAGGACCGCGGCTTCAGTGGTGGGGAGTGTTTATCACCATTCGTCTCCGGTTGGTTTTGCTCCACGGTTATAAAGTAAGTCATGTTCTTGTTGGGTGAGTCCACTTTTTTTGAGTCTATAAGGGTCATTAGTGGCTGAGGATTGAGAAGATTGACCCCTAGAGTTGATTCTCCTCATTTCTCGATTCTGTATCCGGCCTCTCTCAAATGCTGCGTCATTATCGTATTTCTCTGGCTTGGCCAGTCGATACCTCTTATTCATAATATCGGTTGCAGCACCCGCAATAACGCTCAGGTCAATGCCTCGACCTCTATTTTTCTCAAGGATTTTTTGATAAATTCGATTCGATTCTGTTTCGTATTCATCTATCGTGAGGATTTTCTTTCCAGAGGTCGTGCTCTCGCTTCTGCCGACGGACACTCCGCCTCCGACACCAGCTCCTCCACCGCCTCGCATACCCGTTCCTCCTCCGCCCATGCCGCCTCCGCCCCTCGGATCTGCATGAGCGGGAAACACAGTCAAAGCGCTGGCGAGGAGCACCAGGGCGAGGGGATATCTATGGGGGACACGCATGGACGGCTCCTTCCTTGGCATCGGACCCGCCGAAACAGCGCTGCCATCAGCGAGCGCCGCGAGGATTAGTTTCCGCCAATACTCAAGTTTGTCGCCGATTATGAGCTTGGTTTTGAACACCTAGTAACCGAGTATGCGCTCGTTTCTAAGTGCCGTCCAGCTCAATCGTCTGCCGAGCTAATCTACCCCAAAAAGGCTCAACGCAGAGTTGAGAGGCGGCTTATATTTGGAAATACGGCGTGCTGCCACCAACGCTAAGCTCGTTGCAGCTGTGTAGGTAGTGGCTTGTCGGGACTGTCTGGTTTATCGACAGCTCTCCATCGCACCTGCAATGCTATCGAACACACATTCCAGCGCTTTAGAGCCTGTACGCGAAATGAGTCTGGGCGATAGGACCCGCTCCGATCCGTAGAGGGACATAGCTGGGACGCGGTCTCACCATATCGGGCCCATGTCTCGCACCAGCCCTCCGAGCGCCGCCGATCTGCCCGCGCCCTCCGCCCGACGCATTCGCCGGTCCTGCCGCGGCGACGGCTGGGACGCCCTGGCCGACATCAACGTCTTCGTCTGTGCCGTCGAGGCCGAACTGGACGCCATGGATCGTGAGCGGATCGGCGTGCACCGCCGCGGGCGCAAGCCGGATCTCGCCCTGCGCTGACGCCTGATCAGGCTAATCTGGACCCTGAGCTTCGGCGGCCCGCAGGGGCGCCTCGCGGGCTGGCGCTCGGGTGTGCCCTTCACCACTCTGCACAGCGCCTTTGCCCGCTGGACCCGGCTCGGGCTGTGGCACCGCCAGCGCCTCGCCCTCGACTGGCGGCGGGCTTGCAGCGACGCGGTTCTGCCCTCGGCGCTGGTGGCTGACAGCCGCTCCCTGCGCTCGGCCCCGAGTGCTTGGGCCCGGGGCATCGACGGCGGTAAGCTGGTCAGGGGGGTGAAGCTGGTGGCCGTCTGCGACAAGCACGGCTCGCTGCTCGACCTCGAGCTGCGGCCTGCCAACGTGGATGACCGGGCCGGCACCCTGTCGGTGCTGCCGCAACTAGCCGCGCTCGGCTTTCAGGGTGAGCCGCTCGGCGACGGCGGCTTCATAGGGGCGCCCTTTGCCGCGGCAGCGCCCGTGCACGGCATCCACGTCTCCGTCTCGCCCGGCGGCACACGGGAAGGACAGTTCTTGCCGTGAGGGATCAGATGGGTGGTCGAGCGCCTGTTTGCTTGATTGAGCCGCTATCGCCGGCTCACCATCGTGTACGACCGCCAGCCAAACCTCCTTGCGCACGTCTGGAGTGCCACGATCTCCATCATCTCGCGGCGGCTCGTCGCCCAAACCCAGGCCCAGCAAGGGATTCAATCGCGTACAGCCTCTTTAGGCATGCTGTGGGCGACACGCCCTGATCCTTCACACGCCGAGTTCTCGTCATCAGTCCCGGCGGGAGCGACAGCTATGTGGAAACAGGCTAGGATCTGTCGTCCCAGGACAGGGGATCTGACGTGTCTGTCATTGGCATTGATCTTGGCACGACCAACTCGGTTACAGCCGCTTGGACGGTGGACGGACCGCAGCTCATCCCCAATGCCCTCGGCCGACATCTGACCCCGTCCATCGTCGGATTGGACGAAGATAATGCCATCTTAGTCGGCGAGGCCGCGCGGGACCGCCTCGTAGCCTTTCCAGAGCGAACGATCTCGTCCTTCAAGCGCTGGATGGGGTCGTCTCGACAGGTTCGGCTTGGCCGAGGCAGCCTCTTCCGGCCTGAGGAGCTCTCTGCTTTGGTTCTCAGGAGCCTGAAGGCTGATGCCGAGGCGCAGCTCGGGGAGCCTATCTCCGAAGCGATTATTTCGGTGCCGGCCTACTTCAACGATATTCAGCGGAAGGCGACCCTGGATGCGGCCCGGCTCGCAGGACTGAAGGTCGAGCGCCTCGTCAACGAGCCCACGGCAGCGGCGCTGGCCTATGGCCTTCACTCCCGACGCGAAGGGCTGTTCCTCGTCTTTGATCTCGGCGGTGGGACATTCGATGTTTCGCTGCTCGAAAGCTTCGAAGGCGTCATGGAGGTCAGGGCCACCGCGGGGAACACCTTTTTGGGCGGTGACGACTTCACGCGCGCACTCATGGACGTGATCGCCGACCGACATCGGTTGGGCAGCGCAACCTTGCCACGAAGTGATGCAGCGCGGCTCTTGCGAACCGCGGAGCAGCTCAAGCAAGCCCTGAGTTCGGCTCAGCGTGCGGAGTACCAGCTGCGGGTTAGGGGTCAACTGCTGGAGGGCGAGATCACTCGTGAGCGCTTCGAGGACGTCTCCCGACCACTATTCCTTCGCCTTCGGGCTCCGCTGGAGCGGGCAATCGGAGACTCCGGGATGAAGCTGAGGGAGATCGATGCCATCGTGCTCGTCGGGGGCGCGACGCGGATGCCAATGATCCGCACAATGTTGGCGCGTCTTTTCGGGCAGTTGCCGCTGGTGCAGATAGACCCGGACACCACGGTCGCTCTGGGCGCGGCTGTTCAAGCTGGCCTGAAGGTCCGGGACCAGGCTCTGGAAGACATCGTCATGACGGACGTGTGCCCGTTTACGCTGGGAACTTCCGTCATAGAGACGCCCCGGACGCGAGACGCGGCCCAGGTGATGTTGCCCATCATCGAGCGCAATTCGGCCGTGCCGATCAGCCGCTCTCAGCTGCTGACCACCGTGGATGACGATCAAACCGCTATCACGCTGCGGGTGTATCAAGGGGAGAGCCGCCAGCCCGATCACAATGTCCTGATCGGCGAGCTTCAAATCCCGATCCCGGCCGGGCCTGCCGGCAAGGAGAAGATCGAGGTCCGCTTTACCTACGACATCAACGGCGCACTTGAGGTGGAGGTCGTTGCGCTTTCGACCGGCGCGCGGGAGCGGCGTGTCTTCCGAAACGCCGCAAACCTGTCCGAAGCCGAGCTGGATCAAAGGTTTGCGGCCCTGTCGCAGATCAAGGTGCCCCCTCGCGAGCAGGCACCTAGCCGTGCCCTGCTTGCCCGCGCCGAGGCTCTCTACGAGGAGCTATTAGGGGAGCAGCGCGAGATAGTCGCCATGCTGATGAGCCGCTTTGCGCGCGAGATCAACGATCCCGCGATCCGCGATCACGACCGGATCCGCACCGAGTTCAGCGCCGAACTCGATCGGATCGAGCGAACGACGTTTCGGCTCGTGTGATCTCCATGTCGGACGCGTGGACAGTCCTCGGGCTTGAGCCGACTTCCGATATCGGAGCGATCCGGCGGGCTTACGCGCGCAAGGTGAAGGCAGTCCGGCCAGATGCTGATCCGAACGGCTTTCAGCGCCTCCGTGAGGCGCGTGACAGTGCGCTTCGTCAAGCGTCAGGGCTCCGGCAAGTCGAAGCCCCGCTTGCACCCGAAGCGATGATTTCAACAGAGCCGCTCACCGGCATTGACGAGGATGGACCGGAGGCGGCCCCCCACGAAGGCGGTCCGGCGGTCTCCATTCGGATCAATGGGTTCGCGGAACTCGAGGCCGCAGCAGGCCACTGGGAGAAGGCTCAGGAACTCGCAAGACGCTTGGGCTCGATCGCTGGATCGTCATGGGAAGCTGTCGATGCGGTGGCCTACTCCGCGGTTCTGCAGGAAGCGAGCACTCTGCCCCAAGGCCCACGCCAGGAGGTCGAGGCCAAGGTGGTTGAGCTGCTGGGCCGGAAGGGGCAGCCTGAGACCGGGCCAATGTCTCAGGACTACTTTAACCGGCTTTGCCCGTTGGTGGTTCAAGCCGCGACCGTATTCGATTGGTGTCACGACGACTCCGTCATCCACGCCGTGCTTGGGCCACGGCATGGTGCCGCTTTTCTCACGCTAATCCGCGAGGCGCTCTTTGCAAGCGACCCCAAGCGCCAGTGGCCGGGAAGCGAGAGCGGTCCCGAAGTGATCGAGTTTCTGGATGAGCGCGATGCTCGCGCCTTCTTTGAGGCTACGCCCCAATATTTGTCGGCCTACCAGTCCCTCCGGAGCCGAGGTGAATGGCCGGTGTGGCTTGACCCCTTCGCCGGTGCCTTGCCATGGCTGTGGGCGCTGCGACGTCGCCGGTGGATCACGCTTCTGCTAATCCTCTGCGCCTTGTGGATTGCGCTCGGAATAGCCCAGCTCTCCGATCCGGGAAGCCGCGCTTACTATGTGAGCCCCTGGTTCGTGATCCTGTCCGTGCTCCTTTGTCTCGGACTACATTTGGCTGTGGGGTTGGGAGCCGATCGGATCATGATGTCGGCTGCTGTGCGGGCCTCCCGTGCAGCCAGTCGAGCGCGCCTGTTCGACCCTGTTCAGCGCGAGCAATTCTTACGCGAAAAGGGCAGACCCATTGGCTGGGGCGCCTTGGCTTTTCTGCTTTACATCAGTGTCGTCCTGAAGTTTGTACCCTTCATCCTGCTATTCGGGCCCTATGTTGGGATCATTGCTATTCTGCAAACCCTGGTGCGGATGTAATTGTGCGGGCCGCAACACTGCAGTCGTTTTCTTCCTGCACCAACCTGCACTGTCATATTCCGGGCCAAAATGGGACAGTTCGAACCACATTCTTCGTGGAGCCGAACCGCTGAACCGCGGGGCCTAGTTCACAAGCTCGAAATCACCGGGCTTCCACGTCTTGTCGAACCACGGCTGAAGGGGCGCATGGATCTGAGCATAGTGGGCCAGCATGTCGCGCATCACCCCGACCTCCCGGGAGCCGCAGGCGGAGCAGCGGAGGCGCAGCGCGAGATCGGGAAAGGCCAGTCCGCCGGAAAGCGATGGGGTTGCGGCGCTGCCTTTTGGGTTGCTCGCGTCGGTGACTTAGTGCTCGCGAATTGCCGAAAGCAGCCTGAACGGACCCAAACAGACATCATACCTGTGGGCCCGGGCTCCACTTCGCTTCCTAACGATGAGCGGTTGTGGTATTATGTGCTACAATCTGTGATGTGCGACGAGTGGTCCGATGACTGCACCCGACAAGCTGTTCGCCGGATCAATCCCTCAGATCTACGACCAATTCCTAGTCCCACTCATTTTCGCGTATTACGCACTGGATCTCGCCAAGCGGCTGTCCAAGCTTGATCCGCAGGATGTGTTGGAAATTGCCGCAGGAACCGGCGCCCTCACACGAGCGATGGCGTTACAACTTTCCGCGTCTGCTCACGTCGTCGCAACCGATCTCAATCAGCCAATGATTGATTATGCAGCGCAGCGCTTGCGCGATGATCGCGTAACATGGGGGCAGGCTGACGCCTTGGCGCTGCCGTTTGAGGAACAGAGCTTCGACGTTGTGGTCTGCCAATTCGGCGTCATGTTCTTCCCTGACAAAGCTCAGGGCTACAGGGAAACCTACCGGGTTCTGAGGCCAGGGGGGCGCTTCCTCTTCAACATATGGGACCAGATTTCAGCAAACGAATTCGCCGAAACGGTCACGGAGTCGTTGTCACGACTCTTCCCGGACAGCCCTCCTTGCTTCCTGGCCCGCACCCCGCATGGTTATCACGATGTGGACCGCATCAGCGAGGATCTGAAGACGACGCACTTTAAGGACATCTCTGTCGACATCGTGGAGGGGCGGAGCACGGCCCTCGCGCCGCGTGACGTTGCGGTTGCCTACTGCCAAGGGACACCGCTGCGAAATGAGATCGAAGCTCGCGATGCCTCTCGGCTAGAGGATGCAACGGAGCAGGCGGCCGAGGCTTTGGCGAACCGGTTCGGCCGTGGCGCTATCGAAGGCCGGATCCGAGCCTTCGTGATCACCGCGTTTCGCTGATCGGATGACCCAGTCCGCGCGGTACAACGCGGCGGGCCCCTCTCATGAGGAGGCCCAGCAGCACCTGTTCGTCAGGTAGCAAGCGGCACCAGCTTAACGCCTCGCTTACCGCGATGTCCGACGTTGCTCGTCCGTAGCAAGGAGCAACTATGAGCGAGACGGCTGGCATTCCTAGCAACCGCTTTCGCAGCATCATTGAGCGGGTCGAGAAGCTCGAAGAGGAGATCAAGGAGCTCAACGAGGCCAAGAAGGAGATCTTCCTGGAGGCGAAGGGCGACGGCCTGGACGTGAAGATCCTCAAGGAGATCATCAAGCTGTGCAAGCAGGACCAGGACGAGCGCGACGAGCACGAGACGCTGCTCGACGTCTATCTGCGCGCCATAGACGCGCCCACGCCGGCTCCGAGCGCACAGGCGGCTTAGCGGTCGGCGACGGGCAGCAGGCGTCAGCACTTGTTACCATTTCAGCTTTCGAAAAGTGGCGCGTTTTGACTGCCATACTGCTCATCCTGTGGAGATTGGGGCTGTTGAAGAACCCGGCATGTGACGGCACCGAGCAGTGGTTCAGCGGCCGACGATGGCAATCAGCGCGAGGGCCGGCCGAACGGACCGGGCGGGCTCTTCTCCCGTGCGGACGAGGTCCAGCAGCCCCAAGAAGTGGAGCAGGACACGCCAAAGCGAAGCCGCGAGGCGCTTCAGGTTCACCGCGGCTGCGGTCAGGAACGCTTGGATGCGCATGTTCGCCAGCCCGCGACGCACGGCACGCGCGAGCCCGTGCCACGTCTTAGCCTCGCCGTGGAAGCCTTCCGACCGCCAACGGTGGCGCTGGTAGAGGCGCTGGTCCTCGGCCGACCAGCGTTCGCGCCGCCGTCGTGCCCGCAACAGGGCCGGATAGTCCGCGCTGATCATCACCGCGCGGGCACTGCGCCCGCGGGGAAGACAGAGCTTCGCCAGCGAACAGGATCGGCAGTCACGGCTGCGCGCCACGAAGAAACGGCCATGCTTCTGGACCTTGCCAGGCGTGAGGATTTTGCCGCGCGGGCACGTCACGATGTTGTGGCGTGCGTCGTAGCGGAAGCGGCGCAGCGGCACGGCCGAGCGGATCGGCTCGGCCTTGGTTGGGATGAGTGGGTCGATGCCGCGCCGCTCCAGCCCGCCGTAGACCTTGGCGTAGGCGTAGCCCGCGTCCGCCGTCGCGGTGACGATGGCCTGTCCCGTCGTCGCGGCGGTCGCATCCAGGCGCGCTAGGATGACCTGCCCCTCGTTCAGCTCACCGGTGGTGACCTCAACGTCGAGCACCACGCCGCGCACGTCATCGACGACCGCATGCTGCTTGTAGGCAGGTTCCAGGCGGCGATTGCGCGCGTTCGTGGCCATCGTCGCATCGGGATCAGTCGGGCAGACCTTCTTATAGCGGCCGGTCTGCTTCGCGTTGCGCTCGGCGAGTGCAGCCGCGTCGCTGTTGCTCTCGGCCACGGCTTCCACGTGCTCGGCAACGAGGCTCTCCCAGCTCACGTCGGCGCGGATCAGTGAGGCGTCGACATGCACGACCTCGCCCTTGGCGATCCCAGCTGACACGCAGGCCTGCACCGTGCGCTGGAAGATGCGCTGGAAGCGCTCGGCCCCCCAGCGGCTGCGGATGCGCGTCAGAGTCGAGTGGTCCGGCAGCGCCTCGTGCAGGCCGTAGCCTGCGAACCAGCGGATGGCGAGGTTGACCTGCGCCTCCCGCAACAGGCGCCGGTCGTGCACGATCCCGAGCAGGAAGCCAGCCAACATCAGCCGCAAGGCGGCCTCCGGGTCGATGCCGGGCCGACCGTTGTCCGCGCAATAGAGGTCGGCGACCTCAGCCCGCAGCCATGCGAGATCGAGGACGCGGTCGACGCGCACCAGGATGTGGTCGTCGGGGAGGAGTTGGCGCAGCGAGCCCGTAATGAAGAGCTCGCCCTGATCGCGTTCCTTGTGGCCGAGCATGCGCAGCTCTCCGGCAGCCTCGGCGAAGTGAATCAGGCCGCAGGATCACTCGCCATCGCAGCCGAGACTTTATCAACAGCCCCAGATTGCTGAGGCGACCAACTGACAAGTGCGAAAAGGCCTGCTCGGAGCGGCGCTCCCCGCGCGCTCTAGCCCTCACCTCTGTCCAGTGCTCTCGCACCGGCCCAGGTACCCCAGCGGCAGCAATGCATTTACGGCCTCTGTGGTCAGCCTTGCGGGATCGTGCCATGAGTGTTGGTGGCGAAATTGATCAGAGCGTTTTCAAGAGGATCCGTGGAGAGCATTGCCTTCCTGGCAGTGGGCGATCTCAGTTGGGCCGTGTCCATGGATTCCGTCAAGTACAACCTCAGACCAACAGAACTTTCCCGATCCGCCTCTCTTTTGCTTCGAGGCGGAGTGGCTTAATCGCGGGCGGCTAACTGGGAGAGGAGGCGCTGGGCGCCTTCCACCAATTCACGGACGACATCGGCAGCAGGCTTGATCTCCTGGACGAGACCGACGCTCTGGCCTGCGAGGAAATCCATGGACTCGATATCGCCGGAAGCATCGGGAGTGGGAGGAAATCCCATGAAGCGCAGGAGCGGCACGGGCTGGCCGCCAATCCGCGTCTCGCCGATGCGGGGCTCATCAGGTCGCTGTTCGCTGCCACGCGCCTCTTCGGGTAACCAGCGTTCGACAAACGGGGTGCGCAGTGTGCGGTGGGGCGCGTCCGGCCAGCCATGGCCGAAGAGGGTCGTACGCACGGTCTGATCTTCTGTGGCTGCTAAAATTTTCTGCTTGTACACCGGATGCGCGTAAGCCTCCGGCGTGGCGATCAGCCGTGTGCCGATCATGATAGCCTGTGCGCCGAGCGCCAGGGCGGCAACGAGCCCCCGGGCGTCTGCGATCCCGCCGGCTGCGATCACAGGACGCGGCGCGATCGCGTCTACGGTGCGTGGCAGGAGCGCCATCGTGGTGACCTCCCCAGCGACGTGACCACCCGCTTCAAGACCTTGTGCGACGATGGCATCGACCCCGGCCTGGGCCGCCCGTTGAGCATCGGCCACCGAGCCTATCTGATGAATCACCTTCACGCCGGCCGCGTGCGCTCTTGCAACATACGGCGTCGGGTCGCCCCAGAAGGTGGAGAGCACCGGGACCTGTTCTTCTAGGCACAGGTCAATGACGGCCTCGACTGGGAACGGTAGATGCGGCCCGCGCAGCAGAACGTTGATACCAAACGGCCTGTCCGTCAGGGAGCGCAGGCGACGGATGTTCTCGCGCAGCACGGGTGGTGGGTTCCCACCAAACGACATGATGCCCAGACCGCCGGCATGGCTTACCGCCGCAGCCAGTTCCGGCCCGGTGACAGGTCCCATGGGGGCGGTAAAGATCGGCCATTCGATCCCGAATGTTTTGCACAGCGGGGTACGAAGCATGGCCTCCTCCCAAATGGCGTGAGGAGCTTCAGGCGAGCAGAGCCCAACTCGACTCCCAGATCAACCTTTTTGATCAAGATTCGGCAGGAGCGCGGAGGGTCGATGGTATTGAAGCGGATGATGACTGGGCTGTCGTGCTGGAAGTAATTGCGGCTTGTTGGTCGGACACTTCGAAAACCCTGTACTGCCTGAACTCGGACTGCGGCCTGTCGTCACTTGAGCCAGTCGATCGTGGCAGTGAGGCAAATCACGCGAAGGAAGCTCGAGGCGGTTTTCTCGTAGCGGGTGGCCATAGCTCGCCGCTCCTTGAGCCGCGCCCAGAGCCGGTCGACGCGGCTGCTGTTAATGTCGATCCTACGGAGGCAGGCGACCGGCGCCTCATGATGCTGCGGCGGGATGGCCGCGCGTGCCTCTAACCTCCAGAGGTGCAGGCGAAAGCGATAGCTGGTGTAACCGCGGTCGACCGCGACCCAGAGCGGCACGCTGGGCAGCTGGTCCAGGGGCTGAATGGCGGGAGACAGTTCATGCACCTGATCGGGCCGTGATCCGGAAGGCAAGTGCGCGACCGGCCGCATCGGTCATCACGCAAGCCTCGGATAGCCATACCCGCCTGAGAGCGGTCAGGAGCGTGCGGTGGCCCGAAATCGTCCACGAAGCGCCGGCAGTTTCGCGAGCGTCTCGACCCACTCCTCGGGCCGGAAGCCAGGGCACGGCGGCTGTCCGGGCGACAGGCTGGCGAGCCCGCGGCTCCATGCGAGGACGGTGGGGGAGAGGTCAAAGTCGGGCTCGGTCATGCGACGGGTAGGTTAGACAAACTGGCGGAAAAGCCCAAGCTTCTCAAAGGTCGGTTAGACAGCTTCGCTTTGCGCTAACATATTGAAAACAAATGATATACAACGCTCCTGAAAATCGCAGTGTCGGTGGTTCGATTCCGCCCCTGGGCACCACTTATCTCTCAATGACTTAGGTGGTGCTTTCTCATCCTATTTCTGAGGCGTGTTACCGCGGTCTGTTTCCACTCTGTCCTGGTCTCGATCGGGCCACTCTCGCGGCAAAGGGCATGAGCACAAGCTCCCCGTTATCCGATCCCTCCCCCACGGTCCTCGAATGGAGCCGCGGGCTCGCCAGCCTGTCACCGGGCCAGCCCGCCATGCCCCGGCTTCCGGCCGGACGAATGGGCCGAAACGCTCGCGAACTGCCGGCGCTTCGTCGACGATTTCGGGCCCGAAGCTGACCGGCTCGGCTGGGATATGATCAACCCTGTTCGGGGTCCACCCCAAGTCGGGAGTGATCCGCGGCGACTGGTCGGGCGTGCTGCTGCCGTCCACCTACCCGGTCCTGGAGGTGCGGGCCGACTTCATGCGGAAGCACCTCTGGACGATCCCGCGGCACAAGCCGGGGCGGTATCGCGGGATCCCGGTGTGGGAGTTCGGGCGGAGCTGGCGCACAACTATCGCGAGAATTGCACAAACAGATAAGGCCGGGCGCTTGTAGAAACGACCCGGCCTCGTTCACCATCGGAGATGCAAATCACCCGATGGATGAGGGAAATGATCACCGATCACGATCGTTATGACAACGGGCTCAGTGCCTTGGCGCGTCCGCCTTATGCGCAGCGCCAGCGTTGCGATCTTTCTTGGCATTCGATGATCCAGCGTAAAACGCCCAAAGAATTGTAAAGCAGATCCAAATAGCAAAAACTGCGAATGCAGCGATCATGACTAATTCTATGGACGTTCTGCTCATAGCATTCAACCTGATTTATTTAGTTTGCACTGGCATAGCGGCGTATGCAAGTGTGAAGCTATGGCGGTTGAACAACGCGTTTGAGCGCGGCGAGGAAAACACTACGCTAAGACGAAAGGCAAATCTGACGTATCTTGCATCGACCGGACTCGCTGTTATCGCAACGGCTGGGATTTTTATCTTTGGTCTGATCTCCCGATGGGATAAGGATCGGGCCCTGGAATTGTATAAGGCTGAGGCCGCTCAGAAGGTAGCACAAGCCAATGCTACTGCCGAGAGCGCCCGCGAAAGCGCTGCGAGGGCAAACGAGAAAGCCGAAACCGAAGCTGTCGAACGGCTTAAACTTGAAAAGAGTTTCGCATGGCGCAAGTTGGACAATGAACGACTTTCTGAGGCAGCGAGAGTGCTTTCTCGCAAACCGTCACGCGTAAACATGCTTGTCATACCTAACGATCCGGAGTCAACATACTTTGCGAACCAGATGAAATCTTTGTCTGATAAATCAGGATGGACTGTAAATGTCTGATTTCCAAGCATAAACGGCCATATCTTTTCAAGGTATCATAAAAAAACAACAAAAACAAAGACACATTCCTAACAAGTGAGGCGCTCCGGGTGGTTGGAGCTGAGTTCTCCGAAGGCGAAATCCCTGAGTACGGTATGTTTTTCGGCGAAGTTGACCAAAATGCTCCGGTTACAATTCTTATTACACCCAAACGACCGCCTATTTGATATACAAATGCCGTATCCGTCTTACAGACTGTTTGAGAATACAGCTTGAGCACAAGATGTCGTAGCCGTGCGATACGGTAGCCTACGACCCATTGTGGTTCACACGCATTCTCAAACGGGCACTTAGCGAACTCATATGAGGTCGAGATGCTGGCAAAGCAGAGCGTGCCCGAAGCGCAGCGGCGCAATGCGGTGCGCACCGCGATCCTGCTGGCGAGGCCGGTATGACGGCGAGATTGATTTTGACGCCACCGAGTACGGCAGGGTATCTAGAGCCCATTGATTAAGGATCATTGCGATGCCTAAGTACCCGACGTTCCCCGTCCGCCTCTATAACCAAATCAACGATTGGCTGAATGAATTCTGCCCTGGTGCTACAATGACGCCTGTTAAAACGGGCAGATCCAAGGTTAGTGTTTCTCTGAGTTTTCGTCCCGGGACTGATGATACTTACTTCTGGATGAGGTGGAGCGGCGAGACCTTATGAGTCGCCGCAACCCACGCCGCGCCTACGATGAGCACGGTGCGGCCCGCGTGCTCGCCCTCGAGGCGCGCCTGGAGCCGCGGCGGGGGACGGCGGCGCTGATGGTGGCGGTGCTGGGCCTGCCGATCGGCGCGTCCACGATCAAGCGCATCCGGCGGCTGCTTGGCCACCACTACATCGCCGACCACGCCGCCTGGTGGGAGGCGCGGGCGGAAGATCTGGCGGACCTCACGATCGAGGCCTTCGCAGCGCGTCACGGCTGCTCGGTCGGCGGCGCCTCGCAGGCGCGGGCTGCCCTCTTCGGTCCATCGCTGCGCCCGGCCGGCTGGTGGCGGGCGCCGGACGTGGCGGCGGTGATCCTGGCGGACCGGCCACGGGCGGACATCGCGGATGACCTTGGCATCTCGGTCGGGACGGTCGGGCGGCTGAGGTGGATGCTGCAGCAGGACCGTCGCAGATAGCGCTTGCCCCGACAGTCCCGCAGCTCGTAGCAGCCGACGAGCGCCCGCACCTCCGCGGCCGTGAGGCGGTAGACGACGCAACTCCCTCGCATCACCGCTGCCGTCCAGACCTGCCCACTGCGCGCCGGATCGTAGGTCACATCGATTTGATCCCCCGCAACCTCGAACTGGCTGTCGTAGGGCAGCGCCCAGGCCCGCATCTCCCCTTTGTGGTCGCACGCCCAGACGATCTGCAGGGTGGCATCCGCACCGGCCATCGGCTCCCCTCCATCCACGCGAGACTCGCGCAGGCGCCGATGATAGAACAAAATCAGAACATGCAAGCTGCGGTGTGTGCTATATCGCGACCATCCGCTCCACCCTTACGGGTCCAGAGTCTAATCCGAAGCTACATGCGCTACATGCATAGCTGCTTGACTTCACTGACTTTTGTTTGGCCAGATCGCAGCAACATTTGGCAGATCAGCCACGCGTAGGAGCTGTTTTCCATTCGCCTCAATAACAAAGCTTCCCGAGGACGCGAGGAAGTTTTCTGGTGGCTTGCCGGTGATCTCCTCGATCGCACGCCGCACATCGTTGACGCGTCGGTTGACCTCTTCGGGATCCGGCTCTGGCCCGACAAGCTGGAAGCGAGAGACGCGAACGTCTCCGCTCGACCTGGGTATCACTGGTTCCAGCTTCGGATTAGGTAGGCTAACCTCGACCACGGCAACCAAAGGCGACCCGCTCTCGTTCATCACCTCTCGGCGGAGAGTTGTCGAACGGATTTTGTTCAGTCCGTGCTTTGGTTCATTGAACCCAGACACGTTAGCAAACTCCATTATGGATGGCGCGATCGGTTGATTGCCTACCCTCCTTTAGGAGACGAGGTATTTGCGTCTAGAATGACACTTATACGCCTTAGAGTCCGTTGGGAAAGGGTCATTTCATAGTGATTGACGCGAGAAGCCGAGTTATAGAGGCGAAAAGCATAGCCGCCGCCGAGATGTGAAGCAGCGTATCGTAATCCAGCTTGAGACGGCGCGACACCGTGAGAGCGCCGATGCTTTGCTCAATCCGCCATCGTTTCGGCAGAAGCACAAAGCCCTTCCCAAATTGCGGCCGTACGACCACTTCCACGACACGGCTCGTGCCAGCCTGAACCGCCTCAATGAAACGGGCCTTGTACCCACCGTCCACCACGATTGTCTTGATCCAGGGACAGAGACGAACCAAGCGCTTGACGAGCGGGATCCCGCCCTCTTGATCCTGAACGTTGGCCGGAGTGATCATCACCGCAAGCAGGCGTCCGTCGCTGTCGACCGCCAGATGCCGCTTGCGCCCCAGCACTTGTTTCGCCGCATCGTACCCGCGCTCGCCTTGCGGGGCGTCACACTTCACCGCCTGGGCATCCACAATCGCCAGCGTTGGACTGGCTTCTTTCCCGGACTTCTCACGATCCCTCATCACGAGATGATGGTTGATCCGGTCCATGTGGCCGCCATCGGTGAGCAACCGCCAGTAATCGTAGCAGAGACTGGCGGGCGGCAGATCCTTTGGCATGGCATCCCAGGGAATGCCGTACCGCTGCACGTAGCGGATGCCGTTCATGATGTCCCGAATAGGATAGGTCCGGGGCCGCCCGATCCCCTCCGCGACAGGAAGCAGTGGCTCCAGGGTGAGCCACTCGTCGTTCGTCATATCACTCGGGTATCTCTGGCTGCGACGATCATAGCGCGGCCGATTTGCAGCGGTCCAGACCAAGGAGGGGCCATTCATCCATTCGAGACGAGCAGACATGCTCTATCATCCCGCATTTTCTCTTGGCCACCCTTTCCCAACGGACTCTTAGGCTTTCATCATACCGTCAAGATCGATTGCGAAAATTCTCCCTTTACCACTCAACAGTACCCCAAATCGCGGGCGAAACCTAGTGCCCTCAATACGTCGATTCGACCGAAGCCAAATCTGTGATTCTGCCCGGATTCTCCTAGTTCCTCGGCGGATCCTGTTAGTAAGTCCTGGATTAGACCGGCACGCTGGAAGGACGGAACCTTTTGCTTAATCTTTGTCCCGCTAAGAAGAAGGGCGATCGCCCCTGCAACATGGGGCGCCGCCATGGATGTGCCGTTTAGATATTCCCACTTGCCACCCGGCACTGACGAGTAAACAGCAACACCAGGGGCCGACACTTCCGGTTTTGAGTAAATGATCGGCAACTGGTTGGCCGGAAAGAATTGAGAATCCCGGATTACGACAGTGCGACCGCCGCTAAATCCTGCTGCCCGGTCCATGTGGTCTGTGGCGCCAACTGCGAGTGCTAAAATATCATTGCCAGGGGCACCTGTGGTCTGACTGCCTGAATTCCCTATGGCGGTAACGACAGGAATGCCGAGCCGGAGCGCCCTGCTTAGTGCCCTGGTGTAAGGCGGCGGAACCTCCGCCGTGAGCTCGACGCTGCCAAGTGACATGCTAATGACGTCTACTTGGCGCTCTACAGCCCAGTCTATGCCAGCAAGAATTTGGGCGAGTGTGCCGCCCCTGCTCCCATTTAGGACAATTCCGGCCGCAAGTTTCGCTTTCGGAGCCACACCGATCCAGCGACCGCTCTTGTCCCCCCCGCAGATTGTGCTAGCGCAGTGCGTGCCATGCTTGTCCGTGTCATGTGGAACTGAGCCCGGCACCACCCGTCCTTGCTCATCGAATTCAGCCCAGTGAGCAATTTTGCCCTTCAGATCTGGATGATTCGGGTCCACGCCGGTATCGAGGAGACCTACTAGGATATTCTGGCCACGGCAGCCGAATGCACCCCAGGATGATAGCGCACCGATGGAGCGCAATCCCCAAGCACTGATTCTATTATCCTCTACAGTACCAGGGACGCTCTTCGGGGTCGCCACGGGTGGAAGCGATAAACGCTGGTTCGGGAAGACATCCTGAATTGGCATGTTAAAGCTAACTAGGTCCTCGACCAGCCTCTGCAGGCCTTGATCTTGCACTTTCAGGAGGACGCTAGAAGATGTCCAGAAGCCGACGGGCTGGGAGGCAGGCTCCTGTCCTGGCATATTTGTAACTAATTTCGCCGCATTCTGGACAATGTCTGAATTGGCAATCATATTGACGGCAGGCCTTACCACTTTCTGGAGGGCCGCCGCAAAGGGAGCAGAGGTAAGCGCTCCCATAGCCGCGCCAGTAAGGTTGGGGGCTGCTTGCGCTAGGTACGCAATCAAACTGCGGTCTTCATTCTTCAATTGCTCCAGGGCAGCATTTCTTTTCCTTGGCGTGTCGCTGTTCGCATCGCTCAAAAATCTTCTAGATACTGGAAGTAGATCTCGCGCGGAGTTTGAGACGCCACGCCGCTGAAGGGTCTCCAACAGCCCTGTGGTAAAATCATCGTCGTCCGCATCTGGACTTTTTATTGTTACTATAACCTCGTGAACCTCTTCCTCCGCTGTGTCCCTGATGAACTCAATCCGCCTTTGAAGGTGCCTGCTGAGATTCACCATCTTTTCCTCCGCGTTGTGCAGCGGTTATCATTGCGTGATCACGAGGAAGCTCTGATCCGCTAGTCTCATGTGAAAACCGAAATAATAGAATGCCAATTTGGTGCAAGGTCAAGTGGTGCTGCCAGATATGGCGCAACGTCTGACCCCAATTTTGGCCAATCAAGCGTCGGGCAGCACCCTGGGAGCGACAAAGCCCGCGCGGTTGGGGTCTGGACCCATAGGGGTGGGGTGGCAGGCCTGTTGTGCGCCGAGGGCATCACCACGGTCGAGGTCTACTGCCGGCGCATCGGCTGCGGGCACCGCGCTGTCATCGCGACGGATCGATTCCCGGATGATCTGTCCTCGGATCGCTTCGCCTTCCGCCTGCGCTGCTCCCGCTGCGGGGCGCGCCGACCGGAGGTCCGCCGGGACATCCTGGCCCACTATGCTCAGATCCATGCCGAGACCGGCTGGGGCATGAGGGCGTCCGGCCCGCTGCCGGCGCACCACAAGGTGGTCGGGCGAGACGTGCCGTGGCCGGATGAGAAGCGCTGAAACGAAGAAGCCCGGCGCGGCGGCGCCGGGCGGGCTTGCTGGCGCGGGGCGCGGGGCGCATCAAGATCAAAATCCAATCGCCTTGGCCATGAAGGGGCCGCAAGGGGTGGATAGAGGCCCTCTACGCCTTCCTGCAATGGCTGGGGCTGACCCCTTGCTGACGTTCGCGGCGCGTGTCGGGAACGTCCGGTTGCGAGCGTTTTCCAGACCTTTGATTTCCTGACAGGGTTTCCTCACACAGACGGCTGAGGGGCTGGAGCGCCTGGCAGGGCGCAATTCGCGTGGAAGGTTTCCCGTCGTTTTCTAAACAGGCCATTTCAGGATCTGTCGAGTAGGGCGTGTCTCCAGGGTTCATGCATGAGAGCTGGCAAGACTCGTCACGAGTGTGCCAGCGACAGTATAGGCTGGCACGCCAAGAGAACTGGCACATCTGACCGAGGACTTGGCAGAGTAGTTCGCGGCATCGGGCGGCCTGTATGTCAAGGGAAGGCCATACTGCTCAGCTGGCAGCATGCCTCGTGCGTGAACCCTGGGCGTGTCCCGATGAGCTCCAGCGTCCATGCCTGCTTAGCAACTTTCGCCCGCTGCCCTGGTCAAGTAAGCTTCGAAGCTGTCCCAGCTTCGAAGACGGGACACCCCCTGCTGTGTTCGATCGAAACTGCTCACACCCGACTGATGTTTTGAGGACAGCCAAGGCCGTTCAACTCGGCTTCCTGATCGTCATCCTGACCGCGAGGGATGGTCTGGCGAGTGCCTCCCCGAACTCCGCTGACTGGTCCGAGGAGGTGATCGAGCCGCTGGAGCACGTCGTGGCAGTGTTCTCGGCGGGGCTGCGGGAGCGGCTCACGCGGGTCGGCGCGACCGGTGCCGACCTCGACGTTGTCGGGTCCGCTCTCACCGCCGCCGGCTGGTCTCCGGCGAGGCTGCTGGCCGGCGTCGTCGCTGTCTTGGTCACGGGCCTCGCGGCTCACTTGGTGGCAGCCCGCACTCTCGGTGTGGCGATTGAGGGGCGCGACAGGTGGATCACCCGCTCCCTTCTCACGGCCGCCTCCGCACTGGGGGCGGGTCTCATCGCAGCCTACTTCGTCTCCGGCGAGGCCGAGGCCGCGCATCGCACCTTCCGCGCGTGGGCGCTCGTCGTCCCGCTGGCCGCGCTCGCCTCGACGCTGATCCGGGTCATGGTGGTGGTCGCGGCGCCACCCCCCTTGCCGCGCAAGCGCCTCTCCCCACTCGCCAGCGGGCTCGCGGCGGCGGTGGCATGGGCGCTCGGCGGCATTGCCGTCCTGACGACCCTGGCAGCTTGGGGCGCCGGAAGCGGCCTGCGGGATCTCGTCGGAACGGCGTTCGTCGCATTGCCGACCGCCGGTCTGATCATCACCGCCTACGGTCGTTCACGCAGACCCCTCGCGGCCGCGCTCGCCGGCCCGCGCCCCCGAACCCACGGGCGGCGGTTCCTCGCCCGCCGCTGGCCGGCGATCGCTGTCAGCATCGTCGTCGTAACCGTCGTCGTGTTGCAAGTGGCACGCACACTTGGTCAACCCCTGCCGGCGCTCGCAACCCTGGTCACGCTGACCCTCGTGCTGATGTGGCCCCACGTCGACGGGCTGATCGCGGTCTGGGCCGAGCGGGGCTTCAGGGCTGACGCGGTGCCGGCGGCCTCCGTCGCGGCTCGCCGCACCGCTCGCCTCGCGCTCGCCGCGCTGATCGGTGCAGCTCTCATCGCCATGTGGGGGGCACCCGCCGCCTCGGGGTTCGGCATTCGGCTCGGGACGCTGGCCCAGGCCACTCTGGGGATTGCGGCCATCATGCTCGCGACCGCCTACCTCTGGAACCTGATCGGTGTGGCCTCTGACCGCCTCCTGACCGAGGAGAGAGCCTCGCAAGGAGGACACGTCGGCGACGAGGTCGAGCAGGCTCCGCGCTCGCGGCTCGGCACGCTCCTGCCCCTCGTGGCCGGGGCGGCGAAGGCGGGGCTCGCCGCGCTCGCGGCGTTGTCGATCCTCCTGGCGCTGGGGATCAACGTGTGGCCCCTGGTGACCGGACTGTCGGTTTTCGGTCTCGCGATCGGCTTCGGCTCACAGTCCCTGGTCAAGGATGTGGTCTCGGGCCTGTTCTTCCTTGCCGATGACGCCTTCCGCTTGGGCGAATACATCGAGACCGCTGGTGCCAAAGGAAGGATAGAGAAGATATCGATCCGCTCAGTCTCGCTTCGACACCCGAGAGGAGCGCTCGCCACAATCCCCTATGGTCAGATTGGAAAGGTGCAGAATTACAGCCGCGATTGGGTCATTGAAAAACTGGCCTTCCGGGTCGCCTTCGACACAGACGTCGAAAAAGTGCGTAAACTCTTTAAGCAGATCGGGCAAGAACTCGCAGACAATCCGGAATTTAAGATGGATCTTCTGGAAACATTTAAGAGTCAGGGTATTGCCGCAGTTGAGGATGGCACACTTGTCATTCGTGGCAAGTTCAAGGCCCGCGCCGGTCATCAATTTGGGATACGCAAAGCCGCGCTTGCTGCTGTGCAACGCGCCTTCCACGATAACGGAATAATTGCTGTTGCACGGCCAGTTGTACTTTCCGAAACACAGCATGAAAAGTAAATACTTCCACTTCTGAGATCGAAAAATGAGAAACTCTCTCTGTCTCTCTTTGCTAATGCACAACTGCCGCTTGGCTTTGCACATAGCGGTAAGCGTCCTATACCCGCATAGACCTGATGCTGCGTTACTCACCTGGTTCCATACGCCGGTCTTATGCGAATCGGCCGCCCTCGCGCGCACTCCTTGCTCCTGGTTCACCATATTGGGCAGCCACGCGTTCGTCCTGAGACGTTAAGGCCCAGCATTTTCAATATTCGCTAGGCTGCCGAACCCGTTGAATGTCATGAGCGGGCCGTCCCAATCATCAATGAAACCAGGAGGAAAGTAAGCAAGGCAAGGCTTGTCCTTGCTGTCGGAATAATTTGTATATTGCTTTTGAACGCCAGCTTTCACTGTGGCCTTGGCGTTTTTTGCAATAGCGCCCATGAAGTCGAGGTGGCTACCCGCAAAACAGGCAGCAATAAGAATTTCGTCTACGTAGGGTGCAATCAGTCCGAAGTGGACAGCATCCGCCTTGCGAATACCCTTGCCGATGTCGAGAAGCGGCTGATCCATCGCACCATGGCAATTGATCACCAGAGTGCGCCGCCTGCCTGGGAACCGGCTGCGGAAGTCGGCCAGCACGGAAGCAACGTTGTTCAGGAGATCGCGCGCGCCCACATCCGGCGTGACAATGCGCGTGTTCTCCATCTTGTACCAAGGCTGAGGCACGTCATGTGAGTTCAGTGCCATTGCAGGCTGATCGATCTTAATCATCAGTTTGGCTTCCCACGGCTACGAGTCGAGCCGATCAGGCGCCTGTTGTGTACGCGTCTACCGACGCGTTCCGTGATGCACCTCATAAAGAGAGTCCGGGCGGTTGCACGGCTGCGCACCACCAGACGCGACATCGACTGGGGCAGCATCGTCTTGCCGAAACGGGCCTCGATGAAGCGGCACAGGTCCGGCAGGGTCCAGCTGGACGGCTCGCCGCGATCCGGATCGGGCCCGCGCAGGATGTGGTGGACCAGCACCGCCTGCTCGCCGTCCGTCAGGCGCTCCGGCCGGCGGCCGGGCGGGTGGTCGATCAGGCCGGCCAAGCCTTCGGCGTTGAAGCGCTTGGCCGCGTTGCAGAGGGATTGCCTCTCATCCTGAGCTTGTCGAAGGATCGATCCCGGCCGCGCGGGCGGCCTCGGCCCGGCTCATCCCGTCGAGGGCGTTGGCCAGCGCCAGCATGCGCTGGGCCGTGCGCCGGCGCGGTTCCCTCTTGGCCAACTGCCGCAGCTCAGCCGCACTGGCGATGTCGGTCTGGAATGCCACCGCACGGGTCACCTGCTCCTCCACGGTTCAGAGGGGGCAGCGAATCACGCCGAGAAGCCGCTGAAAACCAAGAACGAGTCAAAACCTACATGCGGCGGTATCACACGTTGGAAACAGAAGATTGCTGCCGAAGGCGTGCCTGTGACCATCTTCGTCCGGGAGCCCTCACACCGCATTTGACAGCAGCTCCCATAAACCGGCTTACGCGTAGCGCGTCGCCTCGCGCGAGCAAGAGGCGATCCAGCCAGTAGGGCAAAAGGAAAAGCCGTCCTTGCGGAGCGGCCCGAAGTCTTGGGAGGAGATGCCCATCGAGGGCGTGCGCCGCCGCGGACCATCGCGGCGGGGCATCTGCGTTATGCCATGCTGCGGTGTACGCCGCTTGATCCGGTGAGACTCGGCATTGCCCTAGCCCACCCGGTCCTGCCGTGGCCAGCTCTTCTCGTCCCATACCGCGCCTTATGCGAATGGAGCGGCTCTCTGTCGTGTGTGAGACCGGAGCCTCATCCCGTCCTCGCCAGCAGGATCGCGGTCCGGACGGCCACCCGTCGCCGTGCAACGGTGACGTCCTTGCGCCGCATGGCCTCCGCGGCTTGGCGGCAGGCGGCTACGGCCGCGTCGATGTCGAGGGTCAGACCAGCGGCGATCTGGCGGGGCCCAGACGAGGGGTGGGCAAGGTAGCCCATCACGGCGGCGTCGACCTGCTCGTCAGTCAGGCGCTTGGCCGTGCGGAGGTCTGCGATGGTGGCCATGGGCGAGCACCTACAGCTGCATGCTGGAACGAAGCTGTCCTGTGTGCGGCCCCGCGCTGCCGCTGGAGCCCATCAGGACCGCGTCGGCGGCCGATCAGCCTTGGCCGCCAAGGGGGGGGGGGTAGCCCGCAAAGCTTAGCAGCCGTCCAGAGCCCGCCCAAAGCCCGGGAAAGGGCATTCCGTCTGTTGTCGTGGAGAGTGGGAACAACGGCGGCCTCTGGCGCCAGCGGCCGCGAAAGGGTCAAGATCTCAGCTGCGCTGACTTGGGCGCAACCGCAGGGGCGCCCTCATGGCCTAGGTACGCGTTCTCGACCCGATCACCGGCCGCTTCGTGATCATCGTCGTCTCGGACTGAAGCTCGTCCCACTCGCTAGACGGCGATGACGAGCCCGGTGAGCAGGATGAAGAAAGAATTCGAGAAGACGAGCGCGCGGATCATGGCGGCCTCCGTCCTGGAGCGCCGTCATGATGACAGTGACAGTGCCGCCGTAAAGCGATTGGAAGCGCCGCCAGCGGCGTTTTCTACACCTTAGCTGGGGGCGCCCGGCAGCCTGCGTGCACGAAAGCCGGCCAGCGGGCGCCTAATAGTCAGGAAAGGGGCATCTAGCCCGTCTTATTCGCGAGGGGTGTGGTCGACGCACGAACTGGCCGAGCGCTGGACGCGCTCGCCCGCGGACCTCACGCTCACCGTCGACCACCCCGATCAAGGCAAGCTCGGCCTCGCCTGCCAGCTCGCCTTCTGGCGCGAGCACATCTGCTTTCCCGAGGTCGAGGCCGATCTCGCGCCCGCGGTCGTCGAGCACCTGGCTGCGCAGGTCGCCTTCGCGTTGGCCAAGCGCTGCAGCAGCGTCGGCTGACGGGCGCCCGACACGCGCGGGCGGCCCGTCGTCCCGGTCCGGCGCGGCGGGGGCGGATCAAACAGGCGCGCGTCGAGCCGCAGCCGCGTGATCAGGGTCAGGCGACGGCCCACCGCCGTGAGCAGCGCGATGGCCGCGTAGCTCGTCTCGGCAACCACGATGAGCTTCCGGCCGGGCAGCCAGCGCGCGAGCAGGAGCAGCAGCTGGCGCGCCCAGTCGGTGAGCTGCTTGTGGCGGCGCCCCTGCGCCTTGGCGGAGCGCTCGGAAGGGGCCAGAGCAGTGAGGAAGGGCAGCGCCCAGACCCGTTGGGCGAACGGCAGCGGGGCGAGCAGCATCCGGCTGATCCAGCGCAGGCCCGACGCCTTGACGAAGTGGCCATGGCTGGAGCGCACAGGATCGCGATCGATCCCGCGCGCCTTGATCCTGGCGCCCCAGCGCCGCTCGATGGTCTCGTCGATGCCGACCACCACCGGCCCGCTCGGCGCGAACGCCGCGGTCAGCAGCCCGAGCAGGCCGCGTGCTGTCGCCTGGGCGCGCCAGCGCCTGCGGCTGAGTACGCGATGATAGGTGCTGACCGTCACGCCCTCGCGCAGGCCCAGGCGGCTGAGCGCCGCGGTCACGGTCCGCCGCCCGGGCGCGAGCACGGCCCCGGCGACGAGCACCATGAGGTTGGCGAAGGTCGGGCACGGGAAACAGGCCGCCAAGGGTGCCATCCAGGTGGACAGGACAGCCGGGACGACCGCGGCGGCAGGGTTTGCGGCATCGGAGGGGGCTAACCTTGCCATGGCGAGCTCACGATGGTGTCGTTGGCGCCCTCAACCCGGCGTCGCGTGCAAGGGCTTCCTCATGCCAGCCAGACCCGATCCTCTGCAGGCGCGCCTTGAGGCGTTCCACCAGGCCCGCGGCGGGGGCGTCGCCGTGCACAAGGCGGGCCACGGCTACGCGCTGCTGAGCGAGCGCACCGGCGCTCCCCTCGCCCGGCTCACGCCCACCGGCGAGGCCGACACGGTTCAGGTGCCGTGGTGGAACGGGGCACGCTGGGGCGCCGCAGGGCCGTTCGGCATCGCCACCACGCCCCTCGACCAAGCCCTCGACTACATCGCCTCAACGCCGCTCTTCTGGATCAACGACTGACCAAAAAGGGCCAAACTCGAGCTCAGAAGCTGTACGCGAATAAATTCGCTGAAAAGTCAACAAGTTAGGTTCGAAGGGGCCGATGGACGGTGACCGGGAGGTTGCAGCCCAGGCTATGGCGATAAAGAAATGATCCTAGATGCCGAAGATAATTATTGACATATCACAATGCTGCAGTGGTCACCAACATGAGTTGGTAAGTATTTATTTCGCGTACAGATTCTTAGCGGCCAACGCCTCCAAGACGAGGAACTTGACCGCCACGCGGCGAGACCATCCGCTGACAGCACCCGACCCCTAACCGTTCTCGGCTGCCGCTCCGCCGGCTGGCCGATCAGGAGTTTGCCGGAGCAGCGTCCACCCAGTGACGGTGCTCGGCGAAGCGCTCGGACAAGAGGTCGAGGAAGCTGCGCACCTTGGTCGAGAGATGGCGACGGTGCGGGTAGATCGCGTTGATCGCGAACTCGACCGGCTTGTACTCAGGCAGGAGCCGCACCAAACTGCCAGCCTCCACATCCTCGCCGACGAGGAAGGTCGGTGCCAGGAAGACTCCGCTGCCGTCGAGGGCGAGCAGGCGCAGGAGGTCGGCGCTGTTGCTGACCATGTTGCCGGTGACCTTCACTGCCGTTGGCCCGCCGTCGGAACTCTCGAAGTGCCACTCGTCGCCGTACGGGTAGAAGGCGTAGCGGAGGCAGTTGTGGTGAGCCAGGTCGCCAGGCTGGAAAGGAGCCGGGTGCGCGTCGAGGTAGTTCGGTGCGCAGGTCAGGACGTGCCGCCAGGGCGTGAGGCGGCGGACGATGAGGCCCGAGTCCGGCGGGGGCGTCGTGCGGATCGCAAGGTCGTACCCGTCCTCGATCAGGTCGACCATGCGGTCGCCCACGGTCAGGTCGACAGTCACGGCGGGATAGCGGGCAAGGTACTCACGCAGGACAGGAGCCATGAAACGGGAGATGTGCCCCGCCGTATGCAGTCGGAGCCGGCCGCGCGGGGTTGCGTGCAGTGCGCTGGCGATTCGGTCGGCCTCGTCGAGCTCCGCCAGGATCTGGCTTGAGCGCTCATAGTAGGCCTGCCCGACCTCCGTCAGGCTGACCTTGCGCGTCGTGCGATTGAGGAGCCGCGCCCCGAGGCGGTCTTCGAGGGCCTGGACATGCTTGCTGACCATAGTCACCGACATGTTGAGCCGGCGTGCGGCGGCCGAGAAGCCGCCAGCTTCCACCACCCGCCCGAACACGGTGAGGCTCGTCAGTCGGTCCACGGGAGCATCGGCATTGTCCGCTCCTGGTTGACGGTGATTGTCGCGGTTCCAGGATTATCATCGGAGCTCGCGGATCGCACTCTGTTCGACATGTGGCGAGGGCGCCGATCAACACGCGGCGCACCTCGCGTGCCAGGAGGAAGCCATGTCGGAGATGCCGCGCACCGAAACCTTCCGCTCCGCGATCGAGGCCGCCGAGAATTCCCCGGCTGAAGCTCCGCCGAACCGGGTCCACCCAGGTCGGCGTACGCTCAAGCGCGTCGCGCTCGCGCTTGCCCTCCTCGGCGGCACGGCTGCCGGCGCGGACTTCGGCTACGATTACTGGGTGCGCGGACAGTACCTCGTCTCGACCGATGATGCCTATGTGAAGGCAGACTATACCACGGTCGCCCCCAAGGTACCCGGCTACATCGCCGAAGTCCTCGTGGCTGATAACCAGCCGGTCAAGGCCGGGCAGGTCCTCGCCCGTATCGATGACCGCGACTTCCGGGCGGCGCTCGCCCAGGTGCAGGCTGAGGTCGAGGCGGCCGAGGCCACGATCCGCAACCTCGGTGCGCAGATCGCCCTGCAGAAAGCTGTCGTCGACCAGCAGGATGCGCAGATCGCCCTGACACAGGCGTCGCTCAAGTTCGCCAGCGAGGAGGCCGAGCGATATCAAGCCCTCGTTCGAACCGGCGCTGGCACCCTTCAGCGGGCACAGGCCACCGAGGCCGGCTTGAGTGAAAAGACGGCGCAGTTGCGCCGCGACCGAGCCGCCAAGCTCGCCGCGCAACAGCAGATCGAGGTCCTGGCTACCGAGATCGGCCGGGCCGAGGCGCAGCGTGATCGTGCCAGAGCCCTTGCGCGCCAGGCGGAGCTTAATCTGTCCTACGCCATCATCGTGGCGCCGGTGGACGGCACGATCGGCTCACGCACTCTGCGAGTTGGCCAATACGTCCAAGCCGGCACACAGCTCATGGCGGTGGTGCCGCTCGACGCGGCCTATGTGGTGGCGAACTACAAGGAGACGCAGCTGGCCGACGTTCGCCCCGGTCAGCCTGTCGAGGTCGAGGTCGACACGTTCGCCGGACGCAAGCTCAAGGGGCACGTCGATAGCCTGTCGCCGGCGAGCGGCCTGGAGTTCGCCCTGCTGCCGCCGGACAACGCCACCGGCAACTTCACCAAGATCGTCCAACGTATCCCCGTCAAGATCGTGCTGGATGATCGTAAGACAGCTGGAATGCTGCGCGCCGGCATGTCGGTCGAGCCGACCATCGACACCCGAGAGACCGCCCTAGCGGAGTGGTCCCGGCCCTGAGAGGCCGGCACCTTCAACCAGGAGCGGATGATCCTTCTCCAATAATCGGCATTCTTGCCGCACGGGCGGCATTGCATCCTCTCGTCATTCGACGAGGCAGGAGTTTTCCATGGCCGCGCTCAGCAACACTTCTCACCCCGCCGCGCTTGCGTCCTCGCAGACTGCCGTCGACCGGCCCGGCGCAAGCGCTCAGAGTGTGATCAGGATCTGGTCCGCTGTGGTCGGGGCGACGCTTGGCGCCTTCATGGCGGTCCTGAATATTCAGATCGTCAACGCCTCGCTCGCCGATATCCAGGGTGCAATTGGCGCCGGGACCGACGATGGTGGCTGGATCTCGACCTCCTACCTCGTCGCCGAGATCATCGTGATCCCGCTGTCAGGCTGGCTCGCGCAGGTGTTCTCGCTGCGCCGCTACCTCCTCGCCAACGCGGTGCTGTTCCTCGTCTTCTCTGTGGCTTGTGCCTTCGCGACAAACCTCTCGCAGATGATCGTCCTGCGCGCGGTGCAAGGCTTCTCAGGGGGCGTGCTGATCCCGATGGCTTTCACCATCATCATCACGCTCCTGCCCAAGACCAAGCAGCCGATCGGGCTCGCTCTGTTCGCTGTCTCGGCTACCTTCGCGCCGGCGATCGGGCCGACCGTCGGCGGCTACCTGACCGAGACCTACAGCTGGAAGTACATCTTCTACGTCAATCTCGCACCCGGCGGCGTGATGCTCGGCATGCTCTGGTTCTCGCTTGAGACCAAGCCGATGCAACTGTCGCTGCTGCGCCGGGGCGATTGGCCGGGCATCGTGACCATGGCCATCGGTTTGGCCGCGCTCCAGACGGCGCTGGAAGAGGGCAATAAGGATGACTGGTTTGGCTCACCCTTCATCGTGCGGCTGTCCGTGATCGCGGCGATCTCGCTCTCACTGTTCGTCTGGATTGAGCTGACAAGCACGAAGCCGCTCCTCAACCTGCGCCTTCTCGCACGCCGGAACTTCGGCTTCGGTATCTTGGCGAACTTTTTGCTCGGGATTGCCCTCTACGGCTCCGTCTTCATCCTGCCGGTCTATCTCTCGCGCATCCAGGGCTACAATGCCGAGCAGATCGGCTTGGTCCTGGCCTGGACCGGCTTCCCGCAGCTCGTACTGATCCCACTGGTGCCGCGCCTGATGCAGCGCCTTGATGCGCGGCTCGTCATCGGGATCGGCTTCGCGCTGTTTGCCGCCTCGAACTTCATGAACATCCACATGACGGCTGACACGGCGGCCGACCAGCTCTTCTGGCCCAACGTGGTACGGGCTCTCGGCCAAGCCTTGGTGTTCGCGCCGCTGTCCGCCGTCGCGACCGCCGGCATCGAGACGGAGAATGCAGCCTCGGCCTCGGCCCTGTTCAACATGATGCGCAACCTCGGCGGCGCCATCGGCATCGCGGCCCTGCAGACGTTCCTGCAGAAGCGCGAGCAGTTTCACTCGAATGTTCTGACGCATCAGGTCTCGTTGTTCGAGGAGGCGACCCGCGCCCGCCTTGCAGGCCTGACCCGCTACTTCCTCGGCCACGGCATCGCCGACCCGGCTCTGGCTGGCCACAAGGCCATCATCGCGGTTGGCCTGCGGGTGCGCCAGCAGGCCAACGTCATGGCCTTCGGGGACACCTTCTTCCTGCTTGGTGCGGCTCTCGTGGTGGCGCTTCTAGCAAGTCTGCTCCTGAGAAAGCCCGGTCACCTCGCAGCCGGAGGCGCTCATTGAGCCATCGAACGCTACTTCGTCCAAAGCGCGCACAAGGAGACCCGCCATGACGACACCCGTTCTCAGCCAATCTCACCCCTCAGGTCGCCCGTCGCAAATCATGAAGGCCTGCCGGGTCCACCAATTCGGGCCGCCAAGCGTCATCACTCTGGAGGACGTCCCGCGCCCTGAACCTGGAGAGGGTGAGGTCCTCGTGCAGGTCCACACGGCCGGGGTCGGCCCGTGGGATGCTTGGATCCGCGCGGGGCGAAGCCTGCTGCCGCAGCCCTTGCCACTGACCCTCGGCTCCGATCTATCGGGCAGTGTTGCGGCACTCGGCGTAGGGGTCTCGGGTCTCGCCGTAGGAGACGCGGTCTTTGGCGTGACGAACAAGCGCTTCACCGGGGCCTACGCCGAGTACGCCCTCGCGTCGGCCGCGATGCTGGTGAAGAAGCCGGCAACTCTCGGGCACGTGGATGCGGCTTCCTTGCCGGTCGTTGCCGTCACAGCGTGGCAGGCGCTCTTCGACCATGCCGGGATCGACACTGGCCAGACGGTGCTCATTCACGGAGCGGCCGGCAACGTCGGCACCTACGCAGTCCAATTCGCTCGTGCAGCGGGGGCGCGGGTGATCGCCACAGCGAGCGGGGCCGACCAGGCCTACCTGCGAAGCCTGGGTGCCGAGAAGGTCGTCAACGCTCGCGCTGAACGCTTCGAGGACAAGGTACATGCTGTCGATGCCGTGATCGATCTGGTTGGCGGGGAGATGCAGGCACGCTCGTTTCCGGTTCTGCGGCCGGGAGGGATTTTGGTCTCCGCGGTATCTGAACCCGATGACACTTTGGCCGTGCGCCACGGTGTTTCGGCCAAATTCTTCTTCGTTGACGTGACTACAGACCTCCTCGGCCGGATCGCGGCCGATGTCATCGCGGGCCGCGTCGTCACACAGATCGGAGCCGTCTTGCCGCTGGCTGGAGCGCGCACCGCGCACGAGATGCTGGAAGGAGTCCGCTCGCGCCCGCGCGGCAAAATTGTGCTGCGGGTCGTGCCCTGATCGGCCTGCGTGCTCGTTTCCGTCGGCCCGCCGCGGCGGGGCCGGGCGGGCCTGCCGGCTCCGGACGCGGGGCGGATCAGGGTGGAAGCCCAACCAGCTTGGTTATGGAAGGGCGGCGATGGGCGGGCAGCAGCTTTCTACGCCTTCGCCTGCAATGACCGGGGCTGACCCCTTGCAGACTTTGGGGAGTTCTCGCTTCATCGTCCGCTCCGAGGCGAGAAGCAGGCCATAACCACGAGGCTACAGCATCAGCACGTCGGAGCTCACAACGTCCCGTGGATGCTTCGGTCGAGGACGGTATGCCACAGTGCCGCTGGGGCCGATCTCAACGGCTAGAGGGTGTCTCCCGAGCCCGACTACAATGCTGGTACGCCGGTCGGCGGTTGGCCAGCCATACTCTTTCCAGATCGTCAGGGGATTGGCGCCCACATTGTCGCCCATCCGCGAAGATTCCACCCACTCACACGATCAGGAGAGCAACTCACTGCACGACCTTGAAACTCTGCCCAAAAAGCAGACAATCTGCCCAGAATGGCCGATGGCAGTTCGGCTGAGGGAGGAATAATGCTGGACCGGTCAGCGACCCAGGCTTCTGCAGTGCCGGTTGTGCGCGACATTATTGCCGCGCACCATCTATCTCGTCGCTTCGGAGGCGCCTCAGACTCTGTTGTTGCCTTACAGGACATCAGCTTTACTGTTCGCGATGGCGAGTTCATATCGATCGTCGGCCCGTCGGGCTGCGGCAAATCCACCCTCCTGAAGATCCTTGCCGGCCTACTGCCCGCGTCCGACGGCGAGGCCTATCTCAATGGAACACGGATCAGCGGTCCGCGGCGGGACATAGGCGTAGTGTTCCAATCGCCCGTGCTGTTCCCCTGGCGCACGGTGCTCGGCAACTCGGTTCTGCCCGGCGATGTCCAAGGCCTCGATAAGGCGCGGATCCGTGAGCGCGCACTGTCGCTTCTCAACCTCGTCGGCCTCTCCGGCTTCGAGCATCGGTATCCCTGGCAACTGTCAGGCGGCATGCAGCAGCGCGTCGCCCTGGTCCGCGCGCTGGTGCACGACCCAGCGATGCTACTCATGGACGAGCCATTCGGCGCTCTTGACGCGCTCACCCGTGAGAGCATGAACGTGGAGTTGCAGCGCATCTGGCTTGAGCGGCGCAAGACAGTCGTTTTCATCACACACTCCACCGCCGAGGCCGTGTTCCTAGCGGACCGCGTGCTGGTCATGTCACCCAGGCCTGGCCGCATTCAGGATGAGCTGGTCATCAATCTGCCGCGGCCGCGCTCGCTCGATGTGATGAATACGGAAAAGTTCGGCGCGTATGTCAGGCAAATCCGCAAGGACCTCAACGCTGCGGGCGGAGGGATCGAATGAAGCGCGCTTCCTGGACAACGCGGGGCCTCGGCGGCTTAGGCCTGCGCCTCGTTGCCATCACGGTGTTCCTGCTCGGGTGGGAGGCGGCTGTGTGGACCCTCGCCATCCCGGCCTACATCCTACCGCCTCCGAGCGCCGTCTTGACGGCCCTCTACCGCGGCTTCGCCTCGACGCTTTACCTCGAGCACATCTGGGTCACCTTATACGAGACGCTGCTCGGCTTCTTTCTTGGTGTCGCGCTCGCGGTCGTCCTCGGCACGGTTGTCGCCCTAAACCGCACGGTCGAGTACTTCCTCTACCCTTTCATCGTGATGTTCCAGGCGATGCCCAAGGTGGCGCTCGCGCCACTCATCATCGTGTGGTTCGGTCTCGGTCTAACCTCGAAAGTTGTGAACGCCGCCCTGGTCGCGTTCTTCCCGCTCATGGTGAACACGATCGTCGGCCTGCGCTCGGCCGAGGAGGACCGCCTTAACCTCATGCGCTCGCTTGCCGCAACGCGCACGCAGATCTTCTGGATGCTGCAGCTGCCGAACGCCATGCCATATATCTTCGCCGGGCTTGAGATCGCGATGATCTTCGCGCTGATCGGCGCAATCGTCGCCGAGTTCGTCGGCGCTCAGGCTGGCCTCGGCATGCTCATTCAAAGCATGAACTTCTCTCTTGATGTGGCTGGTCAGTTTTCTGTCCTGCTTATATTGTCAGTTATGGGACTGGCATTTAACAGTATGATTGTTTTCGCGCGAAGACGCGTGCTATTTTGGGACGAAAATCAGAAGAAAGACACTGATCATCTATCTGCAAAGGGAGGAAATTTATGAGATGTAGTCCGATTGTGGCAGCGATCGCCATGATGGCATGCGCAACGGCGGCACACGCTCAGGCCGTTGTGAGGGTGGGCTGGTGCGCCCGCACCATTTCATCGGCGGCAGCCCCCTTCGCCGTGGCACAGAAGATGGGCTGGTTCGACAAGGCGGGTTTCAAGGTGGAACTCGTCCCACTTCCTGGCTCGACGGACTGCATGAGGACGGTCGCGACAAGAGATCTGCCCTACTCTCTTCCCTCGATCGAACCACTTGCCATCATCCACGCGCAAGGCGTCAAGGCAAAGAACTATTACACGGCCTACCAGGGCAACATCTACGGAATCGCCGTGCCGGAAGCGAGTCCGATCAGAAGCTTCAAGGATCTCAAGGGCAAGAAGATCGGCGTAACGTCGATGGCGTCAGGCGGTGTGATCATTGCCCGTGCGCTCGCCGCGAACAACGGCATGGATCCCGACCGTGACATCACTATCGTCGTCGCCGGCGAGGCTGGCCAGACGGCGGCGTTGCTTCGCTCGAACCAGCTCGACGCGCTATCACAGTTCGACACGCAGTATGCGCTCGCCGAGAATGCCGGCGCGAAGCTGCGCTTTCTTGAAGAGGACAATCGCGCGATATCCAAGTTCCCTTCAAACGGTCTGATTGCGCTCGATGAGACCCTGAAGAGCCACCGCGCTCAGGCCATCGCGTTGGCGCAAGGTTACGCGAAGGGCACGGTTTTCGCGCTCGCTAACCCTGAAGCCGCGTTGCGCATCACATACGAGGTGTTCCCGCAGGTTCGTGGCACTGGCCGTGATGAGACAGCGGCGATCCGGGATGACCTAAAGACCCTTGAGGCCCGTGCCAAGAATTGGAGACTGGAGGCTGGCGGCGTCACCATGTGGGGAGAAAATTCCGAAAAAAATTACCAAGATTACCTTGATTTTCTGTTAAAATTTGGCGTAATCAAGACACCAGTGAAGGCTGCAGATGTGATCACCAACGATCTAATCGGCGACATCAACGCCTTCGATCGCGAAGAGATCGTAAAGCTTGCGAAAGAATATAGAGCGAAATGACGCCCTGTGGGAGCCCGCTTCAGAGCAGTCTGGCTGTCATAGCGACTCTGGTATGGAAAACTGTAACAGCCGCATTGTGTGAACCAGTGGTGTGCCATGGGCCGAATGTCTGCTGACGCCTTAATTGCCGACGCTTTGCGATCGAGACGTGAATGTTCGCTCGTGGCGCATTTCTGCCGCTAACGTCTGATCTTGCAACTCATCGCCGAGCCCCCGAGAACTGTCGGTGAGGTCTTCCTTGTTCTGATGATGAAGCGCGAGGCTGCCCGCGTCCACGTAGGCGAGGTGGACCCGCATCGGTGGGTGCCCGCGGGCGTGGCCCGCCACCGAAAAGGTCATGGGGGTCGGCCGCAACCAGCATCTCGCGTTCGTCCTTCCCGATCGGCACCACCAGCGGCACGCCATCCGCTGCGAGCCATGCGAGCCGCCGGTCGACCCAGGAAGACCGGATCGGCCACGGAAGCGTGCTCTGCGACACCGAGCAGTCCGTGAGCGGCCGGCCGGGCAACCTCGACCCAGATCGAGGGTTTCCGGGGCCGGATCTCCTGCCGCAGGCGCGCCTGCCTGCTCACCCCCGCGCAGCGCGGCAGCACGCTTGAAGGTCGAAGGATGCGCGAGGCCGACGAACTCCCGGCGGACTGGCGGACGGCCGCAGCACGGGTCGCGTCGGGACCTGCGCGGCGCGTCGTCGTGCTCGGACCGGCCGACAGCGGCAAGAGCATGCTCTGCCTCGCCCTGCGGCGCGCGGCCCTGGCGGCCGGTCGTTCCGTAGCCCTCGTCGATGCCGATCCGGGCCAGAAGCTCGTCGGCCCGCCCGCCTGCGTCACGCTCGGCACCGGCACCGGCGCGGCGCCGGACCTCGCGCGCCTAATCTTCGTTGGCGACACCGACCCGGTCCCGGTCTCCCGCCGCCTGGCCGCCGGCGCGGCCATCCTCGCCGACGCCGCGGCCACGGACCTCGTCCTCGTCAACACCAGCGGCCTCGTGGCGGGGCCGGGGCGCGTCCTCAAGGCCCGCAAGCTCGCTGCGCTCGCCCCCGACCTCGTGCTGGTACTGGGGCTGGAGCCAGCCCCGGATCTCGGCTGCGCGACAATCCGGCTCGCGGTGCCGCCGCAGGCGCGGCGCAAGCCCGCGGGCGAGCGGCGGGAGGCCCGCCGCGTGGCGTTCGGGCGCTACTTCGCCGATGCCGTTCCGCTGCGCGTGGCCGGGGCGGAGGAACCGCGCCCCGATTGGCCGGCGGGGCTCCTCGTCGGCCTCCTCGACGCGGCCGGGCGGCACCGCGCGCTCGGGATCCTGGAGGCCCTCACCCCGGATGGGAGCGCGGCCCTGCTCCGAGCGCCGCGGGAGGCGGGCGCCGTCCGGCGCCTGCTGCCGGGCGCGCTCGCCCTCGACGCGGATTTCACGCCGCGCCGAATCCGTCGTCCAGGGGAAGCCGGATAACCGAATCGCAAGGGGCGGCGAGCCAACTCGCGGCCATGGCATGCGTCCGCTTGGTGATCCGTGAACTGCGCGACGACGCCCGCCACGGGCATCCGCGCAGGTGGCCTGGGCTGGCGATCAAGGTGACGCACCGCGTGAGCCTGATGGAGTACCTGACCGGCTGCGAGTGGCCGGCGGGCGACACCGCGGGGACCTTCCTGGACTGGTGCGCGGAGAAACTGCCGGAGTCCTGGATCCAGATCCGCAAGCCCAACCTGTCGTCCTTCGAGGAGGCGATCAGCATCACCATGATCGTGGGCATGCGGGGCTGTAAACCCGACCCGCACGGCCAGATGAAGACCCGGCTGAGGTGGCCTTTCCCGCTCGCTGACTGGTAGGCGTTAGCATTGCTGGCCGGCTTGCTGCCTCGCCAAAGCAGCTTGCTGCGCCATTGCTATTTGGGCTGCTCTGTCTCTTCTGTCTTTGTACGTTTCGTCGACGCGCACTGATCCACAATGCGGCTTGCGGAACATGCGCAGCCGACGCTCGATGGCAGGCGCGTAGGCAAGCACCCAGCGGTTGAGGGTGGAGTGGTCGACCTCCAAGCCGCGCTCGAGCAGCATCTCCTCGATCTCGCGATAGCTGAGGGCATAGCGCAGGGACCAGGAGACGGCCTGCACGATCAGGGTGGCCTCGACGTGCCGGCCCTTGAAGTCGCCGCGGGCTTGCGCTTCTGCTTAAGGACGAGAGCGTTCAGGATCATGGGCCGGCTCCGGGACGGAGCCGGCAAGCTCGGTGGGTGTGCCTCACGACCCGTGAATGCCGGCGCGATCGAGTTTGCGACAGGCCCCGTTCGAGAGCACATCCGGCCAGCGGCGCGCAACTGCAAAGGCGAGGACTGGGATTGCCCCGGATTGGTGGTTCTTCCGCACTTTGCGTGGAACGGTCGCGGTGACGCGGGAAGCGCAGGCTGATTCACGAGGCGGATGATCCTGTCCTCATCCCTGCCGGGCTGCACGATCGAGCGGGTCTTTCGCCACACCGATCACCTTGTCGTCATCGCCCATGGCCGCCGTTGTCATGGTCGATGTCCGACCTGTGGCACGCCCAGTTCCGCCGTTCACAGCCGCTATGATCGCCGTCCGGCCGATCTGCCGAGCATGGGCCAGCCTGTGACGCTGCGCCTGCGTATCCGACGCTTCTACTGCCATCATCCCGCTTGCCGCCGCCGCACGTTCGCCGAGCCTCTTCCGCGGCTGATACCGCCGCGAGCGCGCCGGACCCGCCGCCTCGCTCAGGCCCAGACCCGGATCGGGCTTGCAGTCGGCGGCGAGGCCGGCGCGCGCCTGACCGGCCACCTGGGGATGCAAACCAGCCCCGACACGATCCTGCGCCTCGTGCACCGCCTCCCGTTGCCGAGAGCGAACGCGCCGCGCGCCGTGGGCATCGACGACTGGGCCATCCGCAAAGGTCGGAGCTACGGCACGCTTCTCGTCGACCTCGAACGGCGATGCCCGATCGACCTGCTGCCCGACCGCTCAGGGGCGACCGTTGCCGCATGGCTGCGTCGCCATCCCAGCATCCAGATCGTCGCCCGCGACCGCTCGACCGAGTACGCCCGAGCGGCCACCGCGGGCGCGCCGGCCGCCCTCCAGGTCGCCGACCGATGGCACCTGCTCCTCAACCTGCGCCAGGTTCTCGAACGCTGGCTTGGCCGCGTCCATGGCCGGCTGCGACAGCTCCCTCCTCTTGCGAGTGGTGACGGACGACAGCCAGGGGAGCGCCCGCGCGCCTATCGCCGCAGCGCAGCCGAGATTGCCGTCAGCCTCGACAGCCGCGCCCGCCGGCTGGCGGCCTATGAGGACGTGCGCCGACGCCATCTCGCTGGCGAGACCCTCCTGGCGATCGGCCGCGCCACGGGTCTGGCGCGAGCGACCGTGCGCAAGTACGCCCAGGCCGAGAGCTTCCCGGAGCGCGCGATCCGCAGACCCAATCCCTCTCGCCTCGATCCCTACCTCGCCCATCTGGAGCAGCGCATGGCCGAGGGCTGCGAGAACGCTATGGCGCTCTGGCGCGAGATCCGCCGCCAGGGCTTCGCGGGAACCCATCGGCAGGTGCACCGCTTCGTCGCCGAGCGGCGCACGGCTCGCAAATGGCTGTCGCAGCCCGCCTCGACGAGCACTGAGGCGATCAGACCCTCACCCATCGCCTCACCCAAGCAACTGGCCTGGATCCTGGTGCAGCCCCTCGCGACACTGCAGCCCCGCGCCGCGGCTGACCTCGCCCGCATCCGGCAGGATCCTGAAGCCGCACGGATCGCCGATCTGGCGCGGCGGTTCACGATGCTCGTGCGTGCCTGTGGCCTGGGCGGCGACCGGCCGGCGGACCCTGCCAGCGAGCTCGACAGATGGCTGCTCGAAACCCGGAACTGCGGTGTCGCTGCGCTGGAGACCTTCGCGGCCGGTTTGGCGCAGGATGGGGCGGCCGTTCGGGCGGCGCTGACGACGTCCTGGAGCAATGCTCAGGCGGAAGGGCAGATCAGTCGGCTGAAGATGCTCAAGCGCACCATGTACGGTCGCGCCAGCTTCGCACTCCTCCGTAGCCGCATCCTCATCGCTGCCTGATCCACGCAAAGTGCGGAAGAACCACGAAAACCGGGCAATCCCAGACCGTGTCGCAGAGGTCGCGTCGGCGCGGTCTCTGCACGGGATGAATGGCGCTTGGGCGGATGGCCACGCGGCCCGGCCGCGCCATCAAGCTTGCGCGGCGCAATCGCATCGTCTCTCGGTCCTAATGGACGCTGAAGCGCCCATGGCGCGCGGCAGCAGTGAGGCGTGCAAAGTCCGCCTGGTTCATGTGGATCAGCGTGGCGTGATCGCCGGCTTCAAAGTAGATTTCGGGCTGCCCCGCGAGCTTATCATCGATGATGGTCTTTAACCCATAACAGGTCCCGAGAGCCGGCACTGCACCCGAGGCGCAATCGCGGAACACCTGCCCAATCTCGTCCTCGCTAGCCAGGGTTATATCTTCGCCAAGCTGCGCTCTGAGATCAGGCAGGCTGATGTGATGGGAGGCGGGAAGAACGGCGAGCATGTAATCGCCGCCGTTCCGCAGCACGACACCTTTAGCGAGATGGTCGCCCGGAATATGGGCCGCCTCGGCGGTGCGCATCGCCGACATGGTCGGCCTGTGGTCGACCACGTCGAAAGCGACATTTTGGTCGGCCAGATATCGTTGGAGCGTCGGTGCGATCGACATGACAAACTCTCCGGTGCCGGATCGTGCAGCCGTGAGGGGCGTCCGTGCAGGCCGACGCCTCGGATGCGCGGCTGCTTGAGCAGCAGGCTACGCCTCTTCTCTAGCGTCGGCAATCGTGAGCAATTTGCGCACGAGCACACCGTCCGCCCGCTTGAGGGCATGCGTTGTAGGTCGAGGTTCTGGTCTTTGGTCGAGACCCGCCCGTAGCCGATCAGCATGTCCGGTCTGTGCAGCTGGACCGTATTTCGGACAATAGACTTCCGGACATATTTTCTGGACAGAAAGGCGGGCCGGGGAGAGGCTTCAACAAGCCTCGGCCGGCGTGTCCATCAAACGGTTTCCAGCGGCCCTCCGGCTTGGCGTCTCGCGCGGCTGCATCACGAGCATCAAGCCCCCGCGCCGGCGTGCTTCGTGGGGCGCCAGTGGGAATTCGCTAACAGATGGGCCGCGCGCGGGCGCGCACCATCATGGGGAGGAAATGGGACGGCTGAGTCTGGCCCGGGACCGAGCGGCCAACCCTATTTCCGCAGCAGTATCCGGTCGGATACTGTTGGCGAATTCGGCCGCTATGCAGCGAGAGCCTCGAAGCGTGAGGTGCGCGTGGGGGCCAGCGGGCGGTGCGAGAACCAAGCGGCGAGACGATCAAGATTGAGAGCGGCCGCCGTCGCCACGCTCTGCAGGGTCATCTTCGCCAGTCCGCGATAGCGCGCTCGGCGCAAGCCGAAGCTCCGCACGCCCTGCGCGATCGTCGCCTCAATGCCTTGTCGCTGCCCGTAGAGCTGCCGGCCCTCCTCGCTCTCCTGCCGCATCCGCGCGGCCGCCAGCGCCTCGTGCTCCGCACGCGGATGCAGGCTGAGCCGGCGGCTCCCCGCCCGGGTGCACCGCGGCTTGGCTGGACACACGCGGCAGACGGCGGGGCTGAAGCCTGCGCGTATGAACGCGCGTCCGCTCACCTTGTCCCTGTACGTGCCCCAACTCGTACTCTCGCGGCCCTCGGGGCAGCACACGCGACAGCGCTCCCAGTCGACCGCGAAGTCCGTGACGTGGAACGCCCCCTCCTCACGCGTCTGCCAACTCTGGTTCGACCGCGCGGGGCCGATCAGGGCGATGCCGTGCCGCTCGTGCGCCGCGACCAGATGCTCGGCGCTGATATAGGCCGCGTCGACCAGGTGCTCGGAGGGGATCAGATCCAGGCCCGCCAGGGCGGCATGGATCACGCCGGTGCGCATCGCCTCATGCACATTGGCCGGAGTGGTGTCGGCGTGAACGACCAACCGAGGCAGGTCGGGGTCGCAGGTCTCGGTCAGGTGGACCATGTAGCCGGTCCACTCCGTTCCAGACTTGGCCCGGAACCGCGCCTCGACGTCGTAGGGCGACTCGACCCGGTCGCCGGGCCCGCGTCCCTGCACCGGGCGCAGCCGGACGCTGGTGCCGGCGGGTGGACTTCCGTCCCCTGCGCGCTCGAAGTGCCGCGCCCATACCCGGCGCAGCACGGCCACGGCAGGCAAGGCGACAGCGAGTGGCGGCGCGCTCGCGCCATCCAGCGCGTCGAGCAGGCGGTAGCCGTCCGCCCCGACCTGCAGCACGTAGGCCTCGCGCTTGGGGCCGGTCTCCGGCAGTCGCGCATCCTCGATGCGGCGATCGTAGCGCTCGTGCCAGTCGGGCGGGGCGACACGGCGCAGCCAGTCGGGGGCGAGGGCCGCGACCGCGTTGAGAGCCGCCCGCAGCGTCTCGGCCAACAGCTCGACCCGGTTGAGGTCGCGCACCGCGGCGAGCACGTGGGTGCTGTCGGTGCGCTGGCGCCCGCGCGCCTTGAGCACGCCCTGGTCGCGCGCGGCATCGAGGATGCGGGCCAGCAGCCGCCCGGTGGCCTCGTGCTGCAGCAGCCGACCGCGGAACTCGCACAGGACGCTGTAGTCGAAGCCGGGATCGGCCAGATCAAGTCCCAGCAGGTACTTCCAGTCAATCCGCGCCCGGACCGCCTCGGCGGCTTGGCGATCGCTCATGCTCTCCCGAAACTGCAAGAGCGTGACCAGGGCCAAGCGCCAGGGCGCGTAGGCGGGCTGGCCGCGTGCGGGATAGAGGTCGGCGAACGCGGCATCAGCGAAGATTGTGCCGAGCCGCGTGCGCAGGAGCAGGTAGGGGTTGCCGCGCCGGAACGCGGTTTGGGCCACCCGGGCGGTGTCCTCAGGGACCGGTGGGAGTGGGTGGTGCGGCCGGAGCGACATGAGCGACCTCCGAGCGGGACGGTCAGCCTACACCCAGCACCCCCCGGAATTCGCCAACAGTGTCCGGTCGTTTTCTGGACACGTGATCACCCTAAGCTCTGGCCGCAGGTTCTGAACAATATGATGTTCACCAATCGCAATTTAGGCAAAGATTACAGGCATGAAGCTGGTCATCATCTCCGACATTCACGGCAACCTGGACGCCTTGCAGGCACTCCCGGAAGGGTATGATGAGCTTTGGGTGCTCGGAGATCTGGTGAACTACGGCCCGCAATCGCGGGAGGTGGTCGAGGAGATCAGGGAGAAGGCGTCGCTGATCGTTCAGGGCAACCACGATCACGCGGTTGGCCACGACGACGACAGCCGGTGGAGCGCGCGCTATCGCGTCCTGGCTGAGACGACCCGCCGGCACACGTCATCCATACTGAGCGACTGGCAGAAAGCCTATCTGCGCGACCTGCCACTCCACGCCCAGGCGGTGCGGGAAGGGGTGCGCTTTCACCTGACGCACGCGACACCCTCGGACCCCCCCTGTATGGGCGTTGCGCGCCCGAAGGACGGGGGAGCGAGCTGGAGGCCGTGACGGCCGACGTGCTGCTCGTCGGCCACAGCCACATGCCATTCCTCGGCCGGTTCGGGAACCAGACCGTGTTGAACCCCGGCAGCCTCGGCCAGCCGCGCGCAGGGGAACCCCGCGCGAGCTATGCCGTCTGGCAGGACGGCACCTTCACGCTGCGGTCCTTCCCCTACCCGGTCGAGGACACTGTGGCGAAGCTGCAAGCGCTGGGGTTCCCCGCCGCGATTGAGGAGGAGTTGACCACGATCCTGCGCACCGGCGCGGTGAAGGCCGGCTGACCGGCATGATGGTTCAGCGCTGGATCAGCACCACGCCGCCGATCAGCAGCGCAACACCGACCAGGCGCGGCACGTCGATCGGCCGCTGGGCAAGGCTGAGCCAGCCGAAATGATCGAACGTCACGGACGCGAGCATCTGGCCGGTGATGAGCAGCGCGATGAACGTCGCGGCCCCGAACTGCGGCACGAGGAAGATCGCCAGGCCGATGAAGATCGCGCCGAACAGCCCCCCCACTCCATGGCCACCACGGGATGCGTCCGGCGACCGTGGCGGACGGGAGGGGATCGCGCAGGGACACGGCGAGCAGCGCCATGCACACGCCCCCGACGAAGTAGCTCATGAATGGACTTGCGCCGGACAAGTGGAGAGCTCTTTCCATGAGGGACGAGGTCTCCGATGGCAGAACCGAAGCAGCGCTTCACCCCCGAGTTCCGTGCCGAGGCCGTGCGGCTTGCCCAGGCCAGCGGGCGCTCGCGGCGCGAGCGCGCGGCCGATCTCGGGATCGGGCTGTCGACCTGCGGTCCTGGATCGACCGCGGTCGCGAGCGAGAGATGGAACAGCCACCAGCTGATCGTCAGGAGGACATGGCCGCCGAGCTCGGGGATGCTCTTGGCGATATGGTTGGCGAGCTTGGCGAGGGTCTTGGGCGGCCCGATCCCGACGCAGGTGGCCAGGCCCGTCCAGCGCCGCACGGTCGAGCGCAGGTCGCGGGCGAGTTCCAGCCTCTCCCGCTCGCGCACGTCCGACAGGTCGAGGAAGCTCTCGTCGATCGAGTACACCTCCACGTCGGGCGCGAAGGTCCGGTAGGACGGCATTGGCCCTCGCCGACATGTCGCCGTAGAGGGCGTAGTTCGACGAGAACACCCGCACCTTCTCGCGTCGGCACAGGTCGCGGATCATGAAGCAGGGCGTGCCCATCTTGATCCCGAGCGCCTTGGCCTCGCTGGTACGGGCAATGGCGCAGCCACCGTTGTTGCTCAGCACGATCCCCGGCACACCCGTGAGGCGCGGGTCAAAGCATGAAGGGGATGCGCAATAGCCCACTCCAGTCTGCTGCCTGCTCGCCGACCCGGTAGAGACTCACGCCGCCCTCCGCGTTAGAACGAAAAGAGTACAAACGGGCGGGACGTGCCGTGGCCGGATGAGACGGCCTGAAGCGCAGATAGAGCAACCTCTCGACCATCGTCCGAATCGTCTCCCGCGAGTGGCAGGCTTGGAACCGTCTAACGCTTCGGTCCACGGGTTTCGGAGGTGGGGTCAATCCGTGACCACCCTGAGTACTCAAGGAGATAGACGAGCCTCGTGGAGACCGGCGGAGCCGTTCAAACGGCTGCCGAGGGGGCAGGGCGGCGGTAGCCGAAGCGGGTCGCAAGATTCGTGCGGAGAAGCAGCGCCGTGGTCGGCTGGAGAGGCTTCAGCGCCCATTCGAGCGGGGTTTTCATGAGCTTGCGTGCAGTCGACCAAACTAGTGATGTACCCCGAGTACCGAGGGGCTGCACCGTGTGGAGGATGCGGCGAGGACGTCGAGAGCTAACACGGGCACAAACCCGTAGCTCTTACGGGTTTGTGCCGAACCACCCTCTGAACCTGCCCACTACCCGGTGGTAGCGATCCGTTCGCCTGCGCCGCCACCTCGAAGCAAACGAATACTTTGGATAAATTAAGCGTATGAAGCGGCCAAGCGCGTCGATTACATCTGATAAACCGCAGATTATGGTCTGCCATGATCCGCATAAAACGTGGTATAACGCCACCATTGACAGAATGGTGGAGTATCGTGCATCGCTGCACATGGCAGCCTCCTCTCAGAGTGAGGCTGATGAACATTGGTGGGAGCGGCTGCATGGCGCTTGGAACTGAACCGGATTCAAAGTTGATCACTTTGGTGACCGATATTGTCTCGGCGTACGTGTCCCACAACAGCGTGCCGATGAGTGAGCTGCCGACGCTGATCCAAAGTGTGTCCGACCAGCTCGGAAGCCTCGGACAACCTGCCGAACCGGAATCCGAACCGCTCGTTCCGCCGGTGCCGATCAAGAAGACGGTAATGCCGGACGCGATCATCAGCCTGGAGGACGGTAGGCCCTACAAGTCGCTGAAGCGCCATCTCAGCACGCGCGGGCTCACACCCGAGGAATACCGCAAGAAGTGGGGCCTGCCGCCGGATTACCCGATGGTGGCGGCGAACTACGCTGCGCAACGCTCCGAACTCGCCAAGAGGATCGGCCTCGGTAGGAAGGCGAGCTGAGGGCGAAGCCAGTCTCAGCAGGTCCTGGCACCCAAGCGTCCTGCGCGCCTTCCGGGACCTTGAGGACTCGCTGGGTGCCGTGGCCAGTGGCCGGACCGACAGACCATGAACAAGGGTCACCTTGCCAAACTCCCCCGCCGCGGGTTGTTCTGCCTTCCTATGAGCGCTCACGCAGCAGAATGCTGCGTGGAGAGAAATAGCATTGAAAAGATTGATCATATTAATCGCGAAATACGCATATTGGAATTGGGCAACTTGTCGGATTTGCTCAAATCCGCTACAGAATTCTCCAGAGATGATACAAAGCAAGAACAGTTCGCTGATACTTGTAAGCCTGCACTTGACAGGGCTATTCCAAATTCAGAAATAGGCCAGAAAAAGCAAGATCTGACCTCGGAGATAACTTAAATATTGAAAAGCGCAATAAAAATAAAGCGAGCCGGGCTGCAAATCTGCCGCTGACCTATTTTTGTGACTTCTCTCTGCCGTGAGAGGCGATCAACCTCCTAATGATCTTTTTAACGTGCGCGCGTACTTTGTCACTGTGCTCAGATGATTCCTGGCTTATGTAAGTGTCTTCGAGCTTAGACAGTGCGAAAATCACTTTTGTCTCCATACCGATGGGGAATAACCGGTATCTAGGGCGGCGCGGATTCCCGTCAATGCCACCTAATCACTTATAGCCTACTGCCTACTCCGAATCATCACAAGTAAGTGAAAATACCGTGTTACGATCGGTTGCATAGCGTGTAGATAAGCGAAGTTCGCTCGAGACGGGGAGAGCCGGTGGTTGACTACGTAGGTAGACAGTTCCGGACTGGTCCTGTGGTACGGACCGCAGGAGGCTCCGTGGCACAGCGCTTCTACTTCGACCTCACCGATGGGCTCACCACCATCCGCGACGACGAGGGCGTGGAGGCTGACGACTTAGCCGACGCGCTAGAGCCGTGCCCGTTTCGGTTGAAACGGCCGCGGCTCTCAAGTCTTTGATTTTTCGCGCTCCCTTGCGCCGAACCGGCATCCGCTTCGGCGGGGAGCGCTCTAAAGCAAGCCGAGGCCGCGCTGGCGGAGATGAGAGCTGCTGGCGAGTTGGCCGACTTCGAAGAGGGCTGGAGGCTCGTCATTCGCATCAGGGCCAATGTAAACCTCACCACGATCCCGATCGTGCCGGCGAGCGGGCCGCAGTGACTGTCCCGCCGCCACACCTATTCACCCTCCGATCCGCAGGGCATGCCGGACACGAAAGAACGCCAGCACGGGTGGGGGAACCCGGCCGGCGCCAAAACTGAGACCCATGCAGCGGGCGCATCGCGCAGCGGCTTGCGATGGTTCCGGGCCCTCAGGCGCCCATCCACACCACCTTGAATTGCTCCCGGCGAGCCTTGGCGTTCATGGTCTCGCAGGTGGCGCGGGCCTGCCGCTCCGAGACGAAGGTCATCCGGACAATCCCTTTGGTGTGCCGCTATTGCTTCGGATAGCCGACGTAGTAAATTCCTAAAATTTCGCTTCGAGCATCCCGGATTGGCTCGTAGCCCGTTGTGTAAGGCTTGCCAAAATATCTACATCGCCAAAGAAATTTTCGCCTTTTCTGATGGCCGCAATGGCCTTGCCTGCCGTGCCTAAGTTCGCGGCAATCGCCAGCGAGTCGTCCTCTTTTTCATATTCGTTGTTACTCGGATGAATTCATCTCTATCTTTCACAAATATATTTGCTGTGTCGCCCTTTTCTTTTTGGATTTTTTCAACAAGCGTGAAGCTTCCGTTCATCGTGTGCTTCCAAAGTAAAGAACGGGCACCTTCTTCACTACCAACTCTTCCTCGCCTTTAATGCTTGGCGCGCTAATTGCAGCGGCTTTTGACTTGAGAAGTTGCATTGCAGATTGAACATCTTCAGCGGGCCCGACTAACACTCGTGCCGGCGCCGCTCCTGAGAACATGGCAGTCAAAGCTACCAGTGCGAAGGCGACGGTAGACTTTTTCATCTTTGCCTCCCACCAGCCTCACAGCACCTCGGTGGGCGGACATCGGGCGTGGAGGCCCATCTCAGTCATGCGAAGAAACTCACGCCTGCCGTCGCCTTTTGTCAATCAGCCGATCCCCTGGAGCAGGATCCGTTCACGGTGGAACGGCTTCTGCTCTCGCTCTTTCGGGTCTGTCGCATTGTCTGCGACGAACCGGCATCCACTTCGTCGGAAAATGCTCTAGTAGCCCACTTTCAGCAGCATTATGGCGGGGTGGCTGATCCGGCAGGAGCGGAGGCGGTCCTGACTCGCCAAAGTGACTCTTCGCGCAATTGCGCGGATTGGGCTCGGCCGTCCGCCTTTGGTTGAGCTTGGGGTATGAAGCGCCCCGGGTTTCGCGGAGGCTCCAACTCTTGAATGTGCGCCGCGGACGTCCGGGGGCGGGACAGAAACCGCACGGCCACCACCGGCTAGACCGGTCCGCGGCTTCCACGCGCAGCGTCGCGAAATGCTTGCACGGCAGAATGCGCCCGAGGCGCAGCGGCGCATGGCAGTGCGGACGGCGATCCTGCTGGCGAGGCCAACGTAGGCAGGCATCACTCGGCTTCGAGCGCTACACACTATCTGCAAAGCTTAGTGGGCCAATGGAGGCGCCCTGAAACGATTACAATGGCATTCCGGTCGGCAGGGTGGACTAATGTACAAGAAACGGCAGCGCTATTTTTCTTTAAACAGTTGGATTAAACCATTGCCTCAAACGATGGAGTGCATCAAAGTAGCAACAATTTGCAGCCGGAGGTGCGCATGCCGAACCGCGGGTACACCGTGCGGAGGGGGCGCTATGGCTGGTGCGTCTATGCCGTGCACACGGGCAAGCCGGTCCGCGTGAATGGGCGGGTACAGACGGGGCTGTCGCGCGAGACCGCCATAGCACTTCTCGCGTCGCTGAGGGCCCTCGCCTTCATCGAGGCTGAGTTCGGCGAGCAGCCGATCATCAAAGGGCGCTCGCTCGATTAGAGCGCAGCATCCAGGCGGGCCAGCTCGCGCTGCACCTGCGTCGTCGGTCCGGGCTTCAACGATGCGCCTGATCGCGGCAGCGCCGAACGGCGTTCCCTCAATCGATCTGACGAGACCAGATCCTCGCTGACGGGCAAGCGCGGTTGAGCGCTCGCGGCGACGTTCAACCTGGGTGAGAGACGGCCGGCGCGGCCGACGCGACACGGAGCGCGTGGCGTTGCCTGTCTCTCCTCTCAGAGCCAGTGATCCCACCACAGCGTCACCAGCGGGTCGGGTGAGGGACCTGGGCGCTCGGCCCGCTGCCTCCCCGGACAAATCCGCCGCCGGGACATCCTGGCGCATTACGCTCGGATCGCCGAGCGGAACCGTTGGGGTATGGGATCGGCCGGCCCGCTGCCGGCGCACTACAAGGCCGGCGGGCGGGACGGGCCATGGCCGGATGAGAAGTCCTGACGAGAAAAGCCCCGCCTCGGCCGAGCCGGGCGGGCTTGCTGGCGCTGGGCACGGGACGCATCAGGGTCAAAGCCCAGTCAGCTTGGCTATGGAAGGGCCGCAAGGGGTGGGGAGCAGCCTTCTGCGCCTTCGCCTGTAATGACCGGGGCTGACCCGTTGCAGACACTCGACAGCCTCAAGTTGAAGTTGCCTTTGCGGTGGCAAGCGGACTTATTGAGCAATACGACGCGCACAATTGCTGCTAAGGCTACGCCTACGACATGCCGCGGCCGAGGAACTGGCACTGTCGGCTGCTACGTGTGACCGGCTGACGCTCAGGGAGGACCCGAGCTACGTCGGCAGTGGCGTCGGCGCGGTGGCGCTCGCCTTGGTCGCCACCCAATACGCGCCGACCAATACCGAGGGGGCTGACATGACGTTGCTCACCTGTTCTCGCGCGCTCGCCGCCGCAGCCTGGCTTGGACTTGCGATAACGGCCGCCCCGGTCCGGTCGGCGGAGCCTCTTGCCACAAAGCCAGCCGCGGTGCCCGGCGAACCCGCCAACGTGGGCGACGCGAAGCGGGCGGCGAGAGCCTATTACGAGACCGGCCGTTACATGCGCGACCTGGCGGACGTGACGGCGCGTGCGGGTGCGTGGCTGACCGAGCGGGCCCGGCAAGTCGAGCGCCCGGCGCTCGTGCTCGACGTGGACGACACCGCCCTCTCCAACTGGGAGGTGATCCAGGCCGACGATTTCGGCCGGGTGTTCGGCGGCCCGTGCGAGGCGTTGCCTGAAGGCCCGTGTGGTTGGGTCAACTGGGACCTTCTGGGGCGCAGCCCCGTCCTGCCGGCGACCCTGGCACTCTATACCCTCGCCCGGGCACAGGGCGTGGCGGTGTTCTTCATCACGGGCCGGGACGAGCCGCAGCGGGCCGCGACCGAGCGCAACCTCAAGGAGGCCGGCTACACCGAATACGTGCGACTCGACATGCCGGCCTTCGGTGCCCGCTACACCTCGGCCGCTGACTTCAAGGCTCCCCGACGCGCTGCCATCGAGGCCGAAGGGTATCGGATCATCGCGAATGTCGGCGACCAGCCGTCGGACCTCGCGGGTGGCTATGCGGAGCGCATCTTCCTGCTGCCGAACCCGTTCTACCGCATTCCCTGACGCTGTCCGCGCGCCGTTGCGTCCACGACCCGGCCGAGAACCCACCGGGCGACTGCCGGGGCCATCACCCGCGGCCCTGATTGGCGAGTGAGGCAGTGTGCTGCGCTGGACACGTCCCGGTGGGCCGCGGCCGCCACGATCCGACACGGCTCCTCGGCTCACACGTGCTGGGCAAGCCGCCTCTCCTCGTCGCCATGCGTGCCGTGCGGAGTTCCCGCGGGCCGCCTTCCTGCGCACCCTTGGGGCGTGTCCTCGGCGCCCCAACCGGTGCCCTGGGTTCGCCGCGATGTGCGCCAAGGAGCGCTCGGATGGCCGACCGCCTGACGCCCCGTGCGCAGCCTGTTTTACCGATCAGCGTGATTTGACCTCGGGCCTGCGAAGGATCACGATCGGGACCTTGCGCACCGATGGGCTGCACGATGAGCGCCGAGTGGCAATATCAGCTGCGAATCTATCTGCCCGATGACCTTGTCGAGGTCGCCCGAGCGAATCCGGATGGTTCAGCGCTCGCGCCGCTTGGCGATGTCCTGGCGAAACATCGTGCGTCGCTGAAGTGCCAGTTTGATGCGTTTGCAGACTACGTCGCGGAAGCGGAACGACACGGCGTGACCGGGTTTCCGCTGTATGCCTGGACCAAGGCGACGATCGAGGATCCGATCAAGCGAGCCAAGCACCTCAAAGCCTTTGCCCTTCGTGTGAACGGCGAGGAGATCTACGGCAAAGCGGAAGCAGACGCGCTTGAGGCGGATTTGCAGCCCCTCATCGGCGCTGGCGTGATCGAGCGCATGTCAAAGCACGACACGAACCCGGCCAATAACCCACAGCCTCCAGAGCAGTATCGGCAGCGGCCCGCCCCGTAGCGACTGACTGGCTGCGAACGCTGGATCGACGTCCACCTCCACCTCAGGATTGTCTGCGCGCTCAGTGCATCAATCAAACCAGATCATTGTGCGCGGATTCGAGTGATCGTCGCAATGCCTTGGCGGAGAGGGTTGCGATGAGGACTGGGAGACGGCGCTCGGATCGGGCACGACGAGCCGTGTTGCAGCGATCGAAGGTCGGCTCCTGGCGCGGAGCGGGCGAAAAGCCGCTCCGCTCTGGATACAGTTGATGCTCGGGGTCTCTAATTTTGCTACATTTTCTGAGACGAACCAGCATATCCTTCGTCGGAAAACGCTCTAATCGACCAGCGCGCCGTAGAGCAGGTTCTTGAATAGGAAGCGCGTCTTCTGGCGGGTGCTGGGTCCGGCCGACAGGAAGACCCCCACGATCTTCTCCTTGCGATCGACCGTAAAGCTCGTGCCGCCCGCCCCTGCCCACATCGCGTCGCCCTTCGAGCCCGGGATCCACGCACCGCCCTCGTCAAGGCGCACGCCCCAGCCGAGGCCGAAGCCGTAGCCCGGACCTGTGGTCGGGAATGGCGAGCCTTCCAGACCCTGGAGGTGGTTCGACAGCATGAACTCGACCGACTCCCGCGACAGGATGCGCACGCCGTCGAGTTCGCCGCCATTCGCGACCATCTGGGCAAAGCGAAAGTAGTCTCTCGCCGTCACGAGCGCCCCTGCCCCGCCATGGACGTAGCGCTTGCCGGGGTCCTGCTCGCTGCGGGCAAGCTTCCACAGGCCGGCCTTGAGCGGGTCGGCATCGTAAGCGTCGGCGAACCGCGAGGCTTGGTCGGGCCTCAGCTGAAAGCTCGTCTCGGTCATGCCGAGGGGCTTGAAGATCGTTTCCTCCAAGTAGACGTCGAGGCGCTTGCCCGTCACCTTCTCGACCACGAGGCCCAGCACGTCGGTTGCGACGGAGTATTCCCAGCGCGTTCCAGGCTCATAGGCGAGCGGGATCGCCGAGAGACGCTTGATGAACTCGTCGTTGGAGAGGTCGGAGTTTAGGCTTTCGACATCGGCCTGCTCGTAGGCGTCCTTCATCTCCGGGAAGGGTGCAGTCCCGGCATAGGTGAAGCCTGCGGTGTGGCGAAACAGATCCCAGATCAGGATGGGGCGCTTTGCCGGAACGGCGACGCGGCTCGTTCGCCCGCGCTCGTCGCGCACCTCCGCGTAAACCTTCATGTCCTTGAATTCGGGAAAGTACTGCGAGAGCGGATCCCGCAGGCTGAGCTTGCCCTGCTCAATCAGGGCGACCGCGGCCACGGCCACGATCGGCTTGGTCATCGAGAAGCCGCGGAACACAGCATCGCGGGTCATCGGCTTCGTCTTGGCCGAATCCAGAAAGCCGTGCGCCTCGAAATGCACGATCTTGCCGTTGCGGGCGATCAGCGTCACCGCACCCGGGATTGTCCCCTGCTCGATCTCCTGCTTCATCACGGGCGCGATGCGCGCCAGCCGTTCGGTCGAGAAGCCCTCTTGGACCGGTGCCTCGTCGGCGGCGAGCGCTAGCCCGGTCCAGAGCATGGCCGCGAGCGAGAGCGGCGCCACGCGCTTGGCGTTTCGCATCGTTCATATCCTCCCTTTCGGAACAGCATAGGCATCCGGTAGCGGCTAGGCCAGGGACGTTGCAATCGGATCCAGTAGACTTTGGCTCCTAGCCCGAAGCCGAACGCAAACTCGTGACCTGTTCCAGACATTCGCGCCCCGCGACCTGGATGGCCGCTTTCGCGCGTTTTCCGGACATGTGATTTCCGAACCGGGTCTCGGGACCCAGCAGCGCTTGGCGACTGACATCACCGTTTCGACCTGCCGGCCCTGCCGGTAGGCACGTCGGCTGATCGAATCGATGACCCGCATCAGATCCTGGCGCAGGAAGGCGATGCCGGCTCAGACCGACCCCTGCTCGCCCGGCGGCGTGGTAACGCGACGTTCGTGGTAGAGCAGGTAGAGGCCCGAGGCCGCCGCCACTGCGCCGCAGAGCAGGGTCCAGCGGTCAGGCAAGTCACCGAAGACAACAAACCCGAGGAAGACGGCCCAGAGCAGGTGGGCGCAGGCGAAGGCGCCAGCGTCGAGGCCGGGGCGTGCCGGTGGGCCGGATCAGCAGCCAGTGTCGCCCTCGACCTCGCTGCGGTCATGCTGGCTCACCTCTATGCCCGCGAGGTGCTTGCACGGGAGAACGCGCCCGAAGCGCAGCGGCGCATGGTGGTCAGGACCGCGATCCTGCTGGCGAGGCCCATATGAGCGAAGGCCGGGAGGCTACTTGCCGCTCTGGCGATGATGCGGGTGAGGCATGACGATAAGGTCAATGTCGCCGTCGAGTGCAAACGCAAGGCGACATGCCAGATTAGGATCAATGCCATGCACGAGTGGACGGCCGCCGCTGACGAGCGTGTAGGTGCCGTTCGGCCTCGCTTCGAGGCGGATTTCCTCTTCCATCCTCCGCTCCGTACCAAAGATACTGCGCGGCTTAATCTGTGTAAGCCCTACCACCTTCCAAAGCGGGTGAGCGCCATTGGTTCACGGCCGCGTGAGCGGAAATTTCAGCCAAGTTAGCCGAGAACGCACAAAAGCCCGCCACGGCAGGACGGGGCGGGCTAGGCAATGGTCGAGTCCCATCGGATCAAGCGGCGCCCACGACAGTATGGCACACCGCAGATGCCCCGCCGCGTTGGCGTCGCAGCGGGGCATGCCTCCTCGGGATCTCCCTAGACCTCGGGCCGCTCCGCAAGAGCGGCCTTCCTTTGCCTTGATTGCCCCTCGCGCGCGAGGCGGCGCGCTATGCGTAAAGCGGGTTTATGGAAGCCAAGTAGGCCGGGACCGCGGCCCTGAGCCGACGCTCTTAACAGTACGGCGGCGCGATTGACGCTCTAGTCCGAACTGGACAGCTTCATGAGCACGAGCCCGCTCACGATGAAGACGGCTGCCAGTACCCGCAGCAGGCTGGCCGTCTCGCCCAGAACGGCGATGCCGACAACGAACGCACCCACCGCGCCGATCCCGGTCCACACCGTGTACGCGGTGCCGAGCGGGAGCGAGCGCATCGACCAGGCGAGAAGACCGACGCTCAGCAGCATTGCGATTGCCATGATCATCGTAGGCCAGGGGCGCGTGAAGCCGTCCGATTGCTTCATCGCAAAGGCCCAGACGATCTCGAACAGACCCGCGAGTACGAGCACCACCCAAGCCACAGCAGCCTCCATCGAACTGGCTGCCGGGCCGTCCCGGTCTTGACACCCTGAGCGGGGCGAGGACGTGGCCATCGCGCCGCTCAGGTAACGTGACGGGGTGAGCGGATCAACTGCGCACCCGGGACGCAGTCTCGCGCGCGTGAAGCTGCCCGGGACGCGTAAGGCGCCTTTATGGAACGCGAAACCACCCCTCCGAACAGTCTTCCGAAGATCTCAAGCGCGGCGCCGTGGCGCGCTCCGTCGAGGGTTCAGTCTATCGGCCTCCGGTGGCGCCTCGCGGGCCGGCAGCTAGTCTGTGCGAGACTTTGTGCCATCGCACACTTCCGGCGAGCGGCGGGCAGGGCTTGTCGGGGCGCTCCAAGGGCTCGGTCCGCTCGATCGGGGCAAAGGAACGCCGGCGCGGAAGGCCCGGCCGGCGGTGTGCCGTATTACCCCTTGAAGAAGCTCTTGCTGATCGCGCTGAACGCCGAGAACCAGGCCGGAGAGCTGCTGATCGTGAGGCCGCGGCTCGTGATGCCGCCAACAACGATGATCCCGCCGCTGATGGCATCGAGATCGATGTCGGAGAGCGCTTCTGCATCCGTCATCTGCTTGGGCCGGCGGTTGAAGAGTTCCATGGCACTGCTCCGCTGGTCGGGTGCTCGGTGCGCTGAGATGCGACACAAGCTATCCCCGCCGCTCCCTATGTCCGTGTGATGGGACACACCTCTGGCGCTCGCGGCGGGCCGAACGAAGGCCCAGGGCACTTCACGGGCCGGCGGATGTACTGCGCTGATCTAGGGGCACATTCTGTGCAAGGAGCACCGCCGTTTCGCGCCTCTCTCCCGGTCCCGCACGTCCCAGATGCTGCCGGCCTGGAAGAGCTGGGCGTCGAACTCGGCCACGATGTCGATGCTCTCGGTGCTGGCCATCCCTGCAGCTCCTCGCGAGTAAAAGCCTCGCCCCAGCTCTCGACCCTAGCAGGCGCGCATGACGGCCGCTGGTCTCGCCTTGTAGCGCTCCCGGTCGAGCGTCCCCCGTGCGCCCGAGAAGCCGTTCCCGAGTGCGAGGACTTAGAACTAACCTCTAACGTTCCAGGTGGGGGCATTCCCTGATGGGAGTCTCACCAGACGTCTTGTCAAAACTAACGTCTATAAGCGCCAAATGTCACGGCCTAGTGTATTTTGCCATTGCAGCGTCGCGGCTGATGCGGGATAGGGCATGAGTCGTCATCCTACCCTGCATCGTTGCACTCGCGAGGATGCAGGATCTGCATGCCGGATAGGGAGGGTTCCATGCCCGACGATATCACCATCACCGCCGCGAATGACACCGGGTCATCCGATCTGATCCCGGTGACAGTCGGCATCGTTTCGGCTTTCATTACGCACAACCAAATCCCGGCAGGCGGCCTGCCTGCCTTCATCACCAGCGTACATGCCTCGCTGACGCGCCTCATCAAGCCGGCCGAGCCCACGCCAGAGCCGCTCGTCCCGCCAGTGCCGATCAAGAAGACCATCAAGCCGGACGCGATCATCAGCCTGGAGGACGGCAAGCCCTACAAGACGCTCAGGCGGCACCTCGCCGGGCGCGGGCTAACGCCTGAGCAGTATCGGCAGAAGTGGGGCCTGCCGCCCGACTACCCGATGACGGCGGCGAACTACGCTGCCCAGCGCTCCGAACTCGCCAAGGCTAGCGGCCTCGGCCAGAGCCGCCGCCAGCGCGCTGCCGAGAAGCGGCCAGCAGAGGACGCGAAGGTCACGTCCGAGCCGAAGAAGGGCCGTGGACGGCCGCGCAAGGCTGCGGCCTCAGAGTAGGGCGGACAGGCCGGCAAGGCTTCGTCAAGGTTCGTTGCCCTGCCGTTCACCGCGCTTCTTAGCTGACGGTTCAAGATTGCCACCTACTCTGCCTCCACGACTTCGGGGCTGGGAGGCAGAACCCGAGGCGGCCAGGCAACGACCCGGATCAACAGAGACCAGACGTGGAGATGGCCTCGCGCGCTCGGCACCGACCGGCGGCGGGGCCTTCTTCGTGGTTGGGCTACAGCCCGAACCCACGGGCCAATGCTCTTGCTCAGCGTCTGAGAGTCCGTTGGGAAAGGGTGACCAAGAGAAAATCCGAGATGCTAGAGGATGTCTGCCCTTCTTGAATGAATCGATGGCTCTTCCGTGGTCTGGACCACTGAAAATAGGCCGCAATATGACCGCCGCGATCAAAGTTATCCCTGCGTATGACGAATGAAGAGTGGCTGACATTGGCGCCACTGCTTCCAGTTGCAGCGGGGACTGGGCGACCACGGCCCTATCCCATTCGGGAAGTTCACTATGAAATAGCTCTTTCCCAACGGGCTCTGAGAAGGCAGCGAGGCTACTGGCCCGTGCGGATCCAGCGGATGAACGGCTGAGTTGTTCAACAGAGGCAGTGAGTCAGCTCGATAAGCGGCGGCGCAAAAGAGTACAAGCGAAAGCAAGCTGATGAGAGTATCATTCGGCTGGTGGCTATTACGCCACCGCAGGGAGGCGAGATCCGAAGCGGTCCTGTGGAAGGGGAGAGTGCCAGAATGACGATGCCTGACACTCGCAACCGCCTCCTCCGAGCCCTTCCACCTTCGGAGCTTGAGCAACTCTGGCCGCGGTTCGATCGGGTGGAGGTGCGCAAGAGGGAGGTCCTCGTGCGCAGGGGCGCCCCCCTCGTGTTCGCCTACTTCCCCGAGGGAGGGCTGTCCTCGAACCTGGCCACAACGAGCGACGGTCGCCGGATCGAGGTCGGCTGCTTCGGCTTCGAGGGAATGGTTAGCATCGCTGCAGCTCTAGGATCTGACCGCGCGCCGCATGAGATTATGGTCCAAGTGGGCGGACCGTGGCTGCGGATCAGCGTTGAAAATTTGCAGCGCGCTATTCAGATCAGCCCGACTCTGCGCGTGCTTTTGATGCGTTATGCCCACATCTTTACACTAACATTAAGTCATACGGCGTTAGCAAACGGTTCCTACTCAGTCGAGGAACGCTTGGCTCGCTGGATCTTGATGTGCCATGATCGTCTGCAGGGAGACGATTTGCCTCTCACTCACGAATTTCTGTCGCTCATGCTCGGGGTGCAGCGGACAACAGTAACTCTCGCGATACAGGCTTTGGAGGGACAGCGGATGATCCGAGCCAAGCGCGGCTTGATCACTGTCCTTGATCGGGAGCAGCTCTGCCGATTAGCTGGCGACAGCTACGGTGTAGCGGAGGCTGAGTATGAGCGCCTGATCGGTCCGTTCAGAGATAAAGCTCCGCAGCATGAATAGTGATCAGAGCCGCCAGTGCAAATCTAACGTCAGATCAGAAAATTCATCAGGATACCATTGATATGTCTATTATGATTTAAAGTATATAGTCCAATTTTCTGCCCTTTGAGGCAACGGAGTGTTGTGCATTTGAGAGCGTTAGGCGTTTGCTACCGCCGGTCGGTAGTGGATTTGTCGAACCATGTGCCGTTGTAATTCAGTGAAGCGATATAAACTATGCTATCTTTCTCATCTCTAACGAGTACCAGAAATGCTTGATGATCTCCGCCACGCGGGATGAGTTCTTTGGCGATCTCGGCCAGACTCAGTATCGCCTGCTGGCGAACCGCCTCGGGGTTGGCGCACTCGCTACCCTCATGATCGCGGCTCAGCATACCATGATGAACGTCGAAAAAGTAGCGTGGCATCGGCACCTCCCTAACGTCCGTGAGTAGAAAAGAACTATCTGATTGGCCGCTGGGTTCTGTCGGGCGCGCATCGCGGTCGCGGCAGCATACGGCGCAACCGATGCCTTTCGCCGGCCCTCAGACAGGTTGACCTCCTTGAAGAGCCCGTCCGTGTTGGACAGGCGCTACACTGCCTCAGCCTTCTTGCGTGCATCGAAGTTCAGCTGGCCCATCTAGAGCGCTCCCCGCCGAAGTGAAGGCCGGTTCGGCGCAAGGGAGCGAGACAAATCAAAGACTGAAGAGCCGTGCCCGTCTCAACCGAAACGAGCACGGCGCTAGCGGATCTTGGTGATCTCGACTTCGTGGAACAGCGAACCCTTGCCGGTCGCGCGATCCGTTACGGCGCCCAATCAATCGGCGCCATCTGCCGGCTCTTGGACATTCTCACCTCCTTGAAGAGCCCATCCGTGTCGGACGCGGTCCACCAGATGCTGTTGAGGCGCTTAGTGGGTGAAATCAGACGCTTGATACCCATACCCGCGGTCCGCGGTGGGTGAAACCGGCCGTATGTCAGGAGGTGGCCTAACGTGTGTTAAGCTGCCACGATGACAGAGCGCATCACTGGTCCTTGGTTCGTGGCAATCGGCGCCTCCGGCAACAAGGGCCTCGATGACATCCGAGCGGTTTTGCGTGAGTTGCCGCCCTCACTCAATGCCGCCTTGCTGATCGTCCTGCACAGGCCCTGAGAGATGACCATGGTAGCATCTATCCTTCTCAGAGATTTGCCGATGCGGCGACGCTTTGTCGATGCGGGCCCGCATTGGCCATCTCATTATTGAAAAGTGCCGCAAGTTTTATTTCTAGAGGAGATCGAGCTTGGAACACTCCGGCCAGATCCACATATCGGAGCCTTCGTTGCAAGCCCCGGCCTCTCCTTGGCCATGAGGCGGCCGACAGCGCGGGTCGTTTCTGCGTCACCTGCGGCTGGGTCACGGTCGGACATCAGATCGGCAGAGCGGTTCGCTCGGCATTCCCGCCGGCTGGGAGGTCTCCGGTTGGTCGCGCGCTGGCCGGGCGGGGCGGCCTAACGAAGGCCGGATGAGTCGGCTGGTGTTTCCGGCGCCGGCGACGGATCGTACCGTCAGTTCCGAGCGCCGCGAGCCGGACGACCGCGGCGCTCGTGCGGCGTCGGAACGCCCGGCCTCAGCGGGCGTATCTGTCGCTTCGACCTCGTCGGCTCTGGCGAGAGCGGCCGATCAGCCAAGCTCCTGACCGTCCGGCAAAGCTGGGTGATTGTTCCTTCTCGATGCGAAGAGGCCGCACCGCGCCAAGTAGCAGACATCGAGGCTGCGCATACTAAGGGTTGGCTCCTGTGAAGGGTTTCGGATGCCGGCCCGAACGGGACGGATCTGACGTGGCGGAGGGCCGGCGTCCGAAAGCCTCCAGGGAAGGGAACCGCGGAACAACGGGCTGCGCGTGCCGAACGAGTTACGGGGATTGGGCGGGGCGTCCGGGCGATCGGCGAAGGCGTGTGGGGCGTCGCGCCGGTGCAGGTGGTCGGCTGGACCACGCTCGGGCTGGGGGCCGGGGATCCGTACGGGCCTCGCAGTTGGGCTCGGCACCGGAAACCTGTCAGCGTGCGACCGCGTGCGTTTTGTCATCGCAGCCCCAAGCTTCACCCGACAGGCTACGCAATCACGGTTGCGCCTATCAGCTTATAGCTGATTGACGGTCTCCGGAAAAATATCTGTGAATGATGCATTATTACACTAGTATTTATGAATATATGCGGTTAATCTCTCGCAATGTGCTTTGAATTTCCTCATTCTATAACTGTCACGCAGTATTTACACGGTGGGAGCTGATCGGCCGATACCGCACAGTAGCTTTCTATTCCCTGCTGGCTCATGTAAAATCGAATGCGACTGTTCGATACTATCTTGGGGCGCTCAGCGCCCGCCGCACGGATCGCCGATGCAGATACATCGCCCTACAAGCCGAGCCCTGCCGCTCGTCGTCCCGCTCTGGCTGACGCTCGCCGCCTGCCAGCCGCTCTCCAGGGATTCGTCCTCCGCTGCGTCGGTACCCGAGGTGTCCACCGTGGCGGCCGCAGCCGCGACGGTGCCGCTCACGCTCGACTTGCCGGGACGCCTCGCCCCGACGCGCGTGGCCGAGGTGCGTGCCCAGGTCTCCGGCATCATTCAGGAGCGGATGTTCGAGGAAGGCAGCCTCGTGCGCAAAGGGGATGTTCTCTTCCGCATCGACCCGGCCGTCTACAAGGCCGAGGTCGATGCCCGGGCGGCCGCCCTCGACCGAGCCGAGGCGACCCGCGATCAGGCGCTGCGCCAGTCGGAGCGCGCCGAGACGCTTCTGGAGAGGCAGGCGACGAGCAGCGCCCAGCACGACATCGCCGTCGCGGCCCTGCGCCAAGCCGAGGCTGACGTGGCAAGCGCACGGGCTCAACTCGCTCGCGCCCGGATCGAGCTCGATTACGCCACGGTGCGCGCGCCCATCGGCGGACGCATCGGGCGCGCCCTCGCGACCGAGGGCGCCCTGGTCAGCCAGAACGACGCCACGCGCCTCGCCGTGATCCAGCAGATCGATCCGATCTATGCCGACTTCATGCAATCCGCATCCGACCCGAGCCCGCTCACCGAACGAGCTGCCGGCAAGGAGGCAACAGAAGTGCGACTGGTCGATTCCGACGGTACCCCGTACGCGGATACGGGCCAGCTGCTCTTTACGGATGCCAGCGTCGATCCTGGCACCGGGCAGGTCAGTCTACGGGCGACGTTCCCCAACCCGCGAGCCGCTCTGCTGCCGGGCACATACGTGCGCGTGCGCGTCGCCCAGGGCGTGAAGGCCGATGCTACTATTGTACCGGCGCAGGCGATCCAGCGTAGCAGTGCCGGCGAGGCGCAAGCTTTCGTCGTCGAGGAGGGCAATCGGGTCATGCTGCGTCCCCTGAATACGGGTGCGCTGACGGACGCGGGTTGGATCGTCGAGGAAGGGCTGCGGCCCGGCGAGATCGTCGTGGTTGAGGGTTTCCAGAAGATCCAGCCGGGTGTCAGCGTGAAGCCGGTGCCCTGGAAGGGCAGCCGGACCGCCGAGACCTCGGCCAGGCCCTGATCCCGCCGTCGCCCCGCACGCGCAGGCCGCTCCCAATGACCTCGTTCTTCATTGACCGTCCGATCTTCGCCTGGGCGATCTCCATCTTCATCATGCTGGTCGGGGCGATCTCCATCGCCTTCCTGCCGATCTCCCAGTACCCAGACGTCGCCCCGGTCACGATCCAAGTCACGGCGACCTATCAAGGAGCGCCGCCCGAGCCGCTCTATGATGGCGTTACCCGCATCATCGAGGAGGAGCTCAATGGCATCCCGGGGCTGATGTACTTCGAGTCGACCAGCGACACCTCCGGCCAAGCTCAAATCACAGCCTCCTTCGCGCCGGGCTCCGACCCGGCGAAGGCGATGGTGGCGGTCCAGAACCGAATCAAGCGCATTGAAGGGCGCCTGCCCCGGGCCGTGATTCAGCAGGGCATTCAGGTCGAGGAGGCAAGCACCAGCTTCCTTCAGTTCGTCACGGTGAGTTCCCGTGACGGATCCATGAGCGAGATCGAGCTCGGCGACCTCGCCACGCGGCGCATCCTCGGCGAGTTGCGGCGGGTGCCGGGCGTTGGTCGAGCGACCATGTTCTCACCCGAGAAGGCAATGCGGATCTGGATCGATCCGGCCCGGCTTGTCGGTCTAAGCCTGACGGCTGGCGACGTCACCGCCGCGGTCGGGGCCCAGAACGCGCAGATCGCCTCCGGCATCATCGGCGCGCCGCCAGCCAGGGAGGGCCAGCGCATCGCCGCCAGCGTCCTGGTCAAGGGGCAGCTGACCTCGGTGCGCGAGTTCGAGGAGATTGTGCTGCGTGCCAATCCTGACGGCTCGCTCGTGCGGCTGCGGGACGTTGCCGAGGTCGAGCTCGGCGGTCAGACATACCAGTATCAATCGCGTCTTGATGGGCACCCTGCCGCTGGCATCGGCGTCCAACTCGCCCCGGGCGGCAACGCGCTGGCGACCGCTACGGCCGTGCGCGCCAAGATCGCTCACCTTTCTAAGACGTTACCGGCGAACGTGCGGGTCGATGTGCCCTACGACACGACGCCCTTCGTCCGGGTGTCGATCCAGAAGGTGTTGATGACGCTGGGCGAGGCGATGGTCCTCGTCTTTGCCGTGATGTTTTTGTTCCTGCAGAACATCCGCTACACGCTCATCCCGGCCATCGTAGTGCCGGTGGCGTTGCTCGGCACTTGCGCGGCCCTGCTGGTCGCTGGCTTCTCCATCAACGTGCTGACCATGTTCGGCATGGTGCTGGCGATCGGCATCCTGGTCGATGACGCCATCGTGGTCGTCGAGAACGTCGAGCGCATCATGGCCGAGGAGGGGCTGCCACCGCGTGAGGCGACCCGCAAGGCCATGGGCCAGATCACCGGCGCCATCATCGGTATCACGGCTGTGCTGGTCGCAGTGTTCGTGCCGATGGCCTTCTTCCCGGGCTCGGTCGGCGTGATCTACCGCCAGTTCTCGATCGTCATGGCGACCTCGATCGCCTTCTCTGCATTCCTCGCGCTCTCGCTGACCCCGGCGCTCTGCGCGACGCTGCTCAAGCCGGTCGACGAAGGGAAGAATTACGCCGAGAGCGGCTTCTTCGGCTGGTTCAACCGGTGGTTCCGGACAGGCACGCGAGCCTATCGCGCCGGCGTCGGCGGCATCCTGCGCCGGCCCGTGCGCGCGCTCGTGATCTACGTTGTGATCCTGGGCACGCTGGGCTGGGGCGTTCTGCGGATGCCATCGAGCTTCCTGCCGCTCGAGGATCAGGGTTACGTCCTCGTCGATGTGCAGACCCCGCCGGAATCCGCGGCTGGCCGCACCCTCGATGTCCTCAAGCGGGTCGAGGAGCACTTCGCGGCCGAGCCGGCGGTTGCCAACCGGGTCACGTTGCTCGGCTATGGCTTCTCGGGCCAGGGCCAGAATGCGGGGCTCGCCTTCATCACCCTGAAGGACTGGAACGAGCGTGGGCCGAACGACAGTGCCGACGCGCTGAGCGCCCGCGCCAATGCGGTCCTCGGCACCCTGCCCGACGCCATCGTCATGTCGCTGTCGCCGCCAGCCATCGACACATTGGGCACTTCCAGCGGCTTCAGCTTCCGGCTTCAGGACAAGGGGCAACAGGGCTATGCCGCCCGGGCAGCCGCACGCGACCAATTGCTCAAGGCCGCGAGCCAGAGCCCGATTCTGCAGAATGTTTTTGTCGAGGCCCTGGCGACCGCGCCGCAGGTCGAGCTCGTGATCGACCGCCAGAAGGCGAACGCGCTGGGCGTCACCTTTGCCGACATCAACGACACGCTGTCGACGAGCCTCGGATCGGCCTATGTCAACGACTTCCCGAACCAAGCGCGCATGCAGCGGGTGATCGTGCAGGCAGAGGCCGACCGACGGATGAAGGCGGAGAACCTGCTCGATCTGTTCGTGCGCAACGGCAAGGGGCAGATGGTGCCGCTTCAGTCCTTCGCCAGACTGAAATGGACGATGGGGCCGTCGCAGGTGGTGGGCTACAACGGGTACCCGAGCATCAAGTTCGCGGGCAGCGCCGCGCCGGGCTATGCCAGCGGCGACGCCATGGCTGAGATGGAACGCCTCGCCGCGCAACTGCCGGCCGGCTTCGACTACGCTTGGACCGCCCAGTCCTTACAGGAGAAGCTCTCGGGCAGCCAGGCTATGTACCTGCTCGCCCTGTCGCTGTTTTGCGTCTTCCTGTGCCTTGCAGCCCTCTACGAGAGCTGGTCCATCCCGATCGCTGTTCTGCTTGTGGTGCCGACCGGCGTCGTCGGATCGGTGTTCGCGATGCTGCTGCGGGACATGCCGAACGACGTGTACTTCAAGGTGGGCCTGATCACGGTCGTAGGTCTGACGACGAAGAACGCCATCCTGATCATCGAAATGGCCAAGGACCTCGTGGCGCAGGGCCGCCCCATCCGCGAGGCCGTGATCGAGGCCTGCGAGCTGCGCTTCCGGCCTATCCTGATGACGTCGTTCGCCTTCATCCTGGGCGTAGTCCCGCTGGCCATCGCCACAGGCGCGAGCATGAACAGCCAACGGGTCATTGGCACCGGCGTATTCGGGGGCATGGTGACGGCCACGGTTCTGGCGGTATTTATCACGCCGCTCTTCTATGTCCTGATCGCCTCGGCCTTCCGGGGCTTTAGAGCGGCCAAACGGGATTCGGGGCGCCGGATGTCCAGCAGACTCCCCACCCCGCCGCGTGAGAGGGCCGGCGCGAGCTAGGCGCGACAGCGGGCGGTTCGGCCCGGGCCATCGCGGTAGCTCAGCCCGAAGCGGAGATACAGCCAGACGGCGTGCCGCATGATCTCGGCTGGGAAATGATGGCGGGCGTACGAAATCGGCTGCATGCCCCCTGCCCTACCCCGGCCGGAGCCCTCCCGCCACGGGTTCGCGTGACAGAGCCGGTCGGACCCACCGAAGGTTCCGGCCAGGAGACACAACTTAAGCTGGGAAGAAGCTGAGGGCGTAGAGCATCAGCAGCGTGCCCAAGGCCCCCAGCATGTGCCACCAGAAGCCCGCGGCGACGGCTTGAATGGCCACCACGAAGGTGGCCGCAGCGCCCACCAGCGTGGCCTCCTGCATGGGGCCGGGATTGTAGCCGAGCCAGAAGTCGAGGAGGTACATGATTCGTCCCCTCCCCTCAGTGCGCCACGATGGTCCCCTGGCGGCCGGCGAGCAGCCGTGCAGCCGTGAGGGCCGCCTTGCGAGGCTTGTAGCGACCCAGGGGCGTGGGCCTGTGCAGATAGCTGTGAGAGGCCACCTCTACCACGACGAACCAGCCGCTCTCGAATTTCTGGAAGTGATAGGTGCTCTGCACGGTTCGCCTCACACGGTCAGACTCACGCAGAAGGTGAAGACGAGGAAGAGAGCGAGCGAGGCATAGGCCTGCCGGACGAGGTGGCGCCGATCGCGCTCCCCGAGATGCCGCTGCAGGTCCACCTCAACCCACAAGGCCAGGAGGCTGGCAACGAAGATCATACCAGCGCAGATGGTTATGACCAGCATGGTTCAGCGCTCCCCGAAGACAATGGTTGCCACGACTGCGGTTAGGCAGAGCACAGCTTCGAGGAGTACGTCTGTGAGACGGATCACATTGCCCTTCTTGGTTCGATTGACTGATGGCTTGTCGCTACGGGCTCATCAGGCCCCAACGTCGAGCGGTTCTTAATGGGTCTACGGCACCTGTCGTTGTGCGGGAGACGGCTGTGGGGCGAAGCTACGAGCGGAAGCAGCTCAAACTACCGGCACGCCAAAGGCCCAGATGGGCGTTCTTGGGTCTAGATGAAGGCCTGGTGGGCGGTTGCGGGACTGCCCCGTGTTCGGCACCGGACCGCTTTCCATGGCTCAACAGGAGCTTAGACGGATCCACGAAATTGCGAAGAGCCGCTTCGTGGGGGCTGATCACACCAGCTCTGCAGCTTGCAGCAATGTTGAAAATCAAATTGATGCAGATTCTTAAGCATTACATGATATAAATTCAACAATGTGTCGCCAGACAGAGATAACGGTGGCCTGCAGATGTGGCTGGTAGTTGTTGCCGTATCTGCATACGAGGGCACCTAATCGGTCGTGGCCTTTCCGGCCGCATCGATGAGGGCTGCGATAAGATGATCCGGGCTCGGTGTGGTCGGGCTCGGAGCAGTCGGCGGCTCCTTCCCAATCGCGAAAACCATCGCACCATTCGCGCCGAGCTTCACCGCCGATCTGAACGTCTCGATAGTTTCGGCCACGGAATAGACGTGCCCGCCCCAGGCTTCGGGCGGCGAAGTAAACCCTATGAGGATTGGTCCTTCGAAATGGCTGCGGTAGGCGGCGTAGGCTTCGAGTGGCCGATAGCTCGGCCCCGCGTCGTAGGCCATGATGCTGATGCCATCGAGCAGCACCCTCCGGCCGGCGTCGCGCAGCAGCGGCAGAAACGCGCCATAGGTTGGCCCCCCGGTCGGGCGCGCCTCGCGCCAAACACCTTCGCCATAGGCGCCGGTGTTCGTTGCCGTGAGCCAGACCGCAAGAGGGCGAGGAAGCGCGGTGCGCGCTGCCTCGACGACCTCACGGAGCAACGCGTCGCTGCCACAAGATATGTGTCCGGAGAGGCTCCGACAACTCGGCGCGGTGGGCTCGAAATCGAGGTCGATCCCGTCTAGCCCGAAATCCTCGATAAAGCGGCGAATGGCCCCTGGATTGAACCGGCTCCAGTTCGCGTATTGCTCGCCACCGACAGAGACGAGAACCTTGATGCCCGGGATTCGTGCCCTCAGTGCCTCAAGCGAAGCCTTGAGGACCGGCCCCGAATAGGGCACCTCAATACCTGTGCCCGCAAGATCGAGGTTTCCCGAATAGATTGCATCTGGCTTCATGAATGCGATGAGGACCTCGGTCACCCCGCTCGGTACCCCGGCCAACTTGTCATCCAGGCCGGAGATCGGTCCCGCCTCGGCCGACCACGTTGCGTAGTAGGTGGCGAGGTGAACCGGCTGCGGTCGGGGCGTCGCCGAAGCCGCCCCAGTGGTGATTGCCAGAGCAGCGAGGGCGGCGCGAACGGTAGCGAGCCTCATTGCGTGGCCACCCGTGCGGCCTGGGAGGGCGAAATCTGCAGAACGTCGCCGGGCTCCAGGAGCGAGTCAGACTGTGCTGGCCGCCGCATCAGACCCCATTGGGTCCGACGGAGGATCGAGAAACTCATCTCTTTCCGGCCCGTCGTCTGACGCTCCAGGGTGCCTGGAAGCTGAGCCAGCGCCGTGCCGACGGCGACCCGTGTGAGTTCCTCCTCGTCGATTGCGCTCTGCAACTCGCGGATCTCGCGCTCCCGATCGACTTCAGCGTCGACGGTGATCCGAAGCTGCTCGTGCTGAAGATCCGAGATGCGGTGCTCCGTCTGCGCAATCACCGCCTTGGCATCCTGAAACCGCTCCTTGGCGTCGCCGAGTTCCATCAGGCTCGCGTAGTAGGTGATATCCGTCGTCGCGCCGCGTTCGCGAAGCTTGTTAATGAAGTCCATCCGCTGGTTGCGATCGCTGACATTTGATTCGACCTGTGCCAGCTTGTTGCGCTGGATCGCCAGCTCGGTCTGGTAGGATTGGATGGCGGCTGCGATTGCGGTTTCCTGCTTCTTGCGCTTTGACCGCTCGACTTCGCGAAACGAGTTCGCCTCGCCGAGGCGCGCCTTGGCGGCCACCGGGCCGACCAAGTCCGACAGGCGCTTGGTCGCAGGCTCGGCTCCGTCGCGCTCAGTCACAAGAATTGCGAGCCGCGCGAGCGATCGGGTCAGCCGCTCGCTCGATTTGAGCAGGCGTTCTCTCTCGCGCGCGGTGTCAAGGAGGCGCCATTGATCTTGCAGAGCCGTGTCGGCCGCTCCGGCCAGCGCCAAGACGTGCAGCACGCTCATCCCCGGGATGTGCTTGTATGGACCGGGCCGTGCGACGGGCCCCAGGACGTAGACCGGCTCCCGTTCAACGAGTCGGATGCCAACCCGCACCACGCCGTTCAGCTTGCCGCTCAATGCGGTCGAGAGGGCTTGATCGAGTTCCTGGAACGAGCTCCCGGCGACGGCGACCGAGCCAGTCAGGGGCATGTAGATGTTGCCGTCCTCCTGGACGATGTACTCGCCCGACAGGTCCGGTCGCTCGATGGCCGAGGCGACGATATCTCGCTGCTCCCCTCCCTCACGCGTGTCGGGCTGCAGTTGCTCGAAGACCGTGATTTTTAATTTGTCGCCGATTGCATAGGATGCCGAGCGATTGATTTCTGCACTCGACAAGCTGTCGACTTTAGCCGTCTGAGCAGGAGCCTGGGCATCGGTCAGATCCTCAGCCCGACCCACGGCGGCTGTGCCCAGCGTGATGGTGCAAAGCGCAGCCTGGACCATTTTCCGTGATGGATGGGCGAATCTCAGGTCGGTTGCTTTCATCTCCCCTTTTCCTTCTGCAGCGTTGTTACCAAGTTCAAGCCGACGCGACCGGTAGATCGACACTTCCGGTACGGACGAGTTTGCCCCAGCCCACGAAAGTTCCTCTGAGTGCGGTCAGCAATGTTCGAATGGCCGTGATGTAGAGCAGCTGGCGGTAGCAGAACCGCTGAAGAACAAGCAGCGGCAGCAGGCGCCACTCCGGCGACTTGCCATGCAGAAGCAACGCCGCACAGCCTGCGAGAAAATCGAAGACTTGGAAGACGAGCCAATAGGCCATCAGCAGTTCAAGCGTCCCGTAGCCCTCACTTCTCGAGCCGATGAGTGTAATATCGACAACGCTAGAGACGACCGAGAAGATAAGAATCAAATCCATCAGGGGCGCCAGCAACGTAAATAGGAACTGAAACAGCAGAACGTTAGGGATCAGGATTAGAGAAATACCCCGCGGTCTCCTTAAGCTCGCCGGGGCGTGCTTGTAAGCGACCTGCAGCGTGCCGAACATCCAGCGAAAGCGCTGCTTGAGGAAGGCGCGGAGGCGCTCGGGCGCCTCCGTGAGTGCGCGGGCGCGCGGCTCGCACACGACTTTCCAGCCCGCGAGTTCGAGCGAGATCGTCAAATCGGCATCTTCCGCAAGCGTGTCTGACGAGTAGCCTCCGACAGCCATCAGAGCCTCGCGCCGCCACGCGCCGATCGCGCCGGGAACGACGCCGATGGCGTTGATGAGCTGGAAGGCCCTGCGGTCCAGGTTCTGGCTCATCGTGTATTCGAGGGCCTGGAAACGGGCGATGAGCGTCTTCCGATTGCCGACAGAGACGGTTCCGGCGACGGCGCCGATTTTCGGATCAGCGAAATGGCGCGCCAGATGCTCAATTGCATCGGGCAGGAGCACTGTATCGCCGTCGATGGCGACGATAATCTCAGTCGATGTTTTCTGAAGACCGTAATTGAGAGCAGCAGCCTTGCCGCCATTCGCCTTCGTGTAGATCTGCACCGCAGCTGTATTCGGGAAAGCTGTTCGAACAACCGCAGCCGTGTTGTCCGTCGAACCATCGTCGATAACGATGATCTCGATCTGCTCTGCTATGGTCGACGCAAGCAGAGTCTGGATCGTCTTGAGGATCACAATCTCCTCGTTGTATGCCGGCACCAGGACAGCAATTCCCCGCGGTCGCCATCCCTCCGGTGGGTCTCGACGGCTGCCTCTCAGGCCATGCGCGGTCGCGCCGATGATGATCAGCGTCAGGCGAAAGATCGCGAGCACGGTGGTCGTGATGGCGACGGCCGGAATGGCATCGCAGAGCCAGGACACCGTCTGGGATCCGATGCGCCAGAATTCCGTGTTGAAGGCCTCGATGAGGCTCGGCGCCCGCGTCGGCGGCATGACCGCGTCGCGCGCCCTGCCGACGAGTTCGTGTGTCGTGACGAACTGAAAGCCCCTGGCCTGAAGCTGATCAATGATGTCCGGTAGGGCGTCGATGGTCAGTTGCCGGTTTCCACCAGCATCGTGCATCAGCACGATCTGACCCTGCCCGTTCGCAACCTTGCTCACAACCCGGTCGACGACGTTGGCCTTCTTGACGCCGAAGGCGGCTGCAGCCCAGTCGAAGGAATCCGTGTCGAGCGCTCCAATCTGGTACCCGAGCTCGGTGGCGACCTCGACAAGCTGCGGCGAGAAGTCGAGGAAGGAGAGGCTCCTGAAAGCTTCCGGTGGCCTAAACAGGGTGGTTCGGACCCCCGTTTGCGCCTCGATGATCCGCTGAGCCATGTTCAGCTCGACGGCGATCCGTTCCCGCCCGCTGCTCTCCATGAGGCGCGCGTGCGAGAAGGTGTGATTCCCGATGTCGTGCCCCTCATCGTAGATCCTCTTGAGCAGCCCGGGCGACTGCACGGCATTGCGGCCGATGATATAGAACGTCGCCTTCGCTCCCTTTTCGCGTAAGATATCCAAGATCTTCGCGGTGTAATTGGGATCCGGTCCATCGTCGAACGTCAGCGCGACAAGGTTTTTTGCAACCGGAAACCACGTGGTTGCTTGGGCCTGAACCGGTGCCACCGTGACGGACTGTCCGGTGATGAGGCCAAGCCTGTCATTGTAGGCGAGGATTCGCTTGCCCGGTCCTCCCGGGGTCGCCGAAACGAGTGCCGCCTTGAGGCTCGCGAAAAAGTCGCCCCCCGGCTGCAAGGTTGCGAGCGACTTCAGCGCGTGAGCGTCGGGAAGCTTGGTCGGCGCCCACATAGACCAGATGCCCGCATCCTCGTAGCCGAGGCCGAAGAGGGCTATTCCGGCCGGCTTGTAGGCCAAAACCGCTCGGAGCTGATTGAAGCAGGTGACGCCGTCGAGCAGCCAGACCTCGTGCGGCTGCCCATTTGCATCGCGATACCGCAACGTTGCGTTGAGCGAGCGTTGATCGAACTTGAGCGGCGTGCCAGCATTCTGCATAAGCGTCCAGGCCGCGGGTACGGAGATCTGCTTCATCCGACCAAATCGATCCCAATCGATTCCAAACGAACCGATACTGACGATGATCTTGCTTGCATCGGCCCGGGCGAAGAGAGCCGCTAGCTGCGACTCGATCCATGCTTGGGGGACGATCGGGGTTGGCCGACCGTACTGGGTATTGTCATGGGTCGTCACGAGGACATAGTCCGACGCTTTGCTGAGTTCACTGATGCGGGGGGCACCGTCGGTGAGGCTCGTCATCACGATCAGCTTGCGTTGCTGCTCGCCGAGCCTGCGCCTCAGCTCACGGACGAAATTGATGATGATTCGCTCGTTAGAGGGGGTGGCATTTGGGACCTGTAAGGTAATCCCGGGCAATTCGTTCCGCTCCAAATAAGAAATTATCTCAGCGATGCTCTTTTCTCTTGCAGAATTCATCGCAAATACAAGGTTCGTTTGATGAGTGGTCAGGCCACTGTTGATCAGAGGATAAATTTGCAGCCGAGGTGCGTTCGCTTTCAGCCACCGGGAAATGCCGACGCTGTTATCATCGACCTGGATGTGGATCCGTCCCTCCTGCTGCCTCAGCTCAAGCCAGTCCGGAATGATCCCGTCGAGCTCGGCGGCATGCTGTTTGAGGGAGGCGAGCGCATAGTCGTTGCTCGCGAGGTACGCGAAGCGCAAGGCTTGCGCCGCGGTAGGCGGAACCTGCCGGTTCGAGGTCGGATTGACAGGCTCTGTCGCCGTAACCCGGTCGGCTCGGATGCCGGTGTCTGAATTTATAGCCTTGGGCCTTGATTTCTCAGAAGCGGGCAGATTGGGAGCAACCAGCATTCCGTAGATCAGGCTGGCGAGTCCGAACACCGCGAGGAACGAGATAAGCAGCAGCGCCGCATTCGTGAAGCGAGCGCGTCGGCCGCTTGCACCGTAGAAGACTGGACGTGCGTTCGGCCTCATACACATTCTCGTTGTTTCATCAGTTCTGAACAATGTGCTCTGGTGTGCGTTCTTTCAGAACGACTATTAAGACGGGCCACACCAGAGACCAATCCGCAAGACATCTCAAGATCTCTCAAGACCTGACTGCCAGGGATTTTGGTGTATGGGATTGTGCAGAATTGCTATTTTGGGCTAGTGGTAGAGCGCCTGAAACCGGATTTTGGAAGCTTGTTGCCTGACAAACAAAAGCTGCTATCAGTCTGGCGAGGCCAGTAGTTTCACTCTTGAGGCAATTTCCGACGCAGCAACGACCGCCTGATCGGTTGCTGTCCGCGAGGGCCTCAGCCATCCGTATGCCCGTAGCTTTGTCTCGCAACGCTTCTGAGCCGACGACGAGACCGTCGTGCATGCCTGTTGCACGGCCTGGAATGCGCTCACGGCGGAGCCGGGGCGCATCCAGTCACTCTGCAACTACCCCTGGATCGCACCTGTCAGTGTCTAGGCGCGTCAGTATTATGCTCTAGGCGAGTTGGTATTATGCTCAAAATGTCTCGATCAAAATGTCTCTAATTTTGATGTTGACCGTGATTCGGCGTGCAGTTCAGGGTTTGGGATGCTTTCCTTGACTCTGCCGCAAATCCAGTGTCGGGAATTTGCTGGCAACGTCTTCTCGCCAAGTCCGTCACCGTGGAGTGAGGTATCAGCATGCGCAAGTACTTCGGAACCGACGGCATCCGGGGCCGGGCGAACGGCGTCATCACCCCGGAACTCGCCCTCAAGGTCGGACAGGCGGCCGGCCTGCTGTTCCAGCGCGGCGAGTACCGCCACCGGGTGGTGATCGGCAAGGACACCCGGCTGTCGGGCTACATGATCGAGACCGCCCTCGTCGCCGGCTTCACCTCGGTGGGCATGGACGTGCTGCTGCTCGGGCCGATGCCGACCCCCGCCGTCGCCATGCTCACGCGCTCCATGCGCGCCGATCTCGGCGTGATGATCTCCGCCTCCCACAACCCGTACGAGGATAACGGCATCAAGCTGTTCGGGCCGGACGGCTTCAAGCTCAGCGACGAGGTCGAGCACGAGATCGAGCGCCTGATCGATTCCGATCTCCAGAAGCGGCTGTCGGCATCCGCCGATCTCGGGCGCGCCAAGCGCATCGAGAGCGTGCATGCCCGCTACATCGAGTTCGCCAAGCGGACGCTGCACGCGGGACGAGATGGTGGACGCGACGCCCACGGGCGCCGTCCTCAACATCAACCTGGGCAAAGGTCCGTTGTCCATGCTCGCGCGCGAGCTGAAGCAGCGCGGCATCCCGTTCGTGTTCATCACGGGCTACGACGAGGTGGTGATCCCACCCGAGTTCGATGCGGTGGGTCGACTCCGGAAGCCGGTCGAGTTCAGGCAGATCGTGGGCTCGCTCGCTAAGACGCTCGGCGTCACGGCGTAGCCGGCAAGCGGACGCCCCGAAGGTCCGAGACGGGTCGACATCGGACTGCTCGACACGTTCCACCCAATAGAAAAGCCCGCCGCGACAGGACCAAGCGGACTGGAGGCTCGATCAGGCGTGATCAATCGAGCACAGCATAACTCTTCGAATCGATGTGCGCGTGTCAGTCCCTCCCAGGGCGCACGATTAGCATCGGCGATAATTGCGGCAAACTATCTCATGTAAATGAATGGTGCGTTCGGTCTTTCCGATCCTATGCAGCCGAGAGCGGCACACAGGACGGCGGCGCTAGCAGGGTGCTAAAGGTGAGTGGTACCGCATCCTATAGAATTAACGGTTTGGGAGAGCACGTTAACTACAATCGCGGCCGCGCATGGATCGTGTCGCGTCATTCGAGATAGCCAATGCTGTTCGTGCCCAACCGTCTTCGCTCCGGTTACCCCCTGCGCAATTCAGCCGGCGTGACGTTACTCGTCGCCTTGCTCCTGGTGCTCATCGGCGTCTGGCAGATTATGCGCTCGCGCGAGGCTGCCCTCGCGGATGCGCGCAAGGATGCGCGCAATCTCAGCCGGTCGCTTGCCCAGCACGCCGAGCGCACGATCGAGGCCGTCGACCTGATCCTCTCCGGCACGACCGAGTGGATCGAGCACAACCCCGATCGGACGACCGTGAAAGGCTTTCTCGTCCGCTGCACAGGGACCATCGCGCAGGTGAGCGTGATCGCCATCACTGATGCCAACGGCCTGTGGGTCGTCGACACGCTTGCGCCGCACCCGCCCATCAGCAGTGCCGACCGGCCCTACTTCGCCTGGCATCGGGACCATTCGGAAGACAGCGCCGTGGTCATCGGCGCACCAATGCGCAGCCATTACGAGCAAAGGTCAGTTCTCCCCCTTTCGCGCCGGCTGAACAATCCAGATGGGTCGTTCGCCGGTGTTGTCATGGCCGCGCTCGAACCGGACTACTTCGCGCAGTTCTACGCTACGCTCGGCCTGGGCGAGCGAGGTAGCATTGGGCTGTGGAGCACGGAGGGGCAGCTTCTCTCACGACAGCCGGCGGCGCCGATCGAGAGCCAAAGCAAGGACTACTCCGCCACGCCTCTCTTCCAAAACCTGCACCAAGCCTCGTCCGGCGTCTACGATGAGCCAGCGGCCGTGGATGGGGTCGAACGCATCGTCGCCTACGAGCGGCTGGTGAAGTACCCCGCGCTGACGGTCTCGGCTGCGATCGCAAGGGATGACGCACTCGCGCCCTGGCGCCGGGAGGCTGTGATCCAGGCCGGCGCGATCAGCACGGTGGCGCTCGCTCTCGTCGGGCTTGGCGTCGGTCTCGGGCGGCGGGACCGGCGCGTGCGGGCGGCCGAAGCCGAGGCGCGCGCGAGCGCGGATCTGCTCGCCGTGACGCTGGAGAACATGGATCAGGGCCTGATGATGGTTGATGCCGACGATCGGGTTCAGGTCTGCAATCGGCGCGCCTTGGAACTCCTGGACCTGCCTGCGGCGTTCATGGCGCAAAAACCTACCTTCACCGCGGTGCGCAATTACCAGCTTGCGCAGAACGAGTTCGTACGGTCCGACGATGCCTTCCGCGCCTGGGTGGCCAGGGCGGGTCTTGAGCCGAAGGAGCACACCTACGAGCGCGAGCGTCCGAACGGCACCGTTCTGGAGATCCGGACCGTGCCGCTTGCGGGAGGCGGTGCGGTGCGTACCTATACCGACATCACCGCCCGGCATGGCGCGGAGCAGGCCCGGCGCGAGAGCGAGGCGCGCTACAGGCTTCTCGCCGACAACGTCTCCGACCTTATCGTCCTTGGCCATGCCGACGGCCGTCGCTCCTACATCTCACCCGCGGTGCACGCCATGCTCGGCTACACGGTCGAGGAGGCGCACCGGATCGGTATGCGCGAGTGGCTGCACCCGGAGGACTTGGGCCGGGTGTTCGCCACAACGACGAGCCTCTCCCCGGAGAGGCCAACCGCCTCCGTCGTTTACCGCCTCAGGCACAAGGCGGGGCATTACGTCTGGGCTGAGGCCGTATTCCAACGGGTCGAGGACGCCGGCGAGGTCACCATCATCACCGCGATTCGCGACGTCACCGAGCGGGTCCGGCAGGAACGCCGCTTGGAGCAGGCCAAGGTGGCGGCAGAGGCCGGCGCTCGGGTCAAGGCCGAGTTCCTGGCCAACATGAGCCACGAACTCAGGACGCCGCTCACCGGCATGCTTGGCGTGCACGACCTCCTGGCCGGTGACACCTCGCTTTCGGCGGCCCAACGGCATCTGATCGGGTTGGCGCAGGAGGCCGGGCGTTCGCTGCTCGCCATCGTCAACGACATCCTGGATTTCTCCAAGATCGAAGCCGGGCAGATGGCCATCGAACGCGTGCCATTCTCCCTGCGCGCGCTCGTTGAGAGCTGCCGGGAGTTGGTCGCGGAGAGCGCCAAGGGCAAGCCGCTCCGGCTCGTCGCGGAGATCGAAGGCGACGTGCCTGATTGGTATGTCGGCGACCCGACACGTTTGCGCCAGATCCTCCTCAACCTCGCCAGCAACGCCGTGAAGTTCACTCCACAGGGTGAGATCGCCTTGCGCGTTCGCTCCGCGGCGGGCACAGGGCGTGTGCGGGTCGAGGTCACGGACACGGGCATCGGCATCCCCGCCGACAAGCTGCCCCTCCTGTTCGAGCGGTTCAGTCAAGCCGACACCTCGACCACGCGTCAGTACGGCGGCACGGGCTTGGGTCTCGTGATCTGCAAGCGCCTCGTAGAACTCATGGGGGGCGCGATCGGTGTCGAGAGCATACCTGGGCAGGGCTCGACCTTCTGGTTCGAGCTGCCGCTGGCTTCGGCAGGGGCTGATCGGCGGGGCGAGACCGCGTCGCAAGCCCTCACTGCTGGCCCTGTTGCCCAGGCATACCGCATCCTCGTCGCCGAGGACAACGAGATCAACCAGGAGATCATTCGCATCGTGCTGAGCCGCCGCGGGCACGACGTGGTGCTCGTCAGCGACGGGGCGCAGGCCATTGAAGCGGTCAAGGCAGGGCCGGCTTTCGACATCGTGCTCATGGACGTGCAGATGCCGGTGCTCGACGGGATCAGTGCGACTGCTGCGGTGCGGACGTGGGAGCGTGCGCAGGGCCGCCGTCCCACGCCGATCGTGGCGCTCACGGCGAATGCCATGGACGCGGATGTGGAGCGGTGCCGGGCAGGTGGCATGGACGCTCACGTCGGGAAACCGATCAACTGGACGGAATTGTTCGGAGTCGTCGAGCGGCTGTGTTCGGCTCTGGCCGGAAACGCTGAAGGGCGAGGCCGGAGGTGATTGCGGCAGCGCTCCGCATCTCGGTTTTCCGCCTGCAGAGCGAATATCGCAATGCTCTCGCGCACGGCCATGCTCAGCGACTTTGCGAGGTGGTCAGCTTGCTGTTCGCCAAAGCACGAGCGGGCAGCCTTCCGGCGATCCGGAAGGTTCTGCGGCCGACGGCCGCGACAATGGTGGCGACCGAGCCAGTGCGCCCACGGCGGCCCGGGAAGAAGGAAATCGCGTTAGAGGCAGCCAAGACAGCTGGCGAGGGGAGCGACCGGGGCCACGACCTCGACCCGACCGATGGGCGTCCGCACTGATGCGGATTCCAGCTGAATGTGCCGTCCGTCGCAATCTTGAACACCGTTTCGGCCGTCGAGGACAACAACGATCTTGCATAAATCAGACCAAAGATCACCAATGAGCAGAAGGAACACGGCATCGCTTCGATGGCGTGCCTGCAATGAGCAGCCGCGACGTTTGACCACACGGCGCCGTGAGACTGTGCCGCAATCCCCGTCGCGTCCACAACAATCAGCTTATAGCGCAGGCACCCTTTTATGATCGCCATCACAGAAGGTGGCGCGAAGAGCAGGCATCCTGGCCAGACCTCGCACATATAGGAGCAGGACATGATCAGAATGCTTCTTCGGACAGCTTCCGTCGCCGGTTTGGCAGCGGCCTTATTGGCCACCACTGCGGAAGCCCGGGGCTTCGGAGGCGGCTTCCACGGTAGTCACAGCGGTAGCTTTCATAGTGGTGGTATCCACGGCGGACACGGCGGCATCGCTGTCGGCGAGCCTCACCCAGGCACTCCATATGGCAGTCATCACAGTGGCTGGGGCCACGGCCATTACTGGAGCCATGGCTTCGGGTGGTATGGTGGGTGGAGCGCTGACCCCATCGAAAGCGTGTCTGACTATGGCGGATGCTATATGCGGCAGGGTCGCGATCGCTTCAGCGCCGTCCTAGAGAAGCGCGTCTGCGACTAAACAGCCCTAAGACGGTCAAGTCACGGTGGCGCATACCAAGTGGGCTTGGTATCAGCAGCAATGATTCCAGCATCAATTGTTATATCGCTACGCCTTGCCCATATTCAGGATGTGATGGATATACATCCTCCGACAGCAACTAGCTCTCGAATGCTTGCGATCTATAAAAGTTACACCAACGGGCATTTGAAATGACCGTTGGTTCCGCTCTCGAATTGCCGCCAAGATTTTGGCTTGGCATCGAAAATTTGAGATGGATCAAAAGTCCAATGCGGCAGCAGCTTGGGCCGTTGGTACCAGCCCTCGATTCCAATCTTCTCGCCTTCGACCCGCGGCGTGACGGTTCGTGCACTTGTAGCTGTCTACCCCCTTGCGGATACGCCTCACATGAGTCGAGCTAAGAGTGCAGCGGCTGGTCGCCGATGGTGACGACCCAACACCGTGTCTGCAGAGTACTCCGGTCCCGACGCGAACGGTGGGCCATGATAGCGGGGTGCCGTCCACCCCTCGCCGCGGGCCGGATCCGTGCAAGTCCGATGCCGGGCGAACCTGCGGGGCAGTCATGGACCAGGCCAAAGATTTGTTAGCAGCCGGCGGCTCCGGTTCCAGCGCATCGGAGACCGCGCTGTTCCGCACCATCATTGATCTAAGCCCGGCCCGGGTCGTCCTTGTCGACACGGACCATCGGTATCGCTACGTCAACAGGGCCTTCCTCGATTTCGTCGGGGCCCGCGAGGACGAGGTTTTGGGGCGGCGCGTCGCCGAGATTCTCGGCGACGTCGTCTACGAGTCCTATCAGCCGGTCCTCTCGCGGCTCGAAGCTGAAGGGCTTGTCTGGAATGAGGGATGGGTCACGTACCCGAGATTCGGACGGCGCTACATCCAGGAAGGCCTCGTCCTTTACACGTCCGGTGACGTCCAGGGGATTCTCGCCTTCACGCGGGATTTCACCGAGTTGAAGGAGCGCGAGGAGGAGCTGGCGAAGCAGATGGAGGCCCTGCGGGCGAGCCAGGCCCTGAATTCGGCCATCGTCACCTCCGCGCTCGACTGCGTGATCGTCATCGACGAGGAGGGCTGCGTTGTCGAGTTCAACCCGGCCGCCGAGGCAACCTTCGGTCTCGCGCGCGCCGCAGTGCTGGGGCAGCCGATCAGCGATCTCATTGTGCCGCCGTACCTGCGTCAGCGGCATGTGGAAGGGTTGAAGCGCTACCTCGTCACCGGGCGGGGCTCCGTCGTCGGCCGCCGCATCGAGATCGAGGGCATGCGATCCGATGGATCCATCTTCCCTGTGGAACTCGCCATCAAGGAGGTGCGACTGCCGGAGCGGCGGCTGTTTACCGCCTACCTGCGCGACCTCTCGGCTGCCAAGCAAGCGGCAGCCGAGATCGAGGCACAGCGCATGCGCATTCACCAGATGGAGAAGCTCTCCGCCATGGGCTCCCTCCTGGCGGGTGTTGCCCACGAGTTGAACAACCCCTTGGCAATCCTGATCGCCCAGGCGACGCTCCTACGCGACAAGGCGCCGACGTTGGATGTGCAGCGCCGTGCGGAGCGCATCCACGCCGCAGCCGAGCGCTCCGGCCGCATTGTCAAGAGCTTCGTGGCAATGGCTCGTCAGGAGCCGCCGCGACGCGAGCCGGTGGACCTAAACGATATCGTGCAGGTGGCGGTCGAGATGACGGCCTATGGCCGGCGCAGCGCCGGGGTCACGCTCGAGCTCGCCCTGGCGCCCATGCTGCCTCCGATCTCCGGAGACCGGGATCTCCTGGGCCAGGTAGTGGCCAACCTGCTGATCAACGCCGCGCAGGTCCTCTTTGACCACCGGGGCGACCGGTGCATCACCTTACGGACCTCCCTCGACGGCGAGGCGGTCGTGCTCGAGGTCGCGGATAGCGGCCCGGGCGTGCCGCCGGACATCCGTGAGCACATTTTCGATCCGTACTTCACCACGAAGCCGGTGGGAGCCGGAACTGGGATCGGGCTCTCGATTTCGCACCGCGTGATCGAGAGCCATGGTGGCCGGATCTCCGTCGAGGACCGTCCCGGCGGCGGGGCGTTGTTCCGGGTCGTCCTGCCAGTGCGCGATGCCGGGATGCTCCCGGCAGGCGCTGGAGAGAACGGCCGGGCGGGCGGCCTCTCGATCCTGGTGGTCGATGACGAGATCGACGTAGCCCGGTCCCTCGCCGAGATCCTCGACGATATGGGTCATCGGACTTGCGTGCGGGACAGCTCCGCCGCTGCCCTGGCCGACCTCGACAGAATTCGCTTCGACGCCGTCTTCGTGGACCTGCGGATGCCCGGCATCGATGGCGCCGAGCTGAGAGCCCGCATCGCCGCACGCGACCCCGCTCTCGCCGCACGCACAATCATCGTCACCGGCGACGTCGTAGCCGGACCGCGCGCGGCCATCCAAGGGTCGGAGGCAGCAATTCTGCTGGAGAAGCCCTTTACGGCGAAGGACGTCCAGGATGCCCTATGCCGCGCGCAGGAGGAACTGACGCCCCCAGCCGCGGAGCCGTGAATGCCCGCATGGCCGCCGCAACGGCGGCGCGCGGGTCTGCCTGCGCTGCGTTCAGGGCCGGCGGTCTGAGTAGAAGGCCGTGCTCACCCGGGCGGCATGCTCGGGCTTGAAGGTGAGGCCGCCCTCGCCCTGCGCGAACACACTCGCCGGATCGCTGTCATGCACCGACAGGCCCGTCGCGTGGATCATCTCGTGGAGCAGGGTATTGCCGCTCACCTTGACCTTCGCGGTGTTCAGCACGACGAAGTCGCGCACCGGCATCTGAGCGCGCGCGGCGCCTTCCGTGACGCCCCATTCGAGGCTGCCGGCGTCGAATGCCGCCATAATCACCCGCAGGACGCTGGACTGGCCGACCGTGTGCTTCTCCGACGCTTTTCGGATCCGGGAGACATCGAAAGCCGGGTCATAGGTGCCGGGGAAGTCGATCGGGGGATGCTGCCGGTCCTGGAACCGAACTTTCAGCCCATATTCATCGCAAAGTTCCATCGTCCGCTGGAGATAGTGTGTGAGTTTCACCGGAATCGCGCCTGGCGTGCGCTGGAGCATGAGGGTGAGGGTCGCCGAGACAACGGTGACGCCCTGCCGAAGCGCGCTGCCCGACCGGCCGCCGAGGATCTCGTCGAGCATGGCGATTACTGCGCGGCCGGCCACGCCGCTGACCGGGCCGAGCCGGTACTTGGCTTCGAACGCCCGGATAGCCTCGGCGGTGAGACGCCCGAAATTGCCGTCCGCCCCCTTCTCGATCGGGAACCCGGCGGCGATGATGGCCTGCTGCAGGATCTTGACGGCGGCGTGGTCCGGCTCGCCCCATTGCAGGGGCGGACCGCCCGCAGCGACCGAGAGGATGCGGGCATTGCTGGCGAATGGGAGATAGGTCAGCTCGGCCATGACGGCCTCCTTGCTTGCGGTGCGCAGGATGACCAGACGCCACTGGGTCCGGTGAGATCGATCGAGCTTGCGCGGCCGACTCGCCCGGGATCGTCTGCGGTCCGAGCGTCGCCGAGGGCTTGGGGGGTCCTTTCGCGCGAGGTCCTGCCACCCACGGCGAGCAGCAGGACCTCCGCGTCGCGGCTAGACGGCCCGCCGAGGCGCTAGCCGCCGCGACTCACGCCGCGACGTTCTTCGCGATGTCCCATTTGACCTCGGTCTGAGGACCGGCGGAGCCGTTCGCTGCCTGGGTCGTGTACTTGTAGTCGAATTCACGGAAGTTGAGCGTGATGCTCTCGTGCAGGCGATCGTCGTGCGAGGTGCCGCCCAAAGAGACATGCGAGACGATAATGTCCTTGAGTTCAATGACGATGTATTCGAGCGGCTTGTCGCCCGCCTTGCGTACGATGAGCGTGCCCTTGGTGATGTGCTTGCCGTTGGCGCAGTGCTGGGCGAGCGTTGGCGAGGCCTTGTCGATGTACTTGGTCAGGCTGATGTCCTGCACCGACACTTTACCGGAGCCGGACCCCGAACCCATATGCGTTGTCCCCGACTGGGACATGCCCCAGGACCACGACAGAATGTCGATCTCGTCCTTGTGCTTGGCGTCCTGCGCTTCGCCCTTGATCCCTTCGAGCTTCAGAAAGATATCGACAGCCATGGTGTTCTCCTAACATTTTCATGAGGGTTGCCGTCGGGCGCTGGCGAGACCATCCATATCTCGTCGTCGCGCATGAACGACCTCAAGCGTCGCTCGATCTTACGTATTGCATCGACCATCTGCTTTGGACGACTTGAGTGTGAGAACCTTAGGCCAAGACGCCTTCGTCGTCCGTGATTGATATCACTGAGGTTCAGGGCAGCTCGGACTGTCAGGATGCCGACCTGACGGCCTTGATCTGGCAGCCACCACAAGCCTCATGCTGAGGGGCCAGCGTCACTGGGCCGCGCAGCCACCCACAGGCGGCCATCCGAAGTTCTCTCAACGAGTGGATCAGCAGCCTCGGGTGATTCGAGGCCAACTAAAAAATGTCACCAGATCGCTGGCCTGCCCGGGTCAACCGTCCTGCGTGTCGTGGACCGTGTTGCTCGGCTGCGGGATGGGCGTGCCGGCGGACAGGCCGTACAGGTCGGCTCCGATCTGCAGGAGCCGGACGGGGTCAATTGGGGGTCCGGCGACGCGGGTCTCGTAGTGGAGATGCGGCCCGGTCGGCCGGCCGGTAGAGCCGACCGCACCCACGGGTGCGCCCGCGGCGAGCATCCGCCTTGGGGGGCGGCACGTGCTGGTGGTTTCGTCACGGCACGTCGGCCCCGATCGCGGCTCGCGCCGCTACCTCTGCCACGACAGAGAGAGGAGAACCGTGACGGCGGTCACGCGACCGTGAACGGCATTGGGCGGCTTCAGGCCTCCTCGGGTGCGTCGATGTCGCCGGTTGCGCCTGCGGGCAGGTCGGGCACCGGCGGGACGAACATGTATCCATGGCCTCGGACAGTGACGATCGCGTCGGTGTCGAGCTTTCGCCGCAGCCGTGTGATGCGGGTGTCGATCGAGCGGTCGTTCGCATCCAGGCTGTTGGCCGGCGCGGCTTCGAGAAGGTCCTCGCGGGCCATGACGCGGTTGGGGTTGCGTGCAAAGATCCGGATCAGCACGACCTCCCCGGGCCCGAGCCGCTCGGGCGGCGCGCCGTGGCGGAGCAGCCGGGAGGTCGTGAGGTCCACGGTCGCCCGCTCGAACGGCACCGTCTCCCGTGTCTCCATGCCGAGGCGGCACAAGATGCCCGAGATGCGGGCGGCGAGTTCGCGCGGCTCGACAGGCTTCACCAGAAAATCGTCGGCTCCGAGTTCGAGCCCCACGACCCGTTCGATCGGCTCGGCCAACGCGGTCAGGATCAGCACCGGAACACTCTTCGCCGCGCCGGTCCGCAGGGTCCGGAGGAGGTCGAGCCCTCCCCCGCCCGGCATGCTGAGATCGAGCACCACGAGGTCCACAGCCGCCTCGGCCAGCACTGCCCCGCCCGTCGCGACCGACGTGGCCGTGACCACGTCGTAGCCAGCGTCGCCGAGATACTCAGCGAGGGCTGCGGTCAAATCGACCTCGTCGTCGATCAATGCTATCCTGGGTCGCCGCGTCATGCGAAACCCAATGAAGCCGGCTGTTCACGCCCGACACGGACGCGGATCATCCCGCGAGGGCAGTCATGCCGTCAACCATAATCGTCGTCGAGGACGAGGCCGATCTACGCCAAGCTGTCGAGGAATACCTGACCGAGGCGGGATTTCGGGTCATCGGCGCGGCAGACGGACGCGAGTTGCGGGCGGCGGTGGATCAGGCTGAGCCCGACGTCGTGATCCTCGACATAGCCCTGCCGGCGGAGAACGGGCTGTCGCTCGCGCGCTGGCTGCGCAGCCGGGGCTCGAAGGCGGGCCTGATCTTCGCGACCGCGGCGCAGAACGCCACGCATCGGATCGCCGGCCTCGAACTCGGAGCCGACGATTATGTCGTCAAGCCCTATGACCTGCGCGAGCTGCTCGGGCGCGTGCGCAGCGTCCTGCGGCGCGTGATACGCTCGACTGTTGCTTCTCCTGCCGCGCCGGCCCCCGCGCGCACCGTGGCAGTCGGCCTCTTTACCCTCGACCTCGATCGACGCACCCTGTTCGATACGAGCGGGACTCCGGTCCCGCTCACCGCGATGGAGGTCGATCTCCTGATCGCCTTCGCCACCCGCCCGAACCGGGTCCTCAGCCGGCAGCAGTTGCGGACCATGGCCCAGGGATACCGCGAGAGCGACCATTCCGACCGCAGCATCGACATCCGCATCACGCGGCTGCGGCGCAAGATCGAGACCGGAACCAAGCCCGCGCTGATTCAGACGGTGCGCGGCGAGGGCTACGTGTTCGTCCCGCAATGCGCCTGACGGACGGGCCAATCAGGCTGGTTCGTGCGCGCAGGACAGGCGGTCGCGGTCGAGCACGAGGATGCGGCTGCGGCCGAGACGGACGAGCCCGGCGGCCTGCCATTGGCGCAGCTGGCGGTTCACGCTCTCCCGGGTGCTCCCGACGAAGGCGGCGAGGACCTCCTGCGAGACGTTCAGCTCGGCCCCAAAATCGTCCGTGAGCGCGAGGAGACGGCGCGCCAGCCGGACCCCGATCGGCAGCAGCACGACCTCCTCCATTTGCTCGATGATGTACCTGAGGCGGCTGCAGAGCTGGGCGATAATCTGTCCGCTGGCATCCGGCCGGCGGGCCAACAGGTCGAGGAAGTCGCGCCGCCGCACCATGAAGAGCTCGGCAGCTTCCGCGGCCGTGGCATCGGCCGTGCGCGGCTGGCCGTCCAGCAGGGCGATCTCGCCGAAGACGTCGCCCGCACCAAGGAGGTTGAGCGTGTAGTGCCGCCCTTCCTCGCTGCTCGTCGAGATGCGGATCTGGCCCTTCAGTACGGCGTAGAGCGCATCGCCGGGGTCGCCCTTCATGAACAGGGTCTCTCCCTCGTCCAGCCGGCACAGAACGCCGAGTTCGGCAATGGTTGCGATCATCTCGGCCGGCAAGCTGGCGAAGAAGCCGTTCACTCGCAGCATGCGGGCCAGGGCGGACACGTCCGGCATAGGGGGACCTCGGCAATGGAACGGCACGGCGATCACGTGCTGTGCCTCTCCTCACCTGCCTATGCCGCCCGTATTTCCGCGCGGTGTCACTCCGACAGTCACGCACAATGCTGCCGCGAAACAGACCGCACGGTCAGGCGGCCTCGTGCACGCGGGCCGTCGGCTCCGCCGGGCCTGCGTCGGGCGCCGCGTTGTCCCATGCGTAGACGAAGGCGCCGTCCGCGACCGTGACCCGCACGGCCCGCGCGCTCGTCCGGGCGAGCGCCCGGTTCAGGAGTGCGCGCGAGAGGTCGGGGAGCAGAGTGTTCGTGACGATGTTGTCGATCATCCGGCCGCCAGAATCCGGGTCGTCGCAGCGCGCCAGGATGTCGGTAACGACGGTGGCGTCGTAGGAGAAGGCGACGCCATGTGCCGCGCGGACCCGCGCTCCGATCCGATCAAGCTGGAGGCGGATAATGGCCTCGAGCATCGCGGGCGAGAGGGGCAGGTAGGGAATGGTTACGATCCGGCCGAGGAGGGCGGCGGGGAAGACGCGCAGCAGCTCTGGCCGCAGCGCCTCCGCAATCGCCTCGGCGAAGCTCTCCCCATGAGGTGCGCAGTCCGCACGCGGCGCGGCGCGCATGATCAGGTCGGTGCCGACGTTCGAGGTCATGAGGATGAGCGTGTTGCGGAAGTCGATCCGCCGCCCCGTGCCGTCCTCCATGACACCCTTATCGAAGACTTGGAAGAACAGCTCGTGGACATCCGGATGGGCCTTCTCGATCTCGTCGAGCAGAACTACGCTGTAGGGCCGGCGCCGCACGGCTTCGGTGAGCCGCCCGCCCTCGCCGTGCCCGACATAGCCAGGCGGCGCACCCTTCAGGGTCGACACTGTGTGCGCCTCCTGGAACTCGCTCATGTTGATCGTGATCAGGTTCTGCTCGCCGCCGTACAGGGCTTCGGCGAGCGCGAGGGCCGTCTCAGTCTTGCCGACGCCCGACGGACCGCAGAGCAGGAAGACCCCGACAGGCTTATTCGGATTCTCCAGGCCCGCACGGTTCGTCTCGACACGGCGGGCGATCATCGCCAGGCCGTGCGACTGGCCCACCACGCGGGCCCCGATGATTTCCGGCAGGCGCAGCACCGTCTCGATCTCGTCGCGCACCATCCGCCCGACCGGAATTCCGGTCCAATCGGACACGATCGCGGCGACTGTCCCCTCATCCACGTGGGCGTGCACCATCCGGCGCTCCGGCGGAATCGCGTCGAGGCGCTCGGTGAGGGACTGCAAGGCGGCGCAGATCTCACCGGCCGGAGTGATTCCATCAGGTGGGGCGGCGGGCGCCTCCCGCCGCCGGCGCAGCGTCCCGATCTCCTCCACGAGGGCGACCTGCTCGGCCCAGGCGGCCTCCAGGTCGGCGAGGCCCTCCTGCGCGGTCGCGAGTTCGGTCGCAATAGCATTCAGGCGTTGGCTGCTGTCGCGGCCGAGGTCGCGGTCGGCTGACAGCGCCGCGCGCTCGTCCTCGAGAGCCCGGATCGCGGCGCGCGCATCCTCGACCGCTGCGGGAACTGCGTTCTGACTCACGGCGACGCGCGCGCAGGCCGTGTCGAGCAGGCTGACCGCCTTGTCAGGAAGCTGCCGAGACGGGATGTAGCGGTGAGAGAGCCGGACGGCCGCCGCGATGGCAGCCTCGGCGATGCGCACGCCATGATGCGTTTCCATTACCCCGATAAGCCCGCGCACCATGTCACGGCATTGGTCGATCCCGGGCTCGCCGATGTGGATCGGCTGGAAGCGGCGGGTGAGCGCGGGATCCTTCTCGATGTGCTGACGGTACTCCGCCCAGGTGGTCGCCGCGATCGTGCGCAGGCCGCCGCGTGCGAGCGCCGGCTTGAGCAGATTTGCCGCGTCCCCGGTTCCGGCTTGGCCTCCCGCGCCGATGAGGGTGTGCGCCTCATCGATGAACAGGATGATGGGCTTGGGCGAGGATTGCACCTCGTCGATCACGGCGCGCAGCCGCTGTTCGAACTCGCCCTTCATCGACGCGCCGGCCTGCATGAGGCCGATATCGAGGGCACAGACGCGCACCTCCCGGAGCGTGGGTGGCACGCGGCCGGCCACGACGGCCTGCGCGAAGCCTTCGACCACGGCGGTCTTGCCGACTCCCGCCTCGCCAGTGAGGATCGGGTTGTTCTGCCGCCGCCGCATGAGCACGTCCGTAACCTGCCGAATCTCCTCGTCGCGACCGCGCACGGGATCCATGTCGCCGCGGGCCGCCCGAGCCGTGAGGTCCTGCGAGAAGCGATCGAGCGCCGTGCGGCCCGCCGGCCCCGCCGCGTCAGAAGAGCCGGCGACGAGGCCAGCTCCGTCCATCGGCTGCAGGTTCTCCTCCTCTGAGCAGGCCCAGATGGCGCGATGATTTGCGACGAGCGCGTCGACCGGGAGGCGGCCGAACTCGGGCGAGAGGGCGAGGAGGGCGCGGCGCAGTTCGCCCGAGCGCAGGGCGCCGACGAGGAGGTGGCCGGAGCGGATCTGCGTCTCGCCGAACAAGAGCGTCGCCTGGTGCCAGCCGCGGTCGAGGGCATCAATGATCGAGGGCGCCACGCCCGGCAGCTCGGTCCCACCCCGCCGCAAGCTCTCCAGCGCGCGGGCGAGGTCGGCCGAGAGGCGCCCGCGGTCGAGGCCGTAATGGTCGACCGTCAGGGACAGGTCGCTGTCGCGCGCGTCGAGGAGCCGCGCGAGCCAGTGCGCGAGTTCGACGTTGCGGTGGCCTGCCGCCCGGGCGGCGCGCAGGGCCTGGATGAAGGCGTCGTAACCGACGCGGTTGAGCTTGCCGGTGACGGTCTCGATGCTGATCTCGGTCATGACGGCCTCCTGTCGGTGCGGTGGGGGTTGGGGTGGGCCTCAAGGACCCGGATGCGTTCGGCGGGATTGAGCCGGGCGTCCCGGCGCAGGCCGGGGGCGTCGGGATCCGGCGGGCGGGTGATCCAGGCGGTGTAGCCGAGCCGCCCCCCGCGCCCGAGGCGGGCGGGCCGCACCGCGTGCGCCGGCAGCGCGAGTTCGAGCTCCCAGTCGAGTTCCTCGCCGAGGTGGAAGAAGACGAGGTCGGCGAGCAGCGCGCAGGATTCGCCCGTCGGCAGGAAGCGCTCGTACTGGGCGAGATCCGCCGCGATGATCCGGATGCGGAACCTGTCCTCGACGCTGAACACGCGGCTCCCGAGGAGGAGGTCCGCGCCGAGCCGCGCATGGGCGCGCCCGAGGCGGGAGCGGTCGCCGGGCTCGAAGGCGAGCTGCGTGCCGACGAAGGAGTCGATCTCGACCGCGACCCCGAACAGCCCGGCCACCGCCGCGCGCAGCCGCGCCGGCGACTTCGCCTTCGGGGCGAGCAGGCCCGCGAAGGCGAGCTTGGCCGAATCCGGCACTGCGCCCCGGTTGCGGTAGGGCGCCGAACCCAGCCCGATCGCGGAGCCCACATAGGCGACGAAGCGGTCCTGGTCCGGCCGGTCGGCCTGAGCGGCGGGCCGCGCATCCGCCCAGGCGCGAAAGAAGAGCTGCAGGAAGCGGTTGTTGAGGATGTCGAGGAAGCGCGGGAAGGCGTCGTCATGCGCAAGATGCCAGCCATGCGCCTCGTCCGTCACGGCGAGCGGCAGTGCTCCCTGTGGGCCGAGGAGCCCGAGGAACCGCACGAAGAGCCGCAGGCGCCCGTCCGCGTCGCGGTCGACGCGCGAGAGCGTGGAGGCGGGGAAGTCGAGAAAAGGATCCTCCCCGAGCGCGACGTATTCCTCGCGCCGCGCTGCACTGTCGCCGATCCGCGGCCGGTCGGGATGCTCGCGCTCCAGACGCCGCAGCAGCGCGAAGAGGTCGTGCGCGCCGGGCCGCGCCGCGAGCGCGGGCGACACGGGGGCCGTGTGCGGCGCGGAGGCCGGAGGCGGGGCGGGGCGGGCCGCCCGGGGCGGAGCCTCGGTCGCCGCGGCTTCGGCGGGCGCGGTGCCGGCCGCGAGGAGAGCGGCGGCGCTCACAGCGGCGCCCTCGCGCCGGCCCGGGGCGGCCAGCGCATGATCTCGCCGCGGTCCGTCGTGCGGATCACGGTCTGGGTGAAGTGGTTGATCCCGGCATATTCGGCGTAGAAGCGGTCGAGCACGGCGCCGAGCAGGAAGGCGCCGGTGCCCTCGAAGGCGCGCTCGTCGAGAGTGACGGTCACTTCGGTGCCGCGCGCCGTGCCGGTGCCGAGGCGCTGGCGCAGCCGCCGCACCACCGGGCGGCTGTCGACGCTGCGCACGCCGCGGATGCGGCGCTCCACCGCCGCGTCGGAGAGGTCGGCGAAGAGCGACAGCATCTCCCGCAGCGCCTCGGCGCTCGCCCCCGCCCCGCGGCGCACCAGCCCGAGGTGGTTGAGGCTCAGCATGTTCACGAGGCGCCACGCCACCTCGCCGGTCCAGGCGGTCCCGGCCCGGCCGCGCATCTGCGCCACCACGGGCTCGCGCGGGCGCGTCGGGCCGGCGACGCACAGCACCTCCAGGTCGGCGTCGTCCGCGAGGCGGAAGTCGGTGCCGCCCGCCCCGACCGGCAGGTGCTCGGGCAGGTGCCGGTTCGAGCAGAGCGCCCGCACGCTGAGTTCGGCGATGCGCTCCTCGTCCTCGCGCGCCGAGTCGACGAGGGTGAGGAAGATCTCGGTCCCGCAGTAATCCGAGGTCTGCGCCGCCTGCCGCTCTGCCGACGAGCGGCGGCGCGGCAGGCGGCGTAGAGTATAGGATGGGCCCGTCGCCCGCGCGGCGCCCTGCGCCGCGTGCAGCGGCTCGACCCGGCGCTTCTCGGACCGGCCCGCGACGTGGGCGTAGACGTCGAGCACGCGGTGCGGCTCGAAGTCGAGCATGCGGCTGCGGTCGGGCACGAGGTGGTGCTCGTGCTCGCCGGCCCGCACCGGCACGCGGTCCGTCGTCATCTCGAACAGGTTGACGGCCGGCGCCGCATAGAGCGCGAAGGCCTCCGGCCGCACGGCCGCGGCGAGGCGGGCATTGCACTCCCGGAAGGTCACGATCACGTCGACGCTGCGCGCCGTGAGCCGCGGCAGCACCTCGCGCAGGCCGGTGAGGCGGAAGCCCAGGAACTTGCGCGGGAACATGAAGTACTCGCGCAGGAGATCAAAGCCCTCGAAGACCCGCAGGTCGTTCGGCAGCAGCGCCTCCTCGCGCTCGAAGCCGACTGGCGCGAGGCAGCCGGGCGGCGCCGGCACCACGACCGGGTCCCCGAAGGCGTCGAGCACCCGGAAGGCGACGCGCGCGGAGGCCGAGAACAGCGCCTCGTAGATCGCGACCGCGTCCGCCTCCGGGCCGACGAGGTGGACCGGCAGGTCGTCGACGGCGCACCCCGCGATCGAGGCGGCCTCCGGGTCCGCGCCCTCCTCCTGCGCCGGATCGGCGGCGGTGCGGTGCGTCAGCGTCAGGCGCAGGCCCGCCGCGACGTCCGCCTCGACCGGGAGGCCGAGCGCGCTCAAGCCCGCCGGGGTCGCGCAGTACTCCGCGGCGGTGATCGCGAAGGGCCACAGCACCACGTCGCGCGTCAGGCGGTAGCGGCAGGCGACCCGGCGCTCGCGCTCGCTGTAGGCGGCATCCAGGATCGCCCCGCGGGCGATCCGGCGCCCGGCGCGCAGGGCCGGGTCGCCGTAGGGCGCCCCGATTCGGGCGAGCAGCACCGAGGGCGTCGGCGCGAGGTAGTGCGGCACGAGCTGTTCGAGCAGGCTCGCGGTGAATTCGGGGAATTCGTGCTTGAGCTTGAGCTGCACGCGCGCGGCCAGGAACGCCGCGCCTTCGAGGAGGCCGGCGATCATCGGGTCGGCGCGGTCCTCGACGAGGCCGCCGAGGCGTTCCGCGATGCCCGGATATTCCTGCGCGAAGGCACGCGCGTCCTCGTTCAGGACGCCGAGTTCGCGGTTGTAGAGGTCGAGGAATTCCCGGTTCATGACCGCCGCCCGAGCACGATCTTGCCGGTGTCGCGTTCGAGGTCGGCTACGAACTCGACCGGCAGGTTGAGGGGTTCGGCGTCGAGCGCCGCGGTGATGAGGAAGCGCAGCTTGAGCGCGGCGGCGCTCGCCGCGGGGTCGCGCGCCACCCGGATCGAGCCCGGGACGAGGCGCGGCTCGTGGGCTTCCAGCGTCGCGCGGATCTCCTCGGCGAGGCCGCGCACCGCCCCCTCGTCGATGGAGCGGTGGACGAGGTCGGGCAGGCCGTAATTGAGGACCGAGCGGGCGACGTGCGGATGCGCCGCGAGGTCGAGGCTCGCCCCGAGGCGGATCGTGTTCATCAGGGTCTCGACGTCGCCCGCGACCGCCCGGCGCAGCTCGGCTTCGGGAATCGCCGCGCGGGCCGCGCTCCGGCGCCCGGCCACCACGCGCTCGCCGCCGGCCTCGCGCGCGGGCGCGGGTTTGCGCGCGTCGTGCGCAGCATGGGCCGTCCGGAAGGCCGATATCAGGGAGGCGCGCACGCGCCGTTCGCGCAGCAGGGACGACATGGCTTGGTCGCGGTGTCGAGGGAAGGGGCGCCCCGCCCGGAGGCGGGGCGGGTGGCGTCACTCCTTCGGCGCGGGCAGGCGCGAGACGAGGCTCATGCCGATATCCATGCCTTCGAGCTGGTAATGCGGCCGCAGGTAGAACTTCGCCGAGTAGTAGCCCGGGTTCTCCTCGTCCTCGAAGATGTCCACCCGGGCATCGGCCAAGGGCTTGCGCGCCTTGGTCTGCTCGCTTGAGTTGGTCGGATCACCGTCGACGTACTGGTTGATCCACTCCTGCAGCCACTTCGTGAGCTGGTCCTTCTCCTTCGTCGAGCCGATCTTGTCGCGGACCATGCACTTCAGGTAATGGGCGAAGCGCGAGACCGCGAAGATGTAGGGAAGGCGCGCCGAGAGGTTGTCGGAGGCGGTCGCCTCGACGCCCTTCTCGCCGAAATAGGTCTTGGGCCGGTAGACCGACTGCGCGCCGATGAAGGCCGCCTTGTCGGTGTTCTTGCGGTGGATGAGCGGGATGAGCCCCGCCTTGGCGAGTTCGGCCTCGCGGCGGTCCGAGATCGCGATCTCGGTCGGGCACTTGAGGTCGACACCGCCGTCGTCGGTCGGGAAGGTGTGGTTGGGGAGGTTGACGACCTCGCCGCCCGACTGCACGCCGCGGATGCGCACGGTCCAGCCGTTCTCCTTGTAGGAGCGGTTGATGTTCACCGCCATGGCGTAGGCTGCGTTCATCCAGGCGTAGGCCTCGCCCGCGTGCCCGTCCGTCTCCTCTTCGAAGGCGAATTCCTCGACCGGCTCGGTCTTGGCCCCGTAGGGCAGCCGGGCCAGCACGCGGGGCATGCACAGGCCGAGGTAGCGGGCGTCCGGCGCGTCGCGCAGGGACTTCCACGGCCCGTAATCCGGCGTCTCGAAGATCTTGCCGAGGTCGCGCGGGTTGGCGAGTTCCGTGAAGCTGTCCATGCCGAGGAGCGCCGGATCGGCGCCCGCGAAGAACGGCGCGTGGGCCGAGCCCGCGATCTTGCTCAAGTCCCGCAGCAACTGGATGTCGGTCGGGACGTGGCTGAAATGGTAGTCGGCGATCAGGCAGCCGAACGGCTCGCCGCCGAGCTGCCCGAACTCCGCCTCGTAGACCTTCTTGAACAGCGGGCTCTGATCCCAGCGCGCCCCCGGAAACAGCTTCAGGTTGCGCGAGAGTTCCGACTTCGAGACGTTCATGACGCGGATCTTGAGCGTCGCGTCCGTCTCGGAGTTGAACACGAGGTAGTGGAGCCCGCGCCACGCGCTCTCCATCTTCTGGAACTCGGGCGCGTGCAGGATCGCGTTGACCTGGGCGGTGAGCTTCTCGTCGATGCGGGCGATCATCTCCTCGATCGTGTCGAGGACATCGTCCTTGACGAGGCTCGCGTCCGCGAGCGCCTGAGAGACGAGGGTGGAGACGGCGTTCTCCACCTCGGTGGCGGCGCGCTCGGTGCGCGGCCGGAAGCTCTGCTTGAGCAGGGCCTTGAACTCGTCCGCGTCGGGCATCCCGGGGGGCGGAGCGGGGGCGAGGTCGCGCGCGGAGGCGCGCTCGACGGCGTCGAGGGACATCGGGGTTCTCCTTGTTTCGGGGTTCAGGCGTCGGAGGCCGGCGGATCGTCCTCGGCCGGCGCCTCCGGACCGGCCGTGCGCTCGCGCAGGGCCTGCATCAGACGCGGATCGCTCAGCAGGGCTTTGAGCTGGTCGCTCGCGGCCGCCTTGCCGTCCATATAGCGCATGAGGTTGGCGAGCTGCTCGCGCGCCTCCAGCAGGGTGGCGAGCGCCGGCACCTGCCGGGCAATGGCGGCGGGGCCGAAATCGCTCATCTTGCGGAAGCGCAAGTTGAGCGAGAGCATCCCGTCGCCCTCGCCGAGCCGGTTCTCGACCCGGAACGCGATGCCGGGCTCGATCGCCGCCATGCGCTGGTCGAAATTGTCCATATCGAACTCGACGAACTTGCGCTCGGCGACGTCCGGCTTCTCCACCCCGGCATCGTTGCCGGAGAGGTCCGCCATCACGCCCATTACGAACGGCAGCTCGATGTTCTTTTCTGCGTCGTACGGGTCCTGGTAGGTGATGTGCACCCGCGGCGGACGGTTTCGCTTGATGAACTTGCCACCGGTATCGGACATGACGTTCTCCTTGTCTTTTGATCATCCACCGTTCTGTATTCAGGCTGGATGATCGGCCGCACCATCAGTCAGTCTTCTGGCTGAAGCTTCGATGTTTCAGGCGGATGTCGGGGAAAAGCCCGATTTTCGCCCCGGTCATGAAGCCGGCTCCGCGAGCGAGGCGCCCGGCAGGGCGTCCCGCAGCAGGCTCAGGAAGTCGCGGTCGACGAGGCCGCAGGCCTGCTCGGCGAGCAGCGCGACCGGGCTCGACGGCTCAGCCAAGCGGTAGAAGGCGGCGACGCGGCGCAGGAGGCCGAGCGCCTCGGCCCGGCTCGCGGCGGCGGGCGCCTCCTCCTCCGCCTCGGCGGGGGGCGCGGGCGCGTCGAGGCTCGCGAGTTGCGCGACCGGCAGCGCGAAGCCTGTCTCGCCCCGGCGCCCGACCGTGATCTGCGCCTGGTCCGCGTGGGCGGGCAGCAGGATCGCGATCGCCTCCGCGAAGGAGCGGCCCACGAGCTGGCGCGCCTGCGCCACGAGGAGCGCCGCCGGGCAGGAGGGCTCGGCCCGCGCGAAGTAGGCGGCGACGGACGCGAGCGCGCCCGCGGCCTCCGCCACGCTCCCGGGGGGCACGGTCTCGTCCCGCGGCAGCGGCGTCGCGTCGGGCTCCAGGGCCTGCGCGGGTGCCGGTACGGGCGCGGCGGAGCCGAGGAGCGCCAGCATCCGGCCGGCGAGCGCCGAGAGGCGATCGAGGCTCACGGCGCCGGACGGCCCGATCCGCTCTGCGGTGACGCGCCGGATCGCCTGCGCGGCGTCCCGGATCTCCGCAAGCGCCGCGCGGCGCGCGGCGAGCGCCTCCGGGTCGGCGTCGGCGAGGATCCGCTCGACCGTGCCGGGATCGAGGGGCTCGTCGGCGCCCGGCGCGACCTCGCCCGCGGCGGCCATCACGCGCCGGAAGGTGAGCGGCCCGTGCCGCCGGCTCTCGGCGAGGACGACGTGCTGGAGCGGCAGGACCACGGTCGGCATGTCGTCGAGCGCCTGCAGGGTGGCGGCCCGCAGCGCGTGGTCGCCCTCCTCCGCCTGCGGGTGCACGCCGTCCCAGCGCTCGGCGAGGAGCGCCGCGATGCCGGTCAGGCACGCGGCAAGGCCGGGCAGGTCGCGGTCGAGGGCGCCGAAGCGCGCCGCGAGGGTAAGGAGCCGCAGGTCGCGCGTCCGCGCCAGCATCGCCCCGATCGCCGTGAGCTCGGCGGCGGCATCGAGGCTCGTGCGGTCGAAGGGAACCGGCCGCCCCTCCTCGTCGCGGGTGAAGAAGGAAGCGGGCAGCAGCCCCTCGGCCCGCGCCACGAGGGTCAGGAAGTCGGGATCGCCCGCCGCGTCGAGGTCCGGCCCGCAGGGGGCGTCGGGCGCGACCGCGTCGAGGAGGCGGGCGGCGGCGAACGGGAGGTCGGAGGTCGGCATGGGCGGCATCCGCGCTGAAGTCGCCCGAACCCTGGCCCGTCCGCCGGCCGGGGTCTGTGAACGCCGTCACGGAAGCCCGCCGCCGGAGATGCGAGGGTCCGGGCCGGATGAACCGGCGCCCTCGCGCCGCCCCGAAAGGCAGGAGAGGCCACCGTGCCCGACGAGCCGAAACAGACCCAGCGCATCGCCCGGCTGACCACGCCGCTCGGGGCGGACCGGCTCGTGCTCGCCCGCTTCGAGGCCGAGGAGGGCCTGAGCACCCTGTTCGAGTTCCGCGTCGACGCGCTGAGCACGCAGGCGAACCTCGACTTCACCCGCGCGCTCGGCCGCACCTGCACGGTGTCGGTCGCGAGCTACGGAGGCGCGACGCGCCACTTCAACGGCGTGCTCACCGAGGCGCGCTGGGCCGGGATCGAGCAGTCGGCCTACCACGCCTACCGGCTCACCCTGCGTCCCTGGCTCTGGCTCCTCGGGCGCAAGGCCGATTGCCGGATCTTCAAGGACAAGACGCCCCTCGACATCATCGAGGACGTGTTCCAGCGCGGCGGCTTCCCGGATTTCGAGGTGCGGGCGAGCCGGGGCGACTACCCGAAGCTCGACTACTGCGTGCAGTACCGCGAGAGCGACCTCGCCTTCGTGTCGCGGCTGATGGAGCTCTACGGGATCTACACCTTCCACGAGCACGGCGAGGACCGCCACGTCCTCGTCCTCGCCGATGCCCGCTCCTGCCACAAGCCGGTCGCCGCCGCGGGCGGGCGGATCCCCTTCGTGGCGCTTGCCGGCAGCGACCAGCCCGAGGCGGAGCACATCCACTCCTGGGAGGCCGAGCGGCGCTTCCGCACCGGCCGGATGGCGCTCAACGACTTCGACCCGATGAAGCCCGCCGCCGACCTGAAGGCGGACGCGCAAGCCTCCGAGGGCTACGCGCGCGCCTTGCTCGAAGCCTACGACTATCCCGGCCGCTACACCGAGCAGGAGCGCGGCCGGCGCCTCGCGCGGGTGCGGCTCCAGGCCGAGCAGGCGCTCGATCACCGCAAGCACGTCGCGGGCGACGCCGTGAGCCTCGCGCCGGGCGGCCTCGCCACGGTGCAGGGCCACCCGACCGACGACGGCGAGTACCTCGTGGTGAGCGCCCGCCACGTCTTCGCGGGCGAGGCCTACCGCACCGGGGCCGAACCGGTCGCGGCCGGCGCCGCCTATCGCGGGCAGTACGAATTCCTGCGCAGCGACATCCCGTTCCGGGCGCCCCCCGTCACCCCGCGCGCCCTCGTGCACGGCCCGCAGACCGCGACCGTCGTCGCCCGCAAGGGCAAGGAGGGCGAGGAGATCGACGTGGACGAGGAGGGGCGCGTCTTCGTGCAGTTCCACTGGAACCGCGAGCGCGACGTGATCTCCCGGCCCGTCCGGGTCGCCCAGATGTGGGCGGGCAAGTCCTGGGGCTGGCAGGTCATCCCACGCGTCGGCCAGGAGGTGGTGGTCGAGTTCCTCGAAGGCGATCCCGACCGGCCGCTCGTCGTCGGCGCCGTCTACAACAAGAACAACCGATTCCCCTACGCGCTGCTCGACGACAAGACCGTCTCGGGCGTCAAGTCGGACGCGAGCAAGGGTCACAACGGCCACAACGAGTTCGCACTCGACGACCGCAAGGGCGGCGAGCTGGTGCGGCTGCGGGCCGAGCGCGACCACGAGACCTTGGTGCGGCGGGCCGAGACGCGCACCATCGGCGAGGCCTTCGCGCCGGCCGCGGGCGCGCCCTCGCGCACCACGACGCTCCGGAACGGGGACGACCGGCTCAGCATCGAGAACGGCAACTGGAGCGTCGAGGCCGCCGGCACGGTCTCGATCAAGGCCGGCACGCGGCTCGTGCTTCAGGTCGGGGCGAGCCGCATCGTCATGGAGCCCGCCAGGATCCGCATCGAATCCGGCGACATCGCGATCGACGGGGCGGCGCATCTCGCCCTCACGAGCGCGCAGCTGAGCATCGGGTGAGGCCGTCCCATGCCCCAGCCCCGCTTCACCCGCGCCCGCGAGGTCTTCGAGGCCTTCCCGCCGGTCGCCGAGATGATCGCCACCCCACCCACAGACGAGGCCCCGGCCCGCTTCGCCCGCGCGCTCGCGGCCGGGCCGACCCCGGAAGACGCGGTGGCCTTCTGCGCCCACGCGCTCCCGCGCCGCGAGGCCGTGTGGTGGGCCTGCGTCTGCGTGCGGGCCCTCCTCGGCATCCGGCCGGGCGAGGAGGACGACGCCCTGCGGGCCGCCGAGGCCTGGGGGAGCGACCCGGGCGAGGCGCAGCGGCGGGCGGCGCTCGCCCGCGGCGAGGGCGACCGGCGCCTCGCGACAGCGTGGCTCGCGCTCGCCGCCGCGTGGTCGGGCGGCAGCCTCGCGCCACCCGGCGAGCCGCCGCGCCCCGCCCTGCCGCACATGACCGCGCGGGCCGCCACCATCGCCATCCTGACCGCGCTCGCGCGGGTGACGGCGCGCGAGCGCGCCGCCCGCCTCGGCGCCTGTGTCGAGGCTGCGCTCGGCCTCCTCGACCCCGCGCGCTCCTGAGGGAGGACCGCCATGATCCTGGACCTGACGATCGAGAACGAGACCTGCCTGCCCGACGGCGGCCCCCTGTCCGTCAGGGTGACGGGCCGGCGCGGCATCGACATCGGGCGCGACGCCTATCTCGACTGGAGCCTGCCCGACCCGTCGCGCACGATCTCGGGCAAGCACTGCGAGGTGCGCTTCCGCGACGGCGGCTACTGGCTGCACGACGTCTCCAGCAACGGCACCTACGTCAACGGCGCCGAGACCCGCATGGCCGGGCCGCACCGCCTGCGCGACGGGGACCGGTTCGAGATCGGCCGCTACATCATCGCGGTGCGGGTCGAGGGCGAGGCGGGCGAGTCGCAGGCTCCGGCCCCGGCGGCGCGCGCGCCCGAGCCCGTCGCCCCCGACGCCTACTGGCTGCCGGCCGGCGAGGCGGCGGCCCCGATCCCGGCGGCCGAGCTGCGCCCCGCCCGCGCCTCGCGGCCCGTCCATGCCGGGTTCGACGAGTGGATCGTCGACGTGCTGCCCCCGCTGCCGGCCGCCCCCGAGGACTGGGCCGGGCGGCCCGCGCCCGCCCGGACGGTCGCGCCCTTAGGCCCGGTCCCGACGCCCCGGCGCGCGGTGCCGGCGGAGTTCTGGGAGCGACCGCAGGAGGCCGCCCCGGTCCTCCCCGAGACGCGGCTCGCCCCGAGCGAGCCTGCCCCGGAGCCCGCCGCCCCGCCCCCGCGGCCCGCCGCGACCGACGTCGCGGCGCGTTTCGCAGCGGGCCTCGGCCTCCCGCCGGAGGTCTTCGCGGAACGCGATCCGGGGGACGTGGCGCAAGAGGCGGGCGCGCTGCTGCGGCTGACGGCCGAGCACCTCAAGGACCTGCTCGCCGCCCGCGCCGAAACGAAGCGGGTCGCGCGCGCCACGCAGCAGACGACGATCCGGGCGCGCAACAACAACCCGCTCAAGTTCTCGCCCGGCGTCGAGGACGCCCTGCGGCTGATGTTCGCCACGCGCCCCGCGGCGGGCCCCGACCCGAGCGGCTACCTCGACGCCCGGCGCGCCCTCGACGACGGCTTCTGCGACCTGAAGGGCCATCAAATGAAGACCTACGCGGCCATGCAGGGGGCATTGCGCCTGCTGCTGCAGGATCTCGCCCCCGACGCCGTTGAGGAGAGCGTCGCGGGCGGCGGCCTCGGCGGTCTCCTCGGGGGACGCCGCGGCCGGCTGTGGGACCATTACGTCCTGCGTTGGCAGGCGATGACCGCGCCCTACGAGGGCGGCGTCGAGGACGCGTTCATGACCTTCTTCGCCGAGTGCTACGACCGCGGCGGCGCGGCCTGAGCCTCACTGCAACCCCGGCGCAACAGACCCCGCGCGGCGCGGCACGGCCGCGAAACACGCGGGGGCCACGGTCCCGGCCGTCGCAGGCGCCCCGACCAACGCAAGAGGAATCCGCTCATGTCCTGGACGAGCAAGGTCGCATGGTCGGAGGGCCTGTTCCTCCGGCCCCAGCACCTGCAGCAGGCGGACCGCTACGTCGAGCACCTCGTCGAGGCGCGGGTGCGGCCGGTCACGCCCTACCCCTGGGGCTTCTCGGTGCTGGAGATCGACCACGATCTCGCGCAGCAGGGCCGCTTCGGCCTGCGCCGCGCGGCCGGCATCCTGCCGGACGGAACCCCCTTCGACGTGCCGGGCCATGCCCCGCTCCCGGCCCCCGTCGAGGTGCCGGAGGGCGCGGGCCAGCACCTGCTCTGGCTGACGCTGCCGGTCGCCGCCGCCAATACCCGCGAACTCGACGCGGAGGAGGCCGACACCGCGAGCCGCTACGTCCACGCCACTGAACTCTTGATCGACTCGACTGCGCCGCTGCGGGTCGAGGAGGAGATCGAGATCGCCCATCCCCGGCTCGCCCTCGACCTGCGTCGCACGGCCAAGCCCGGCTACGTGGTGCTGCCGGTCGCCCGCGTGCTGGAGGTCCGCGACCACACCGTGGTGCTCGACGAGCGCTTCGTCCCGCCGGTGCTGTCCTGCGCGGCGCACCCTGTGGCGGACGGCTGGATCGACCGGGTGGTCGGCTGGATCGAGACCAGGCTCGACGAACTCGCGCGCTACGCCGCCGACCCGACGGCGGGCGGCGGCCTCCAGAGCGCGGACTACTTCGTGCTCCAGCTCCTCAACCGCCACCTCCCGGTGCTGCGCCACTTCCGGGCCTCGCGCTGCGTCCATCCCGAGCGGCTCTACGAGGAGTTCCTGCGCATCGCGGGCGAGCTCGCGACCTTCGCAACCATAGAGCGGCGCGCCCGCGCCTATCCGGTCTACAACCAGAACGACCTCGAAGGGGTGTTCGGCCCGCTCCTGCGCGACATCCAGGACTTCCTGTCCGCGCAGATCGGCCGGCGCGCGATCCGGCTCGAGATCGTCGAGCGGGCGCCCAACGCCTTCGTCTCGACGATCCGCGACCGCAACCTCTTCCGCAACGCCAACCTCGTGCTCGAAGTCTCGGCGCGCCGGCCGCTCACCGAGATCCAGGCGCAGTTCCCGCACCTGTTCAAGATCGGGCCCAACACGAAGATGAACGAGATCGTGCATGCCCACCTGCCGGGCGTCGGCCTCGTCCACCTCCCGACGCCCCCGCCGCAGATCCGGGCGATGGCCGACCACGTCTACTTCCTGCTCGACCGGCAATCGCCGCTCTGGCCGGAATTCAGCGTCGCGAGTTCGCTCGGCATGCACTTCTCGGGCGACTGGCCCGACCTCGCCCTCGAATTGTGGGCGGTGCTGGAGGGCCGGCGATGAACGCGCCCTTCGATCCCTTCGGCCGCTCGGACCGCACCATCATCCTGCCGAACCCGGCCGGACGGCGTGCGCCGCAGGCGGCCCTGCAGGCGACGAGCCCAGCCCCCGAGGCGCCGGTCGCCCGGCGCGTCCCGGCGAGCCTCCAGGCGCCCTTCCCGGCGCCCAGCTTCGCGGCGCCGCCCGCGATGGGCGAGGACGCCTGGGCGCGCCCCGATCCGCTGCCGCCCGCCCGTGAGCCCGCGCCGCCGGGGCGCGCCCTGGTGCTCAGGCGCGACGTGGTGGTGGCGCCGAACGAGAACCCGTTCCTGCGCGCGGCCGGGCCGCTCCTCCTGCTGATCGGGCGCCTGCGCGTCCAGCTCTCGCGCGCCTCCTTCGCCAACCTGATGGAGCAGGTCGCCGCGGCGATCGAGGAGTTCGAGCGCGAGGTGCGCGGCGCGGGCGCCTCGCCCGAGCAGACGCGGACCGCCAAGTACGTCGTCTGCGCCACGGCCGACGACGTGGTGCAGAACATCCCGACCGAGGACCGGCACGTCTGGACGCAGTACTCGATGCTTAGCCGCTTCTTCGGCGAGCGCGTCGGCGGCGTGCGCTTCTTCGAGGAGCTGGAGCGGGCCAAGCTCGACCCGGCCGGCAACTACGCGCTGCTGGAACTGCAGCATGCCTGCCTCGCGCTCGGCTTCCAGGGCATCCACCGCACCTCCGCGGGCGGGGCCGCCGCGCTCCAGGCGATCCAGCGCAATCTCTACGAGACGCTGCGGCGGGCCCGCCCCGCCCCGGCCGAGATCTCGCCGCGCTGGCAGGGCCAGGACATCCCGGCGGCCGCAGCCCGGCCGGCGGTCCCGCTCTGGACGGTGGCGGCGGTCACGGCGGCGGCGCTGCTCGCCCTCTACCTCGCCCTGCGACTCCTGCTGGCGCGCGACGCCGACACGACCGCCGAGACCCTCGTCACCCTCCACCCGACGACCGAACTCGGCATTCAGCGGCGCGCCCCGGTTCCGCCGCCCCCACCTCCGCCTCCGCCGCCTCCGAGCGGCCCGGCCGCGGCCCTGCGCGACGCGCTCGCCGCCGATGCCTCGGCCGGGCGGGTCACGGTCGAGGAGACGAACTCCCAGGTCGTCGTGCGGCTCGCCGCCGCGCTCTTCGCACCCGGCGACGCGGCCGTGACGGCGGAGTTCCGCCCGCTGCTGCAGCGCGTCGCCGGCCTGATCGCCCGCGAGCCGGGGCCGATCCGGATCGTCGGCCACACCGACAGCGCGCCGGTCCGCAACGGGCGCTTCGCCTCGAACTTCGACCTCTCGGTCGCGCGCGCCAAGGCGGTCGCAGCGGCGATCCGGGCAGCGCCGGAGAAGCCCGAGCGCCTTGAGGTCGAAGGCAAGGGGCCGGACGCGCCCGTGGCCCCGAACGACACCGTCGAAGGACGCGCCCGCAACCGGCGCGTCGAGATCCTCATCCCCCGCGGCAGCTGACGCCGAAGGATCCCCACCATGATCACACTGCCCCGCTCCCGCCCTCTCTGGCTCGGTCTTCTCGCCACGCTCGCAGGCTCCGCCGCCCTCGCGGCGCTCGTCTGGTGGGCCGGTCCTCTCGTGGCCTTCGGCACAGCGCGTCCGCTCGAAGGCGACCTCCCGCGCGCCGCGCTCGCCGCCGCGATCCTGCTCGCGGGGCTCGCCACCTGCGGGCTTCGCCTGCGGCGCCACAGGCGGAGCGTAGCGGCGCTCGAAGCCGAGATCAGCCGGGACGAGGGCGACGGCGCGGTCCTCGGCGCGACCATGCGCGACGCGCTCGCGACGCTGCGCAAGGTCGGCTCGCCCAAGGGCGACCCGCTCTACGAACTGCCCTGGTACGTCATCATCGGCCCGCCGGGCGCCGGCAAGACGACGGCGCTGGTCAATTCCGGGCTCAAGTTCCCGCTCGCGCGCGAGGGCGCCGCCGCCGCGGTGGCCGGCGCGGGCGGCACGCGCTACTGCGACTGGTGGTTCGCCGAGGAGGCCGTGCTGATCGACACGGCCGGCCGCTACACCACGCAGGATTCCGATCCCCGCGGCGACCGCGAGAGCTGGCTCGCCTTCCTCGACCTCCTCAAGCGCCACCGGCCGCGCCAGCCCATCAACGGCGTCCTCGTCGCCATCAGCCTGGAGGACCTGATCGCCGGGCCGCCCGAGGCGGTCGCCGCCCACGCCTCCGCCGTCCGCAAGCGGCTCCTCGAACTGCACGAGCGGCTCGGCGTCGACTTCCCGGTCTACGCCCTGTTCACCAAGGCCGACCTCATCGCGGGCTTCGCCGAATTCTTCGGCCATCTGCCGGAGGCCGGGCGGCGCATGGTCTGGGGCCATACCTTCCAGACCGGTGAGCGCACCCGCAACATGGTCGGGTCGGTCGCCGCCGAGTTCGACGCCCTCGTCGAGCGGACGAACGCGTGGCTGCCCGACCGGCTGCAGGAGGAGCCGAACCCGACCTCGCGGGTCGTGCTCTTCGGCTTCCCGTCCCAGGTCGCCTCGCTCAAGGACCTCGTCGTCGACTTCCTCACCGCCGTCTTCGAGCCGACGCGCTACCACGCGGCGGCGGCCCTGCGCGGCTTCTACTTCGTGTCGGGCACGCAGCAGGGCACGCCGATCGACCGGCTCATCGGCGCCCTGTCGCGCAGCTTCGGCTCGCAGGACGCGGCGCCCGATGCCGCCCCGGGGCTCGGGCGCAGCTTCTTCCTCGCCGACCTCCTGCGGAAGGTCGTCATCGCCGAGGCCGGCTGGGTCTCGACGAACCGGGCCGCGTTGCGCCGCCTGCTGGCCCTGCGCGCGGGTGCCTATGCGGGCCTCGCGCTCGCGGCGGCGCTCGCGGTAGGCTTGTGGTGGACGAGCTTCCTGCGCAACGAGGCGCTCTCGGGCCAAGCCGCCGCAGGGGCCGCGAAGTACCGCGCCGAGGCGGTCGACGTCCTGCGCGACTCCGTCGTCGCCGACCGCAACTTCTCGAAGGTCCTGCCCTATCTCAACACCCTGCGCTACCTGCCGGCCGGCTACGCGAGCCGCGGCGAGGCCGGGCCGGTCCTGGCGACCTTCGGGCTCTCCCAGCGCGCGCGGCTCGGCTCGGCGGCGGAGACCGCCTACCATGCCGGCCTCGAACGCCTGCTGCGCCCGCGCCTGATCTACCGGCTCGAAGAGCTGATCGAGGCCAATCGCGGCAATCCGGGCGTCCTCTACGAAGCCCTGAAGGTCTACCTGATGATCGGGCGCCGGCCCGAGGCACCCCTCGACCGCGACCTCGTCCTCGCCTGGATGCGCCGCGACTGGGCGGAGTTCCTCTACTCCGGCGCGGGCTTCGCCAAGGGCCGCCAGCTGCTGGAGGACCACCTCGTGGCGATGCTCGACCTGGAGGATGCGGGCGAGCCCGTCGTGTCGATCAACCAGGGGCTCGTCGAGGAGACGCAGCGCACCCTCGCGCGGCTGAGCGTCGCCGAGCGCGCCTACGAACTCCTCAAGTCGGAGGCGCGCGCCTCGGGCCGCCGCGACTGGACGCTCGCCGCCGCCGCAGGACCCGACGCCGCCCTCGTCTTCGAGGCGACCGGGCGGGGCGACCTCGACGGCGTGCGCGTGCCCTATTTCCTGACCTACGACGGCTTCTTCGACGCCTTCATCGACCGATTCGGCGACATCGCCGAGGCGGTGGGGCGCGACCGCTGGGTGCTCGGCGGCGCGGGCGAGGAGGAGGCCTACACGGCGCAGTACGGCTCGCTCTTCGCCGACCTCCTCAAGCTCTACGCCCGCGACTTCGCGGCGGCGTGGCGCAGCACTCTCGGGCGCCTGAAGCTGCGCCCGCTTGCCGCCGACCGGCCGCGCTACGTGGCGCTCACCGCGCTCGCGGCTCCGACCTCTCCGCTCAAGCGCCTCCTCGAATCCGTCGGAGCCGAGACGCGCCTGACCCGCGAGCGGCCCGCGGCCCGGCCCGGGACGGAGGCCGATCCCCGCGCCACGAAGGCCGCTGCCGTCGTGGCCGGCGCGCTGTCGGCGGAAGCCGAGCGGCAGGCCGCGGGCGTGCTGCCGTCCCGCGTGGCCTCGACCGCCTCAGCGCTCGGGCGCCTCGCGCTCGAACGCACGCCGCCCCAGGCCGCAGGCCCGGCGCGGATCGACGCGAGCGAGGCGCCGGGCGCCGCGATCGAGGCGGGCTTCCGGGCCTTCCACGCCGTGCTCGACGGCGAGGGCGGGAAGCGGGCGGTCGACGCCCTGCTGGCGAACTTGAGCGACCTGCGCGCCGCCGCGCTGGAGGCCGCCGCGCCGGGCGGGGCGACCGCGCCGCTCTCCGCCCAGGCGCGCAACCTGCGCTCGCTCGCGTCCCGCTTCCCGGCCCCGTTCGAGGCCATGATCCAGGGGGCCGCAGCCGAGTTCGAGGGCAGCGTCACGGGGGCGGCGGTGGCGGGCCTCGCCCAGGGGCTGGCCGAGACCGTCACGCGGGAGTGCCAGGCGGCCGTCGCGGGCCGCTACCCCTTCGCGCGCTCCGAGCGGGAGATCCCGCTCGCCGACTTCGCCCGGCTCTTCGCCCCCGGCGGCATCCTCGACCGCTTCTTCACGCAGAACCTCGTCTCCCACGTGGACCGCTCGCGGCCGCAATGGACGTGGCGCGCCGACGACCAGGTCGCCCGCGCCTTCTCGCTCGCGACCCTTCGCGAGTTCCAGCGCGCGGCCGAGATCCGCGACGCCTTCTTCGCGGCCGGCGGGACCACGCCCGGCTTCACCCTCGCGGTCACGCCGCTCGCGCTGACCGGGGACGCGACGCGCGCGAAGTTCGAGCTGAACGGCAGCACCGTCGAGGCGGGCACCGGCGTGAACGCGCCCGCCTCGCTCGCCTGGCCCGGCGCCTCCGGCCTCGGCCGCGCGGCGGTGAGCGTCGAGGGGATCTTCGGGACGAACGCGGCCAGCGTCGAGCGCGCGGGGGCCTGGGCCCTCTACCGCCTCCTGGAGGCCGGCTCGTTGCTCCGGCAGGGCGACGCGGTCGTGGCGACCTTCTCGCTCGGAGGACGCGACGTATCCTACCGCCTTGCCGTGAGCGCCATTGCCAATCCGCTCACGCTTCCGGCGCTGCGGGAGTTCCGCTGCCCGAGCAGCCTGTGACCAAGAGGGATCCGTCATGCGGCTCGGTCTCTACGGCAAGCTGCCGATGAAGCGCGACTTCGTCGCCCACGACGTGCCGCGCACCGTCCTCGCCGCCGTCGAGCCCTGGCTCCAGGGCGGGCTCGCGGCGAGCCGGGCGCGGCTCGCCGAGGGCTGGCGCGAGGCATACCTGCGCGCGCCGCTCTGGCGGTTCTGGCTCGGCGCCGACATCTGCGGGGCGCCCGTGCTCGGGGTGCTGATGCCCTCGGTCGACGGGATCGGCCGCTACTTCCCGCTCGCGCTCTTCGCCATCGCGGACCGCGGCGAGGCCCTGCCCCCGCCGGAGGTGGACGCGCACGCCCCCTGGTGCGCGGCGGCCGAAGCGCTGCTGCTCTCCGCCCTCGACGAGAGGGCGACCTTCGAGGCCCTGACCGCCCGACTCGCCACCCTCCCCTTTCTCGGGGCGGAGCCGCCGCCGGAGGACGCGCCGGACGCGCTCGCGCTGCCGCTCGCGCTCGGCTTCCCGGCGATCCTCGACCAGGCGCGGCGCGCCGATCCCGCGCGCCACGCCGCGGCGCTCGCAGTGTTCTGGACGCAAGGGGGCGAGGGCTTCGCGCCGCGCGCCGTCGTGGCGCACCGGATGCCCCGGCCCGACCTGTTCGCCTCCCTCCTCACCGGCGAGTTTCCGGGAGGCGCGCCGTGCTGAGCGCCCTCACGCGCGGGGCGCGCCGCGCCCTCTCCCGGGCCGTCCCGCCCTCCCCCGTCCCCACCCACCCGTTCCGGGCGGGCGCTGCGACCCATGTCGGCTGCGTGCGGGAGATCAACGAGGACCGCTGCTTCTCCGCCCCCGAGCGGGGCATTTTCGCGGTGGCGGACGGGATGGGCGGGCACGCGGCCGGCGAGGTCGCGAGCGCGGCGATCGTCGGGGCGCTCGCCTCCATCGGGCAGGCCGTCAGCGCCGCCGACCTCCTGGCCCGCCTGGAGGACCGGATGCTGCGCGCCAACGCCGCCGTGCACGCGCTCGCCCAGGAGCGCGGCACCACGATCGGCTCGACCCTCGCCGCACTCCTCACCTTCGAGCCGCACTTCGCCTGCATCTGGTCCGGCGACAGCCGGGTCTACCTCGTGCGCGACCGCGCGATCGCGCCGCTCTCGCGCGACCACACCGAGGCGCGGGCGCTCGTCGAGGAGGGGGTCCTCAGCCCCGAGGAGGCCCGCACTTGGCCGCGGCGCAACGTGATCACCCGCGCCATCGGGGTGCGGCCCGAGCCGGAACTCGAATGCGAGGCGGGCGAGTTGCGGCCCGGGGATCGGTTCGTGCTCTGCTCGGACGGGCTCACGGGCCATGTCGAGGACACCGAGATCCTGGCCCACGCGCTCGCGGAGGACCCGCAGGCGGCCTGCGACCGGCTCGTCGCGCTGACGCTCGAACGCGGCGCGCGGGACAACGTCACGGTCGTGGTCGTGCGCTACGAGCCCGGCGCCCGGCCGGCGCTTGCGTGAAGCTGCTCACAGTCGGGCCTGGATGCCGCCTGCTACTCCCTTCAGGCGGGCGGAAGAGCCGCCCCGCGACGCGCGAGGCGAGACCCATGCCCGGCCTGCACCCTCACCCGACCGGACGCCGCGAGGAGGCCTGCCTGGCCGCCGTGCGGGTCGCGCGCGGCCTCGCCGATTCCTGCCCGGCCTGCCGCCGTGGTGAGGTCAGCCGGTTCCTGGAGAAGCAGCGCGCCTTCGCGTGCCGGGCCTGCGGCTACAAGCTCTACCCCTGCGCCGGCACCCCGTTTTCGGGCGCGTCCCCGCCTCTCCGACTGGTTCCGGGCGCTCAGGCTCGCGGCTCGCACGCCGGGGCCGCTGACAGGGGCCGCGCTCGCGCGCGGGCTGCGCCTTCCCGCCCCCGTCGCGCGCCGCATGGCGCGGGCGATCGAGGACCTGCGCCAGGACCCCGATCATGGCGGGATCGACTGGTTCGACGTCGCGCGCGGCCTCGACGCGGGCGCGCCGGCCTCAGCGGCCGTCGATTCCTTCGGCTCCTTCGGCCTCGCCGCCCCGCGCTGGCGCGGCGCGGGCCTCGCGGCGATCGCGCTCATGGCGTGCCTCGGCGGCGGCGTGGGCTGGCTCGGGGTGCCGGCGGAGACCGAGGAGGCGGACGAGCACGGGACGGCGAGCGCGATCCTGACGCTCGCGGCCGAGCCCGACGTGGTGCTGGTGAGCGCGGAAGCCGCGGGGCAGCTCTACGACGTCTCGGACCTCGACCGGCCGGATTCGCCGCTGCAGCCCCGCATCCGGATCCTGGGCCGAAGCGGGGACGAGGCCGGCGCACGACCCGTCACCCTCCCCGCGATCAAGCTCGCGGCGGCGGTCGGCGCCTCGCTGGTGAGCGGCGACTACGCGGACGTGCGCCAGCGCGCCGGCGAGCGGCCCGAACTCGCCGCCTACGGGGACCTCGCCCGCGAGTTGCAGGGCGATGCCACTGGGACGCGCAACCCGAACGACCTCCTGACCTTCGGCCCGATGCGCATCCGCCGCCACCTCGTCGAGAAGATCGTGCGCGCGGCAGCGGCGACCGGCACCGATCCGGTGCTGCTCATGGCCATCGCCGACAAGGAATCGAGCTTCGCCACCGAGGTGCAGGCGCGCACCTCCTCGGCCACGGGTCTGTTCCAGTTCATCGAGAAGACCTGGTTCGCGGTCGTGCGCGACTTCGGCCCGCGCTACGGCCTCGCCGGGGAGGCGAAGACCGTGGCGCTCCTCCTCGACAAGTCGGAGGCGGTCCGCGCCGAGGAGCGCGCCCGGATCCTGGATCTCCGCCGCGACGCCTACCTGTCGGCGGTGCTGGCCGCCGAGATGCTCAAGCGTGACGGCGAGCGCATCGCCCGCCGCCTCGGGCGGCCGCTCACGGGCGGCGAGACCTACCTCGTCCACTTCCTCGGCCCCGACGGGGCGGCGCGGCTCCTTGAACGCGCGCAGGCCGCGCCGGACGCCGTCGCCGCCAACCTGCTGCCGAAGCCCGCGGCCGCCAACCGCACGATCTTCTACGCCAAGGACGCGAACGGCGCCGCCAAGGGCCTCTCGGTCGCCGCGGTGCGCGACAAGTTCGAATCGATGATCGGCGTGCGGCTCACCCGCTACAGCAGCGTGCGCCGCTCCGCGGCGGGGCCGGAGGCCCTGCTGGCCGCTGGGCCTCCGGCCCCGCCGGCCCAGCCGGCCGTTCGCTGAGGGCCGGCCATGCTGCGCAGCCCCCATTGTTTCGCGCTGCCGGCCGCACGGCCACCCGCGCGGTACGAACCCGAAACGGCGGCGTGGGAGATCCCGGCCGTCCCCCGTGCGAGGAGCACAATCCCGTGAGAATGCCCGGAACCGACCTCTCGGGCCGGATCGAGCGGCGGCCCGGCCCGGGCACCCGGCTCAACGGCATCTACGAGATCGACGAACTCGTCGCCACCGGCGGCATGGGCGAGGTCTATGGCGGTCGCGCTCTCGAGACGGGCAGCCGGGTCGCGATCAAGATGATCCGCCGCGACATGGCGGAGGACGAGCGCCTGCTCGCCCTCTTCCGCAAGGAGGCGGCGGCCCTGCACCTCCTGCAGCACCCGGCGATCGTGCGCTACTACGTCTTCACGACCGACCCGGACCTGCGCTGCCCTTACCTCGCGATGGAGTTCGTCGAGGGTGAGTCGCTCCTTGCCATCGCGCGGCGCCGGCCCTTCGACGGGCCGGCCGTGCGGGTGCTCCTGCGCCGGCTCGCCGCGGGGCTGCACGCCGCGCACGAGGTCGGGGTCGTCCACCGCGACGTCTCGCCGGACAACATTATCCTGCCCGACGGCGACGCGGCGCAGGCCAAGATCATCGATTTCGGCATCGCCCGCAGCCGGCTCGACGGCAGCACGGTCATCGGCAGCGACTTCGCCGGCAAGGCGAACTACGTCTCGCCCGAGCAGCTCGGGCTCTACGGCGGCATCGTCACGGCGAAGTCGGACATGTACGGGCTCGGGCTGACGCTCGTCGCGGCGCTGCTGGGCCGCCCGCTCGATATGGGTGGCAGCCACGCCGAGGTGATCCGCAAGCGGCAGGCTGTCCCGGACCTCGACATGGTCGATGCGGGGCTGCGGCCGATCCTGCTCGCGATGCTGCAGCCGCGCCCGGAGGACCGGCCCGCCAGCATGGCCGAGATCGCCGCCTGGGCGGACGCGGAACCCGGCGCGCGCGCGCCGCAGGCGCGACCGCGCTGGCGCGGGCTGGCCTTCGCGGCGCTCCTCGCGGCGGGGGCGGCGGTCGCGGGCGTGAATTTTTCCCTACCGCCGCCTGCGCCCGCCATCCTCCCGACCTCGACCGGGCCGGCGCACCCGCAGGACGCCGCGCTCGAGGAGTTGAAGTCCGTTCCCGACGCGCCGCGGGCGCCGAACGCGGAGGCTGATCGGCCGGAGACGCCGCCCGCCGAGCCGCCGCCCGCCGAAGCGGCGCAGGAGAGCGCCCCCGCCCCCCACGACGGCGCCTTCCGCGACTGCGCGCAATGCCCGGAGATGGTCCCGGTCAAGGCCGGCAGCTTCGCCATGGGCAGCACCGCCGACCCGACCGAACGGCCGGTGCACAGGGTCACGCTCAAGCGCTTCGCGCTGGGCCGCCACCCGGTCACGGTGCGGGAGTGGAAGGCCTGCGTGCGCGACGGCCGCTGCGCGCCCAGCCCCGAGGGCGAGGACGACGCCCCCGCCCACAATCTCAGCTGGGATGACGCGCAGGCCTACGTGGGATGGCTCGCATCCGTCACGGGCGAGCCCTACCGGCTGCCGAGCGAGGCGGAGTGGGAGTACGCCGCCCGGGCCGGCACCACCACGCGCTACTGGTGGGGCGACAGGTTCCGGGCCGACCGGTCCGACTGCCGCAAGTGTGGGCCGGCCGCGCCGAACCCGCCCTCGGTCGGGCGCTTCCCGGCCAATCCCGCGGGTCTCGGCGAGATCACCGGCTCGGTCTCGCAGTGGCTGGCCGATTGCTGGGTGCCGAGCTACCGCGGCGCCCCGGCGGACGGCTCCGCCCGCACGACCCGTACCTGCCGCGAGCGCGTGCTGCGCGGCGGGTCGTGGCTCACGGAGGCTGAGGCGCAGCGCCTCGGCAGCCGCGAATTCTACGACGCAACAGTCCGCTATCCGGGACACGGCCTGCGCGTCGCGCGCAGCATGTGACCGAAACAATCGCCCCGCAGTCTCACCCCCACAGACCCGATCGGAGCGGCGCCGGAGACCGGCGCCGCAGGGAGACCCCGATGTCCATGCTCCGCTTCGCCGCAGCCCTTCTGCCCCTCCTCGCGGCCCCGGCCCTGGCCGAGCCGGACCACCCCGCCGCCCACGCCGCGGCCGGCGCGCCGGGCCAGGCGAGCCCTGCCCCGCCGAACGCGCACCTCTACTTCATCGCGCCCGCGAACGGCGCGCGCCTGCGCGGCCCCGTCCTCGTCCAGTTCGGGCTGCGCGGCATGGGCGTGACCCAGGCCGGCAGCACGGCCGCGCAGGCGGGCCACCACCACCTCCTCGTCGACAGCCGGGAGCCGGTCGCGCCCGGCGAGCCGATCCCGGCCGACAAGCAGCACCTGCATTTCGGGGCCGGCCAGACCGAGACCAACCTCGACCTCCCCCCGGGGCGCCACAGGCTCCAGCTCGTGCTCGGCGACGCGCGGCACAAGCCCTTCGCGCCGCTCGTCGCTTCGCGCGTCATCGAGGTGACGGTACTCCCGCCCGCGCGGCACCGCCGCGTCCGGCGCGGCTGAGCCGGCTCCCGACGACCCCGGTCCGCCGCCATGGATCCGCGCGCCGTCTCCCTGATCCGGTCCCACCTCGCGGCCATCGCGGCCAATCCCGAGGGCTTCGCAGCCGACTATTTCGCCCGCTTGTTCGAGCTCGCGCCGTCGCTGCGGCCGCTCTTCGGGGCCGACCTCGACGCTCAGAGCACCAAACTTGCCGCGATGCTGGACTTCGTCGGTCGGAGCCTCGACCGGGCCGATCTCCTCACCGAGCCCGTGAGTGCCCTCGGGCGGCGCCATGCCGCTTACGGCGTGCGCAGCGAGGATTACGTGGTCGTGGGTCACGCCCTGCTCGACACGCTTGAGCAACGCATGCCCGATTTCACCGAAGCCGCCCGCGCGGCCTGGGCGGAGGCCTTCGTCCTCCTCACCGACCTGATGACCACGGACCTGGGCTGAGGTTGGCACCATCGCGACGGGTGGGCCCGTCGCTAGAGCGCTCCCCGCCGAAGTGGAAACCGGTTCGGCGTGAGGGAGCGCGAAAAATCAGAGACTGAAGAGCCGTGGTCGTTTCAACCGAAACGGGCGCGGCTCTAGTCCGTCGCCAGGTCTCAACCTCTGTAGGGGCCGTACTCTGCCGCCGGACCTCTCCGGGCGTAGCGTCGAATCAGCGCCGGAACAAACGGTTGAAGTGCGACTGGTTGTCGAACCCGAGCTCCGCGGCGATGGCACCGGTGCAGCACCTGGGCGGCCTGTTTACACCTGCTAGCCGAGCATAGATCTGCTCAAGCCGCCGCTCGGCAATATAACCCGAGAAGCTTATCTCCTGAAAACGGAATAATTTGCGGATGTAGTCTGGCACTACCCGTTAGTGCTTCCCGGCGCGCTCCCGCCGCTGGAACGAGGAGCAGCGTGACGGGCGATGAGGAGAGGCGGGGCGCATAGGCCCGCTCGATCGCCGCCGGGAGCTCTACTCCTACGCGGTCGCGCAAACCCGGCTCCATGCGCGCGAGATCGGCGATCGCGGACTGGCCCGCTTCACCGCAGCGCGGCGAGAGAAAGCTGATCCCGTCGAGTCCGGCGTCAAACGCGTGCCAGCCCAGAACCCGAGAGACCTGGGCGCAGAGCTGCGTGGGATTCATACCGCCGAGTGGAAGTCCTGACCCATTGCTGCAGGGCGAGATCACGCAAGAACCTGGGCGCTCACCCTCCGGGCAGGTGGGTCAGCATCTCGGATCGTCTGCACTATTTAGCTTTTTGTTTAATAGTACAAGATAGAAAAGAGTGTGATTGTATAGTTGATTTCACTCAGTCAGGATTACTGTAGTAATTGTCGGGACCGCCGGGCGCCGCCATGTTGTAGGTCGAGGGATAGCGATGGCTCCAGGTGACGTTCCCGCTCGGTCCATATGAGAGGACAAGCCCCTCAAAGGTATCAAGCTTGCCATAGGGCAGGACGCGGTTCCTGCCGATGACCTGCAGTTCGGTCGCCGCAACGACGTAGCATTGTGCCGCTTTGGCGATCTCGGAGCAGAACAGGTTGCCGTCGCCGCTCGCCGGTCCTGGTCCGCAAGCTGCACCCGCGGTGGCCGTGGTGCCCGGCGTGATGTAGGCCACCAAGCAGGCTGAAAACCAGATCTTGTCAACAAGGCCCGCCCAAGCCGAGAACTTTGCCGTGTCGGCGCGTGAGATGCCCGCGCCGCATTGCAGGTAGGCGGGGCGCCCGTGGCAGCGGAACACGACATGATTGAGCTTCCCGCCTGGCGCACGTCGAGCGACTTCGGCGACCCACCCTATCATATGCTCCACGGTCTCCGTGGTTTTGACGGGCCACGTATTCCACATCTGAACTTTATTGGTTGTACGTGAATCGTTGAGACCCATGTGGTATCCGTCAAGACTAATCATGACTTTATTCTCTCTGGATTTCTACGGTTAGCATTATTTTTATATATTTTGTTCAAGCGCATATGGATCATGCAACGCATCTAGCTGAACATCTGTGGCGAAAGTCACACTTCATCGATTAGGGCTGCGGCATTGTCACGCCTGGGCTGCACGAGGAGGTCCAGCACCACGCCTTCCACATCCAGAGTTCGCCGCAGGTCCATGCGCCGGCCCTGGATCGAGACCACTATCTCGCCCAAGTGCCAGGTGCTTGCGGACCGAGGTCTCAGCCATCCTGGGTTGTGGGCAAGGGTAGCCCTGTTCTGGCTCATGACTGCTGCCGAGCCCGGACGATTCGGCCCTCGTCCGTCAGTGTGAACACGCAGGGCGGCAGGCTCGCCATGACGCGGTCATGATAGGCCCAGAGGGCCGTGCGCCCGTCCGTGCCGTCATCACCGACGACAAGATGAAGCTGGCCACCTTCGGCCAAGTTCAACCTGCGTGAGAGACGGGTGGCGCGGCATGCGTGAAATTCGGGCGGTGGCGCTGACCGTCCTCTTCCCTGGCCTGACAGCCCTGGACAGCATTAACAGCGGGCGGGAATGCCCGATCCACGCGGCCTTGGCCACGGTGTCCTCTTCGAGCGTCAAAGGGCTGCTTAGTCGCCCGTCCTCCAGCGCCGGAACACCTCCTGCTGCCCGGGAGCATCAGGCGGTCCGCCCGCACCTCCTTCAGACCCCGTGCCACGCGGATCGCGGTATCGGCGCATGCGACGAGGTCAACCGTGGTCGATTGCGGGTCATCCATGACCAGTGCCAACCGTGGCGATCTCCCCGTCGGGGTTGATGACGTCCTGATCACGGCGGAGCTGGCCAGCCGCCCCTCTCGCACGCTCGACTAAGATGCGGAGGACCGGGCGCTCGGCCTGTTGGCGCAGGAGATGGCCACCAGCCCGGACCGCGTGCTCCCCCGGCCAGCGAACGTCTGCTTCGTCGCCGATTTCGTTGAAAAACTCGCGGGCGATCTGGATCGAGCACCGATCGGCTGAGCGAGCCGATCCAACATGAGGGGGATCCCGGCCGATCAGGCCGGGCTCAGCTGCTGTAGCGGGATCAGCTGGGCGAGCTTCCTGAGGTTCTGGGCCGCTGCGGCGAGGTGGAACTCGTCCCGGGCCCCGTTCGGACCCCGCAGCCGCAGCCGATCCAGCTTCAGGATTCGCTTGAGGTGGGCGAACAACATCTCGACCTTCTTGCGCTCGCGCCGCGAGGTGCGGCCCTCCTCCGAGGCGCAGATGTCGCGCGCCATCTGCCGGGCGCCTTCGTGGATCGAGCGCGGGATCTTGCGGGCGGGTGTGGTGGGGCAGCATCGTGGCTTCAGCGCGCAGGCGTCGCAGTCGCGCTTGCTGGCCCGGTAGCGCATCATGCCATCGTCGTCGACGAGCGGGAACGGCGTCCGATAGACCTTCTGGCGTGGCCGCAATGGGTGGCCGGCCGGGCAGGTGTAGGCATCGGCTGCAGGGTCGTAGGTGAAGGCTGACCGGCTGAAGGTGCCATCGCGGCGCTCGGACTTGTCGAAGACGGGGATGTGCGGCTCGATCCCGCGCTCGTGCACGAGCCAAGCGAGCTGCTCGGCCGACCCGTAGGCACTGTCGGCCGCAAGCCGGGCCGGCCACAGCCCGAAGCGGTCCTGCGCGCGCGCGATCATGGTGCGGGCTGCCCCGACCTCCGCCTGCCGGATGGCGCGGCTGGCCTCGACATCGACGATCACGGCGTGGTCGAGGTCGATCAGGTAGTTGGTGGCGTAGGCGAAGAAGGCATGGCCCTTCAGCGCGCCCGTCCACTGCGCCGCCGGGTCGGAGCGGGAGACGAACTTCGGCTGGACCTCGCTCGCTGCTCCCCAGGCGGCTTCGTCGAGGGTGTCGAGGTACTCGCGCACCGACCGGCGGATCCGGGCGAGATCGTTCCAGTCGACGGCCTCGGAGGCGTCTGCGGAGCGCTGCTTGTTGGCATCGGCCCGGATCAGGCTGGCATCGACCGCGAAGCCCTCGCCACCGACCAGCCCCTCCTCGATGCAGCGCTGCACGGTGGTCTCGAACACCTCGCGCAGCAGGTCGCTGTCACGGAAACGACCGTGTCGGTTCTTGGAGAAGGTCGAGTGGTCGGGCACCGCGCCATCCAACCCGAGCCGGCAGAACCAGCGGTAGGCGAGGTTGAGATGCACCTCCTCGCACAGACGGCGCTCGGAGCGGATGCCGAAGCAGTAGCCGACGAGCAGCATGCGAACCATCAGCTCGGGATCGACCGAAGGCCGACCCGTGGTGCTGTAGAAGGGACGCAGGTGCGCGCGTAGGCCCGACAGGTCGACGAAGCGGTCGATGGCGCGCAGGAGATGGTCGGCGGGTACGTGGGTATCGAGCGAGAACTCGTAAAACAGGGCGCCCTGCTCGACTTGCCGAGGTCCCATCATCTGCTTCGATCTCCGTCTTTCGACAGGAGTGAATCACCCCGCGACTACCGCCGCAACAGCGGAGTTTTTCAACAGAATCTCGCCGACAGCGGACCATCACCGCGGTCGGGCGGAATGTCGGCTCGTGTGAAAGGTTTCGGATGCCGGCTTGAGCGCGACGGATCTGCCGCGGAGGAGGACCAGCGTTCGAAAGCCTCCACGAAGGAGACCGCGGGGCAGTCTGAGGCGGCAGTTCTATGCGCCGCCCTCATGCGAATGGGATGAGGGCCGGCAGGTGTGATCCGAGAGCTTACGAGAGGTCCGCTGTCGGGTGGCGAGCGGCTATTCCCAGGGCACTGACTGAAGGTCTGCAAGTGGCGCAATGCGTTCGTTGGCTCAGGACCGCAGAGGTTCAAGATCGGACCGCATGATACCGGCGCACGCTCGCCCTGATCCGTTCACACGAACCATGTTGGCCGGGATGTGGGTGGCGCGGAGAACGCATCAGCTCGAACGTGCGGCGGTACGAGACGTACTGAGCGGCGCCTCACGCCGCCGGCTCAAATCAGTCCACTCGTGCGGACATCGGTGTTTCGTTGAGATTGGTGACCGACACTTCGGACACGCCAAAGACTCAGACAGGAGAAGCTGACATGTTTACGACCCTCCTCGGCCAGCACACTTCTCACGGTACCGGTGATGCAGAGGCAGGCTTCGTCAGCCTTTCCTTCAAGACGACACGGTCACCCACCGCATACAAATAACATGATCCATCGCGGCCGTTCCGGTCAGGATCAGCATTGCACTGAGCCAAAGCCTCTTCCTCAGCAGCCTGCTGCGCTGATCTGCCAGAAACAACGAAAATGCGCCCCCAAGGATGATAGGCGGCCGCCTTCAGAGCGGGGGCACTGCGGTATGCAAGAACTTCAGGCGATCTAGTCGAGAAAAGGTTTGCATTTGGGATACGCTCTGGATCAAAAAGCCCGTCATAATTCACCCTGCTCATATTTTGTGTGGGTATGTCTTGTTTCCCCGGAGGAATTTTTTCAACGTCGCCGTCGGTAACAGCAAGCGCACAGGGTCTCCCGTAGTATACCTGGCAACCTTCGAGCGCGGCCTCGGCTGCTGCTGCGCGGCTGCTTCGGTTATGTACGCGCCAAGTGCCATTTTTCTCATAGGTTATGGCAATTGCTTTATGTCCTTTTGCTTTAATGTATTCTTTAATATTTAATTCGAGGCGGTCAGGTCGATAATTGGGGAGAAGATTATGCAGTCTGTCGCGGATGGATAACGCAAGCGGTGAAGAGGAATCAGTATGGCTGTCTTGGAGCTCTGTTCTTGCCATCTTTGCAAGATCGTTGGTCGGCGATTTTGTATCCGCAGGATAGAAATAGAATTCGCCCTCAAGAGCCGAGTTCTCCCATGGTATCTGCGCACCGCGTGTTGCTTCTCGAACCTCCCGCCGGACAGCAGACAGCATCTGGCGCACTTCGAGTCCCGGCGTCTCCAGGTGATGGAGAAGCGCTGCCGTGAATGGGCTGTTGGGGCCCTTGCCATCGGCCGCGACCATGCCGGGCGCCGTCGCAAACGCAATCAGTGTTCCAATTCCAGCGGATACTTGCCCAAGCCCGGCTCGCGGCAGATCCCGGCTGCCCGTGCTCAGCCTTCGTTGCAGCGGGTTATCGCGGCAGGCATCGAGAAACAGAATGCTTACTCGGGCTCCGCCCTCTGTCTGTTCCAGCACCGCCTCAAGGTCGAGCGCCTCAAATCGCAGATCACGCGGTGCCTCGACCCTTGTTGTCACCGGCAGAAGCCAACTGCGGCCACCGACCTCAAGGGCATGGCCTGCATAGAAGAAGACTGCTGCATCCGCCTTTCGGGCCTCCTCGCCGAACCGTCGAACTGCCACCTCCATAGCGAGCCGATCCGGATCCAGCACCGTCTGGACCGAAAATCCGAGACGCTGCAGCGCCTGGCTGATAGCTCGGGCATCGTTGAGCGTGTTGGGCAGTCGCGGTGTATACTGGTAGGTACTGACGCCAATGACCAGTGCGGTTCGGCTGTCTGCTGCCCGTGCGGCTACTTGGCCGACGAGCAGAGCAATTGCTGAAACCAGAAAGTGCAGGAGTGTGTGCATCGTGCCGATTAGACCTCTGGCTCAGCATTCTGTGTAGACCATCTGCGCTTTCAGCTCAGCTTGCCTTCCGGGGGACGCTCGGTCTTTGAGTCGACGCGGCAGGAGAGAGAGCCGACGCAGCCGGCTTGCGCGTCCCAGTCGCGGCCTGCGACGAGCGACCAGAGGCGCTCCGCCGCCGGACTCTGCCGCGCGCGCGGACGGTAGAGCCGGATCTCGATGGGGATGTCGCCGTCCGCCCCGCCCGCCCGCATCAGCCTTCCGCGCTCCAGGTCGTCCGCGACCACGCTCATCGGTGCCCAGGTAACCCCGCGGGCGTCGCGCGCCATGGCGATGAGAACTGAGGTAAGATGCGAGGCAAAGACCGGCTTCAGTGACGCCTCGCTCCGTTCCACGGCCCGCGCGCCAGCAAGGATGCGGCCGAGCCCGGATTCGCCCGTGTAGGTCAGAAGAGGAAGCGGCGCCTTGGGAGTGCCGGGCAGCGCGAAGAGCGGCCCTGTCCCGTCCGGCCGCGGCGCGCTCACCGGCAACAGGAGGTCGGTTCCGAGACGAAGCGAACGGAACTGGTCCGAGGCCAGCATGTGCGTGGTCGACGGATGATCGTGGCACAGCAGAAACTGCGCCTCGCCCCGCAGCATCATCTGCTCGCAGGCGGCCATGTGCGCGGCGGTCAGGTTGACCGTCGCCTGGACGCGCTCGAAGCTCTCGACCGCCTTCAACCAGTTCGGGAAGAAGCTCACCGAGAGTGTCTGGGTCGAAGCGAACCGCACGGTCGCTGCGGCCATGCGGCCGGCCTCGCGCGCCGCCTCGCGTCCCTGGTACAGGCGCCGGAGCGTCTCCTCCGCCACTGGCCGGAACCGTTCCCCGGCCGGTGTGAGCGTCACTGGCAGCACGTCGCGCGTGAATAGCGAGGTGCCGACCCACTCCTCAAGAGCACGGACCCGACGGCTGAAGGCGGGCTGCGTGATGCAGCGCTGCTCCGCCGCACGCGAGAAGTGGCCGAGGTCGACTAGGGCCAGGAAGTCTTCGAGCCAAGCGACGTCCATCCGTCGAGCCCTCCCGCCGGGAAACCACCACTCAGAGCGGTCGACCCTTCGCACCCGGCTGCAGAACCATGACGGGCAGCCGCGCAGCGGTCAACGACGCAGCGGTCGGCCCGGCATCAACTGATGCAACAACGGCATTGGCGATTTCGATCGGGTTCGGGTCCTGTGACCGAGGATCGGTGCGGCCGCAGATCGGCACAGCAGTCGCACCGAAAAGCAATCAGGGAGAAGCGCCATGCAGAAGGCGGCCCAGGCCCGAAGAAAACCGCTCTATAAGAGCCTTTATGTCCAGGTAGTTGCTGGGATCGTGCTCGGCGTAGCGGTCGGATACGTCGCTCCGACCGTTGGCGTAGACATGAAGCCCTTGGGGGATGCCTTCATCAAGATGATCAAGATGGTCATCGGGTTGGTGATCTTCTGCACCGTCGTCGCCGGTATCAGCGGCATGAGCGACATGAAGAAGATGGACCGCCTTGGCGGCAAGGCCTTGCTCTACTTCGAGGTGCTCTCCACCATTGCCCTCGTCATCGGCGTGGTGGTCGGCAACTTCGTGCGACCGGGCGTCGGCATGAACGCGGACCCGAGCAAGCTCGATGCGGACGCGGTGGCCAAGTACGCCGGCGCGGCCAAGGAGCATGGCACGGTCGACTTCCTCCTGAATATCATCCCGAACACGGTCTTCGACGCCCTGACCAAGGGCGAGATCCTGCCCGTCGTCTTCGTCGCCGTGCTGTTCGGCTACGTCCTGTCCAAGCTGGGCGAATCCGGCAAGCCGCTGCGCGATCTCGTCAACGCGGCCTCCCACTGGATCTTTGGCGTCATCAACGTGCTGATGCGGTTCGCGCCGTTCGGGGCGTTCGGCGCGATGGCCTACACCATCGGCAAGTTCGGCCTCGGCTCGCTCGGCCAGCTCGTCGGGCTGATCGGCACGTTCTATCTCACCGGCGCGATCTTCGTCTTCGGCGTTCTCGGTGTCGTGTCGATGTGGGCCGGGTTCAGCCTGTTCAAGCTGCTGCGCTACCTCAAGGAGGAGCTGCTGATCACGCTCGGGGCCAGCTCCTCGGACGCGGCGCTGCCCTCGCTGATGGAGAAGCTGGAGCACCTCGGCTGCTCGAAGTCCGTCGTCGGTCTCGTCGTGCCGACCGGCTACATCTTCAACGCGGACGGCACCTGCATCTACATGACGCTGGCTGCCCTCTTCGTCGCGCAGGCGACCAACATCGACCTCACCCTGACCCAGCAGCTCGCGATCTTCGGCGTGTCCCTGCTGACCTCCAAGGGGGCGAGCGGCATCACCGGGGCCGGTTTCATCGCCCTCGTCGGCACGCTCTCGGTCGTCCCTGCGATCCCGCTCGCCGGCATGGCGCTGATCCTCGGCATCGATCGCTTCATGAGCGAAGGCCGTGCCATCGTGAACATCATCGGCAACGCGGTGGCTGCGGTCGTCATGGCCAAGCTCGAAGGCGAACTCGACATCAGGCGGATGCGCGACGTGCTCGAAGGCCGACTCCTCGAGGACTACCCGATTGGCGACGACGCAGACACCCCCTCCCGCGCCGCCGTCCCGGCCCATGTGACGGCCTGAGCGCGCCCGGCCTTCCAGGCGTGACTGGCAACATCGCGCCTCATTCCCCCAAGGATCCAGACGATGTCACCCCGTACCCTCTACGATAAGCTGATCGACTCCCATACGATTACCCGCCTCGATGACCGCGACGGCCCGGGCGCTGAAGTTCTGCTGTACATCGACCGCACTGTCCTCAACGAGTACACGAGTCCGCAAGCCTTCAGCGGCCTGCGCGAGGCGGGCCGCCAGGTCTGGCGGCCGGGCGCTGCGCTCGCCGTCGTCGACCACGTCAATCCGACCGCGCCTCACCGCGGCGCCGCGATGCCGGACGAGGGCGGCGCCCGGCAGGTGCGCTACTTCGGCGAGAACTGCCGCGACTTCGGCATCGAACTCTTCGACGTGCTGCACCCGCTCCAGGGCATCGAGCACGTGGTCGCACCGGAGCTCGGCTTTATCTTGCCCGGCATGGTCGTGGGAGCAGGCGACAGCCACACCACTACCTACGGCGCGCTGGGCGCGCTCGGCTTCGGCATCGGCACCTCGGACATCGAGCACTACCTCGCCACACAGACGCTCCGCTACCGCCGGACGCGCACGATGCGGGTGACGCTCGAGGGTGCCCTGCCGCCAAGCGTGACGCCCAAGGACGTGGTGATGGCCCTGATTCGCAGGATCGGCGCCTCGGGGGCGACGGGCTACGCGGTGGAATTCGCCGGCGACGGCCTCACGGCGCTCCCGGTCGAGGGCCGGATGACGATCTGCAACATGGCCGTCGAGGGCGGCGCGCGCGGCGTGATCATGGCGCCCGACGCCGCGGTGTTCGACTATCTCGCCGACAAGCCTCGCGCGCCAAAGGGTGCCGCATGGGAGGCCGCCGTGCGACACTGGTCGACGCTCCGCAGCGACCCGGACGCGGTGTTCGATCGCGAGATGCGCCTCAAGGCGTCGGAGATCGAGCCGCTGGTCACCTGGGGCATCAGCCCGGACCAGGCGATGCCGATCGGCGGCCGCGTCCCCGATCCCGCCTCGGAGCCGGACGCGAACCGTCGCCGGGACATGGCGCACGCACTCGCCTATATGGACCTCGCCCCCGGCACGGCCCTGGAAGCCGTGCCGATCCAGCGCGCCTTCATCGGGTCCTGCACCAACGCCCGCCTCTCCGACCTGCGCGAGGCCGCGGGCGTGCTGCGGGGCCGGCGCATCGCCGAGGGCGTGCGCGGCATGGTGGTGCCCGGCTCCTCCAGCGTGCGTCGCGCCGCCGAGGCCGAGGGTCTCGACCGCGTCTTCATCGAGGCCGGGTTCGAGTGGCGTCAGTCGGGCTGCTCGCTCTGCCTTGCCATGAACGACGATGTGCTGGCACCCGGCGAGCGCTGTGCATCAAGCACCAACCGCAACTTCGAGGGTCGCCAAGGCGCCGGCGGGCGCACCCACCTGATGAGCCCCGCCATGGTCGCGGCGGCCGCGGTCACCGGCCACCTGACTGACGTACGCCGCCTCACCCGGGAGAACTGAGCCATGCAGCCTTTCACTGTTGTCGCCGGCCCGGCCGCGCCCCTGCCGGCCGCCAACGTCGATACCGACGTCATCATGCCCAAGCAGTTCCTGAAGGGCATCGACCGCAGCGGTCTCGCACAGGGGGTACTCCACGACCTGCGCTTCGACAAGGACGGCGTCCCCCGTCCCGACTTCGTGCTCAACCGTCCGGAGTGGCAGAACGCGCGCTTCCTCGTGGTCGGCCCGAACTTCGGCTGCGGCTCCTCGCGCGAGCACGCGGTGTGGGGCCTGCTGCAACTCGGCATCCGTGCCATTATCGGCACGACCTTCGCGGGCATCTTCGCTGACAACGCTGCCAACAATGGGCTTCTCCTGGTCACGCTCGATCCCGAGCAGGCGAGCGTCCTGTCCGCGCTGGCTGCAAAGCCGGACGGCAACCGCTTCGCCGTCGATCTGCCGGAACAGACTATCGCTGCCGGTGACGCGGTGCGCCTGGGCTTTGAGATACCACCCACTCGAAAGGACGCTCTAGTTCGGGGGCTCGATGCGATCGGAATGACGCTCGATCAGGCCGCGGCGATCCGAGCCTTCGAGGCGCGGTACCACGCTGCCCATCCCTGGCTTGTCCGGTGAGGAGGTAGAGCATGCCGGTGTCGGATCCGTTTCTCGAAGGCTTCGCGCTGCACGACATCGCGGTGAACGGCGTGCGCATCCGCGCTGCCGTCGGCGGCACAGGGCAGCCGCTGCTGCTGCTGCACGGGCATCCGCAGACCCACGCCACGTGGCACGCCGTAGCCCCGCGCTTGGCTGAGCGCTTCCGCGTCGTGGCAATGGACCTGCGCGGCTACGGTGACTCCGAGAAGCCGCCGGGCGGCGCAGGCCACATCAACTACTCCAAGCGCGTCATGGCGGCCGACGCCGTCGCCGTGATGCAGACCCTTGGGCATGATCGCTTCGCCGTGGTCGGGCACGACCGCGGCGGGCGCGTTGCCCATCGCATGGCCCTCGACTTTCCCGAGCGCGTCTCACGCCTCGCGGTGCTCGACATCGCACCGACCGCGACGATGTACGCGCGAACGGACAAGGACTTCGCCACGCGCTACTTCTGGTGGTTCTTCCTCATTCAACCCGAGCCGCTGCCCGAACGCCTGATTGCTGCCGATCCGGAGTTCTTCCTACGCACGCACATCGCGGGGCAATCGAAGACGCCCGGCTCAACGCCACCGGCGCTCTTTGCGGAATATCTGCGCTGCTACTCCGATCCGGCCACACGTCACGCGATCTGCGAGGACTACCGCGCAGCGGCCGGAATCGACCTGGAGCACGATGCGGCGGATGCCGACAGGCGTATGCAGGCGCCGCTCTTGGCCTTGTGGGGCGCGAAGGGCGTGGTCGGGCAGACCTACGACGTGCTGGAGACGTGGCGCGAGAAGGCCCTCGATGTGTCCGGCCACGCCCTCGATTGCGGCCATACCCTGCAGGAGGAGCGGCCTGAAGAACTCCTCACCTCTCTCGAGGCGTTTCTCGGCTGAACATCGCCTTGGAGATGCGGCTGGCCATCAGCGTAGTCGGCAGCTACAGCCGTCGCCACGCTCTGCAGGCCGGTCTTCGCCAGCCTGCGATAGCGCGCCCGGCGCAAGCCGAAGGCCCGGACACATTGGCATTGGGCATATGACTGCCGGCCCATCTCGCTCTCCTGCCGCACCCGCGCGGCCGCGAGTGCTTCGTGCTGAGGTTTGGTCAGCTAACCCGGAAGACCTCACCACTTCCAATATCGCGGTAGAAATCCACTCGTGAGCCATTCCAGTGGTAATCGAGGTGGCGCCCCTGGACGAGGTTTGTCGCGCGGTCGGGATAGAATAGGCCTACGCATATGCCACCAAGGTCTCGTTGGCTCGGGTAGACGATACCCTCCGATGCACTCACCCGTAACGCAGCGGCAAGCTTCTGTGAGTCGGTATAGCTGTCCGGGTCGAGAGCGGGAGCGAATACCGGATCACCGCCACGAAGGTCGTGAAGTGCAGCGTCAATGTCCAGCACAAGTTCGCGGAATTGCGACGTCCAGCCGGGCGCCTCATTCGTGCAAGCCATAAATCGCGCGTGATGGTGGATAGTTTCGAGAAGTGCCGTCTCGAAATGTTCGGCTATGTAGAGCACACCGTAAGTACCGTCACTGAACCGACTCGGCCGATCCGGGCTGACATGCGTGAACGGGGCCATCAGGAAAGTAGCGCCGGGCCCAGCGACACGCCTCGGCGGTGGCACCAGGTCGAGCGTACCGATCGTCTCCATGAGCCGTGGGTTGGTCTTCTGCTCCGCTGCAATGAGCAGCGGCCAGTCCTCCGGATCGGCGATGTCCTCAAAAAGGTCGATCGGCGGGTATAGGCTCCGGATGATCCGTCGCGCGCCCACCCACCGAATAGCCGTCACAGGAACGCGTGCAGGATCCGTCACCAGCAACCACGCTCAGCATCCAGGTAGCGGCGAACGCGCATTAAGTCGGTCAGTTCACCACCGAGCATAACGTCCAGTGCCGAGCGACCACCGAACGCGTCATTTGGAGTCTTGACCCAGGCGTAGCCACGCGTTGGTTCGCGAAAGATGATCTTCAGTGCCTTGTGAATTCCCATCAAATTCGAGAGCCGCGCCTTACCGTCTCGGCCAAGCCGGCCGATTTCGCCAGCTTTCCAGCGCGCGAACGTCCGGCGTGGCACGTCGAGAATGGTGGCCGCCTGATCATCGGTGACATCCCACAGGCGGAACAGGTTGAGGGCAGCACGAAACATCGCTGCCGCCTCGTCGTCCGTAATCGGCTCTGGCGAGAACGGTTTAGGCTCAACGGCGACCCGAGCAAGCGTAGCCATGGCGATCCCTCGTCATATGGCGAAAGATGGATATATCTGCGCCATTTGGCAAGTCCGGCGGTGGCACTTGGGGTTGGCTGCGACACCCGATCATGCCCTGTTCTGCAGGGTCGCTAGAGCCGTGGCCGTTTCAACGGAAACGGCCACGGCTCTCGTGGGTGATCAGCGCCCGCCGCCGCTGCCCGAGCCGGCTGACCCGGGCGAGCCGGTACCGGTTGCACCGCCCGCCGCAGTCCCGCCGGGCGGCACGGCCGCCGCGCCCGTGGTCCCCGTCGACAGGCTGCTGTGGCCGGCGCCCGGGCTGGAGCGCGGCGCGCTGCCCACCTGCCCGGCATTACCCGTGTTGCCCGTGCTGGCGGCTCCGCCGGTCGCGATGCCCGCGCTGCCGCCCGTCCCGGCGCTTCCGCCCGCACCCTGCGCCATCGCGAGACTCCCTGTGCCAGCAAGCAGAAGCGCAGCGGCGAGGACCGGGCCGATCGTCCTTGAGGTCATGCATATCTCCCTCTGACGGCGCCCCGCTGCGGCGCGGACGCCGTGACGATCAGGCGACGCCGGTTATCCCCTGTCACTCAGCAGGGTTGATCAGGGCAGCCAGACGATGACCCAAAGCGGCCCCTCGCGGCGCGCGAGGCGAACGTCCGGTCGCGACCGTTTTCCGGTCATTTGATTTCCTGACAGGGTTTCTGGACACAGGCCGCCGAGGGGCTGGAGCGCCTGGCAGGACGCAATCTGCGTGGAAGGTTTCCCGTCGTTATATTTACAAACATGATCCTGGGCGGGAGATGAATGCCCGATCTACACGCCTCCCTTGGTGATCATCAGTGTGGGTGGGGACCCATTCCGCCGCGCACCGGCACGCCGCGCCGGAGGTGCGGACACGCGCGCGAGGCTGAAAGCTGAGGGAGAGACGCGCGGCTCCTGATCGAGGCTGCATCTTTGAGCAGTGGTCCTCCTGATCCCGGTCTGGCGAAGAACGCGCGTCCGGATGCACCATGCCATTGGGCGCCGTTCTGTTGTAAGCTCGCTTCGTTCTGTTTATGGAACGACGTACCCGGCCCAGCGCTCGGGGAGCGGACCGCGCCTGATCGCGGCGGCTCAAGACAGGAAGGGTTCAGTCGTGGCACATCGGAAGGCCGCACAGACGATCGCCGCCGCGAACGGCATTGGCTCGGATACTGCCTATGGGGCCGTCAGCCCGCCGCTCTACCTCTCGACGACCTACGCGTTCGAGGGCTTCGAGCGCCCGCGGGCGCACGACTATTCGCGGCTCGGCAACCCGACCCGCGACCAGCTCGCCGACACCATCGCCAAGCTGGAGGGCGGCGCGCACGCCGTGGTGGTGGCGAGCGGCATGGCGGCCCTGGACCTCGCGCTCTCGCCCGTTGCGCCCGGCGACCTGCTGGTCGCCCCGCACGACTGCTACGGGGGCACCCACCGCCTCCTGAGCCAGCGCAGCGCGAAGGGGCACTACCGCGTCGCCTTCGTGGACCAGACCGACGAGAACGCTCTCGCGGCCGCCCTGGTGGAGCGGCCCCGCCTCGTCCTGATCGAGACGCCGAGCAACCCGCTGATGCGGATTGTGGACATCCGCCGCGTGGCCGCGCGGGCCAAGGCCGTCGGCGCCCTGCTCGTCGTCGACAACACGTTCCTGTCTCCCGCCCTGCAACAGCCGATCTCGCTCGGGGCGGACCTCGTCGTCCACTCCACCACGAAATTCCTCAACGGCCATTCGGACGTGATCGGCGGGGCGGTAGTGGCCGCGGATGCTAAGCTTGGCGAGGATCTTGCCGCCTGGGCGAACACCATCGGCGTCACCGGCTCGCCCTTCGACGCCTACCTGACTCTGCGTGGCATTCGCACGCTGTTCGCGCGCGTGGAGCGCCAGCAGCAGAGCGCAGCGGCCATCGCGGCATTCCTGGCGGCGCACCCGGCGGTGGCGCGCGTCCACTACCCTGGTTTGCCCGAGCACCCGGGACACGCGATCGCGAAGGCGCAGCAGAGCGGCTTCGGCGCGATGCTGAGCTTCGAACTCGCGGGCGGGCGCGAGGCCATCCGCGCCGTTGTCGAGCGGCTGCGGGTCTTCACCCTGGCGGAATCGCTTGGCGGGATCGAGAGCCTGATCGCTCACCCGGTGAGCATGACTCACGCGGCCATGGATCCCGAGGCGCGCCGGAGGGCCGGCGTGGGCGATGGCCTCTTGCGGCTGTCGGTCGGGCTTGAGGCCGAGGAGGACCTGCTGGACGACCTCGCGCAGGCCCTCGACGCCGCGCGCTGATCGGGAGTTCACACTTTTCGCGACCGGAAGCCGAAAGCAATCGGCGAGCAGCTGATTCTGCTCGCACATCGTCCACGCGCCCGAGAACCCGAAGCCCTTGCGCAGCCACAGCATGGCTTCGAAGCCCTGGATCGTGCGCCGGGCCGTGGTGAACGAGTGCAAGCCGCCCGCCCGCGACATCGGTCTCTTCACCCGGGAGTGGTCGCTCTCGATCATGGGACCGGCCTCACGCCCGTGCAGCGGCCGCGCCAGACGCCCGGCCGAGGAGCGACCCGAATTCGCCAACAGTATCCCGTCGCTTTCCTGACAGCGCCCTTTCAGAACCTGCTGGGCATGGTGTTCAGGGTTCACGCATGATCGCACCAGGTGGCCTCTTGTGGATCCTCAAGCCCTGTGAAGCTGGCCGCGAAACCTTCGATTATGCTGCTCGTCCCCCGTTGCGCGGAGCGGGAAACGGTCAGCACGGGCCTCAATCACCGCTCAACCCGAGACTACGCGTGACCCCTGGGCCGATCCGGTGCTGTCATCCTTTGCGCAGCCGCCGCGCATTCGCACGGACCTTCCGGCGATAGCCGCGCACCACGTGGCAGGGCGACTTGCCTGTCGCAACTTGCATCGCTGCCTCGCCAGCCGCAGCCACCTTCTCGCCGACCATGAGGTGCGCCTCCACCGCCGCGGCTGGGCCACCCAGCGCGATCTTGGCGAGGCGCAGACCGATCACCGTCTGGGCCTCAACGCCGAGCATCGCCATATCGACGCCGAGCTTCCACATGGGTCCGAAGATGACAGGCGGCAAGCCGATGTTCCTTGTGCGAGAGGGGAACCGCGGGCCGCGCAACTGGCAACCGGAGGGAGGCAATTCGACCCGCGGGTGGCGTCTCTGGTGCGGTGCCATGGTCCGAGGAGACCGCCACGTCAGGGGCAGGCTGCAGAGCCTTCAACGACGCATAAATCCGCCATCTACTTCCAGTGTCGCTCCTGTGATGAAGCTCGCGTCATCTGACGCCAGGAAGGCAACCGCAGCTGCGACCTCGTTCGGCTTTCCAGCGCGTCCAAGAGGGATTGCATCTATGATGCGCCGTCGCTGCGCCTCGGGCATGGACGCCGTCATGTCGGTTTCCGTCAGCGCCGGGCAGATCACGTTCGATGTCACACCGTGCTGGCCCGCCTCCCGCGCAATCCCTTTACTGAACGCGATAACACCGCCCTTTGCAGCTGCATAGCAGCTGTTTCCCAGCAGACCGCCGCCATTCAGGCCCGCAACTGACGCTATGTTTATAATGCGCCCGGAGCGGCGCTCCATCATATGAGGCAACACGGCTTTGACGAGGAGAAACACACTCGTCAAATCAATGTCGATGAGACGCTGCCAGTGCTGAAGATCAATGTCGGTCACAGGTCCGGTTGAAACTATGCCAGCATTGTTCACAAGAATGCCAATAGACCCTAGCTTATCGATCGCCGTTGCAATGAGTTGAATAACATCAGTCTCCTTCGAAATGTCAGCAGCGATGAAAATTGCATTGTGACCTTCTTTGCGCAATTCCGCCGCAGATGACTCACCCGCTTCTACATTGATATCGGTCACAACAACCGATGCCCCGCGTTCTGCCAACAGGCGAACGATTGATAAACCTATTCCTCGTGCAGAACCGGTTACAACCGCTACCCGGCCCGTCAATTCCGCCGCCATAGTTTCCTCCTTTGCGGAATACATTCGTTCATGATCAGATGCCGATTAATCAGCAACCGAACTGCACTCCCAGTTTCTGCGCTTCGACGTTTGCCCTATCCCGGGATTAAACACATTGCATGGATCAAGATTGCAGAAGAATTCCCTCATCTGCGGCTTGGCCCGATAGATATGCCCAACATTATGCTCAGCTGGGTACTCAGCCTTGCGGTCATCTAGAAGGCGCCAAATTTTATGCTCCAGCTCCAAACAATCTACGCCGCGTTTTACGACATAGTCCTGGTGAAACACATGACAGAAGAAATGCCCATAATAGATTTTATGAATTATTGCTTCATCAATGTTGAATGGCAGTGTTTCAAACCAGTTCGTTTCATTGCGCCTCAAAGCGATATCGAGCGCGACGATATCCTCGACCTCACGCGCGTGTACGGCGCGGTACCGAACCGCCGCCCCCGCGACCGCGAACCGATGCAGGAACGCCTTGTTTCCTTCCTCGGTCGTGCATTCGAAAAACCCGCCCTCAGCTGTCTCGAAAAACTGCCGAAGGAATTGGCCTGCTTCGCCAGCGCCCTCGCCTGACATTTTGAGGAGGAGGTGATGCTCGTAGGCATCGCGAAAGCGCCGTATGCGAGCCGGCAAGTGACTTGGCAGCCACCGACTTACCGCCTGAAGAACGCGATCGCTGAAATCCGCAGGCAGAAACGCCACACGTTTCGCGAGCGCGTCGAAGCTGGATTTGAGTTTGAAGAACGTTGGCAAGCGCGACGTGCCGAGCGCACGAATGAGTAGAAACGTGTCTTTGCCATACTGCTCAGCAATGTCGAAAGCGTCGCGATGGATGTATTCGCCTGCAACAGGAAGATGAATGAAGCTACCTAGGATATGTCGCCGGATTTTTGTAAGGTTATCGACATCGTTTGTTCCGATGTAGAAGACAGTCGTTTGCTCATCAGCCGGAAACGTATCGAGGCGCACGGCGAAAACCGCGAGCTTCCCCGCGCAGCCTGACGCCTCGTGCAGCCTGCGTGCGTCAGCGTTGAAACGTGCGGGTGTATCAGCATCGACGTCGCGGACGTAATCCGCATAGTCCCGGTCCGACGCCCATCGGCTCGCGCTGCGGTCGATGTCACTCTCGTTGACGTCCCAACGGTCCAGCCGCTCCAGAATATCCTCAGGGCTTTCCCCCAGCTGTATTCCGAGATGATTGATAAGCTCAAGCCGCCCCTTCTCATCGACCCGAGCAAACAACGCAAGCTCAGTGTAGGCAGGTCCCCGCTGAATGAGTGCTCCACCAGAATTATTGCAGATACCGCCCAGTACTGACGCGCCGATGCAGGACGAGCCGATCACCGAGTGAGGTTCCCGGCCGAGCGGTTTGAGGGTCTTCTCAAGTTGATCAAGAGTGGCCCCCGGCAGGCACACGACCTGCTGGCCACCCTCGATCAGACGCACGGTCCTCATTCGCATGGTGTTGAGAAGAACCACCTCGCGGTCGTAAGTGTCGCCGTCAGGTGTTGAGCCGCCCGTGAGGCCGGTGTTGGCGGCTTGCATAATGATGATCTTGCCGGCCTGAACACAGGCCTGCAGCACGCGCCATTGCTCGACGAGACTGCCCGGCCTCACCACGGCGAGCACGTTGCCGCCTCCGAAACGATACCCTGTACGAAAGCGCCGCGTTTGATCAGGATGAGTCAGAACATGGCGGCGTCCAACGATCGCACGAAGCGTGTCAAGGAAACTGCCGGTGTCAGCCGGCAGCTTTGATGCTTGATCGGCCGCCGTGCTCGGCTCTGCTCCCGCGGCTGGGTGTCCAGATTGTAGAGAGTGCAACATAACGTATTGCTTTACCGAATCGGGAGCGAGCCGGAGCCAAGGCTGTCGTGGAATGATCTGGCAGCCCTCGTTTACGTCGAGGGCAGCCACTCCTCGAGTGTCACTTCAAATGTCATGCAGATCGGATTGGCACCGGCAACAAAAGGTCCCCCGTAGACATTGCCATCCGTATCCGCCACCACACCGGTAAGGGCGGCTCGCAGAGAACCATCGCTCGTCGAGCGGACCTCCCCGGCCAGGCTGACAATTTCAACGGCGGGACCTTTGATCTCTATATATTCCCCGCTGAGAGTGCCAAGACATGCATCGACCAGGCTGCCGAGCGCCCCGCGCACGAACGCGTTCCTGAAGCCTTCGGCGAGACACATCTTCTCGACACCCAGAACAAGATCCTCGTTCGGGCCAATACGGGCGTAGGCGACACGTCCCATCGATCCCTTCTCGACTACGATCGTGTCACTCATGGGTGTCGTCCTTATAGGGCTGGAGAAGCGGGATGTTGGTTTCCGGGTCGTAAGCTTGACGGAGTTCGAAACCATCGAGCGAGGTGACGAGCACGGGGATCGGGTACGTACTGACAATACATAGATCTGTTAAGATGTGACCACCCTTGACCTCGCCGGTTTCGGTGCGAATGGCCGCGTGACAATGCACCAAAGGATTTCCTTTAAGGCTTTTTCCTAAGGTCGCATTGCCGAAAACCATATAGGTGCGGCCGGCCTGAATTGGCGCACCATAAGCGATCACGGCCTGTCCAGTTGGATCTGGTGGCGCTACACAGTATTGAAGGCTCTCAAAATAACCCCCGAGGATGGTCATCGAGGCACTCTTGATGCCGAGTTCCCCGAGCGGTTTGACAATGCCGTCATAGATGCTGACCCCGGGCTGAAGGGCCAAGCGCACGTGACGCCCGGCGTTCGACCGGAGGCTCTGAATGCGAACCGGGTTGAAGCGCCCCGGGTGAATGAGGGTGCGCGGCCGGGGTGGGTGGGGGACAGCAGGACGTCTCATGGCGAGCTCACGTCAGCAGGTACGAGTTCCTGTTCGTAACGACGCCAGCGCCTGACATAGAGCGCCGCGCTTTCAGTCAAGTTGCGAATAGCACCTTCATCGAGTTGCCGAACCACTCGACCCGGCGCGCCCATGACAAGAGAGTTGTCCGGGATCTCTTTGTTCTCGGTGATCAGGGTATTGGCACCGATTAAACAATTACTACCAATTTTGGCTCCATTGAGAATAGTTGAGCTCATTCCGATCAGAGTATTGGAGCCAATCTTACATCCATGCAGCATGACGCGATGGCCAATGGTGCAATCGCGTCCGATCGTAATCGGGTATCCCGGGTCAACGTGGAGCACGCAGCTGTCCTGAATATTGCTGCGTTCGCCGATCTCCATGAGGTCGTCGTCGGCGCGCAGCACGGCGCCGAACCAGATGCTCACGTCCCGTGCGAGGCGCACGTTCCCAATCAGGGTAGCGTTGGGTGCGATCCAGCCTTGACCATCTGGAGGCAGCTTGGGTGAGTATCCACCCAGTGAGTAGATGTTCGTCATCGTCCAGCCTTCCTAAGCTGCTGCGGGCACAGCCGCCGTGGGCTGGCCGATGATGCCGGCGACGGTGAAGCCACCGTCGACGCAGAGCGTCTGTCCAGTGATGAAGCTCGACTTCTGCTCATCGAGGAGGAAGATCGCAGCCGCGGCGATTTCCGCCGGCGTTCCGTACCGGCGTTGCGGGACCGTGGACAGCCAAGCGCCGCGGGTCTGCTCCGTGTGCATCTCCTGCGCCATGGGCGTCTCGATCGGACCCGGCGCGATCGCGTTGACCCGGATCCCGAGCGGGGCGAGGTCGACGGCCATGACCTTGGTCATCGTGATCTGCCCGCCTTTGGAAGCGCCGTAGGCAGTCCGTCCGGCATTGCCCATGATGCCGGAGACGGACGCGATGTTGAGGATCGCACCGCGTCCGCGCAGCGCCATGCGCTTGGCGGCCTCGCGCGACACGACGAAGCTGCCGATGAGGTTGACCTCGACGATTGTGCGGAACAGGTCCGTGCTCGTTTCCAGCGCGGGCACATCCCTGCCGATCCCGGCGGAGTTGACGACGCCCGTGAGCGGTCCGAATTCCGCCTCACATGCCGCGATCGAGCGCGTGACCGCCTCCTCGTCCGTGACGTTCAGAGCTTCGAGGCGGACATCAGCTCGGCTGCCGAAGGCGTCACGGGCCCGGTCGAGGCTCCTCTGATCGAGGTCGGCGACGATCGCACGCCAGCCCTCGGCCAGCACGGCTTCGACGATCGCGAAGCCAATGCCGGAAGCTCCCCCAGTTACCAGCACTGTTTGAGGCGTTGGCATGTTTTCTCCCAACATTTCTATAGGATTTGTGCTCCGACGCCTCACCTATACGTCGTGCCGAGACTAAGATGAGTCGGATTCAGGCTGAGATCTTGCTCGGTTGATCGAGCGGCAGGCAGCCGCGCGTCTCGAGTTCTGCCCGGACGGCCTTCTTGGTGATCTTGCCGTAGCCGGATTTCGGCAGCTCATCCCAAATGAACACGCGCTTGGGCAGCTTGTAGCGGGCGACCTTGTTCTCCAACCAGGACAACAGCTCCTGCTCGCTCAGCGTCGCGCCCGCCTTCAGCACGCAAACCGCAACGCCGACTTCACCCCAGGTCTTGTCCGGCACTCCCAGGATGGCGATCTCTGCCACGGCCGGGTGCTGCAGCACCTTCTCCTCGGTTTCGCGCGGATAGACGTTCGAGCCGCCCGAGATGTACATGTCGGAGGCGCGACCGGTGATGAACAGAAACCCATCCTCATCAACGTGACCAAGATCACCCGTGCGGAACCAGCCGTCACGGAATGATTTCTGATTTGCTTCCGGGTTGTTGTAGTAACCAGCGAAGACTGCGGGGCCACAAACGCAGATCTCACCGGTTTCACCAGGTCCGACCTCGCGGCCCTGCTCATCCTGGATCTGCACCTGCATGCCGGTGCGTTCGAACCCGCAGGTTCCAACCTTCACGCCCGGGCCATCCGCCAGATCGTGCAGGGCCGGTGGAAGTACCGTGATGTTGCCCGTAACCTCACCCAGGCCAAAATACTGGACGAGAACCTTGCCAAGCTTTCGAAGAGCGTGCTTCTGATCTTCCCGGTACATCGGTGCGCCGGCATAGATGATGTAGCGCAGCGATGAATGGTCGTGCTGATCGACAGAGGGATGTTCGGTCAGCATCTTCACGATGGTGGGCACCGTGAACATGTTGGTGACGCGCCAACGCGCGACGAGCGCCCAGGCCTCCTCGATATCGAAGCGGTCGCTGGTCAGCAGCACCGTCTTGGCGCCGGCGGCCACCTGGGTCAGCTGGTGGATGCCCGCACCGTGCGAAAGTGGCGCCACCACCAGAGAGGCGTCCTGGTGTGTGGTCCCGGGCATGAGGTCGCACAGATGATTGGTGACGACGAACGCCATCTGGCCGTGCGTCAGCACCGCCGCCTTGGGCCGGCCCGTCGTGCCCGAGGTGAAGAAGAACCAGCACGGATCGTCGTAGTCGACCGAAGCCGGAAGGATGGCCTGTCCGGCATAGTCCGCCACGAGGGTATCGTAGTCGGTGCCGAAGCTCGAGGCGCCGATCGAGATAACCTCGCGGAGGTCCGGCGCAACCTCCCTGACTGCCGCGACATGATCGGGAAAGTCGCTGTGGCAGATCATGACGGAGGCGCCGCTGGCGTGGCCCAGATAGGCAACCTCACCGGGCGTCTGGCGGAAGTTCGTCGGCACCCAGACGGCACCGAGACGGAAGCAGACGAACATCGACTCGAATAGCTGATTGCAGTTCTTCGACTGCACCAGCACCCGGTCGCCCTTCGTCACGCCCCGCGCCGCGAGCGCGGCGGCCATCGCATCGATGCGGCGGTCCAGCTCGGCCCAGGTCCAGGTCTTCTCCCCCCAGACGAGGCCGATCTGATCGCGGTGGCGGCGCGCCGCCTTGCGCATGAAGTGCGAGAGGTTCATCACCCGCTTCGAGACCGGCGCGACGCCGCCCTTAGGCGCTTGGCAGGTCGTCGTCATTTGCGGCGCTCCAGGATCGAGACGTAGTTGGTGACGGCGGCGCCGCCCATGTTGAAGACACCGGCCAGGGCAGCGCCGGGGACCTGCATGGCACCGGCCTCGTTCGTCAGCTGCAAGCAGGCCATGACGTGCTGGGACACACCGGTCGCACCGATGGGGTGCCCCTTGGACTTCAGGCCGCCCGAGGGATTGACCGGCAGCTTGCCGCCCATCTCGGCGATGCCCTCGCGCACCACCCGGTAGCCCTCGCCCGGAGCGGCCAAGCCCATGGCCTCGTACTCGATCAGCTCTGCGACGGTGAAGCAGTCGTGGGTTTCGACGAAGTCGAGGTCATCGAGCGAGATCCCGGCCGCAGCCCGGGCCTTCTCCCAGGCGAGGCGCGCGCCCTGGAAGGCCGTCGGGTCACGCCGCGACAAGGGTAGGTAATCATTGACGTGCTGCCGGGTGCGGAACCCGATGGCGCGCTCCAGCGTCTCGGCCGTTTCCGCATCCGCCACGACCAGGGCGGCCGCCCCGTCCGAGATCAGGGAGCAGTCGGTGCGGCGCAGCGGGGTGGCCACGTAGGGGTTCTTGTCCGAGACGAGGTTGCAGAACTCGAACCCGAAATCCCGCCGCATCTGGGCGTAGGGGTTGGCAACGCCGTTGCGATGGTTCTTGGCGGCGATGCGGGCGAGTTCCTCGCTGCGGTCGCCATAGCGCTGGAAGTAGTTGGCGGCGATGCGCGCGAACACACCCGCGAAGCCGCCGTCGATGTCGCCCTCCTCCTTGCGGTAGGAGGCGCTGAGCAGGATGTCGCTGGTCTCAACGACGGGTTTGGCGGTCATCTTCTCGGCGCCGACCACCAGGGCAATGCGCCCGCGTCCGCTCTCGACGAAATCGAGGGCCGTGTAGAGCGCCGCCGAGCCAGTAGCGCAGGCGTTCTCGAGACGCGTCGCCGGCACATGAGCGAGGGCCGGCTGATGAAGGGCGACCTGGGCGGCCTCGAAGCCTTGCTTCGAGAAGCCGTTGTTCATGACGCCAACGTAGATCCCGTCGACCTGCTCGGGGCTCACGCCTGCACGGGCGAGCGCCTCGCCGGACACACGGGCCATGAGACTCTCGACATCCGGGTCTTCGAGCTTGCCGAAGGGCGTGTGGGCCCAGCCCACGATGCAGGCGCGCGTCATATCAGTTCTCCTGTCAAGTTTGTGTCAGAGTAGGGTTTGCGTACAGCCCTCGATATGGCAGCCCCTGGTCTGCCTCACCTGATCGTCAGTTGAGGAAGCCGATCGATATCCAGGGAACGGCAGCCACGATGATTGTGCCGATGAACAGGGCCAGAACGTATCCCAAGATCGGGCGAATACCATCGGCCGGGTTGACGCGCCCGATCGCGCAGGCGGCGTAGTAGCCGACACCGAAGGGTGGGGCGAACAGACCGATCCCCATCGCCAGGATCACCACCATGGCGTAGTGCACCTCGTGGATGCCCACAGCCCTGGCGATGGGGAACAGGAGCGGCCCGAACAGCACGATGGCCGGAATGCCTTCGAGCACGGAGCCGAGCACCACGAACGCCACGATCGACACGGCCATGAAGGTCACGGCGCCACCGGGAAGTCCGGTCATGGCCGCCGCGAGCGAGCGCGAGAACCCCGACTGCGTCAAACCCCAGGCCATGCCGGTGGCGGTGCCGATGATCAGCAGGATCGCTCCCGACAGGGATGCCGTCTCGATCAGCATCGGCTTGAGACGCCGCCAGTCGAATTGCCGGTAGATGAGCAGGCCGGCCAGCACCGCGTAGACGATGCCGATGGTCGAAACCTCGGTGGCGGTCGCGACACCCTCCACCACCGCCGCCCTGATCACGAACGGGAGAGCAATGGCCGGAAAGGCAATGACGAAGGCCCGCCCGATCTCGCTCTTGGTGGCACGCCTGACGTGACTGAGGTCCTCGTTGCGGTAGCGGTGCCAGACGACGAAGCAGAGCAGCACCGCGAGCGCGACCCCCGGCAGCAGGCCACCGGTGAACAGGGCCGCGATCGACACGCCGGTGACCGACCCGATGGTGATGAGCACGAGACTCGGGGGGATGGTTTCGGTCTGGGCTCCGGTCGCCGACAGGAGCGCGACGAGGTCACCCTCCTTGGCCCCGCGCGCCTTCATCTCGGGAAACAGCACCGGGGCCACCGCCGCCATGTCGGCCGCCTTGGATCCGGAGATGCCTGAGACGAGGTACATCGCCCCGATCAGCACGTAATGCAGGCCGCCACGCACGTGGCCGAGCAGGCTTGCCAGGAAGCCGACCATGGCACGAGCCATGCCGGTCATCTCGATGAGCAAGCCGAGGAACACGAACAGTGGTACGGACAGCAGGATGAGGTGGCTCATGCCCTCGTCGATCCGCCCGACCAGGACCATGAGCGGCGTGCTCGTCGCCAGGGCTAGGTAACCGAGCACGGCGAGCCCGAACGCGAAGGCGATCGGCACGCCACTGAAAACGCAGGCACCCGCCACCCCGACGAAGAAGATCAGCAGATTGAGGTTGCCGAGCTGGCGAAGAACCGGTTCGCTCAGCCAGAACACGGCAACGACCGCAGCGACGGCCACGAGGCCGAGGGCCACGAGGCGCAGCGAGGCGGTGCGCAACAGACGCAGTGCGGCGAACGCGGCCATCAGGCCAAGGCCGGTCGGAAGCGCGGCAGCGCGCCAGGCGTTGGTGATCTCGAGGGCCGGCGTGGTGATGAAGAGTTCTTCCAAGGCGAACTCGTAGGCCGGCCACGCCACGCAGAGGAGGAACGTGAGCGCCGCTCCGGTTGCGACCACTTCCAGCAGGGCCTGCACCCCGCCCGGGAGCAGCGCAACGACAGCGGTCATCCGCATGTGCTCGCCGCGCCGGAGCGCCACGGCCGCGCCCAGCATGGCGAGCCAGAGGAACAGCATCGAGGCGAGTTCGTCCGACCACACGAGCGGGCTATCGAAGCAGTAGCGGGCGACGATCCCGGAGAACAGGATCGCGATCTCGACCGCGACCAGGGTCGCGGCGACTGCCTCGACTAGAGTGCCGAGCGCCGCATCGCAGGACACGGCCAGGGAGCGGCGAAGGGACGAGACGCCCGGATGAAGGCCGGCGTCCAAGGTGAGAGACTGGAGCTGAGCCATCGCCGTCATACCAGCTTTCCGGTCGTCTTCTCGAGGATTGTCCAGGCCTCCTGTCCGTAGCGACCCTTCCACTCGGCGTAGAACCCAGCCTTGCGCAGCTTGTCTCTGAAAGGAGCCTGATCTGGACTGTTGAAGACCAAGCCTTTGGCAGTCAGTTCCTGCTGGAGCTTGGCGTTAAGTTGAGCAACGTCTTCGCGCTCTTTCTGGCCGGCTTCGTTGATGTGCTTGGCAACGACGGTCTGCACATCCTTCGGCAGCCGTTCCCAGGCTCGCCGGTTCGCCAGGAACCAGAACCCGTCCCACATGTGGTTCGTCAGAGAGCAGTACTTCTGCACCTCATTCAGTTTCGCGGTAGCAATGATCGCCAACGGATTCTCTTGGCCGTCAACGATCTTTGTTTGCAACGACGAATAAACTTCGTTGAAATTGATCGACGTCGGAGCAGCCTCGAACGCCTTGTACATCGACGTCCACAACGGCGAAGGGGGAACCCGGATCTTGAAACCGCGCAGATCGTCGGGTGTATTGATTTGGCGGGACGATGAGGTCGTCTGACGGAAGCCGTTGTCCCAGATTTTCTCCATGGCGAAGAGCCCGGACTTGGCAATCTGCTGCCGGACATGCGCGCCGAGGTCGCCATCCATCGCTTTCCAGACCGCGTCGTAGTCCGGGAAGGCGAACCCCATCCCGCTGATCGAGGCGGCGGGAACCAGGATCGACAGGATCAGCGGTGACAGTGTGAAGAACTCGACGCCACCAGCCCGGAGCTGGCTCAAGGTGTCGGTGTCAGAGCCGAGCTGGCTCGACGGAAAGATCTGCAGATCGAAGCGGCCGTTGGTTTCCGCCTTGATGGCCGCCGCCATCTCACGGGCACGCACGTTCATGGGGTGCGTATCGGGCAGATTGTTGGCGTACTTGTAGGTGAATTCGGCGGCCTGGGCGCGGACGATCCGCGGCGCCCCGATCAGGCTGCCCACAACGGCCGAGGAGCCGAAGGCCAGCAGACGACGACGGGACAGATGCATGGATGGACCTCCTGGTCGGAGCCCGGCGGGGGCTCTTGTTTCCTCAACCTCATAGGTCCATATTGTGGACCCGTGTTCTACAGCCCCATCAAGAGGGCGCCGAAAGGTAATGTCAACCAAGTTCTCAACGCGGCCTGTTTTCCCCTCTGTGAAGTACAGCATAGCAGTCGATGAGAGGTCCACCATATGGAACACCCTAGATCGATTTCGGCCCGCAAGGCGGTCCAGACCACCACGAGCGCCGGCGGAGCTCAGAGCCTCGACCGAGCGGCGACGCTCCTGATCCTCGTGGGCCGTGCGGGCCCCTCGGGCGCGCGCCTGGCGGATCTGATCGCTGAGACAGACCTGACGAAGCCGACGGTGCACCGGATGCTGACCGCCCTCGTGCGGGCAGGATTGCTGGACCAGGACCCGCAGACACGGCGCTACCATCTCGGCCCCGAGATCTATGTGCTCGGCACGCTCGCGAGTGTTCGCTTTGGCTTGCATCCGGTTTCGATGAGAGCCTTGACTCGTCTGAGTCAGGAGTCGGGCGACTCGGCTTTTCTCTCAGTCGCGCACGACGTCTACTCGATCTGCCTTCATCGCGAGGACGGCCCCTACCCGATCAAAGTGCACTCGCTGGAGGCGGGAGATCGTCACCCTCTCGGGGTGGGCGCCGGAAGTCTCGCACTCCTTTCCGCCCTTCCGGACAGGGAGGTCGAGCAGATCATCGCAGCCAATGCGGACATTCTCGCCGAAAAATATCCCAGATATGCCGGTTCGACACTGTTACGGCTTGTCCAAGAAACACGACAAAATGGCTACGCACTCAATCCTGGCATGATGCTTCCTGGGTCTTGGGCGATCGGAATGGTCATTCGCGGAGAGAATGGGCGACCTATTGGCGCGCTTTCTATCGGAGCAATCGAAGGAAGACTTGGCGAGAAACGCCAGCAGGAATTGAAGAAGCTCCTTCGTCGTGAAACGGATTGGGTCGAGATGAGATTGCGCCAGTTACGACATGGAGCATCAAGGTCTTCCGGACGTTAAGGCGCAAGCTTGTCCGGCATTCGCTCTCACTCGCGATTACAAATGCTTTTCCGATGAAATCGCCTTTCGGGTCTTGTCTGGCCACGTCATGTGATGGAAGCGGCGCCGATCACGGGAAGAAGCATGAACCCCGATGACAGAAGGCGTCCAGTTTTACACTTGAGTGGTCCTCTGGATTAAGCGCGACCGCCTCCACTGAGGCCGATCACCACGAGCTCGAAGGTTACACAGACAGGGTTGTCGCCGCGTCTGATCCGCCCACGCCGAACGGTGCCTTCGACGTCGACGGCTGCCAGATCGAGGGTCACGATGCCGTTGGTCAGAATGCCCCGCTCCACGGCAATCTCGGTGACGGCGCAGCCAAGGCCTTCATTGTCTTCGAATTTCGAGCCGATCAGGCTGCCGATGCCGTAGATGAGTGCATTTGAAATCCCATGGCGACGGCATTCCGTCTCTATCGCGAAGCACAGGTCTTCGTGCGGCCGGATGCGGAGCAGCAACGAGCCGCGGCCTGCTTCGATGCTCCGTGGCGTGAAGAGCGTGAAGTTGGTTTCCGCGTCGGGTAGACTCTCGAACCACGCTGTCTGACTGCCAAACGCGGTGAGTGCGATCGGCTCACGAACGATGCTGTCGGAGGTCAGCATGTGCCCCATGTTCGGAGTGCCACGGCCCGTCTCCCACGTCCCGTGGCAGTGGAGGAAGGTTGCGCCATCCCGCCGCCCGACGAGCGCCGTCGCCGCAAGGATGCTGGCACCATGGGCTGGAGCAACGACGTCGCTGTACCAAACCGCGTGCTCGCTATCGCGGGACAGTGCTGGGCCAACATATTGGAAGGGCTGGCAATAGCCTCCTTGAAGGAAAGCGACGCCACCGCGGCAGCCAGCTTCGGCGAAGACGCGCTCCACCTCTGCCGTCACATCATGCCCAGGCCGCAGAGTGCCGACAATGGGTACGATGTCGGTCTCGACAGCCTCGACGCGGGTAGCCGCCGGCGGCCCCGGATGCCGCACGCAGCCCGCGCGAGGCATGGCGTTCGACGCCCAATCAGCCGTTCGCCTGGTCGTACCGGCAACAACGAGATCATCAGAGCCTTGCGCGGCACGGAGTATGAGGGTCTGAGCCATCAACCTACCTCCCTTGACGTGTGCCGCGCCCTGCCGGCAAAGCGGCGAGGGTGGCCAGGAAAGCGCCGTTCTTCGAGGCGTTTAATGGCCGAGGCGCCATCCATTCTCTGAAGCCGAGCTCAAAGAACCGACCTCGCGCTTTGCCGCCACCAGCGTCCTACTGCACCAAGGTTAGTGCTGTTCGGCGTGCATGTTTATGCGGTTTGGCTTGTCATACAGGAAATTTTTAGATCATATGATCTACAATCACGTGGATTGTTGGATCGCATGATGCCGGAACGGGATCTCGACACCTTCGACCTGAAAATCCTGCAGGTGCTGTCTGAGGAAGGGCGGATCAGCTGGCGCGATCTCGCCGACCGGATTGGCCTGTCCTTCTCGCCGACGTTGCGACGCGTTCGACGCCTCGAGGAAGAGGGGACGATCCGTGGCTACATGGCGTCCATCGACGAGACGCGCGTTCTCGGATCGATGGTGGTTTTTATTTCGGTGACTCTGGAGCGCCAGATAAAAGAGAATCTAACAATCTTTGAAGACAAAGTTGCCAGATTGCCTAAGGTCATTGGCGGCTTTCTGATCAGCGGGAACCCAGATTATCTGATCCATGCCGTCGTGCGTGATCTAAAACACTACCAGACATTTCTTGATTACATGACAACTTTGCCCGGCGTAGCCCGAATTCAGTCGAATTTTGCCGTAAAAACTTTTGTGCGCCGCGCCGCGCCGCTCATAGCATCGAGCAAGACCCGGAAGATGCCTTCATCGGAATAGCGCCGCCGGGGACCTCACGGGCTTGCGCGACCGCTCCGAGCCGGGTCGGCTACCGATGCTCAGCAACGCCGAGCAGGCGCCGTAGTGGGCCAAGGTATTCCGCTGTCCCAGTCTGGACGAAGAGGGTGGCGAGTGGACGCTGCCGCGATTGTGCGCCTCCATCGAGACCCGCTTCAGCAAGAGGCCTGCCGCAAACGCGCCGGTGCACGGGTTGTCAGTGTGTTAAGGCAGTCGCCCCTCTCTGAGCCTGACAGCCCGAAGGTTCAGGACGACCCGACCTCCGGCGTGCAGTTGCGCCTCGTGCAGGGTCGCGGCCCGGGTGACCGCGTCGAGTCGCCCTACGTTGCCGAGGCCCGGTTCCGCACCAAGCGGCGTACGACCTGGATCGGCTACATGGTCCATCTCACCGAGACCTGCGACGCAGACGCGCCGCCCTCGTCGTGCACGCCGACGCCACCCCGGCGAATGTGCACGAGGTGATGCGGGTCGAGGCGATCCACGATGCGCTGGCCGCCAAGGGCCTGCCCCCATCCGAACACCTGGCGGACGCAGCTCAAGGTGCCAGCGGCCGTGCGGCGTCGGGCGAGAGGCGCGCAGCCGGCGCGCGATGACCGGACCGAAGGTGAGCACCCCGCGTCGGATGCTCTCGGAGGCGACGATGATGCCGCGCTCAGCGAGGAGTTCCTCCACGTCGCGATAGCTGAGAGCGAACCGGAGATACATCCAGACGGCACGCTGGATGACGCTAGGCGGGAAGCGGTAGCCGGCGTAGGAGGGCGGGGTCATGCCGACCGGCTATGCCGCCCCATCAGCCACCGCAACATGCGACTGAAATGGTATGCTGTCCCCGAACGCGTGCCCCCTGTCGGGCTTCTCGCCGCATCGTCGCTGAACGAGCGCACCGCTGGTGCCCCCGGGACGTGGTTGACGCCAGAGGGTTCGAGGTCGAAGGCTAACCGCAGGTCAAGGCCGCCCCGTCTCCCTTCGTGCAACGCGGAAGGCGCAATGCGAGCCGTTCACGGCGGACATGAAAGGCTCACATCGGCATCCCCATTTCCGCATCATGGAAAATGTCGGCCTGACGAGAGTGATCGGCTTGATATGATGTGATCAGGCGTCAAGCATCTGGAAAATGCCATGGAACTGCGCCATTTGCGCTACTTCATCGCCATCGCGGAAGAGCTGAGTTTCACTGCGGCAGCCGCCCGGCTAGGTGTTTCTCAACCACCGTTGAGCACGCAGATCCAAGATTTGGAACATGAGCTGAAGACTCAGCTCTTTGTCAGGAACAAGCGGCGCGTCGAATTGACAGCGGCAGGTGTCGCCTTTCGCCGATACGCACTCGCCATCCTTGCACAGGTTGATGAAGCCGCCGAGCAGGCACACGCGATTGGCCTTGGCCAGATTGGAACGCTCGATCTCGCCACGACCGGGTCGGTGCTTCTCGGCCCGCTGGCAGAGTTAATAGCCAGATTTAGTACGCGAGTTCCCGAAGTTATGGTCCGTATTCAGGAGATGCCGCCGCTCGAACAGGAGGCAGCGCTTCATGCACGCAGAATAGACATCAGCTTCCTGCGCGGGCCAATAGGCGTGTCTGATTTGGCCACTGAGTTGGCGTGGCCGGAGAAAGTCGGTGTCGTCATGCCCCTATCGCATGCGCTTGCGCGCAGCAGCGAAGTCGCCCTTGCCGATCTGCGCAATGAACGGTTTGTTTTCCTGCGGCTGAAGGACTCCCGGTTCGCTCGATATCTGAGAGATTGCTGCGTCGAGGCCGGTTTTGCTCCTAATATCTCGCAGCAGGTGGTCGAAGCCTACTCCTTGTTGAGCTTGGTGGCGGCTGGCCTCGGTATTGCTCTTGTGCCAGAGGCTGTAAAAGAGCTGTCGCGCCCAGGCGTTATTTATAAGGCGCTCGCAGAGCCTGCGCCAGTTGCGGATGTGAAGATGCTGTATCGGCCGGATCATAGTGCTGTCGTGCACCGTTTCCTTTCCGAGGCCCGCGAGTTCTTCAACGATAAGAGGGGTCAATAGAACGCGGTCACGGTTGGAGGCTCTTCGGTCGGTGTCAGGTACTATTCCAGGCAGCATTGCTCGGACGGTATCACTAAGCGGAAAGCCGCCTCCGATCAAAGGCCGGATCTGATTGAAGAACCTCCGACCGTTCCACCGCGAGGCCGGACGCGTCCGCGGGACGGCAGCGGAGGTGCGCCAGGGGATCGAAAACCGCCAATTCCATGATATGGAATCTTCCCTCCTGGCATCGTGGTTGTGTGATCTAACCGGCCGTCGTGCACGGCCTTGTGAGTACGGTGAATGGGCATGTGGGAGGACGGACCCTGCTCGCTCCTCCACGATAACCCAGATGGCCCTTCTAATAGAATCAGAACGATAACGCCGCGCCGATTGTGGAGGAAAGCATGTCAAGATTCTTGCGATCCCTTTTTGGGCAGGTAGTTGCCGCGCTTCTGCTCGGCATCCTGGTTGGTATCGTATGGCCCGGCTTTGCCAGCCAGCTGAAACCCCTTGGAGATGGTTTCATTAAGCTGATCAAGATGGTCATTGCGCCGTTGGTCTTCGGCGTTGTCGTTCACGGGGTTGTTGGTGCCGGAGACTTGAAGAAAGTCGGACGTGTAGGTGTCAAGGCAATTGTCTATTTCGAAGTTGTGACGACAATAGCGTTATGCCTGGGATTGATTATGGCCCACCTCTTCCAGCCAGGGGCGGGCATGAACATTGACCCGGCAAATCTGGACGCGAAAGCTCTCAGTTCCTATAAGGAACACGTGCATGAAGTGACGGGAACTGTCGACTTCTTAATGCGCATTATTCCGTCGACTGTGACCGACGCTTTTACCAAAGGCGATATTCTCCAGGTTCTGCTCTTTGCGATCCTTTTTGGAGCGGGCCTTTGCCTTCTTGGCGAGCGGGGCCGACCGGTCGCCAACTTCATTGGGGTCACCACGGATGTTCTGTTCAAAGTCATCGGCTTTATCGTTCGGCTGGCACCTCTCGGAGTGTTTGGCGCCATCGCCTTCACGGTTGGCAAGTACGGAGTGGCGTCCTTGCAGCAGTTAGGCTATTTGGTCGCCTTGTTCTATGTAAGTGTGATCGTCTTTGTCGTTGGTGTGCTTGGCACCATCATGTGGCTGGCGGGTTTCAGTCTCTTTAAGTTCCTCGCCTATCTTCGCGAAGAACTGATGATCGTGCTTGGCACCGCCTCTTCCGACAGCGTGCTTCCGCAGGTGATGCGAAAGCTCGAGCATATGGGCATCAAGGACTCTACTGTCGGCCTGGTGATTCCGACAGGTTATTCATTCAACCTCGACGCTTTTTCCATCTACCTCACTCTCGCAGCGGTGTTCATCGCGCAAGCCACGAACGTTCAGCTCTCTGAGACAGATTTGCTTGTGGTCTTGGGTGTTGCGCTGCTCACTTCAAAAGGAGCGCATGGCGTACCGGGATCGGCAATCGTCGTCCTAGCCGCAACGTTGTCTGCCGTGCCTGTCATCCCGGTGATCGGCCTGGTTCTCGTGTTGTCGGTCGATTGGTTCATGGGAATGGCCCGCGCGCTCGGCAACCTGATTGGCAACTGTGTAGCAACCGTCATCATTGCTGTTTGGGAGGGAGATATCGACCGCGCTCAAGCCAACCGGGTTCTCAATGGTGATCGCTCTGTTTCAGGCGAGGACGCGTTGGATAGGGAGCAGCCGGAACTGCATCAGGTCCCCTCTGCTCGCTAGCATCCACTGGATTTTTTGCTGATGCGTCCACACTGCCCCTGACGCGGGATTGATTCCCTGACCTCGCCGGCTCGCAGCCCCCGCCCTCAGGTTGAGGGCGGGGGCTGCTTTTGGCTGATCGGCATCGCAGAAGCACAATGCGCGACTGACTGGACCCGTCCCCGCACTGGTGGCAGCAAACGGATCGTGTGCTTCGTCAGGCTGCACTGGTCAGCTTCAGGCCCCTGACAGGCCGATGGGCCGCACGGATCTCACGGCCGCGCCGGACAGCACGCCCCGACAACAAATACGTCTCGGATATAATCGCATCCGAATAATATATTTGACATATAGTTTGCAAGGGGCACACCATGGCCATCCATTATCAAAAAAAATGGGAGGAAGCATTGGCCTGCGCTGCCGAAAGAGCCAAGTCGCGTTGGACCAGCGGTCATAATAATAAGAAGGGCCTGGCTACGAATATCACCCATAATCTGGGTGGTGATGGCCACGAGATAGCTGTGAGCCATGGATGTGTGCAGGCTGTTTTACGTGCCTTGTCGATCCTCAAGTGTCTTGCGCAGGATCGGCGCGGCATGACGCTAACCGAAATCGTTCGGGGCACCAGCCTGGCTCCGTCCACGGCACATCGACTGTTGACGACACTCCAGAGCGAGGGGTTCGTCCAGTTCGAACCGAACGCCTTGCGCTGGCTCGTTGGCCCGGGGGCTCACCTTGTTGGTGTCGCATTTCATTCGCAAAGGCCGCGCCCCTTTTTGTAGCCGCAACAACCAAAGACAAAGGTGCCGGCTCGACTCTGCCGCCTGAGAACGGGATTTCCACGATGTGAAATCGCTCCTGCTAATGTCTCGTCTTTGTGTTCTATGTCATCAAGGCAAAAGGTGCTGACACGAAGGCCGGATGACCTTGGTGCAAGGCACCATTTGGGAGCGAGGGAACGCATGCCCAAGATGACAGCGGTGGCTGCAGCCGTGCAGGTGATGGAGCGTGAAGGGATCTCGGTTGCCTTCGGCATTCCGGGGGCAGCCATCAATCCCCTCTATGCAGCCTTGCGCGGCCGCAATCGCATTCAGCACTTCCTCGCTCGCCATGTGGAGGGCGCCTCGCACATGGCCGAAGGCTACACGCGGGCGAAAGCCGGCAACATCGGCGTGTGCATCGGCACTTCGGGACCGGCCGGTACGGACATGATCACCGGTCTTTATTCTGCCTGGGCTGATTCAATTCCGATCCTCTGCATAACCGGTCAGGCCCCGCTTGCCCGACTGCATAAGGAAGATTTCCAGGCTGTCGACATCGAGGCGATCGCCAAGCCGGTGACGAAATGGGCTGTCACGGTGCGCGAGCCTGCCCTGGTGCCGCGTGTCTTCCAGCAGGCGTTTCACCTCATGCGCTCGGGCCGGCCGGGGCCTGTTCTCATCGATCTGCCCTTCGACGTGCAGATGGGCGAAATCGAGTTCGACATCGAAACCTACGAGCCCCTGCCGATCTACAAGCCCCAGGCGACGCGGGCTCAGATCGAGAAAGCGCTGTCCATGCTCGACGAGGCCGAGCGCCCGCTGATCGTCGCGGGCGGCGGGATCGTCAATGCGGATGCCTCCGCTTTGCTCGTGGACTTCGCGGAGATCACCGGCGTCCCGGTGATTCCCACGCTCATGGGATGGGGCTCCATCCCCGACGATCATAAGCTCATGGTCGGCATGGCGGGGCTTCAGACCAGTCATCGCTATGGCAATGCATCACTGCTTGCCTCCGACTTCGTGCTCGGCATCGGCAACCGGTGGGCGAACCGCCATACCGGAAGCCTCGGCGTCTACACGGCGGGACGTCGCTTCGTGCATGTCGACATCGAACCGACTCAGATCGGGCGCGTCTTCATGCCTGATTACGGCATCGTCTCGGACGCCAAGGCAGCCCTTGAGCTGTTTGTCGAAGCGGCGCGGGAAAGGGCGCGCAGCGGCAAGCTTCGCGATCGGTCCGCCTGGGCCGAAGAATGCGCTGGGCGCAAGCGAACGATGTTGCGCCGCACGCATTTCGAGGATCGGCCGATCAAGCCGCAACGCGTCTATGAGGAAATGAACAAGGCGTTCGGCCGCGACACGACCTATGTCAGCACGATCGGCCTCTCTCAGATCGCCGCCGCCCAGCTCCTGCATGTCTACAAGCCCCGCGGCTGGATCAATTGCGGTCAAGCCGGTCCCCTGGGTTGGACCGTTCCGGCTGCACTGGGGGTACGAGCGGCAGATCCCGACTCGCTGGTGGTCGCCATCTCCGGAGATTACGATTTTCAGTTCCTCATCGAGGAACTGGCGGTCGGCGCGCAGTTCCGCCTGCCTTACGTTCATGTCGTCGTCAACAACTCCTATCTCGGGCTCATCCGTCAGTCTCAGCGCGGCTTCGACATGGACTACTGCGTGCAGTTGTCCTTCGAGAACCAGAACGCGCCGGAACTCGGCGCCTATGGCGTCGACCACGTGAGGGTTGTCGAGGGTCTCGGCTGCAAGGCCATCCGCGTAACGGATCCTGAATTGCTGCTTCCGGCTCTCGAGGAAGCGAAAAGCCTCGCGAAGCAGGTTCAGACGCCGGTCATGGTCGAGGTCATCCTGGAACGGGTCACGAACGTCGCGATGGGAGTGGACATCGACAAGGTGACCGAATTCGAGGACCTCGCCCTGTCCGCGGAAGACGCACCCACCGCAATCGCCCTCCTGGACTGAAGGGAGAAGATCATGCCGCGGTTCAGTGCAAATCTTTCAATGCTGTTTCCGGAAGTGCCCTTCCTCGACCGGTTTGCGGCAGCAAAAAACGCCGGCTTCGAGGGAGTAGAGTACATGTTCCCCTATGCCTATCCGAAACGGGATCTGGCCGATCGGCTCAAGGCCCTGGGCCTCCAGCAGATCCTGTTCAATCTTCCGGCGGGGGATTGGGACAAGGGCGAGCGTGGGATCGCCTGTCATCCGGCCCGTGTCGGCGAGTTTCGCACCGGCGTCGGCGAGGCGATCGAATACGCCAAGGCCCTCGGCTGTCCGCAGGTGAATTGCCTGGTCGGCTTGGCTGCATCCGATGTCGATGCGCAGGTTCAACGCGAGACACTGGTCAGCAACTTGCGGTTTGCTGCCGAGACGCTCAAGAGCGAGGGGATTATTCTCCTTATCGAACCGGTCAACACGTATGACATTCCGGGATTCTATCTGAATCTGTCGGATCAGGCGATCAGGATCATCGGTGACGTTGGGTCGGAAAACCTGAAACTGCAGTACGACATCTATCATATGCAGCGGATGGAGGGAGAGCTCGCCAACACCCTGGCCAAGCTGCTGCCGCACATCGCCCATGTTCAGGTTGCCGACAACCCCGGTCGCCATGAGCCCGGCACCGGAGAGATCAACTACCCGTTCCTTTTCGAGCATCTCGATCGGCTCGGATACGCCGGTTGGGTCGGGTGTGAATACAAGCCGCGCGGAGAGACGCAGGCCGGACTGGCCTGGCTGTCGAGGAGCGCGCGTCCAGTCGAAGCATAGGAGCAAGGCGTCATGAAGGTGGGCTTCATCGGACTTGGAATCATGGGATCACCCATGGCGGGTCATCTGATCAAGGGCGGCCATGACGTATTTCTCCACAGTGGCCGCTCGGTTCCGGAGGCCCTTGTCGTGGCCGGCGGCACAGCCTGCACGTCCGGCCGCGAAGTCGCGCAGAACGCCGAGATCGTGATCATCATGGTGCCCGACACGCCCCATGTGGAGGACGTCCTGTTCAGTGCCGAAGGCGTCGCGGCCGGCTTGTCGGCGGGAAAAGTCGTGGTCGACATGAGCTCGATCTCGCCTCTCGCCACCAAGGAGTTTGCCAAGCGCATCAACGCACTGGGTTGCGAGTATCTTGATGCGCCGGTCTCGGGCGGCGAGGTCGGCGCAAAAGCGGCGACCTTGTCCATCATGGTCGGCGGGCGGCAGCAGACCTTCGACAAGGTCAAGCCGTTGTTCGAGCTGATGGGCAAGAACATCACCCTCGTCGGCGCAAACGGAGACGGCCAGACGACCAAGGTTGCCAATCAGATCATCGTCGCGCTCAATATCGAGGCCGTGGCCGAGGCGTTGCTCTTCGCCGCCAAGGCAGGTGCCGATCCTGCAAAAGTGCGCGAGGCATTGATGGGCGGTTTCGCGTCCTCGCGGATCTTGGAGGTGCATGGCGAGCGCATGATCAAGCGCAGATTCGACCCGGGATTTCGGATCGAACTGCATCAGAAGGATCTCAATCTCGCCTTGTCCAGTGCGCGCCAGCTTGGGCTGTCGCTTCCGCACACCGCATCCGCGCAGGAATTGTTCAACTGCTGTGCCGCGCATGGAGGGGCCGCATGGGATCACTCCGCGATGGTGCGAGCGTTGGAGAGGCTCTCGAACTTCGAGATCGAGCAGCAGCGCGCAAGCTGACGCTCCGTCACCGGGCCGTCCGCTTCCGATCCCGCCTCGTAGCTGGCCGATAGCGGCGATTGTACCAGCGCTGGTGAGACGCGAGCACGCCAGGATGCCTTGCGCTGGTGATGTGATACCAACAGTCATTTTCATGTGACTGTTGGTTCTGTTCTCAAACTGACTGCACCAGCGGGGCGGCCAAGCAGGCCGGTCGAATGACATGCGACAGCGCAAGGCGAAGATCGTAGCGACGCTCGGGCCGGCGAGTTCGACTCCGGAGCTCATCCGCTCCCTGTTCGAGGCCGGCGTCGACGTGTTTCGTCTCAATTTCAGCCATGGAAGCCACGACGATCACAGACGGCGCTTCGAGATTATCCGCGAGGTGGAGCGGGATACGGGGCGTCCGATCGCCGTGCTGTTGGATCTGCAGGGACCGAAGCTGAGGATCGGAAGGTTCACCTCGGGCTCCGTCGTGCTAGTGGCCGGTGCTGTCTTTCGCTTCGATCTCAAGAACCAACCGGGCGATTCCACACGCGTATACCTTCCGCACCCCGAGATTTTTTCGGCACTCTCGCCCGGAGTGCAGTTGCTGCTTGATGACGGAAAGATCCGGCTGCGGGTGGATGAGTGTGGACCCGACCACGCGCTCACCCGCGTTGTGACGGGAGGCGTTCTGTCCGAGCGCAAAGGCGTGAGCGTGGTCGGCGCCGTCCTGCCGCTGACGGCATTGACTTCGAAGGATCGCGCGGATCTCGCGTTCGGGCTCGAACTGGGAGTGGATTGGGTCGCATTGTCATTCGTGCAGCGTCCGGAAGACCTCCACGAAGCGCGCGACCTGATCGCGGGCAGGGCGGCCCTCATGGCGAAGCTGGAAAAGCCGGCAGCGGTGGAGCAACTGGAGCCCATCATTGCCGCCTGCGATGCGGTCATGGTCGCGCGGGGGGATCTTGGTGTGGAAATGCCTCCGCAAGAGGTCCCGCCCATCCAGCGCAGGATCCTCAAAGCCTGCCGGCTCGCTGGCAAGCCGGTCGTGGTGGCGACTCAAATGCTGGAATCGATGATTCAGGCGCCAGCCCCGACGCGAGCGGAAGTCTCCGATGTTGCGACCGCCATCTATGACGGCGCCGACGCCGTCATGCTGTCGGCTGAATCTGCATCCGGTCAATTCCCGCTCGAAGCGGTCGAGATGATGGACTCGATCATCAAGGTCGTTGAGAAGGATCCCGACTATGCTCGGGCGGCCGATGCAGCGCATCCCGCACCCGAGCGCACGGTTGCGGACGCCATCTGCTGCTCCCTGCGGCAGGCTGCGCGAATACTGCCGCTTTGCGTGACGGTCACCTATACGACATCCGGGTTCACGACCCTGCGGGCTGCGAGAGAACGGCCGGCAGCTCCCATCCTCAGCATGACACCCAGTGTCACAACTGCGCGCCGCTTGGCGCTGGTCTGGGGCGTGCACCCGGTCGTGGTTCGCGAGGTCAGGGATGTGGCGGAAATCGTGGAATACGCCAGCGAAATCGCGTCCCGGGAAGGTTTTGCGCAAACCGGCGATATCTTTGCGGTAACGGCCGGCATGCCATTCGGCATCTCCGGCAGCACCAACCTGCTGCGGATCGTGACGCTGGGCGAGCCGACCTCCGATACCAACGGGCATTAAAATGACGGTTCGTTCCGTTCTCGAATTTTCGTCAAGCCTTGGGCTTGGCATCGACACTTCGAGATGGGTCAACGACCCGATGCGTCAGCACCGTCTGGATGCGAAACCTCCTTGGCATCAGCAACAACCTTGAGCGCTTTGGACGACAAAGATGGCTGGCAGCGCGAGCAATGAGGCGTAGCTGCGGCGGCGCACCTTCTTCGGCTCGCGGCTTTTGTTCTTTGAGCAGCTGCTGCGGGTGGCCGCGCTGGACTATACGTTGCCCTCCAGAGGCAAAGGTCTCACGTTCGAAACGTGACGGGTGCGCCAACCTTCTCAACGGCTTAGCTTATTCGCGGTCCTCTCCTGTCCAATGAGTGGTCAACAAGCGATCGTGGACGGCGGTGGGATCAGCCACTCACGCGACGGCTACCGCCAGCATCAGGCCGCAAGTTCGGTTCGCACTCGCGCGCGGCCACGCTCGCAAGTAGCGCCCCGTCATGTCCGACTCACCCGTGCTCGACACCCCCTCCCCCACCGTTCTCGAATGGGGCTGCGGGCTCACCAGCCTGTCGCCCGGCCAGCCCGCCCTGCCCTGGTTTCGGCCCGAGGCGTGAGTCGAGACGCTCGCAAACTGCCGGCGCTTCGTGGACGCCTTCGGGCCTGAGGCTGACCAGCTCGGCTGGGACACCATCACGCTGTTCGGGGTGCACCCTCAGTCCGGCGTGATCCGCGGCGACTGGTCGGGCGTGCTCTGATGAAACGAAGAAGCCCGGCGCGGCGGCGCCGGGCGGGCTTGCTGACACTGGGCGCGGGGCGCATCAGGATCAATACCCAATCGCCTTGGCTATGAAGGGGCCATTTGGGGTGAAAAGGGTCCCTTTACGCCTTGACCTGCAATGACCGGGGCTGATCCTCTGCGGACCTTCATGCCGCGTGCATCCGAAGGCCGCTTCGAACGTCCTCCGGACATTCGATGCCGGACTACGGTTTCATAACGCAGCTCACGCGACCAACTCCGCTGGCCAAGCTGTAGGCGCAAAGTTAAAGTGTCCCACCTGGGCCAAGTCGGAATGTCACACTCCTCTGTCTGCCGCATGGGCATGGGAGGCCGGCATGGGATGGGTGTGATGAGCGAGCGCGAGCTTCGGCGGGTCGAGGTTCTCTCCGCCGTGTTGGCGGGTCGGCAGACCGTCACGGCCGCCCGCGCGGGTGCTGGGGATCAGCCGGCGCCAGGCTCACAGCCTCGCCAAGGCCTATCGCGCTGAGGGCGCGTTCGCCGTTCGCCACAAGGCCCCGCGGGCGGCGCTCGACCCTGAGTGACGGACTGCACGATTGGGCCCTGACGTATGTGCGCGACCACGACGCGGATTTCGGCCCCGGGTGACAAGCTGCGCGCTGCGCGTCAGGGCCAGGGCGTCTGGACCATCGCGATCATCAAGCGATCCGACACCGCGGAGGGTTTCGCGGTTCTCCCGCGCAGATGGGTGGTCGGATGAACGTTCGCCTGGCTTGGCCGTTGCCGGCGCCTCGCGAAGGACCGGGAGAAAACCACCGCGAGTTCCGCTGCGTGGGCCTTCATCGCCAGCATCCGGCTGATGTCACGACGGCTCGCAAGGTACTGCTATCCAACGTGAACTTGTGAGTCCGGCTCTCAGGTCACCCTTCCCCGACCCGCGACCGCGAACGGGTGGCCCTCGCGGCCTTCCTTGCTCCTCGCCCGGCTCCGCCGACTACCGGCCTCGCTTGACGGAGCGCGTCAGTCCTCGTCGTCCTCCTGAGTTTTCCGCCGAACGGGTTCGAGCCGGGCCGGATCGAACTTCCCCTCCAGCCGCTCTCCCCGTGCGTTCGTCGCGCGCACCTTGTAGCAGCCGTCATCCGCCCGGATGGCGGTCACAGTCCATCCTTCGGCTTCCAGCTTGCGCTGAAGCGCCTCGCGCGGCTGCCAATCGGCGAGCGGGACGCTGCAGTGCACATCCGCCGAGGCAGGGCCGCCCAGCAGGGTCGCGCCGAGGGCGAGTGTGGTCATCACGCGTCTCACTGCCGGAACTCCGGATCCGCGGTGCGTCTCTCGCACATCAACCATCCCAACCTGACGCCGGCCTGAACGCCGGACGCAGGTCCCCTGGTCCTCCGGACGGAGAAACGCTGTAAGCTCGCGGCAGGTCAACCGAGACGGGCATGCGCATCCTCCTGATCGAAGACGATCTCGTGCTGGGCGAGGCCGTCCGCGACCACCTCCTGTCCGACGGGCACTCGGCGGATTGGATGAAGACCGTCGCTGACGCCGCGGCCGCAATCACGGCGGCCGTCTACGATCTTGTCCTGCTCGACCTCATGCTGCCGGACGGCCGTGGGATCGACTTCCTTCAGCATCGCCGCTCCCTAGGCGACGTCACGCCCGTGATCATTCTCACCGCCCGGGACCAGATCTCCGACAGGATCGCTGGCCTCAATGCGGGCGCGGACGACTACCTCATCAAGCCCTTCGACCTGTTCGAACTCACCGCGCGCATCAGCGCCGTTGGGCGGCGCTATTCCGGCAATCCCAACCCGCTCGTCACGATCGGCGACCTCGACATCGATCTCGCGGCCCGTTCGGTCCACAAAGGTGGGAAGCCCGTGCCGCTGACCGCTCGGGAATGGTCGCTGTTCGAGGCTCTCATCCAGAGGCCGAATGCTCTGCTCTCAAAGACGCAGCTGGAGGAGAGGCTCTACTCCTTCGACGCCGAGGTCGAGAGCAACACGATCGAGGTCTATATCGGGCGGCTGCGCAAGAAGATCGGTGCGGACGTGATCGAAACCGTGCGCGGGATGGGCTACCGGCTCGGTCTGCCCGCCAGGGGCGTGTGAGGACCGCCCTGCGATCCGGGCGGGTGAGCCTGCGCCGCCGGCTGGGGGCCGGGCTGGCGCTCGGCGTGACGGCGGTGTGGCTCGCGGCCTCGGTCGTGGCCGGGCTGGTGCTGCATCATGAGATCGACGAGGTCTTCGACAGTGCCTTGCAGGAGGTCGCGCAGCGGGTGCTGCCTCTCGCCTATGCCGAAGTCCTGGCGCGGGAGGACAGCACGACGAGCCAACTCATGCCGCCCGTCAGCCGGCATCGGGAGTACATCACTTACGTCGTGCGGGATGCCAGCGGACGCGAACTCCTGCGGTCGAGCGACGCCCATCGGATGAAGATCCCCAGCGGCCTCGCGCCGGGGTTCCAGACCGTGAATGGTCTGCGCACCTACACGGAGGCGGGTGTCCGGGGGACGATATTGGTGACCGCTGCCGAGGGGCTCGATCACCGCCGGGCCGCGGTTCTCAAGGCGATAATGACCCTGGTCTGGCCGCTCGCTGCGCTCGTGCCCCTCGCGCTCGCCGCCGTGTGGCTGGCCGTCCGTCTCTCGCTCGGGCCGGTGCTTGCCTTCCGGGATGCCATCGAGGCGCGCGGCCGGGGCAATCTCTCGCCGATCGCCACGGAAGACCTGCCGACCGAGATGGCTCCGGTGGCGGCCGCGGTCAACGCGCTGCTCGGCCGCCTGCGCAGCGCGCTCGAGGCCGAGCGCAGCTTCACCGCCAACAGCGCGCACGAGTTGCGCACGCCCATCGCCGCCGCTCTGGCCCAGACCCAGCGTCTCTGCGCGGAACTGCAGGATCAGGAGCGCCTCGAGCGCGCCCGCGCCATCGAGGGTGCGCTGCGCCGGCTCTCGCGCCTCTCCGAGAAGCTGCTCCAACTCGCCAAGGCCGAAGGCGGCGGACTAATCGCCGAGACGGCCACGCCGCTCGCTCCTGTGCTTCGTCTCGTCATCGATGAACTGCGCCGCAACCGCGACGGCAGCGACCGCCTGCAGGTGGTCATGGCGTCGAAGGCCGGTCCCGTCTCGAACCTTGACCCTGATGCCTTCGCTATCCTTGCGCGCAACCTCATCGAGAATGCGCTGAAGCACGGCGATCCCGATAATCCGGTTGTCGTTTGTCTGTCCGAGCAGGTGTTCGAGGTGAGCAATGCCGGTCCGCCGGTTCCTCCCGAAGACCTCGCGCATCTGACCCGTCCCTTCACGCGGGGACCCGCACGGACGGAAGGATCGGGATTAGGGCTGGCAATCGCGGCTGCCATCTGCCGCGGCGCGGGGCTTCGGCTCGACCTTGCGTCGCCCATTCCAGGCGAAATGAGCGGCTTCCAGGCGAGTGTCCACATCGCTGCGGCCGCCTCTGGCCCGCCGGCGCCTGCAGCCTGACAGCGGGCTGAACGCCTCCGGCTCGGCGCTTCAGCTCACCGTCAGGCTCACGCAACACGGTGCTCCCGCACGAAACAACGGGAGAGCACCCATGACCAAACACCTTCTGATCGGCACGGCCCTGCTCCTGGCGATGACGGCCGTCGGCGCCGTGATTGCAGCGGATGCTGCGCAGGGACCGGCGGAGCACGGCCACGCGGATCACATCCGGTCCGGCGCAGAGAACTGGCCCATCGTCCGGGTCAGCGAGGCGCATGAGCACGGCCGTTACGGCGAGGTCCGCCGGCGCGACCAAGAGGAAGAGGACGACGAGGATGACGACGGACGCGGGGTCGGCCCGGCGCCTCCGCGGGCTGGCCTGAGCGCACCTGACGCTCCGGGCCCCGACAGCGGTCTCTTCAACGGCACGACCCGTCCCCGGGTGCAAATCCAGTAACCGGTTGCATCCCCATCACACCGCGGAGACATTTCATGAAGCTCGCGCTGTCGGTCGCGGCTGCGACCACATTGGCCGTCCCTGCCCTGGCAAGGCCGGTCACTTTCGAGGCCAAGCTCAAGAACTACGGCGGCAATGGTGCTTATGTGGTCATGTACGTGACCGATGTCGCTGGCAAGTATCGCGGCACGCTCTGGATGGCTGGAGGCAAGGCCAAGTACTATCGCCACCTCTCGGATTGGCAACGCGCCTCGACCGGCGCCTTGGCCGAGATCGACGGGATCACGGGTGCCAGCATCGGCTCGGGCAAGACGCTGAAGGTCACTGTCGATCTTGCCGACGCTCTGATCGACGCCGGCTACCAAATCCATGTCGATACCGCCGTCGAGGACGGCCTGGATCAGCCGTCCGAGGTCGTCGTGCCGCTCTCTACCGGCGCGTCGGGCCAGGCCGCCCCCGGCAAGGCCCACGTGAAGACCTTCACGGTCACCTTCTGACCGGAGGAAACAGTGTTCCGCTGGATTCATTTCCTCCTGGGGCTTCCCCCGGCTGCGGTCCTCATTGTCACTGCCGTCTCCGGCGCGACCCTGTCCCTGGTTCCAGCAGCCGACCGCGCGACTGTCCCCACCATCTCACGCGGGACGAGCGTGGCCACGCTTGCCGAAGCGGTCGCGGCCCGGCACCGGGCCGTCACGAAGATTGTGCACCGTCCGACGGGCGCGGTGGCCGCCACCTACGTCGATGGCGACGTGAGCGGTGTGGAGATCGTCGATCCCGCCACGGGCGAGAGCCTCGGCCCGTTCCACGTCTCGGAGGCGACGCGGATCGTCACGAATCTGCACCGAGCTTTTCTGGCCGGCGATGCGGGCCGGATCGCCGCGGCTGTCGCCGCGTTGGTCATGTTCGTTTTGGCCGTGACCGGTCTGCAGATGCTGGCGCGCCGGCAGGGCGGCCGGTGGGCGCTCCTGCGGCCGGTGCGCGGCACCCCCGCACAGCGCTGGCACGCCGAACTCGGACGGCTGGCCGCGCTCGGGTTGATCCTGTCGTCCCTCACCGGCCTCTGGATGTCCGCGGACACCTTCGATCTGCTCCCGGCCCGCGAGGCGGCCGTGGCGAGCACTGTCGCGAGCGGCGGCACTCCGGCACCCGTGGGCTCGCTCGAAGCCCTGCGTTCCGTCGATGTGGCGGACCTCGACGCCCTCACCTTTCCCGATCCGACGGACCGCGCTGACGTCTACACGTTGCGGACCTTGAAGGGAGAGTGGTCCATCGACCCTGCTACGGGCCGCATTCTCTCCTTTGTTTCAGCGACTAACCTCGATCATGTGGGGCGCACCGTCGTCATGCTCCACACGGGCCGCGGCGCGTGGGCCATCGGCCTTGTTCTTGGGCTGAGCGCCGGCTGCGTTCCTGTCTTCGCCATCACGGGCGCCGCGACCTGGTGGAAACGACGCTCTGCGCGGGCGCAGATCCCCGACAACTTGCCCGCCCGGTCGGCCGACACGGTCATCCTGGTCGGCAGCGAGGGCAACACGACCTGGAGCTTCGCCGCGACCCTGCATGCCGCGCTTACCCGGGCCGGCCACAAGGTGCACACGGCCGCGATGAACGCCTTGTCGCCGGTGCACGGCCATGCCGATCGCCTCCTGATCCTGACCGCGACGGCCGGCGACGGTGCCGCTCCGGCGGCCGCCAGACACTTCATGGCCCGTCTGGCCGCCGTGGGGGCTTCGCCTCAGGTAGCCGTACTCGGGTTCGGCGACCGAACATTCCCCCAATTCTGCCGCTTCGCGCAGGACGTTTCCGATGCGCTCGACCGCAAGGGCTGGCCGCGGCTGATGCCGCTGACGTGTATCGACCGCCAGTCTGCGCAGGCCTTCGCGCAGTGGGGCCGCGACTTGGCGGACGCGCTCGGCCACGGGCGGGAGTTCGTCCTCGAGCACGCTGCTCCGGCGCCGAAAACCGCGACGCTGGAACTCGTCAGTCGGGAGGATTACGGCGTCGCCTCAGGTGCGCCGATCGCGATCCTGCGTTTCGTTCCCGCGCGTGACCTGGAGATCGGAGAGCTGCCCCCCTTCGAAGCCGGTGATCTCGTCGGAATCCTACCGCCGAGTACCACCATGGCCCGCTTCTATTCGCTCGCCTCCTCTTCGGGAGACCGTGTGCTGGAGGTCTGCGTGCGGCTGCGCCAAGGAGGGGTTTGCTCCACCTTCCTCCACACTCTCCCCGTGGGGGGCCGCGTGAGGGCGTTCATCCGGACCAACCCGCATTTCCGCCCGGCCATGGGCAAGGCGCCGCTCATCCTCATTGGCGCCGGGACCGGGATCGGGCCGCTCGCAGGCTTCGTCCGGTCGAACCGGGCGCGACGGCCCATCCATCTCTACTGGGGCGGTCGGAGCCCGAATTCGGGCTACCTGTACGAGCACGAGCTGGCGAAGCACCTCGCCGAAAGGCGGCTGACCACGTTGCGGACAGCCTTCTCGCGCCAGCCGGGCGGCGGATACGTGCAGGACCATATCGCCGCCGACGCTGCTCTCGTGCGGGAACTGATTTGCCAAGGCGGCCACGTGCTGGTCTGCGGGCGGCGCGACATGGCGGAAGCCGTGAAACGCGTGCTCGACGGGGTCGTTCAGCCGCTCGGCCTCGATGTCGCTACCCTCAGCTCGCGTGGGCTCTATGTCGAAGACGTCTACTGAACGGCTGCGGGCCGCGCCCTCGGGGCGACGCGTGGCACTCAACGGTCCCACCATGGGCTCGCGGTGGTCGGCCGTCTTCTATTCCTCGACAGGAGATGACTTGGAAGGGCTACGCGCTGCCATCCAGGCGGCGGTGACCAAGGTGGACCGGCAGATGTCGACCTGGGATCCTGCCTCCGATCTCAACCACCTCAACGCCGCCCGCGTGGGGACCTGGATCGACATCCCGCGCGAACTCGCCATCGTGCTTGCCGCCGGGATCGAGATTGGCTGCGCCTCTGCCGGCGCATTCAACATCGCGGTAGGGACCCTCGTGCGCGCTTGGGGCTTTGGCAGCGGTGCGCGAATGCCTGACGCGGCCACGATCGCGGCCTTGTCGGGCCACCCCTCTCTGGTGACGCCAAATCTGCTGCAGGTCGATGAGCCGGGCTGCCGGGCGCGCAAGCTCGCGCCGCTTGCGCTGGATCTCTCCGGGATCGCGAAGGGCTTCGGCGTGGATGAGATAGCGCGGGTCCTCGCGACTGCCGGAGTGACCGCATTCCTCGCTGGCATCGATGGGGAGCTGTGCGCCTGTGGCATCAAGCCCGACGGACGGCTTTGGGCGGTCGGCCACGAGCAGCCAGAGCCCGGCCTTCGCAGTCTCGCGGGCGTTCTCGAATTGACGGATTGCGCCGTGGCGACATCGGGCCACTACCGTCACCGCCGGGATGTCGGCGGCCGGGTGGTTTCCCATACGATGGATCCTCGCACGGGAGCCCCGCTTTCCAACCGCCTCGCCTCGGTCACGGTTCTGGCCAGCACCTGTATGGCGGCGGACGCCTGGGCAACGGCACTCCTGGTCAGCGGTGAGATTGAAGGCGTCCGGCTGGCTGAGCGCTTGGGGATCAGGGCGCTGTTCGTACAATCCGACGGCAGTCTTCTCTCCACACTTCAAGAGGGGAGCAAACTGGACTTGCTCCGGATTAGTGGAGAGCGGTTTGGCTGGCGAAGCGCCTCTCGAACTGGGCCGGGCTGACGTAATCCAACGCCGAGTGACGCCGGTCGATCCAGGACCGCAGGGTCGACAGCCCGATCCCGAGATCGGCCGCGCTCTCGCGCCGCGAGCGCCCGCTGGTCTGGGCAAGCCGCACGGCCTCGGCACGGAACTCGGGGGTGAAGCGCTGCTTCGGTTCTGCCATCGGAAACCTCGTCCCTCACGGAAAGAGCTCTCCACTTTTCCGGTTCTTCCGCACTTTGCGTGGAACGGTCGCGGTGACGCGGGAAGCGCAGGCTGATTCACGAGGCGGATGATCCTGTCCTCATCCCTGCCGGGCTGCACGATCGAGCGGGTCTTTCGCCACACCGATCACCTTGTCGTCATCGCCCATGGCCGCCGTTGTCATGGTCGATGTCCGACCTGTGGCACGCCCAGTTCCGCCGTTCACAGCCGCTATGATCGCCGTCCGGCCGATCTGCCGAGCATGGGCCAGCCTGTGACGCTGCGCCTGCGTATCCGACGCTTCTACTGCCATCATCCCGCTTGCCGCCGCCGCACGTTCGCCGAGCCTCTTCCGCGGCTGATACCGCCGCGAGCGCGCCGGACCCGCCGCCTCGCTCAGGCCCAGACCCGGATCGGGCTTGCAGTCGGCGGCGAGGCCGGCGCGCGCCTGACCGGCCACCTGGGGATGCAAACCAGCCCCGACACGATCCTGCGCCTCGTGCACCGCCTCCCGTTGCCGAGAGCGAACGCGCCGCGCGCCGTGGGCATCGACGACTGGGCCATCCGCAAAGGTCGGAGCTACGGCACGCTTCTCGTCGACCTCGAACGGCGATGCCCGATCGACCTGCTGCCCGACCGCTCAGGGGCGACCGTTGCCGCATGGCTGCGTCGCCATCCCAGCATCCAGATCGTCGCCCGCGACCGCTCGACCGAGTACGCCCGAGCGGCCACCGCGGGCGCGCCGGCCGCCCTCCAGGTCGCCGACCGATGGCACCTGCTCCTCAACCTGCGCCAGGTTCTCGAACGCTGGCTTGGCCGCGTCCATGGCCGGCTGCGACAGCTCCCTCCTCTTGCGAGTGGTGACGGACGACAGCCAGGGGAGCGCCCGCGCGCCTATCGCCGCAGCGCAGCCGAGATTGCCGTCAGCCTCGACAGCCGCGCCCGCCGGCTGGCGGCCTATGAGGACGTGCGCCGACGCCATCTCGCTGGCGAGACCCTCCTGGCGATCGGCCGCGCCACGGGTCTGGCGCGAGCGACCGTGCGCAAGTACGCCCAGGCCGAGAGCTTCCCGGAGCGCGCGATCCGCAGACCCAATCCCTCTCGCCTCGATCCCTACCTCGCCCATCTGGAGCAGCGCATGGCCGAGGGCTGCGAGAACGCTATGGCGCTCTGGCGCGAGATCCGCCGCCAGGGCTTCGCGGGAACCCATCGGCAGGTGCACCGCTTCGTCGCCGAGCGGCGCACGGCTCGCAAATGGCTGTCGCAGCCCGCCTCGACGAGCACTGAGGCGATCAGACCCTCACCCATCGCCTCACCCAAGCAACTGGCCTGGATCCTGGTGCAGCCCCTCGCGACACTGCAGCCCCGCGCCGCGGCTGACCTCGCCCGCATCCGGCAGGATCCTGAAGCCGCACGGATCGCCGATCTGGCGCGGCGGTTCACGATGCTCGTGCGTGCCTGTGGCCTGGGCGGCGACCGGCCGGCGGACCCTGCCAGCGAGCTCGACAGATGGCTGCTCGAAACCCGGAACTGCGGTGTCGCTGCGCTGGAGACCTTCGCGGCCGGTTTGGCGCAGGATGGGGCGGCCGTTCGGGCGGCGCTGACGACGTCCTGGAGCAATGCTCAGGCGGAAGGGCAGATCAGTCGGCTGAAGATGCTCAAGCGCACCATGTACGGTCGCGCCAGCTTCGCACTCCTCCGTAGCCGCATCCTCATCGCTGCCTGATCCACGCAAAGTGCGGAAGAACCACTTTTCCGGGTTAAGTCCACTTGATCGCCAGGGCCTCGCGCGTGAAGGCGTCGACGACGGTCAGGGCGCGCAGCCGGCGGCCGTCGAAGAGCGAATCTGAGACGAAATCCATCGACCAACACTCGTTCGGCCGCGTCGCGGCTGGCTGACGGTCTCGATGGGCGGCGCTGATGTGCCGCCGTGGGCGCTTGAGCCGAAGGCTCAGGCCCTCGTCCCGGTAGAGCCGGTAGACCCGCTTGTGGTTCACCCGCCAGCCTTCTCGCCGCAGCAGGATGTAGATCCGGAAGTAGCCGTAGCGCACCCGGGCCTTGGCGAGATCGCGGATGCGCATGCGCAGGGGAGCCTGGTCGGACTTGGTCGAGCGGTACCGGATGCTCGACCGACCAACGCCGAGCGCGACGCAGCTGCGCCGGTCGCTCACCCCGTGCGCCTCCTGAACGTGGCGCACGAGCTCGCGTCACCGACCGGGCGTCAGAGCTTTTTTGCAAGCACGTCCTGCAGGATGTGCTTGTCCAGGCTGAAATCCGCGACGAGCTGCTTGAACTTGCGGTCTCCTCTTCGAGTTGCTTCAAGCGGCGCAGCTCTCCCGTCCCCAACCCGCCGTACAGCTTCTTCCAGCGGTAGAAGGTCTGCTCGGAGATCCCGATCCGGCGGATCACCTCCGCCACCGGTGTGCCGGTCTCCGCCTGCTTGAGCGCGAAGGCGATCTGCTCCTCGGTGAACCTGCTCTTCTTCACGGCTCTGCTCCTCCCGTCAGGGTCTCACACAACCGGAAAACTCGCACTCAGACTGGTGCAAAAACGCGGGAGGACGTCAACCACGGCATCCCGACCCATTACCTGCCCCTCTACTTCCCTGAGATCGACCGCTTCTGCCACTACACACAACTTTAACGAGGCAGCGACGGAGCTGTGTAAACTGCGAGGTCAGCAAGCCCGAGCGCCTGTTCGACCTTGCTGATGCGCTCGATCGCCTCGTCAAAGCCGTCTTTGCCAAAGCGCTTCTTCTCAATGTCCTCAAACTTCTCAGCCAGCTCGCCGAGACGCTGCTTCGATTGGGTTTTCTTCCAGGCCGGAAACACGACCGTATCCTCGAAGGCCGCGTGAGCCTGGTACATGCGAGTCATCGACGCGAGCGCCCTCGCAAGCGGCTCGGCATCCCCGCCAATTTGCCCCCGTGAACCGATCCGATATAGGTAATCCGTGATCTCGCGCCCACGTTGATGCTGAATGAGGAGCACCTCTACCAACTTCGCGTTCGGTCCGCCGCCCTTGCGGACTTCGGGAAAGACGTGCTGCTCTTCGAGTGTGTGCTCGTGATAGTCCTCTCCAAACTCGCGGAAGAGCTTTGCCGCGTCGGCGAGCGCGCCAGGATCAATCCGGCCTGTGTTGGATCGCAGTCGTTCCGAGAGCTCAGCATACACGATGAGAGTACGACGTAAGACGCCGTGTTCCCGCATCAGATCCTCGGTCGCTGACACGTCCTCGTCGTCTCCCCCCTGTTCATCCTTCCCACCTTCGCCGGGCTTCCGGCTTCTGGTGCCCTGAGCTGCAGACGCGGACGGGACAAGGAGGCCGCCAAGGTTGACGAGCCCCCCTGTGGCCAGCGCCGCAGCGACAGCAACTGCGCCGCGCCGGTTGAGCTCTTCCATGTGCATGCTCATGATGCGATCTCCTTCGGATCGTTGAACGTCAGCGGCTGGACGCAGATGGCGGGCCGCTCCTGCTCTAGCCTAGCCTCCTGGCCATCACTTGCGCGACAAGCGTTGGCCCAGAATGAAGATTGACATGGAAGCAAGCTGTGCGACGACAGCGAATACTACGAGCGATGTTCGCGATCGTTCATAAAGCAGTCCTGTCACGATGCTGCCAATCAACCACCCAGTCCCATATCCGACATAAAAGAGGCCGAACGCTAGATTTCTCTTACCCTCCGGCAGAACACCCGCGATCAGCGCCTTGAGGAGCGTATCCTGGGTCGCGTAGCCGATCCCCCAGAGCGCCATTCCCACAAGCGCGAATGAGAAGCTCCCGAGAAATACGAATGGCGCAAAGAGGGATGAGAGAAACACAGCGGCAATGATGACGGGCAGCTCGGCACGGTCATAAAGCCTGCCCATAACAAGACTTGCGACCACGCCACAGCCTGTCGAGAAGGCCAGAAACATGGGAATCCAAGGCGTGGCGACGATTTGAGCGGTCGACAGGTGATAGGAAATCAGCTCGAAGCTCATTAGGCCAGCGGCAAAGAACGCTCCAGCCAGCATGTAGAGCCAATACGACGAGGTAAACCCTATTGCCGGCGCCGTGCGGCCTTCCTCAAGACGGCAAGGAAGCGGGAACCCGACGCGCGCAATTGTCAGAGAGGCGAGCGCCAGCAGCGCAGAAATTGCAAGCAAAGCATAAGCTATTTGATATTTCTCCTTGAGGAAAAGGACGAGCGCGATGACGAGCGGACCTATGGCTGCTCCTGTTTCATCCAGTGCTGTATTCACTCCGTATACCCAGCCCTTGCCATGCTTGGCGGTCGTGTATGAGAGCATTGCCTCCACAGTTGGCTTTCGTATCGCCCGCCCAACGCGCTCGGCAGGGATGAGAGCTGCAGCGACCTGCCAGGTTCCCGCCAGCGCCATGATCGGGACAGCAAGCAAGTTGATTGCATAACCGACGAACGTAATAGTCCAGTATCTACCCGTCTTGTCAGCGAAATATCCGGCAACCGGGCGCATGCTGTAGCCAAGAAATTCGCCTAACCCAGCGATGATACTAATAAGTGCCGCACTTGCTCCAAGCGCGCCGAGATACGGACCATTGATGCTGGCGCCGCCTTCATAGGTCATGTCACTAAATAAATTGACTATACCCATGATCAGTACGAAACGGAACGCAGGAGATCCCGAAAGGGCGGGCGCTGTTTTCTTCATAGCGTGCACCTCCGCCTCAATGGCACGGCATCACGGCTGGCCATGTCTCTTTCAATATCCCTTCAGTACTTCATGCCTTGAAGGAAGCGCAGCCGACAGCGCGCCCGAACAATTTCGCCGGCAATGTCGCTAGTGTCCCAACGCGCCCCGCCATGATCGAGTCCAGGCGGCCTCGCTCTTCTGTTCATAATCGTGAAATGCCTTGGCCAAGCCACCCAAGACCTCTTCCTCCGTTTCAAACATGGCTTTCAGCTGCGGCTCATCGACCTTGGTCACATCACTGCGCAGATGTTGAATGGGCTCATCGAGTCGGCGCTGCACGTTCTGGGTATGGTGGCGGGGATCGCGGTCAGCATCACCTGCCATGACTGTCTCCCATGTGGACGCAACGCCGGCAGACCGTGGCCGGAACGCCAGCGGGATGCGTGTATGGGGAACAGGACCGCACAAAGTCGGTTCCCGATAGCGAATTTCGCTTTTGAAGGGACATCGCTGTCGCGACAACAAAGGCGTATGGAACACCAGGACCTTCTGGCTGGCTTCATCCGGCTGCACATCCTGCATCACGCGGCCGAGAGCGACCTGTACGGCCAGTGGATGATCGAGGAACTGGGGCGGCACGGGTACAAGCTCAGCGCCGGCACCCTCTACCCGATGCTGCACGCCATGGAACAGCGGGGATACCTGACTTCGCGCCTGGAACGGGCCGGCCGGAGCCAGCGCCGGGTCTATCGGGCGACACCCCTCGGTTGCGAGGCCCTGGCAATGGCGCGGGAGCGGATGCGCGAGCTGTTCCACGAAGTCCTTCCCGGGCCAACCGGGTGACCGGCAGATGTCATAGGCGCCCACGCGGATCGGGCGATGAGGGGGCGCCCCTGGGGGTTACGCGCCCTCGCCTTTCACGATCGGACAGCTCTCGTCCTTCGCCCGGTCGGCAAAGCTGAGGTAGTAGACATCCACGTGGGTGAACCCGGCCTGCACAGCGGCCAGAGCCGCCAGGGCGGCCCGTCCGCCGCCGTCGCAGTGCATGATGATCCGTTCGCCCGGCTGGAAGCCGGCGCGCTCCAGCATCGCACGTAGCTCCTGGTGGGATTTCAGGCGGCCTTCGGCGGTCAGAAGGTCGGCATGGCCGACCCGTCGCGCCCCGGGCAGGTGCCCGCCGCGTCCCATGCTCGTAATCAATATGATCGTTGCAGCCGATGCAGATGTCCCGCACGACCCTTCTGACCCTTCATGCCTGAGAGCCTCTGGTTCGGAAAGCCACGGTCCTCAAGCCGTCTGCGGACCACTGGCGCGGGGCGCGGTGCGGTTCTTCAGGAGCGGCTTGCGCCGGCGCAGGTCCTGCAGCGCCACCTCGCCGCCGGTCGCGTAGAGCTCGCGGAAGCGGCAGAAGCTGTCGCGCGAGTAGCCCATCAGCTTGCAGGCTTGGCTGACGTTGCCGAGTTGCTTGGCCAGCTCCAGCAGGCCGACCTTGGCCCGGATGACCTTCCGCTCCTTCGTCAGGGCCGGTGTCCTCTCGAACGCCGAGGCCGGGCGCTGCGCATCCCGACCACTCCGCGCCCGGCCTCGGCTCGCGCCTCAGCTTCGCGACACCGTCCGTCAGATCAAGCCCTGACTACCGCAGGTTATGCCTGTGACGGGCCTACCGTGTCAGCGGCGAAGGCTTGACGCGATCCAAGCGGCTTGGGTCGCCCTGTCGTGCTGTCGCGCGCGGTCTGCCGCTCCATCTCGGCATTCAGCTCAGCACCGAGCAACACGATCACTACCGACAGCCAGATCCAGGTCATGAATCCGACGCCAGCACCCAGAGAGCCGTACGTGCGATTGTAGCTGTCGAAGCTTGCGACGTACCAGGAAAACAGCGCTGAGGCGCAGACCCAGAGCAGTGCGGCTACGCTGCTGCCCCACGTCACCCAGCGCCACTTGGCCTCACGCCGGCTCGGGCCGTAGCGATAGATCGCCGACAGCCCAAGGCTCACCACGACGAGAAGGGCGGGCCACCGAACAAGGCGCAGGGCCGCGTCGGCAGACGACCTGAGGCCGATTTGATTGAGAATGATCGGCATGGCGACCACCATGCCTGTTGCAATCAGGGCAAAAACGACGCTACTGAGAGTGAACAGGAGCGTTGTTCCATAGAACCTCACAAGCGTCCGCTTCTCCCGCTCCTTGTAGATCACATTGAGAGCATCGAACAGCGCACTCACGCCCGAGTTCGCGCTCCAGAAGGCGATCAGCAAGCTCAGTACCGAAGTCGTGCTCAGCGTACCCGCACCTTGTTTGGTAATCCGGGTCAGTTCACTGGCGAGAAGGTCTAGAACGCCGCTCGGCAGCACGCCTGTGAGCAGGCTGAGATGCTGGTAGATAACGCTTGGATCCGCGACCAGCCCATAGAGCGATACGATCGTCGCCAAGCCCGGGAATACTGCAAGCAGCGCGAAGAAGGCGACGCCACCGGCTGTGGCGAGCACGCGATCCTGTGGCAAGGACCAGAACACGCGCCAGACGATGTCCTTCCATCCCGGTGCCGGGATCTGCGTCGGCTCATCGGCTGTGCGACCCCGGCCGGGCTCGCGCGCACGAGTGAGTGCCAGGTCTGCCGTAACCTTGTCCGTCGCCCGAGTGCCGACTGAGCGCCAATCCTCGCCTTGCTTTTCTGGTTCCGCCATGTGGAGCCGTGCTCCGATCCAGTGCTATTCACCTTACCTTGCGCGGAGATAGAATGAAGAGATTTTTCTGATTCGGTCTGCGGCACAGGTTTGTAGCTTATTCTCGGCCTTCTCGGGTTGGACTCGGATGCGGCTCTGTGCGGACGCACAACACCGGCGCACTTACGAGTTCATAGGCTATTGCCGCGATCGTGATACCGCTTTCCTCGAAACGCTCAAGGATCTCGCGGCCCATCGCGCTCTTCAGCTCTCGTCCTCCGCGCGTGCGGGTCAGAGATCGGACCGTGATTTCTAGCCAGCTGTTCGTCAAACGTAAACAGGCCCTGGGCTCCACGCTGGCATTCGGAAGGTGGTAACGGCGCTGCAACTCCGCCGCATCTCTCCGGCACCCAGGTCCGTGATCCGACCGGCGTGCGTGCGCGCGGCCTCGAGCAGGATCGTCTCAGCGCGGGTCCGATTTGCTCCGTAGCGGATCGGGACCGTCAGCTCTTCCCAAATATACGGGAACTCGCGGGTGTAGTTGTAGGTAGGATCGTCAAATACCTTAGCATTCGAAACCGTCACCACTCTCCCTGTGTACTGCCGAGAATGGATCCACGTCGACGACGGGCCCGTCGCGGCGGAGGTGACCGAGGCAGGCTCACCCATCTCCAGGATCGTCGCCTGCATGAACGACAGCGCGAGCACGTCTCCGCACACACCGCCCATGACGATCCGGTCGCCCAGATTGAAGGTCCCGCCCTGGAGGATCATCACGTAGCCTGCCATGGCCGTGATGACGCGCTGAAGTGCGAAGGCAAGCCCTGCCGTCACCAGGCCGAGGGCCGTGGCCAAGCGTGTCGGGTCGTCGAACCAGATTGAGAGCACGCCGAGCAACAGGAGGGTCGCGACGGCCACGTTGACGATCTGGCACAGCCGGAAGCCGGTGCGCCGACCGCGGAGCCAAATACCTGCAAGGCTGTGTCTGACCCAGCAGCCATCACGTAACTCACCTCAGCTCGCCAGAAACATCACGGAGCGGTCCGACGCTTCGAGAACAGCGTCCGCCACGGGACCAAGCGCAAGGATCTCGCCGGACCGCCGAGTGACCCCGAGGACCAGCAGCGTGTGTTGGCCGAGACGGGCTTGTCGCAGCACGGCATCACCGACCGTGATGCCGCTCCTGGCCATCGTGCGGAGGGCAACACCGTACCGGTCAGCCAGCGTCGCTGCCTCTTTCAAAACCGCTCCATCGCCCCGCCGCAGCCCTGCCCAGCGGTTCAGTCGCCGTGACGGCTTGCCTGCACCTTGCTCGCTGGACACGTGGAGCGCCGTCACGGGCGTGCCCGACGCGCGTGCCAGCGTGAGCGCAACCTCAAGCCCGCGCCGCGAGATCTCCGTTCCGTTGATCGGGACCAGGATATCGAGGGGGGCTTCCTCAGGACGCAGGATATGCGTCCCGCGTGCGGCAACGATGGCCAGAGGTCCCTCGAAACTCCCCGCCACGCGCGAGACGACCGCGTTGAACCCCCCGCCCGGCCCGGTGGTCGGCTCGATGCCCACGACCAGCAGGTCGTAGCCTTTGCGCGCCTCCTCGGCCACAGCATCCTCCAGCGGCGTCTCCGGCGATTGCTCCAGCACATCGAGCCCCGGAGCAATCTGTCCGACCTGCTCCGCCGCACGGGCCTGCACGGCCTCTGCCGTGCTGCGCACGACACCAGGGAGATCAGTTCTCGGCGTGCCGGCTGCGTCCGTGCCGGACCCCAGCCGGATCACCGTGACCGGCATGCTGCGCGCGCCTGCGATCAACCCGGCAAGCCGCGACGCGAAGCGGCCTTTGGCTGTCTGGTCGGCGGTGACGAGAAGCCGCTCCAGATTCGGTACGAAGCCGCGCTCTTCGAAGGCCTCGCGCTCAAGCCGCTGGCGCTCGGCCTCGTCGAGGGGAAGCCGAGCCAAGGCCCAGCGCAGCATCGGCGGCATGGCGAGCGTGGTGATCACCGCCATGGCCACGATCATCGTGAACAGGTTCTGAGACAATGCCCCGATCGACAGGCCGATGGTCGCGACGATCACCTCGGTCGAGCCGCGCGCGTTCATCCCGCAAGCCAAGGCGAGCGCCTCGCGTGAGTGCAGACGGCCGAGGACGCCTCCGGCGAAGGCACCGGCGAACTTGCCCAGGCTCGCGACCGCCACGAGTGCCACGGTCAGGAGCAGGAGATGCGGGTCACGCAGGACCGTCAGATCCGCGCTCAATCCCGCAAGGCCGAAGAAGACGGGCGCGAACAGGGCCGTGATCAGGCCACGGAGTTGTTCGTCGATCTGGCGGGTCAGGATGGGCGATTGGCCGACCAGGAGGCCGGCCATGAAGGCGCCCAGCACGGTGTGTACGCCAATGGCGTGGGTGACGAGCGCCATCAGCCCCATGATCACCAGGATGGCGGTGATCACCGCCGCCTCGCTGACAAGATTGTCGTTCGTCCATCGGATCACCAGAAAGACGAGCCGCTGACCGAGCGTGAAGCTCAGAACCAGGAACAGCGCCGTACCGACCAAGCTCTGGCCGAGGCTCCAGAGGTCCACCTGCCCGTGCAGGGCCAGGCTGAACGTGATCGCGATGATGACCCAGCCGATCGTGTCGTCGATGATGGCCGAGGCAACAATGACCTGCCCGACCTTGCGGCGCAGGAAGCCCATTTCGCGCACCACCATGGCGACGATCTTGACCGAGGAGATCGAGAGCGCCGTGCCGAGAAACAGAGAGGTGATGAGGCGAAGGTCGGGCTTGGGGAGGAGGGAGGCCGGCAGGAACTCGCCCAAGGCAAAGCCAAGCACGAAGGGAATAGCGACGCCCGTGACAGAGACGCTGAGTGCGGCGTGCCGTACTCGGCGCACGAGGGCGAGGTCGGTCTCCATGCCGGTCAATAGGAGGAGAAGCAGGATGCCGAGCTGCGAGACGGCGTCGAGCATCGCCTTCTGTTCCGGGCGTGGCGGGAAAAGGCTGTGCTGCAGGTTGGGCAGGAGGGCACCGAAGACGGACGGCCCGAGGAGGATGCCAGCCATCAGCTGGCCCATGATGCTTGGCTGGCCAAGGCGCTGCATGAACTCGCCTAGAAGGCGTCCGGACACGAGGAGTACAGTGATCTGTGCCAGGAAGATGAGCTCGGACGCATGGCCGGCACCGGCCTCGCCCGCCGCTTGGGCGGCCAGCGGCCACCATGCCAACAGGCTCACCGCGCCGATCGCAAGCTGCCCCACCCTCATGCCTATTCGCTCCAACTCTCGTCAGGCACCAACGTGCGAAGCAGCAGCTCGGGTTGAAAGAATTGGAGCTTCCCGAGCTCTGGGCGTGAGCGCCCTCTCACAGGTTGTGAAGGTCGCGCCCAAAGCCTCTGCCGGGCAACTCACGTGGGAAGGAAAGCCGAGGAGATCCCCTTCTTGAATCCCCGGAGCCGATCCGTGTGCTCAGACGTTGTAGCTCGCCCGGTGGCGCGGTTGTCGCTCGGCCCCTTGGTTCACGCTCATCACCACTCAGGCATCCGGTACTTGTCTGGCGAAGATTGAGAATCAGCGGCAGCATGCATGGCAGCTCCGGACAAGGCAGCGCTCAGACGCGGCTCTCGCTTCACCACCTGCTCTTCGACCGGAGCCTCGCGTCCATGCTGGGCCTCGGCTTCAGCTCCGGCATTCCCTTCCTGCTCGTCTACGCAACGCTGTCCGCGTGGCTCTGGGAGGCGAAGGTCCCGCTCGGCACGCTTGGGCTGATGAGCGAGCTGACGCTGGCCTACAAGTTCAAGTTCGTCTGGGCGCCCTTCCTCGACCAGTATGACGCGCCCCTGTTCAGCCGCTGGCTGGGCCGGCGCCGTGGTTGGATCATCGTCTCCGCGAGCGGACGTTCAACTGTCGAGGCCGGAATAATTGCTCATGTTCCGACAGCAGTCCTTCGCGAGGCGTTCAGGATCACGCCTCGCGTCTATTTGCCAATTCAGAATGCCAGGCTGGGAACGGATCAATATTAATTGGATTGACTGAAATCTCCATTTGACCAGCTGTAAAGAACGTAACCTGGGGCGGAAATATCTCCCTTTCTGTCGAAGCCAACCGAACCCAGTATCGTTTCGAAAGTCTTGGACTTCAGGGTGCGGTCGATCGCCTTGGGATCGACCGACTTTGCGTCGCGGGCGGCGGCGGCGAGGACCTGGACGGCGGTGTAGCCGTAGAGCGTGAATCCTTCCGGGTCGATGCCCTGCGCCTTGAAGCGATCGACCACGGCCTTCGCTTCGGGCCGCTTGCGGGCATCGGGGTTGAACGTCATGAGAACGCCATCGGACGCGCTGTGCGCGATAGCCGAGAATTCCTTGCTGGCGATGCCGGAGGTCCCGATCCACTGGGGCTTATAGGCCTGTTCGGCCGCCTGGCGGACGAGCGTTCCCATCTCCTGATGGTAGCCACCGAAATAGACGACGTCGATGCCGGCCGATTTCAGCCGAGTGATGACGGACGTGTAATCGCGCTCGCCCGGCGTGATCGCCGTGAATAGCGTCTCCTTGATGCCGAGTCTGTTGAGATTCGCCTTCGTCGAATCCGCGAGGCCGCGGCCAAAGGGCTGATTGTCGTGCAGGATCGCGACCTTCTTGCCGGGAAAGCGTTCGGCGATGGTCCTGGCGGCAAGCTCACCCTGCTGATCGTCGCGACCGCAGACGCGGAAGATTCCGGCAAGGCCCCGCTCGGTCAGTTTCGCCACGTTGGCGGAGGGAGTGATCATCACGTCCCCGTTCTCCGCATAGATCTCGGAAGCCGTCATTGTCGCACCCGAGCAGACATGCCCGACGATCAGCCGCACTTTGTTCTGGAGGAAGCGGTTCGCCACCGACACGGCTTGCTTGGGATCGCAGGCATCGTCCTGGACATCGATGACGAGCTTCTCGCCGTTAAGACCCCCATGATCGTTGACGTCCTTCACGGCCGCGTTCACGCCGTTGAGCACCTGGTCGCCAATCGCCGCGACCGGTCCGGTTCGCGGCACGACCACGCCGACGACCACGTCCGCCCGGACGGCCGTCGACGACAGCAGAGCAGCGAGCAACCACAAACCTGACCGCGTTCTCATGGCCATCCTCTTCAAAGACCGCTGACGATGCGACGGCTCCCGACGGGTCGGCCGCGTCAGCATCACCCCTCGTCGGGCAGCGGATGCTGGCGGAAGCGCGCCCGCTCGGCGTGTCCAGCAGGGGGCGAAGGCGTTCGATAAATCAAATACGACTTCGATATGTGATCATACCCGGCCGTTGATAATGAGGCGCGAGACCGCGTCTGCCTGCGCCTGGATGGCGGCCATGGCCCGCGGACCGGTCACGCTCCGGGCCGCAGCCTGATGTCGAGCCAGCCGAAGCGGTCGGCGGTCAGGGTGTCACCCTCGCCGAGGACGACTGTCGTCGTCTCGGCTTCGATCAGGGCCGGTCCCGTCAGCCGGCATCCGGCCTTCAGCGCCTCGAAGGCGTAGACCGGCACCTCCCGCCAGCGGTCGAAGAAGGCGCGCCGCATCCGGACAGGGCTGATCGGCCGATCATCCGCAGGCGCCGCCTCGGCCGGAGCGACCGCCTCGACCGCCCCGACGGCCGCGACCTGCACGTTGACGAGGACCACCTCCTGGCCCGGCGAGGCGTAGGTGTAGAGCTCCTCGTGACGCCGGTGGAACCGCTCCGTGAGCGCGGCGACGGAACCGGGCGCGGCGAGGTCCAGCCCGTCGAGCGGGACATCGACCTCGAAGATCTGCTCGCCGTAGCGCATCTGGGCCGACCGCTCGAGGCGGATCGGACCGTCGAACCAGGCCCGGAGCCGCCCGGTCGCCTCGGTCTCAAGCGGCCGGAAGAGGGCGGCGAGCGCCGACGGATCGAGGCGCGCGGTGTCGGCCAGGTGACTGCGCGAGACCTCGTAGCGCAGATCACCGTTCAGCATGCCCCATGCCGACAGGACCGAGGCCATGGCAGGCACGATCACGCGTCCCACCTCCATCTCCCGTGCGACCTCGACCGCATGAAGCCCCGCCGCGCCGCCGAAGCTCAGGATGGCGAAGCCGCGCGGATCGACGCCGCGCCGCAGGGTCATCAGCCGGATGCCGTCCGCCATCTTGAGATTGACGAGCCGGTAGATGCCGGCCGCCGCCTCGTCGCGCGTCGTACCGAGCCGGGCCGCCAACCGATCCATGACGGCGATCGCGCCGGCCTCGTCCAGCCTGCGGCGCCCGCCGAGGAAGTGGTCGGCATCGAGATAGCCGAGGAGCAGGTTGGCATCCGTGACGGTCGGCTCGGTCCCGCCCTGGCCATAGCAGACGGGGCCGGGCTTCGAGCCCGCGCTATCCGGCCCGACCTGCAGGATCCCGCTTGCGTCGACGCGAGCGATCGAGCCGCCCCCCGCCCCGATGCTGATGATGTCGAGGCTGCGCAACGCAATCCGCTCCCCTGCGAGGCCGCCGGCTGCCGAGAGGGCGATCGACCCGTCCGCCACGAGCGAGATGTCCGTCGAGGTCCCGCCCATGTCGAACGGGATCAGGTTGCGCGCGCCCGTGAGCGCCGCGACGTACCGGCTTCCGGCCACGCCGCCGGCCGGCCCCGACAGCACGGTCGCGGCCGCGAGCCGGGCCGCCTCGCGCAGCGGCACGACACCGCCCTGCGACAGGATGATGAACAGCGCCCCCTCGAAGCGGATCTCCGCGAGACGCCGTTCGAGGCTCGCCAGGTAGCGCCGCACGGCCGGGCCGACATAGGCGTTGACGACCGTGGTCGAGACCCGCTCGAATTCCTTGATCTGCGGCAGCACCTCGCTCGACAGGGTGACGTAGGCGTCCGGCATCAGCGCGGCCAGCCGCTCGGCGGTGCGCCGCTCATGTGCGGGGTTGCGATAGCTGTGCAGGTAGGCGACCGCGACGGCCTCGACACCGGCGCTCCTGAGGCGCGCGATCTCCGCGTCCAGCTCCGCCTCGTCGAGCGCGGCCAGGACCGTGCCGTCATGGGCGACGCGCTCGGTGACGCCCCGGCGCAGCTGGCGCGGAACCAGCGGCTCGGGCGGAGGCATCAGGAGATTGTAGCGATCGGGCTTCAGCCCTTCGCGCATCTCCAGCACGTCCCGGTGGCCCCGGGTCGTCAGCAGCCCGACCTTCGCGCCCTTGCGCTCCAGGAGCGCGTTGGTGGCGACCGTGGTGCCGTGCACGATGCGGTCGGTCGCCGAAAGCAGGCCCGCGAGGTCGACGCCGAGGCGGTCGGCGAGGTCGCCGAGGCCGGTGAGGACGCCGACCGACTGATCCTCCGGGGTCGAGGGCGTCTTCACGAAGGTGAGCGTTCCCGCGTCGTCCACGCAGGCCAGATCGGTGAAGGTCCCGCCAACGTCGATGCCGATGCGATAGGTCTTGGACATGGCGGGGCTCAGGCTCGCTCGTCGCTCAGTTCACGATCCCGGTCGCGCTGCCGGGCGGCGGGATCCCGCCGCTCCGGCGGGCCCCAGCCTCCGCCTCCGGCCGAGCGCACCTCGAGCCGGTCCCCGGCCTCGATGCGGATCCCGAACTCCTTGGTGCGCAGCGTCCGCGCGCCGTCCCGCGAGACGATCCGGTAATCGTGCGGCCGGCCGTCCTGCCCACCGAGCATCCCGGCCGAGCCGTGGCGCGCGCCCTCGCCGGCTGTATGGGCATAGGCCGGCACCTCGACGACGAGGTCCATCGACGTGCCGAGCCCGCCGCGGTGCTGTCCGTCGCCGCCGGAGCCCGGCCGGAACTCGTGCGTCTCGAAGCGGAGCGGGAACCGCGCCTCGGCGACCTCGATGCTGCCGAACTTGATGCCGCCGACCGAGTGCCATTCGCCCGCGGCCGACCAGCCGTCGCCGCGCGAGGAGGCCCCGCCGCCCGGACGGGCGTGGAACATGTGCCAGATGAACGGCTTGCCCGTGCGCGGGTTGTCGCCCGTGATCGAGATGCGGAAGCGCCGGCTCCAGCCGCCCATCGCCCGCTCCGGGCAGGCTTGGCTCAGCGCCTTCACGATGGCCTCGACGATCTCGTTCGCCGGGTGGGTGGTGCAGAGCGTGACGGGCGCCGTGTCGTCCGCCCACACCACGCTCCCCTGGCGTGCCCTCACGGTGAGCGGCCGGAAGCAGCCATCGTTCTTGGGGATGTCGGGATCGATCAGGTAGGCAAAGGCCATCGCGACGGCCGCCTGCATGTTGGCGTGCGACGAATTGGCGAAGCTCGCGGATTGCGGATCGCTCTCGCTGAGGTCGACCGCGACGTCCGAGCCGCGCTTGGTAACGGTCGCAACGATTCGGACGTCCTCCCGACCGCGCCCATCGTCATCGAGGAAGGCCTCTCCGCGATAGACGCCATCGGCCCAGCCGGCCACCACCGCCCGGGTCTGGCGCTCGGCCCCGTCCAGGATGGCCTCGACCGCCTGATCGACGCGGTCGGCCCCGACCTCGCCGAACAGGCGCGCGATGCGCTGCTCGCCGAGATGGGCCGCCCCGACCATGGCGGCGAGGTCGCCCCGGAAGTCCCGCGGGAAGCGCACGTTGAGGGCGATGAGGTCGAGGACGTCGTCCCGCAGCGTTCCGGCATCGTAGAGCTTGAGCGGGGGGATGCGCAGCCCCTCCTGCCAGATCTCCGTCGCGGCCGGGTTGTAGGCGCCGTGGGTGGCCCCGCCGATGTCGCTCACATGGGCGCGCACGACGGCCCAGTAGCGCCGCACGCCCTCCCCGAACACCGGCACGAAGGCGGTCACGTCGGGCAGGTGGGAGCCGCCGGTCGAGGGATCGTTGAGCAGGATGACGTCGCCCGGCCGGATACCGCCCCGGAACTTGTCCTCGACGGCGCGGACGGCCCAGGGGAGGGCGCCGACATGCACCGGGATGTGGTCGGCCTGCGCGATCAGCCGGCAACCGGTGTCGCAGATCGCGATCGAGAAGTCGCGGCTCGCGTTCAGGATCTGGGAATAGGACGTGCGAAGCATCGCCTCGCCCATCTCCTCGACGATCGCCGACAGCCGGTGCTGGACAACGGAAATGGTGATCGGATCGAGCGGACCTGGCACGGTTCGGGCCTTCTTCGACGGGGCGCGTGGAGCGTCTGGTAGCAGCCCGGCCGCGACGGGATCCAATACGCGTTCGATATCCTATTATCTCAGCGCCCCTCGTCGGCGGGGACGGATGGGCCGGGCGCCGCGTACCGGGCCTCGTCGATGACGGAGACCAGCTCCTCGGCGAGGCGGACTGCCTTGTCGCGCGACCAGACGGCGTAGAGCTCGACGGCGGCGCAGGGATCGAGGAGGGGCCGGAACACCACCCGTTCGAGGGCAAGGCGCCGGGCCGACCGCGGCACCAGAGCGAAGCCGAGGCCGGCCGAGACGAGCGCCAGCATCGTGGTCATCTGGGGCGCCGATTCGAGCGTCTCGGGGACGTAGCCGGCCGTGCGGCAGACATGGATGATGAGGTCACGGAATCCAGGCGCCTCGGCCGGATCGAAGATGATGAGAGCGGTGCCGTTGAGGTCGGCGAGCCTCACGCCCTCGACACCGGCTTGCGGGTGATCGCCAGGAAGCGCCACGACGAAGGGGTCTTGGTGGACGAGGCGGACGTTCAGCCGATCATCGAGGACGGGCGGCCGGACGAAGCCGATATGGATCTCCCCACGCTCCAGCGCCGCGATCTGCTCGGGCGAGGACATCTCGCGCAACGAGAGGCGGATGTCGGGCCAACGCGCCCGGAAGGCGAGCAGGACAGGCGGCAGGAACTCCATCGCGGCCGAGCCCGTGACGCCGATGACGAGATGCCCGTCCTGCCCCTGGCCGGCCCGGCGCGTGGCAGCCTGAGCCCGGCTGACATGATGGAGGATCTGACGCGCCTCGCGCAGGAGCGTCCGGCCGGCGGCGGTGAGTTCGATCGGTCGCGTGCTCCGATCGAAGAGCGTCACCTCCAGCTCGTCCTCCAGCGCCTTGATCTGCTGCGAGAGGGGCGGCTGCGCCATGTTCAGCAACTCCGCTGCGCGCCCGAAATGCCGCTGTTCGGCCAGCACGACGAAGTACCGCAGGTGACGCAGGTCCATGCCTGGTTCCGCTCCGAAGGGGGCAGCGGACCTGCCCCCGCTGTGAGCGCACGCGACCACAGCCGCGGCCGGCGGTCAACGGGCCCGGGCGGACGGCACGCCATCGCGCCTCACGCGCAGTCTTGGCTATGCGCCGTGAGGTCGCCGGGCATGGCTCAGGCTGGACTGGCGCGCTCCTGCGGCCAGAGCGCGCCGGCGAGAAAGGAGCGCGCGCGGCTGACCCGGCTCTTCACGGTGCCGACCTCGCATCCGATCAGCTCGGCCGCGGCCTCATAGGTGAGCCCCTGGGCCGCGACGAGGATCAAGGCCTCCCGTTGCAGCGGCGGCAACTTGCCGAGATGGTCCCAGACCCGGCGAAGGTCGCAACTGGCCTCCTGCGCGGCCGGCGCCACGACCTGGCCCGCCTTGACGCCATCGACGTCCTCCACCTCGCGCCTGCGTTTGCGGCAGTCACCGTAGAACTGGTTGCGCAGGATGGTGAACAGCCACGCCTTGAAGTTCGTGCCGGGCTCGAACCGGGCGCGGTGCTCCCAGGCTCTGAGCAGGGTCTCTTGCACCAGGTCCTCGGCCCGTGTGGGGTTTACGGCAAGGGACAGGGCGAAGGCATGCAGGGCCGGGACGGCTGAGAGAAGGTCGTTGCGGAATGTCGTGTCGGCCTCGCCTTCAGGGAAGGCGTCGGTGAGCCGGGTGATGAGGTCGAGCAGCCGGGTCGATGGCTCGACCTCCAGGACCGTGGCGTACAAGGCCCGCAACTCGGACCCAAGGTGCTTCCGAACTGAGCGAGACAGGCGGGGAGCAGATGTCCGTCCGTCCGAGTGCGTGCGGGGTGCAGCCGCGATTCGAAGCGTTGCCGGTGCCATTCAGTCTCCTGCCACCTCCCGGTGAAGCCGGTCTGGAATGATCTGGAACGTCCGCGCAGGAGCATCCTGCATACCGATGCAGTACGTCCCCTGACGGTTCATTGCGGCGATCCGATAAGTACGGAGAAGGTCATGCCCTGAACGCCCAGGGCAGTTTCAAGCTGCGCAATGAGCTTCAGAAAGCATTTCGGCGATTCCCCTTGCGTACTCGATGCGTACATGGTCCGCATCTGGCTACCCCGATGCTAACCCAGGAAGAAGGGGACGCGGATCGGGTGCGCTAGCATTCGGCTTCCTGGCCCTCTTCCAGCCGGAACACCTCAGAGCTCGTGAGTGGAACGCCATTGCGGCTTGATCTCCATCACTTCGCCGGTGTACAGTGAGTTCATAATAGATTGTTGCTGTATGGAGATCAAGATCCGGGGTGCCTCCCTTGGGCAGACACTGGGAGAGCAACGACGACCGGCTGGGGGCGGCTAGTTATAGGTCGACCGAAGATGAGGTGAAGTTCTAGAGTGTACTCGCGCAGATACAGGAGTCAAAAACCATGTCTGATGCCGTCAATTCGAGCATACCGATGGAAATTCTGTCCCGGGATAACGCTGCGTCTCAGGTCCGCGCTCACGCCCGCAAACGACTTCTGGAGCTTGCCCGCAGGATCGGGAAGAAGACTGATCTTGACGAGTAGCAGAGGGTCCCCGCAGCAGCGTGGGGGCAGGAGTCCGGCGGTATGGGCAAATGATGCTCCCGCTCCCAGCCTGCCAGGCTCGGAGCCGATGGCGGCTGTGACGCCGGCCGTCTTAGAGCCGTGCCCGTTTCAACCGAAACGGGCACGGCTCTAGGGGCCGCCGGAGCGACGCGGATGGGCCTTGGCCATCGTCCCCGGTGACTTGAGCGTCGCGGTCGCGCTCAGCGTGCCGCCGCGCGCCCTGGTGGGCGCCCACCCGGCTGACGCATGATCTTCGTTGCGGTGACCCTGATCGCCGCCCTGGCGGCTGCCGGGCTGGTGGGGGCCTCGCGGCCTCGGCGCACTGCAATCAGCTCTTGCCAACCAGGGGACAACCACCCTCGCTGAGCGGACGGAACGCCTGCTCACCTGGGATCGTCTCCAGCAGTTTGTAGACGTCCCACTCTCCCTTCGACTCCGACGGCTTTTTCACTTCAAACAAATACATATTATGGATCTTGCGGCCATCCGCCCGAATGTATCCCTTGCCGAAAAGAGGATCGTCGGTTGGGTTGGACTTCATCCAAGCCATTGTGACTTGAGGATCCTTCGAGTTGGTGGCCGCAATTGCCTTGAGGTAGTGCAGCAGACCGGCGTATACGCCAGCTTGGTTCATCGTTGGCATCTTACCATCGTTACGCCTCATAAAGCGCTCGGAGAAGGCCCGGGTCTCTGGGGTGAGATCCCAGTAGAACGACTCCGTCAATGTTAACCCCTGCGCCGTCTCAAGCCCAAGCGAGTGAACATCGACCACGTAAATAAGCAATGCCGCGAGCGTCTGGCCGCTCTCTGTCAGACCAAACTCGTGCGCCTGCTTGACAGCGTTGATTGTGTCGCCGCCGGCGTTTGCAAGCCCAACGACCTTTGCCTTTGAGGCTTGAGCTTGGAGGAGAAACGAGGAGAAGTCGGAGGACGGGAACGGAACACGTGATGCACCCAAGACCTTGCCACCATTCTTCTCGATGACAGCCGTCGTGTCGTTCTGGAGTGCAAGCCCGAAGGCGTAATCTGCGGTAAGAAAGTACCAGGTATTGCCGCCGCGCTTGAGCATCGCCTTGCCGGTGCCGTTCGCTAGCGCGACCGTATCGTAAGTCCAATGGATCGTGTTAGGCGAACAGGCCTTGCCCGTGAGATCCGCAGTACCCGCACCGGAGTTGATGAAAATCTTGTTCTTCTCACGCGTGACTTGGTTCACAGCCAGCGCCACAGAGGAGGTTGGCACGTCGAGAATTGCGTCGACGCCATCTCGGTCGTACCAACCACGGGCGATGCCAGCACCAACATCGGGCTTATTCTGATGATCGGCGGAGACAATCTCGACGTGAACATCCCTGCTGGTCCTAGCAAAGTCCTCGACAGCCATCTGCGCAGCTATGACCGAACCCTTGCCGCCAGTATCAGAGTACACGCCGGACATGTCATTGAGCACACCAACCTTCACATCAATTTCCGCGTGCCCCGGCGTCATCATCGCGACCAATAGTCCGGACGAAATAAGCAGGCTCGCTAGGCTCGCTCGCATGATATCCTCCCTGAAGTGTCCGGCTTGACTGTTTCGGATCGGGCCAGAAGGAACGTACCTCATCAAGCCAGGAAATGGCAGCAGCGATGAGCCGCGTACTCCTATATTGGAGACGGTGCAGTCCCGGCCTACGGCAATCGTCATCACCCCGCCGGCCTCGCGGCGGCTCACCACGGTCGAGAACGTGCGCCGCGATCTGGGGCTCGGATCGGTCCCGGCTGACGCGCAGATCAAGCGCCACATCGCGGCGGCGTCCTCACGGGCAGCGTCCTACTGCAACCGCGTGTTCGGGCTCGGGCGTATCCTTTGACAGCTGGCCGGCGATCGTCATCGGCATCACGGCCGCGATGGCGGGCGCCCTCGTCCCGCTGAACAGCTTCATCAAGACGCCACTCGACTATCGGTTGGAGGCGAAAAAGGCCGAAACCGGTCGTTGAGACGGGCGGCAAGACTTGGTTCTTCCTCACCTCGGATTTTGCCTTCGGCCATGTGGCTTCAGTTTTCGTCCGGCAAATCAAGTCGCTTGGACATGAGTGTTGCAGCAATAACAAGCCAAGCCCGGCGTGCATCCGCAGGCTTGGCAGCAAGGCTGCGATTCAGTTGCAACAACTCGGAATGCGGCTCAGTATGCAATCGCGTTCGCACTCCCTTTATGAACTTGGGGCAAGCACATGCCTGCGTCTGCCCGTCGGAAATTGACCCATTACTCTTGCGGCGGACTGCTCGCTGCCCTGATGGTGCTCGGTGCGGCCGAGGCGCGCGCGCAGAATATCGTCACGGAGGACGAGATCGTGCGCGCGCTCATGCCGCACGGCCAGACCCGAGGCCTCACTATCGCCGTGCAGGACCGCGTCGCGCGGGAGGGCCAGACCTTCCTCGACTCCCTGCGCAACCGGACATCCCTCGCCGCGGCGGAGCGCGAGCGGCTCGCGGCCCTCTCGGCCGACAAGCCGAGCATTGCCCTCGACATCCCCTTCGACTTCAACTCGTCGAGGATCGGAGACGCGGCTTTGCCGCAGGTCAGCACGCTGGGATCGAGCCTGGCCCGCCCGGAACTGCGCGACAGCACGATCCTCATCGTCGGCCACACGGACGGGAAGGGGAGCGACCGCGTCAATCAGCGACTCTCCGAGCGGCGTGCGGAAGCGGTCAAGCAGTACATCGTCCGGAATTACGACGTCCCGGGCGCCAACCTGATTAGCGTCGGCTACGGCAAGAGCCGCCTGAAGGTGAGCAATAATCCCTATGCGGCCGCCAATCGCCGGGTGACGGCCATCAACATGTCGGCTCCCGTGGTCGCGAACCGTGACTGAACCGGCAGGACGAGGCTCCGGATCGCCCGCCAGCGGCGATCGGCATTGGGTCCTGAGCTGAAATCCAGGTACCGCTATGGGAATGGCAGAAGGCCCCGCCGTAGGGCGAGGCCATCTCCACATCTGGTCTCTGCTCATCCGGGACGTTGCCCGGCCGCCTCGGGCTCTGCCTCCCAGCCCCGAAGTCATGTGGGCAAAATAGGAGGCAACCTTGAACTGTCAGCTAAGAAGCGCGGTGAACGTCAGAGCAAGGAATCTTGACGAAGCCTTGCGAGCCTCTGACTCCTACTCCGAGGCGACAGCCTTGCGAGGACGCCCACGCCCCTTCTTCGGCTCAGCGAGTGCGCTCCCCTCGCATCGGCGGCAGCGCGCTTCTCCGCAGCGGCCTTCCGGCGCGACTGGCCGAGACCGAGGCTCTTGGCGAGTTCGGAGCGCTGGGCCGCGTAGTTCGCCGCCACCATCGGGTAGTCGGGCAGGAGACCCCGGCGCGGCCTCCAGCCGGCGACCGTGACCAGCAGACAGGCCAAGCCGATGCCATAGGGCGAACGAGAGATTTGGCCTCCCATATGTACATCTATGTAGATGTATCTTTCAGCTAACGGCGGCATGCAGCAACGTGCAATGCCTCACGAGATGGGCCTGCAAGACGAGGAACTGCTTCAACGGTGTCTCGATCGGATAGAAGTAGATGTTGGCGAGGAACCCGTAAATCGCGGCATCGACGCTGGTCGGCTTCGCCCCATGCAGGTAACCGTCGTTCGGGATGAGGTTCGCCAGCACCTGCAGGTCCGCAAGGCCGCGCGCGTAAACGGCCGGCGGATCATAGCGGCCGATGCCCTGGTAATAATATCGTTGGGCATTGAACTCTCGCGCTTTGTGCAGCTGCTCCATCGTCAAGCTCGGATGCTCGCGGCACAGTGCATCTCGAAAAGCCGGCCAGAACTGCTCATCCTTCCAGCGCGAATAGGACATCACCCAATAGAGGTCATCGAGCATCCGCGTGATCATGTGGTCGGTGTCGCGCTCGGCCGTTGTGAGACCGGCATTGATGGTGAGGCGATACCGGCGGATCAGATGCGCGATGATGGTCTCGCTGTCGCCAATCGTCTCGTCGCCGTCAACGAGATAGGGAAGCTGTCCGCGCGGCGCCTGTGAGGCGTCGATGATGTGCCGATGCGCGAACGGCAGACCCACCAGCTTCAAGAACGCGAAGACCTTGAGCCCGTAGCCGTTGTTGTCGGCGACGCCGAAAAGGCCGGGATAGGAGTAGAGCGTGATCATGGCCTCGTCCCTATCAGGTCCGATGCAATCTTCCGGGAGTGTTACGGGTTGGCAGATACGCGGAGTAGGCAGAACATCCGCTCCAGATAATCCTGCAGGCCAGGGTCGCGCCAGGTCCGGCCGCGCCAGCCGACATGGCCGTCCGGCCGCACAAGGAGAGCAAGTTCGTCCGAGCCATAGGCCGCTGCGAACGCACCAGTGCCATCGTCGAGAAGCGTAACATCCGGACCGACGGATACAGTCTCGCCCCGCATGACCGCGACGACGCGCAGACGATCACCCAATGACGCGTCGGGCGAGAGGCCGAACCGGTCGAACAGCGTCTCCCACGCCGTCAAAGCGGTCAAGGGCAGCGCCGCCGCTTGGGCCGGGGTCAGCGATGTCGGCCGATGCCCGACGATCGCGGCGTTGACGGCGTGGAACTCGCTGGTGCCGCCGGGGCGCGGGAGGTCGCCGGCATAGTGGACCGCATCACCGACCGAGACCCCCGCACCTGCGCTCCCCATCGCGACGAGCTCGCCCGCGACATCCCAGCCGAGCACGGCGAACGCTCCATCGTCGGCCTTGCGGCGGCGCACGCGGTAGTCGGCGGGATTGACCGCGATGGCCTCGACCCGAACCAGAAGATCGGCGTCGCCCGGTATCGGGGTGGGAATGTCCCGCTCGACCAGCGATTCCGGGTCTTCGATGGGCAGAGACTTGCCCTACCCCGACCTGAGCGGGCCTGTCACCGCTTCGCGTGACAAAGCTGTCGGCTGCCTTCAACTGATCACCGCGTCTCCTACCAGCCGTTGATTCGGGGCCAGACCGCACCGACGCGCCCGCTGCCGTCGAGGACGTAGTAGCAGTCGTGCTGCGCACCGGTGGCGCAGGCATGGTTCGGCAGGATCCGCACGCGCGCGCCGACAGGCAGGTCGGGCAGGGCGGCGTCCGAGCCACGGCGCAGGGCTACGATGCCATGCTCCTGGTTGGTGTCCGCCACGATCAGATCCGGGTACGGTTGCCCCGCAAGGTTGCAGACCACGCCATAACCCTGATCCACCTTCTGGCGCGCCGTGCCCCGATCCCGCGAGAGCGCCATCCAGCCGGCATCCGTGATGATCCAGCCCTTGGCGCGCTGGTGCCCGATCACGGTGGCGAGCACGGAGAGCGCGATATCCTCCATCGCCACCGCACCGACGCCCGCCTGGAACAGGTCGCCGAACATGAAGACGCCGGCCCGTACCTCGGTGACGCCGACGAGGTTTCGGGCGTAGCGCGCGGTCGGGGTCGAGCCGACGCTGACCATGGGACAGGGCAGACCCGCCGCCCGCAGGGTCTCGGCCGCGGTGACGGCCGCCCGGCGCTCCGCTTCCGCCGCGGCCGCGAGGGCCTCGGGGTCGCTGAGGGCGTAGCTGTCGCCTGCATGGAGCAGAACGCCGCGCAAGGAAACGCCACCCGCCAGCAGGAGCCGGCCGATCGCCAACAGGGTATCAGCGTCGCCCGGTGCGACGCCGGAGCGGTGACCGTCGGCATCGACCTCGATCAGGACAGGCAGGGGGTCGCTGCTGCTGCTGGAGTGGTCGGCGACCGCCTCGGCCTGCTCCAGACTGTCGAGGATCACCGTGAGGTCGGCGCCGCCCGCCCGGATGGCCGAGACGCGCGCGAGCTTCGCGGGTGCGATGCCGACCCCATAGATCATGTCGCGCACGCCGCCCCTGGCGAAGTACTCCGCCTCGCGCAGCGTCGAGACCATGGCGGGCCCCTCGGGGGCCGTCATTGCGATGCGCGCGACGTCAAGCGACTTCGCGGTCTTGAGGTGCGGGCGGAAGGCGACGCCGAGGCGCGTGAGATGTGCGCGCATCCGCTCGACGTTGGCCCGAAGCCGCACCTCATCGAGGAGCAGACAGGGGGTCTGCAGGGCATCCAGCGCTGGACAGGATCGGGGGGTCGGCGGTTTGGCATTGGGCTGGGCCACGAGCATGGCGTCCTCACCAGGGCCAGGGAATGCGCGCGCCGCACCCGGCTTCGGTCGCGCGTCGCTGCAGCATGCGGGCGACGGTCAGGTCCTGCAGGGCCAGCCCGGTCATGTCGAAGACCGTGATGTCCTCCGTCTTCCGGGACACCTGTGCCTTGCGGGTCAGGAGGTCGCCGATCTCGATGACGTCGAGAGTCTCGTACCACTGGCCCTCGCCGATCTGCCGGGACTGCTCGCGGTCGTCGACGAACACGCGGGCACGGGCCAGCAGGCCCTCCGGCAGCTCGCGCTTGCCCTTCGTGTCTGCGCCAACGGCGTTGACATGCGTCCCGGGCCGCACCGCCTCGGCAACGAACAGTGCACCGCCGCCGGGTGTCGCTGTGATGACGATGTCGCTGGCGGCGACGGCCGCATCCGGATCCTTGGCGTGGAGCAACCTGCATCGCTGCGCGAACACCGCCTCAAAGGCGGGGTCCGGGACACGGCGGGAGGTCACGTAGTGCACCTCCCGGATCGCCGGCATCAGGTCCAGGGCCAGCCCGAGTTGGACACGAGCCTGGACGCCGGTCCCGAAGATGCACAGGCACGCGCTGTCGGGACGGGCGAGCTGCTGCACGCCGAGTACTCCAGCGGCGCCCGTGCGGGCCGTCGTGATCGCGTTGCCGTCGATCAGGCAGGTCGGCCGACCCGTGGCGGGATCGAAGAGCATGATCGTCGCCTGGTGCGGCTCGCCGCCCCGGGTCCGGTTGGCTGGCCAGAACCCGGCCGCCTTGAAGCCCAGCAGCCCCTGCGCCTGCACGTCGCCCGACTTGATGCCGAACACCCCGCCCGTGTCGAGGCGCTCCCGCACCACCGGAAACACGCGGCCCTGGCGTTGGCTGTGCAGGACGAACGCCTCGCGCACCGCCTCAAGCACGTCGCCTGGGGTCAGCAGCTTTTCGACCTGCGGGCCGGCGAGAAGCAGAAGATCAGCGTCATTTGGCATCGGCGTACACCGTGGCGCGGGAGACCCCGAGATGGGCGGCGATGATCTCCGCGGAGCGCCGCACCTGCAGGCAGCCGGCCTCCTTCAGTTCCCGGAGCAACGTCCGACGCTCCTCTGCCTTCAGAGAGCGCGGCGTCGTCGCGCGCCGCGCGGCGAATTGGTCGATGCGCGCCCGGATGGCGTCCGCCCCAGCGGGATTGAGCGACTCCAGGTCCCCCTGCGTACCGAGGCTGGTGAACTGACCGATAGCGCTCTGCAGGCTTTGGAACAGCGTCAGGTCGATGTTCAGGCAGAGCGCGGCGACGTAGGTACCGTCCGCATCCTTGATGCCAATGGACGTGCTCTTGGCCCGCCGCCCGTCCGCGAAGGTGTTGGCGTAGTTGGCGATCACCTGCGGGTAGTCCGGGTCGGCGATGCGGGCCAGCCCAAGCTCCGTCGCGGGCTGGCCGACCTGGCGGCCCGACAGGTTGTTGTGGATTGCCACGATCGCGTTCTTCGGGTCGGTGAGGTCGTGCACCACGACCTCGCAGAAGGGGGCGAAGGTTTCGCCCAGCCCCTGCGCGATCTGCTTGAGCTGCTTGAACAGAAGCTCTTTGTCCCCGGCGGTCTTGTCCGACGTGGCAGGCATCGGCTGCTTACGGCTCACGGCACCCATCCTATTGCACCACGTCGGCGACGGTGGACGCGGCCTTCAGGCCGGTGCCGGTGACGATCACCACGGTGCTCTCGCCCGCCTTGATGCTGCCGGCGCTGGACAGCGTGTCGAGCGCGGCGGCCGCGCTCGCACAGGTGGGCTCGGCGAACAGGCCCTGCCGGGCAAGCCGGCGCAGCGCAGCGATGATCTCCTCCTCGGTCAGCGCGATGGTGCCACCGCCGCTCTCGCGCAGAGCCGCGATGATCTCTCGCAGCCGCAGGGGATGCTTGATCGCCGTGCCCTCCGCGATGGTCTTGTGCACTTCGCGGGTCAGGGGCGTGTCGACGCCGGCCTGAAAGCTCGCGTCAATGGGCGAGCAGTTCAGCGGCTGAGCCACGAATAGGCGCGGCAGCTTCGTGATCTGTCCGGCCTTCATCAGCTCGCGGAAGCCAAAGGCGCAGCCGAGCAGGCTGCTGCCGGCCCCGACCGGGATGATGATGTTGTCGGGGACCTTGAAGCCGAAATCCTCCCACAGCTCGTAGGCGAGGGATTTCGTGCCCTCCAGGAAGAAGGGCTGCCAGTTGTGGCTGGCATAGAAGGTTTGGCCCGACTGCCGAATGGCCTCGGCTTCGGACTCCTCACGCGGTCCTTCAACGAGCTGCACCTCGGCGCCGTAGGCGCGCACCTGGGCGATCTTGGCTGGAGAGGTGTAAGCCGGGGCCAGGATCTTCACCCGCACACCACCGGCGGCGCCGAAGCCTGCCATCGACGAGCCGCCATTGCCCGAGCTGTCCTCCAGCACGGCATCGACGCCGATCTGCCGAAGGAAGGACAACATCACCGAGCTGCCCCGATCCTTGAAGCTGCCGGTCGGGTTGAACCACTCCAGCTTGAAGAACGGGCGCAGGTCGCCCCAGGGCCGTTGGACCAGCGGCGTGCAACCCTCGCCCATGGTGATCGGGTCGGCGATGTCGACGGGCAGTGCTGCGCGATAGCGCCAGAGCGAGCGGGTGCGGCTCTCGATGTCGTCGCGGGAGATGCCGGGTCCAGGCGTGACGAGCAGGGGAGTGCGATCGTCCGAGCACCAGCGGGGCACGTCCAGCGGGTAGAGCTTCCCGGTTCGGGGATCGATGTAGCTGGGAGGTGTCACGGCAGGTTCCTGGATTGGGCGACGGTCGGGCCTCTCTGACCATATGTCTGAAACTGGATTTTTTGTCCAGATGCGGACCGCGGCAGCAGACCAGCCGCGGACGGTTGCCAGCGCATCCGACCGTTGGGGTATCGCCTTACGGACGTTGTGCATCGCCGAGGAGCGCACGATCACGGCCGATCCTCTGCGCGGACTTGTCACGTCGAGCGTTTTTTCTTGTCCTTGCTGGCGCCCCGAACCCTAGCGGTTCGGGCGTTTCCAACGATTTAGCGGGCCGGGGCGGTGCCGTCTTGGGCTGCCAAACGGCCTTTACTCACCCAACGTGACAAGCCCCGGCTGGGAACTGATGGCGTGCGGAGGAAATCGGCTTCATGCCCCCTGCCCTACTCCGGCCTGAGAGGGCCTGATACTGCTTCGCGTGACATGTGTGGACTGGACTTGCTCCGGATCAGTGGAGAGCGGTTTGGCTGACGCCGCGCCTCTCGAACTGGGCCGGGCTGACGTAATCCAGCGCCGAGTGACGCCGGTCGATCCAGGACCGCAGGTCGACAGCCCGATCCCGAGATCGGCCGCGCGCTCGCGCCGCGAGCGCCCGCTGGCCTGGACAAGCCGCACGGCCTCGTCCCGGACCTCCGGAGTGAAACGCTTCTTGGGTTCTGGCATCGGAGACCTCGTCCCTCACGGAAAGAGCTCTCCACTTGTCCGGCGCAAGTCCATCCTGGGCCACCACCAATCCCTGCTGAGAGCCGCCGGCCTGATTGCATCAGGCCGGCGGCTCTCACCCATCTGATGTGACGCGCTCCCTTGCGCCGAACCGGCATCCACTTCGGCGGGGAGCGCTCTAGAGCGGTGTTCATCCGTTCTGAAGCTGTGCAGGATGTGAAGGGGTTGACGACCCAAGGGGGAGGCTCTGATGCCGACCACCTTGTCCGTCGATCTGCGCCAGCGTGTGGTGTATCCGCCAAGCCTGCATGCACTTCTCACCCGAGGAGGGCCGCAACTCCTTCGCGGCCGCCGGATACGAGCACGATGCTTACGCTTCAACCTGATCGGGCACCGCTCTAGCGCCGGCGTCGCCTCCGCCAGCGGCGGATGAGCCAGCGCGTGGCGATGACGATAGCGGCGATCAGCACGATCGTGCCAAGCGCCGGGTTGATGGCGGAGGCGGCACTCCAGAGCACGAGGACGCCGATTACGGCGACCCACGGCTTCATGGCCGGTTCGCCCGGATCCTGGGCAGGCCCGGCGGGGGGCGCGGCGCGGTCGCGGAGGTCGGCGCGCAGACTGGCGAGGTCGAGAGCGCTCCGCATCGGCTTGGCCGGTTGAGGCGGCGCCGGCTCGCGCAGGACCGCCTCCGGTTCGGGCGCCGGCGGCGCGGCCGGAATCCACCAGCGGGCCAGCGGCGGCTCGCCGGCCGCGGCCTTCGCGCGGAACGCGGCGGGTGCGGGAGCCGTGCCGGTAAGGCCGTGCCGTTCGCCCAGCCGCCGGACCGTTGCGACCAGAGGCTCCCCGGCCTCGGGCGTCACCATGCGGACGAAGCACGCGAAGCCGCGCGCGGCCGCCATCACGTCGCGGGTCTGGCCCCAGCTTTTGCCGGCAGGGCCCGTCGCCTCGATCTGGTGCAGCAGCGCGCGGAAGCGCCGCAGCACGTCGCGCGGCACCGCGACGCGCTCGTTCACCGTGAGGCCCGTCACCTCCTGCCGGCTGCCGCGGCGCATGATCCGCGTCTTGTCGGGATGGACGACGAAACCTTCCGCCGCGACGATCTCACCGACGAGGCCGATGAGTGCGCCGATCTTCTCGGCCGCCGCCCCGGAGAAGGTCAGGTCGTCGGCATAGCGGGTGTAGGTGAAGCCCATGGAGCGCGCGAGGCCCGAGAGCCGCGCGTCGAGCCGGGCGCAGATCAGGTTCGTGAAGAGCGGGCTCGTGGGCGCCCCCTGGGGCAGCCGGCGCGGACCGCGCGCCGCGAACAGGCGCTCGCCGTCGATCTCCACCTCGTCCACGTCCGGCTCGGTGCAGAGCAGCGCGAGCACGGTGGCGACCGGCTCCGCATAGCCGAGGCCGCGGAACTTGCCCTTCACCCTGCGGAAGCTCAGGGTCGGGAAAAAATCCTTCAGGTCGAGATTCACCACCACGGCACGGCCCACATGGGCGGCGGCGTTGGTCACGATCGACCGGCCGGGCACGAAGCCGTGCGCGGCGTCGTGGACCGGGGCATGCGCCAAGAGGTTGTCGAGGATCCAGTACTGCGCGCGCTTCAGCCGCGGCATGGGCGCGGAGATCAGGCGAACCCCGCCGGCCTTCTTCGGGATCGTGAAGCGCCAGTAGTGGCTGATCCGGGAGAGCGCGCGGTCATAGGCGAGGAAGCGAAGCTCCGCGAGCGGGATGCCGATGGCGTCCGCGAGGGCTTTCGGCGTGGCGAGGACCGGCAGGCCGGGCCTCGGCGCGGGTGGGGCGGCAGCGTCGGCGCGAAGGCCCGCGGAAACGCCGTCGCCGAGAAAGACGAGTTCCTCCGCCCGGCGCTCGTGCCAGGCGAGGGCGCGCGCGTGGCGCTGCTCGGCGCCGCGCCGCTTCGTCTCCTTGCGCCGCTCCAGCGCCGCCTTCTTGCGGCGCTTGTGCATCTCCTTCAGCGCCGCCTCCGGATCGCGCCAGCGCGCCTCCGCGGTGTGCAGAGCGGCGAGCTCGCGCGCGATCTCGCCGCGCCGGCGGATCAGCTCCTCAGGCGGGCTCGGTTGCGTCTCCCCCTGCGGCCAGAAGCCGAGGCGGATCATCTCCTCGAGGATCACCTCGTCCTTCGAGGTCTCGCGAATGCGATCGTAGAGTTGCTGGCGGGTCAGCGCGCCGGGCTGGGCGGTCATCGGCGCGCCCTCCGGCCTGCGGGAGGGCAGAGGGACGCCGGACGGCTCGCCTTCGTCTCGTCCTGGGACTGGCCCGCTCCACTCGAAGGCGGCACGGCCACCGGTGCGGGTTTGGGTTCAGGGAACCCAAACCGTAAACCCGCACCGGTGGCCTGTGCCGCCCCAGTGAAGAGCGGGCCAGTGACGCTTTGCCGGGCAGGGTGCAAGGACGGCGAAACGCCGCCCGGGTTGCAAGGTCCTCGCCGGCCGGCGCCCCTCTGGGCGCGAACACTAGAGAGCCCGCGACCCGTCATCAACCGGTTCATGCGGCGTCTCCGGTCCGCTTGCCTTCGACCTGCGCGTGGAACAGCCGCCGCAGGGCCAGCATGTGCTCGCAGGGGCCGCGGGTGAGCTTGTGATGGCCGTAGAACCAGCAGTCGCAGGTGGCGCCGGTCAGCCGGTCGTCGGAATCGATCACGAGGCGCGGCGCGTGCGTCCTGCCATCGTCCATCACCTCGCCCGAGACGATGCGCTGGCCCTCGCGGCGCTCGATGGCGGATAGGGTCGCAAGGCCCGCGGCCACGAAGCGGTCGGCCTTCGCCTCCTGCTCGGAGGCGAAGCGCAGCGCGCCGGGCGCGAGCGGCTCGCGGACGAGTTCCCGCAGGCGATAGACGCCCTTGTCGAGGTCGTACATGGCGCGGCCCGCCTGCACCCAGAGGCCGAGCGCGCCGGCGACTATCGGCCGGTCGAGCCCCGTATCGGAGGCGAGCTCCTCCAGGCTGGCGAAATGGCGCCGCTTGAGCGCGTCGAGCACGCGCACGCCCGTCGCCTCATCGACGGCAGTGCGGGGCGCCAGGAGATCGAACTGGCCGGCGCGCGACCAGTCGTTCGCGGTCCATCCCGACAGGCCGAGCGTGAAGCGTAAGCCTCCGAAATCGACCACCGCGAACGAGGGCAGGCCGGTGCCGAGCAGGTGCAGCCGGACGGAGCGGGCGAGCGGCAGGGCGCGCGCCAGGATGGCGAGGCGCCGGCGGCCCCAGACGCGGATCTCTGCGCCCTCGCGCCCCGCGTAGATCGAGCGCCGGAAGGTCAGCCGCTCGTTCCACGGCTCGATCAGCACGGCGACCGGCTCGCCGGGCGTGAGCAGGAAGCGCAGCGAGCGCGGGCCATGCCGCTCCCGCCTTGCCGAGAGCCGGGACAGGATCGCGTGCATGTCGACCGGGTGCAGGTCCACCATATGGGCCGGCTGCGCCATCGCGCTCGACACCTGCAGGAAGCCGCGCAGCCAACTGTCCGGCAGCTCGATCTTGTCCTCGCGGAAGGTCGCCTCGCCGCTGGTCTGCACCTCGAAGCCGGTCGGATCGATCGTCAGCGTGGTCTCGCGGTAGCTGCGGATCTTCTGGAACTCGTCGTAGAGCGCATGGCTGTAGTCGATATTGGTCGTGCCGCAGGCCATGTCCTCGATCCGCTCGAACACGTCGTGATCGCAGGACAGCCGCCCGTAGCTCGACTCGTCGAGGCTGAAGCACTCGAAGAACACCTCGTCCGGATGGACGGTGATCACGGGATCGAGCACGAACCAGGCGTCCCGGTTCGCCTGGTAGAGCCAGTCGAAGTAACGCTGCCGGGCCTTGTAGAACGGGCCCATGATCTCGCCGGAGCGCCGGCTGATTTCGCCGAGCTCGGCGCGCAGGGCCTCGATCCTCGCGAGCCCAGTGTCGCGGTCGGCCAGCGCCTCGGCGAGAAGCTGCTGCTCATGCTCCTTCAGCCAGGCGAAATAGGCGGTGCGGTCCTTCGGCTTGAAGCGCAGGTCAGAGACAACGACGTGATGCAGCGCCGAGATCGCCTCGCGGAACGGCAGATGCCGGCGGATCTTGCCGACGAAGAAGGTCGGCTCGCGCAGCAGGTCGGGCGCGAAGCCGAGCGCGGTGGCCTGCGCATCGGAGGAGGCCGAGCTCGCTCCGAAGTAGCGGTGGACGAAGTTCATCAGGCGGCCCTCTCCGGCACCGGACGGCGGACGAGCGGCGTCGCCACCTGCGGGTGCGCCTCGGCGATGTCGCGCAGCGCGAGGATGGCGGCCGCCCGGTCGCGCCCGACGCCGCTGAGCGAGAAATCGGTAAAGAGCGGCGCGATGCGCGCCGCGCGCCCCGCGTCGCGGAGCGCCTCCCCGCGCAGGAAGGCCGTCATCCGGTCCTTGGCGACGCGGCCCTTATGCACCTGAAGCATCACGATCCGGGCGAGCGGCAAGAGCTTCTCGAATGCCTCCTCGCTTGCGGCGGCGTCTGCGGTCAGAAGCTCGGTGGCGATGAGATGCATCGCCTGCGAGGGATGTTCGAGCAGCCGCGTGAGTTGGGCCGCGGCATCCGCCGGGGCGAGCCGGCTGCGCAGCAGGCGGCGGGCGAAGGCGAGCACTTCCGGCTTCACGCTATCGGTGACCACGGCGAGGGTCGCGGGCGTCCAGGCCTCGTCGGGCCAGCGGTCGAAATGGTCGCGGGCGAAGTCCTGCACCTCCGGCCAGTCGCTCTCGACGAGCAGCACGGCGTCGGCGGCCTCGGCCTGAAAGCGGGCGGGATCGGCGCCATAGGCCGCGAGCGCCCAGTGGCGCGCGGCGGCGTGGGGATGGCCGCCGAGCCGCGCGATCTGACGCACGGAAAAAATCCCGAACGGCCGGTTCGGCAGCTCGGTCGAGCCGAGGAGCCGCGCGCCCGCGGCGCGCGCCTGCAGCAGCCGCCACAGCATGCCGGCGTCGAGCGCGGCGATGCGGTCCGGCATGGCCTCACGCAGCAGCGCGACGGTGTCGACGGGGTAGGTCTCGTCGGGGCCTGAGCGAAACAGCGAGTCGATCAGCGCGCGCGAGAGCCGCTCGGCGAGCGCCGGGTCCCGCGCGGCGAGGCGGGCCACGAGCGGCCGGGCAGCGCGGCGAAGACCGGGCGAGGGGGCGGTGGCGAAGGCGACGATCAGCGGTGCGTGGCCGGCGAGCGCCGCGTCGTCGAGCCGGCCGAACAGGCCGAGCGCTGCGCTCTGCACGTCCACCGACGGCGAGCCGAGCAGCCGCTCCCAGGTCGCGTTCGGGATCGCGCCCGCGTCGGCGCCGGACAGCGCGAGGCCATCCACCCCGGCCGCGACCACCGCCGGCGCCGGATGCGCCATCAGCTGCTCGATGGCCTCCGGCATGAGGGGCATGCGGTCCGTCGACCACAGGGCCGCCATCCGCGCGCGAACGAGGCGAAGCAGCGCCTCCGTGCCCTCGTCCGGCGCTGACGGCCGCTCCAGGAGCCATGCGACGAGCCGGCCGGCCAGCGCCTGCCCCGCGGCACCCGCGACGCGCCGCTCGCGTGCCCAGCGCAGGACCGGCTCGGCGAGATCCTCATGCGGGCAGAGGAGCGCCCCGAGCGCGAGATCGGGATCGGACCACGGCAGCGTCGAAAAACCATCGATGCGGGTGGCGGCGAGGCGCCTTGCCTCGGGCGCCTCGGCCGCAAGCAGGGCGGCAAGCAGCGCCGGGTCGGCGTCGCCCGCGGCGAGCCGGTCGCGCGCCTCCGCGAAGCCGATCCCCTGCGCCGCAATGTCAGTAGCGCGCAGGAGGCGGGCGAGCGCAGCGGGCGGCGCGGCGCGCAGGAAATCGGGCGCGGCCTTCAGCAGCCGCACGCCGAAACGCGAGACCGGCTCGCAGGCGCTGTCGGCGGCGAGGTCGAGGGCGAGGTCCGGCCGCGCGTCCCACAGGGACGGGAAGGCTTCCGGGCGGGTGCCGGGGGCCTCGCCGCGCGCCGGTGCTTCCTGCGCCGTGAGGCTGCCGTAGCGCAGCCGGATGGCCGGATCGTTGCGGCAAAGGAGCTGGCTTGCCGTCCAGTTCCGGGCGAGCGGGCCCGAGACCCGGTCCTCGCGGCTCCAGCGCCCGTTCTCTTCCCGCCGCCAGGAGGTGCGGGTGGTCGGCCGTGCCATGTCCTGCGGGCGAAGCGACAGGAGAAAGGCCGCCGCGAGTTCGGCGAAGGCCGGATCGGCGACCTCGGCGCGCTTGCGCAGCGCGCGCCAGATGCGGCGCTTGAAGTAGAAGAGCGTCGCCTCCGACAGGCCGACGCGAGCGTCCGGCGCGCCGTGGACCTCGGCGATCGGCACCGCCATCCTCAGCTCGGGCACGTAGGGCCGCCCGCTTCCCGAGCGGCGTGCGGAATACATCGGCTGCGCGGTCTCGAACCGGTGGGCGGTCACCGCGAACAAAACCGCGTCGTCCGCCATCTCGGCGTGCTTGAACAGGCGCCGCAGCCCGATGAGGTAGGGGGGCCGGGCCGGCAGCCGGAGCAGCGTCGCGGCAAGCGCGGCGTGAAGCGCCGGATCGCCCTGCGCCATGCGGCCGAGCACCACCAGGGTATTTCCGACCCGCACGGGCTCGCGTCCGGCGAGGTCCGTCAGCGCGCCGAGGAGGGCGTCGGGGTTGCGTGCCTGCGCCGCGCGGGCGACCGGCTCCGGCAGATCGCCGCCGCCGTCGGGCCGTCGCGCGTCGCCCGCGAGCGGGGAGACGAGGGCGAAGCGGGCGAGGTCGCGCACAATCGTCTCGGTGGCGCCCGCGGCGATCGCCTCCAGGGTGGGCGCCGCGCCGCCGCCGGCGGCGCGGGCGAGCGCCCAGACCAGGGAGTAGCTCGCCCGCGCCGGGCCCTGCCGCCCCGCGAGCGCGATCAGCGCCGGCCCCGCCGCCGCCAGGCGCAGCTCGCCGATGCGCCAGACCAGCCGGTCGAGTTCCTTCGCGGGCCAGGGGCTGCGCAGGCAGGCTTCGAGCCGCGCCATGAGCACATGCCCGCGGCCGCCGAGCGCCGCCGCATCGCCCGGAGCGCCCCGGGGCTCGGCGTCGAGCCCCGCCGCCGGCTGATCCACCCGGCGGTAGCCGCCGTTGAGCTTGGACACCACGATGCTGTCGAACAGCCTGTCGGCCGCCTCGCGCGTGATGGGGGCCGGCGTCTTCGATCCCTCCCGCAGGAGCGCGCCGCGGCGGCCATACCGCACGTTGACGAGGAAACGGTGGTCGGAGGCAAGAGCGTCGTTCTCGACCAGATCGACCTCGTAGAGCTTGTCCGAGGTTCCGTCCTTGAGCCAGAGCCGAACCGATCGGACAATCCTCATGCCTTCCCCACAGAAACCTTGGGCGCCGGCGGCGGACTGTATCGGCACAGATACATCTGCGTAAGCGCTTTTTGCGGCCGCTTGAGCGCCGATCAGGTCCACGACCCGGGCGACAAGATCGACGGGTTCTGGTGAGGTACGGTGCGGTCTAGCGCGCAAGGTATGTCGCGCAATCGAACGCGCCTGGCAAGCCGATCCGAGCTTGCGCGCAAGGGGGTGTCGCCGTGGCCCGAATGCCGTTGCGTAATCGACGTTGCTCGAATAAACTGGAGTACTAGCACCGGTTGAATGACCCAGGCGGCCGGCTGGGGGGAGCAGAGCGCATGAGAAAAATACCCGCGTAGGCAACGATACAGCGCCCGCCCGGCCCTCGGCGGAAGTCTAATCAAGGAATTTAAGTCTAGTCAAGGAAATTCATGTAATGAAAATCGCAGCACGCCTTCTGCGGTTATGGATCGTCTTTGCCCGCAAGCAGCCGTTACCGGGCAACGAAAGAGAGAGGACGATGATTTCTGACGAAACGATCGTGGAATGGGCCCGCATTCTTCAGTCGGGAAATCATGCGGATCAGGAGAACCTCTACAGCTACATCTTGTCTCGCGCTGCCGAGGAAGACTTCCGGATCGTGCCCCTGCGCATCACTTACTTCATCCACCGCGGCAACGACTTGCAGGCGCTTTTGCGGGTGTCGACGCGGTTCATGTCGTTCCCGGAGTTCTGGGGCCCGTGCCTGAGGCATCTCGCCAACAACGTCTGCATCCACTGCGGCGACCCCCGCAGCGCCGTCCCCTACCTCGACGCGGCCCACCGCGACGGGGCTCTCCCCGGCGAGATGGTGCTGTTCACGGCCGCCCAGCACGTCCGGATCGGCAATGCAGAGCGGGCGCTGAGCCTGATCGCGGAGGTCGAGTCCCGGTTCCCGGAACTCGCCCGGGAGGCGGCGATCCATCGTCAGTTCGTCGATCTCTTCTCACGCTTCGACTACAACCAGGCCAGGCGGATGCTCGATGAGGTCAAGGAGCGGTTCGCCCGCGCCAGCCTCGCCGACCTCGAGAGGGAGATCGTCAGAGCCCTCGACATCGGGTCGCCGTACCTGTTCCTGCGCCTCGGCGACGGTGAGGGATCCTGCACGATCATCGACGCCGATGACGAGGCCGCGCACTGCGACTACTACCGCGCCAACCGCCGCGAGTTCGTCGACATCTGGTTCAAGGACGAGTCGGTCCTCGACGATCCGGAGTTCACCCGGGCGATCGAGGCCTTCAACGAGGCGATCCCGGCGGCGGACTCCCTGGGCGGCATCTGGGCGGAGTTGGTCGACCACGAGTACGGGCTCGGATCCCGGCGCGGCATCGCCTGGGTGGTCAACACGATGCGCAAGGTCCTGATGCTCGCCGACCGCGACCCGGCCTGGGCCGCCAGAACCTCGATGCACACAGCGCTGTGCTGCACTACGACCTGCTGCTCAGCGGCACCCTGGCGCGGCTGCTGCGCGGCCGCAAGCGGGTCGGCTTGATCAGCTGTCATGACGACCTGCCTGAGGCGCTCCGGCGCACCTACGGGATCGGCGAGGTCGAGCACCACAAGGTACCCGGCGAGCAGATCCACCAGGAGACGCTCGGCGCCAAGGCGGTCGAGGGCGCGCACTGGCCGCACCGCTTCCGTGAGCTGTGCGAGGAACTCGACCGCCCGGCCGATCGCCGCGGGCAGCTGTTCCTGGTCGCGGCCGGGATGCTCGGCAAGATCTACGCCCACAAGCTGAAGAAGAGCGGTGCCGTCGTCATCGACATCGGCGCCGTCGCCGACCTCTGGATGGGGAAGATCACCCGGTCGTTCCCCAGCCTCCCGCCGGAGGTTGCGCTCAAGCCGAGATTCCCGCCCGTCGTCTTCGTCGACATCGGCGGGCTCGGCGGCATCGGGCCAGAGTGGCAGCCCTACCTCGAGAGCGTCCGGCCGGTGGTGTTCGAGCCCAACCCCCCAGAGGCGGCCGCCATCCGCGAGCGCATCGCGCAGCGCCCGGGCGGGATCGTTCTCGAGCGGGCGCTGAGCAACCGGGCCGAGCGGCGCACCCTTAACGTCGCCAAGAGCCTCGACTGCACCTCGCTGCTCGCCCCGAACAGCGAATTGCTGCGGCGGTACTCGATCGAGCCCGCTTTCCGGGTCACCCACACGGTCGATGTCGACTGCGTGCGCTACGACACCCTCGTGCGCTGCGGCGAGGCGCCCCTGCCGGAGGTGATCAAGATCGGCGTGCAGGGCTTCGAGTACGAGGTGCTGGAGGGCTTCGGCGACACGCTGTCCCACTGCCTGGGCGTGAAGCTTAAGGCGCACCTCTACCCAATCTACGAGGGCCAGAAGCTCCTGCACGACCTCGTGCGGCTGCTGCAGCCCTTCGGGCTGGCCCTGCGCAGGATCACCCCGGTCGACCATTTCGACGGCGACGTCGTCGAGGTGGACGCCTGGTTCACCTGCGACGCCGCGCGGACCGCGGCGCTCGACCCGGAGAGGGCCGCGAAACTCGCCTTCATCGAGACCGTCTGGGAACTTCCCCCGCACCGGCGGGTGTTCGGACCGGACCAGTTCGCCTGAGGCGACAGGCGAGCCGCGAGAAACCCGGCGCGGTTCACTCCCATCGGATCCGTCCTCCGTTGGATCAAGACCTGCTTCAGGGTGGACCATTGCCGAGGTAGAGATCAGCCATGACAGGATTGGCGGCATTGATCCTCAGTAGATCCCGCTGGATTCCTGCCATGGCCCGCCGATCTGATCTCAGAAGTGATAGTTGATGCCGGCCTTCACGATGTGGTCGGTCAGTTCTATCTTGTCATTGCCGATCTTGAAGTCCTGAGTAAGTCACACATAATTGTATTCACCTTTGAGCGACAGATTGTCGGTGAGGGCATGCTCGATGCCGGCACTGACCAGGTAGCCGGTCTTCCACTTATTGCCGGCGGCCGTGCCAATGGGTCCCCTTGCACCAAGTTCCATCGTCGCAAGGCCGGCCGTGCCATAGACGAGCGTGCGATCGCAAGCGCGTCGTTCTCGACCAGATCGACCTCGTAGAGCTTGTCCGAGGTTCCGTCCTTGAGCCAGAGCCGGGCCGATCGGACAATCCTCACGCCTTCCCCACAGAAACCTTGGGCGCCGGCGGCGGACTGTATCGGCACAGACACATCTGCGTAAGCGCCTTTGCGGCTGCCGCGGAGCGGGCGCCCGGTCCTGCGGCCCCCGCTCGCGGCATCCCTGCCGGGAAGGCTGTGCTCTCCGGGTCACATAAGTCGTAACAATATTACATTACATGCCGCAGCGTGTTGACCCGCCGCCTCGTCGCGGCAAAGGTCTCGTTGCCAAGGTTCCCGTGGGTTCGTGCCTGCGGGATAAGAGGGAATTCGGTGGGCTCTCAAGGAGCGAAGCCGAAGCTGCCCCCGCAACTGTAAGCGGCGAGCTCTGCCGAACACGGTCACTGGTGCGTAGCACTGGGAAGGCCAGGCAGAAGCGGCGACCCGCGAGCCAGGAGACCTGCCTTGGCATGGTCACGACTCTCGGGCGGGGTGTCCCGGTGGAGCGCATGAGCGGTGCGGCACTCCCAAGGCCCATCCGCGCAGGCAATCCCTGGGCGAACGCTCGACAACCTTGAGCGCACCAGTGAGTTTTCGTCTGAGCCCGGCCATGATCCAACAGCCCTCTCCCTGCTTCGGGGAGCGCACGAGACGATCGTCGGTGCGCCTCCGGCGCAGGCCGCACTGGGTGCTCGCGGCGGCCGTGGCCGTCGGCGCGCCCGGGTCGGATGCGTTCGCGGAGGAATCGACCATCGCCCTGGAGGAGGTGGTGGTGGAGGGGCGCGGGCCCGGCGCCCCGACAGCGGCCTCGGGCGCGATCAGCCTGATCGGCCCGACACCCGGTTTCCGCGCCGATCGGGCGGTGAGCAGCACCAAGACCGACACGTCGCAGCGCGACGTGCCGCAGGTCGTCACCGTCGCCCCGCGCGAGGTCATCACGGATCTCGCCGCCACCCGCGTCGACCGCGTCTTCAACTACACGCCGGGCGTGGCGCAGCAGAACAATTTCGGCGGCCTGACCCTGTTCAGCTACGCGGTGCGCGGGGTGGCCACCTCGGAGATCTACAAGAACGGCTTCCCGCTCAACCGCGGCTATCCGCCCCCGCCCGACACCCAGAACGTCGAGCGGATCGAGGTGCTCAAGGGGCCGGGCGGCGGCCTGTTCGGCCGCAGCGACCCGGGCGGGCTCGTCAACATCATCACCAAGCAGCCGACGGCCGAGCGCTTCGTCGAGATGGGCGGCCTGTGGGGCTCCTTCGAGCAGGTCCGCGGCACCCTCGATGCGGGCGGCGCGCTCAACGAGGAGGGGACGCTCCTCTATCGCCTCAACCTCGCGGCCGGGCGCCAGAACAGCTTTCGTGATTTCGTCGACGGCGACCGGCTCCTCGTCGCCCCGGTGCTGAGCTGGCAGGTCACGCCCGATACCAGGATCACGGTCGAGACCGAGTTCCTGCGCAACCGCGTCGTCTTCGACCGCGGCGTGATCGCGATCAACCGGCAGCTCGGCTTCCTGCCGATCTCCCGCTTCCTCGGCGAGCCGGGCCAGAGCGTGAACCAGTCCTCCGACGCGATGCAGGTGCGCGTCGACCACCGCTTCGACGCCGACTGGCAGATGCGGCTCGCCACCTACCTCAACACCGGCTCGCTGGTGGGCGAGGCCGCCGAGGTCCGCGCCATCGCGGCCGATAACCGCACGGTCTCCCGCGACCGCAACTTCCGCGACTACCGCTGGGACGTGGCGATCGGCCAGGCCGAACTCGTCGGGCGCTTCGACACCGGCGGGATCGGCCACACCCTGCTCCTCGGCTTCGAGCGCGAGAGCACCGACAGCCGCACCGTGTCTCCCCGCTCGAACTTCCGCCAGAGCCCCTACGCCCTCGACATCTATGCGCCCGTCTACGGCCAGGCGCGGCCGCCGCTGACGATCCCGCGCAACACCCTGGAGCGGGTGACCAACACCGCACTCTACGCGCAGGACCAGATCGTGCTGAGCCCTGAGTGGAAGGCGCTCCTCGGCGTGAGGTTCGACTTCTTCGAACAGTCCTTCCTGGAGCGCGTCCCGCGCGGCCTGACCGAGCAGTCGCGGGTCGCCGCGACGCCGCGGGCGGGCCTCGTCTACCAGCCGCTGCCGGACCTCGCCCTCTACGCCAATGTCGGCACGAGCTTCCGGCCGAATATCGGGGTCGATGCGGCGGCGGCCGCGCGCTCCGGCCCGTTCGAGCCCGAGACCGGCCTCGGCTACGAGGTGGGCGCGAAGCTCGACCTCTTCGGCGGAGCCCTGAACCTCACAAGCGCGGCGTTCCGGGTCGAGCGCGAGAACGTGCTCACCCCCGATCCCGCCAACAGCGGCTTCTCGCTCGCGGCGGGTGCGGTGCGCAGTCAGGGCTTCGAGCTGACCGCGGCCGGCCAGCTCTCGCCGGAGCTGAAGATCCTGGCGGGCTACGTCTACGCCGACGCGGTGGTGACGAAGGACAACGTGCTGCCGGTGGGCGCAGCCCTCATCAACGTGCCGCGGCACAGCGGCAGCCTGCTCGCGGTCTACGAGGTGCAGGAGGGGCCTTGGAAGGGGCTCGGGGTCGGCGCCGGCCTGCGCGGGGTCGGCGCGCGGGCGGGGGACGCGGCCGGCACCGGTTTCACCCTGCCGGCCTACGTCGCGGCCGACGCGCTGGCCTACTACCGCTACGAGAACGTCCGCTTCGGCCTCAACGTCGAGAACGTGTTCGACACCACCTATTACGAGAGTTCGCTCAACGTGTTCCGGGTCTATCCGGGCTCGCCGCGGCGCGTCACCGGCACCCTGACGGTGCGGTTCTGATGGCGATCCGCCTAGCCTTCGACGCCTACGACGCGGTGCCGGTCTTCCGGACCTCCCTCGGCCCAGCGGCGGCCGAGCGGCAGGCGCTCCTCGCGCTGGAGCGCTCCCCGCCGAAGTGGATGCCGGTTCGACGTCAGGGAGCGCGAAAAATCAAAGACTTGGGAGCCGTGCCGGTTTCGGTTGAAACGGGCACGGCTCCAGTCGGCCTGCTGGCGAGCGGCCTCGCCCTCGCGTCGGTCACCCACCGCCGGCTCGTGCGATGGCCCGCGTGACGCGCCCCGTGGACCGTGGGACGTCCCGGCTCGCGCAGCAGGACGACCCGGCGACGCGCGCCGGGCGGGGCGAGGCCGGGCGGCACGCCTCGGCCGCCCGGGCGCGTCGCTACCGGCTCGCCCTCGCGCCGGTTCTGACCGAGGTCGTGGCCGAGGCCGGACGAACGGCGAGCGGCATTGCCGCGCGGCTGACCGAGCGCGGCGTCGCCAAGCCTCGCGGTGGAACTGTCTGGACACCCGCGGATGTGCGCAAGCTCCTGCGTCGGCTCGCGGCGGAGAAGCCCTGATGAGATCCTCGGACACCACACCCCTGGCGGGCGAACGCAGCCGCATCGGCTCGATCGATGCTCTGCGCGGCCTCGTGATGCTGCTGATGCTCGTCGACCACGTGCGGGAGTTCTTCTACCTGCACGCTCAGGTCCGCGACCCGGTCGACCTGTCCGTCACGCCGCCGGACCTGTTCCTGACCCGGGCCGCCTCGCACCTCTGCGCGCCGGTCTTCATCCTTCTGACCGGCCTGTCGGCGAGCCTCTACGCGGCGAAGCACGACAGCCCTCGCGCGGCCTCCGCCTTCCTCTTGAAGCGCGGGATCCTCCTCGTCCTGCTGGAGGTGACGCTAGTGAACCTCGCCTGGACGCGCAACCTGCTGCCGCCGGTCCTCTACCTGCAGGTGATCTGGGCGATCGGCCTCAGCATGGTGGCGCTCGCCGGCATCCTATGGCTGCCGCGGGCCGTGCTCCTTGCCGTCTCTCTCGCACTCATGCTGGGGCACAACCTGCTCGACGCGGTCGTTCTCACCCCGGACCAGCCGGGCTTCGCCCTGTGGTCGATCCTGCATCAGCGCGGGCTCGTCCCGCTGCCCTGGGGCGCGGCGCGCACCTCCTACCCGGTGCTGCCCTGGATCGGCGTCATCGGTGCAGGCTATGCCCTGGGACCACTCTTCGCACGCGCCCTGCCGACCGGAGGTCGCCGTTGGCGGCTCCTCGCCCTCGGAGGGAGCGCGCTGGCCGCCTTCCTGGTGCTGCGCGGTCTCAACGGCTACGGCGATCCCGTCCCCTGGCAGCCGGGCGCGACCGCGTTCGCGACGGCTTTGTCCTTCGTCAATCTCACGAAGTATCCGCCCTCGGCCGACTTCCTGCTCCTGACGCTCGGCGTGGGGCTCCTGCTGCTGGCCGTGTTCGAGGTGCTGCCCGCGGCCGGTCTGGGCTGGCTGCGCACCTTCGGTGGCGCGCCGCTGTTCTTCTACCTCCTGCATCTTTTCCTGTTGCGGCTGATCCACGATGGAGCGGCGGGCCTGGGCCTCGCCGGAGCCTCGGGCCGGATGGAGGCCGGCTCGCCCATGCAGGTCTGGCTGATCGCGGCCGGGCTCAGTCTCCCGCTGTTCGTGGCCTGCCGCTGGATGGTGCAGCTCAAGCGCCGCGCCGTGTGGCCGGGTCTGAGCTATCTCTGAATAAGCGCGGTCCACATGAGATCATGAGAATCCGTTATCGGAGAATCAGCCGCCTTTCGGACGGCGCCGATTGCAGTTTTGCTCATGCGTATTCCGGAAGATTAGAGCATTTCCCGACGAAGCGGATCCCGGTTCGTCGCAGAAAATGCGGCACAATCAAAAAACCTGGAGCAGGGTCCGTTCCACCATGAACGGATCCTGCTCCAGCAGGCGCCAAGGTCCGGCTCCCGTCCTGCAGCGGGGACCATCCCCGCTCGACGGGCGCCCGATGGGTCCGGACGGGGCCGCGATCACCGCGGACGGTGCAGCCGGAGCGGCCGCACGCTTCAGCGTCGCGGACCCCTTGCGGGTTGATCGTGGAAGGCCGCGGGAGCGACCAGGGAGATGCCGTGCCAGGGGCCGTCTACACCGTCATACCAACGGCCCAAGATGCGGACGCATCGGGCCGTTGACCTGTCTCGAGTTGTCGATACCAAGCCAAAGGCTTGGCGAAAATTCGAGAGCGGAACCAACGGTCAAATAACCATTGGTATCAGGCCCGCTCAGATCGACCTCATCTTCTGGTCAGACGAGTCGGATCCGAACCGGCCTGCTGTTCGAGTGCCAGAATGGCGTCATCCATCTGGAGACCGTCGGCGGACAGGCTGTACTCGACGTGCAGAATCTTCCCGCCCCTCTCGACGCGCCTGACGATGCCGATGTCCTCAAGCTCCTTCAGGCGGAGAGAGAGGACACGTGCGGAGATGCGGCCGGGCAAGGCTCTGCGTAGCGCGCCGAAACGGATCGGCCCGTTGCGCCGCAAGGTCCAGATGATGTGCGCAGTCCACTCTCTGGCGAGCATTTTCACCAAGGAGTCGGCAGGACATCCAAGGCCAATACTTTCAGTTGAATTAGAGTAGCTCTGCAAAGACCGGTTACTCCCAGGTAACTAATGGACGCCCCGACGGCTTTGCCATAACTAGCACTCGCCAGGCCGAAAGTCGCTGTCTTGAAGCCGCCAACGCAATCGTGCGCCGTTGCTTGCTCAGCGTGCCGCGGGTGCGAGGCTGAGATGTGAGATGTGCCTGAGTCAAGGCGATCGACAGATGCTGTCTCGGATTCCTGCGGTCCGTCGGGGAGCTGGAGGGCAGCGCGTGCACGATCATTGGGTCAGGCGCGGTTCGAGGCTGCGAAGGTCGACAACGCGAGAGGATCAAGGAAATCATGCCGATCAAAGCTACGCCGACTCCGGGGAAGCGTCTCCTCTCTCCAGCGGACCATACGCTGATCATGATTGATTTTCAGTCGCAGATGTCATTTGCAACCAAGTCGATCGATGCGGTGGCTCTGCGCAACAACGCCGCCCTGATCTCGCGGGCTGCCGCCGGCTTCGGCGTTTCGACGGTCCTGACAACGGTCGCCGAGAAGAGCTTCTCGGGTCCGATGTTCGAGGAGATCACCTCGGCCTTTCCCGAGGAGAAGCTGCTCGACCGCACCTCCATGAACACCTGGGAGGATGCCGCCGTGGTGGCCCGGGTGTCCGAGATCGGAAAGAACAGGCTCGTCTTCGCGGGCCTGTGGACCTCTGTCTGCATCGTCGGCCCGACCCTCTCGGCGCTCGATCAGGGCTACGAAGTTTACGTGATCGCCGATGCCTGCGGCGACGTCTCCGACGAGGCGCATGAGCGCGCCATGCAGCGCATGATCCAGGCCGGCGTGCAGCCCATGACCTCGCTCCAGTACCTGCTGGAGCTGCAGCGCGACTGGGCCCGCACCGAGACCTACGGGATGACGACCGGGATCGCCAAGACCTATGGCGGCGCCTACGGCCTCGGCATCATCTACGCCAAGTCAATGTTCGGTGCCTCCGAGGGGCACTGAGCGCCCGCCGCCTTGCGATGCTTCCTTACCTCCTCTCCCTCGGCGCCGGCCTCGCGGTCGGCGCCGCCTACGGGCTGATCGGCGTGAAATCGCCGGCGCCGCCGATCATCGCCCTGGTCGGCCTGCTCGGCATCCTCGGCGGCGAGATGGCCGTCGCCTACTGGCGCGGCCACCCGGCCGTCCTGTCGAGCCTCCTCCACCGCAAGAGCTTCGCGGTGGAGCGGACGCAGCCCCCGGCGCCTCCGGTCTGAGGGCGCTCACCTCGACCATCCGTTCCAACAAGGAGCTTCGATGAGCCCAAAAGCTCACCCCGACCTGATCCTGCGCGGCGGCCTCGTCACCACCCTCGACACCGCGAACCCAGCCGCCACAGCGGTCGCGATCGCGGACGGTGTCTTCACGGCGGTTGGATCCGATGCCGAGGTGATGGCGCTCGCCGGGTCGGACACGCGGGTCATCGATCTGAAGGGGCGCCGGGTCCTCCCCGGCCTCATCGACAACCACCTGCACCTCATTCGGGGCGGGCTCAACTTCAACATGGAGCTGCGCTGGGATGGGGTGCGCTCGCTCGCCGACGCGATGTCCATGCTGAAGCGGCAGGCGGCGGTGACACCGCCGCCGCAATGGGTGCGCGTGGTCGGCGGCTTCACCGAGCATCAATTCGCCGAGAAGCGCCTGCCGACTATCGAGGAGCTGAACGCGGTCGCGCCCGAGACCCCGGTCTTCCTGCTGCACCTCTACGATCGCGCCCTGCTCAACGCGGCGGCGCTGCGGGCTGTCGGCTACACCAAGGACACGCCCGAACCGCCGGGCGGCGCGATCATGCGCGACGCGGCCGGCAACCCGACCGGGCTGCTCCTGGCCAAGCCCAACGCCGCGATCCTCTACGCGACGCTGGCCAAGGGGCCGAAGCTGCCGTTCGAATACCAGGTCAACTCGACCCGCCACTTCATGCGCGAGCTCAACCGGCTCGGCGTGACCGGTGCGATCGACGCCGGCGGCGGCTTCCAGAACTATCCCGACGACTATGCCGTCATCCAGAAGCTCGCCGATGACGGGCAACTCACGATCCGCCTCGCCTACAACCTCTTCACGCAGAAGCCGAAGGCCGAAAAAGAGGATTTTCTCGCCTGGACCCAATCGTCCCGCTACAAGCAGGGCGACGATTACTTCCGCCACAACGGGGCGGGCGAGATGCTGGTGTTCTCGGCGGCCGACTTCGAGGATTTCCGCCAGCCCCGTCCCGACATGGTCCCCGAGATGGAGGGCGAGCTCGAAGGCGTCGTGCGCGTGCTCGCCGAGAACCGCTGGCCCTGGCGGCTGCACGCCACCTACGACGAGACTATCAGCCGGGCCCTCGACGTGTTCGAGCGCGTGAATCAGGACATCCCGCTCGAAGGCCTGAACTGGTTCTTCGACCATGCCGAGACGATCTCGGAGGCCTCGATCGACCGCATCGCCGCGCTCGGCGGCGGCATCGCCGTCCAGCACCGGATGGCCTATCAGGGCGAGTACTTCGTCGAGCGCTACGGGCATGGCGCCGCCGCGGCGACGCCGCCGGTCGCCCGGATGCTGGAGAAGGGCGTCCCGGTCTCCGCCGGCACGGATGCGACGCGCGTCGCCTCGTACAACCCGTGGGTCTCCCTGTCCTGGCTGGTCACCGGCAGGACGGTGGGCGGGATGCAGCTCTACCCGCGCCGCAACTGCCTCGACCGTGAGACGGCGCTGCGGCTATGGACCGAGAAGGTGACCTGGTTCTCGAACGAGGAGGGCCGCAAGGGCCAGATCGCCGTGGGCCAGCTCGCCGACCTGATCGTTCCGGACCGCGACTACTTCGCCTGCGCCGAAGCCGAGATCGCGGACACGACCAGCGACCTGACGGTCGTGGGGGGCAAGGTGGTGTACGCCGCCGGGATCTTCGCTCCCCTCGACGAGAGTGCCCCTCCCCCGGCCATGCCGGACTGGTCGCCCGTCCGCACCTTCAGGGGCTACGGCGCCTGGGGCGAGCGTCCCGGCCCCGCCGAAGCGGTGCTCGCGCGCGAGGCGAGCGCGTCCTGCGGCTGCGCCAGCGCCTGCGGGCTGCACGGCCACGCCCACGCCACCGCGTGGTCGGCGAAGCTGCCGATAGCGGATCTCAAGAGCTTCTGGGGCGCTCTCGGCTGCGCCTGCTGGGCGGTCTGATGGCGGCCGCCCGTCACCGGAGCATGAGCCTGGAGGTCATCATGATGCGTTCACTCGCCGCAGCCGCAGCTCTGTGGGCCGCCCTCGCCGCCGTGGGTCCGGCGCAGGCTGGGGCCGAGGCGGCGGTCGCCGTCGCACCGCAATATGACACGACCCACGTCTACGTGGCGCCTGAGGATGTCGATCGCTTCGTGCAGAGCTTCATCGCCACCTTCGGCGGCCGCAGCACCAAGCAGGTTGTCGCGACCGTGACGCCGACGCCCTCCAGCACCACCTCGCAGCTCATCCAGACGCCGGTCGGCACGGTCTCGCTGTTCGGCTTCACCACGCCGATCCCTTACCCGTTCGGAACCGAGCGGACCGGCTATCTCGTCACCGACATGGACGCGGCGATCAAGGCCGCGCGCGCGGCCGGCGCCGCCGTGATCGTCCAGACCTTCCCCGATCCGATCGGGCGCGACGCCGTCATCCAGTGGCCCGGCGGCGTCAACATGCAGTTCTACTGGCACACGACGAAGCCGGATTACGCGCCCTTCGCGACCGTGCCCGAGAACCGCGTCTACGTCTCGCCGGACAGTGTCGAGGCGTTCGTGGCGAGTTTCCGCACCTTCTCGCACGGCCGCGTGGTGTCGGACGACGCGAAGGCGCCCGGCATCGAGATCGGCCGCCCAAGCGACAGCTACCGGCGGCTGCGCCTCGCGTCCGACTTCGGCCGCATGACCGTTCTCGTGACGGACGGGCACCTGCCCTATCCGTACGGCCACGAGACGACAGGGTACGAGGTCGCCGACCTCGGAGCCACCCTTGCCAAGGCGAAGGCGGCCGGAGTGAGCGTGCTCGTCGAGCCCTATGCGGCTGGCGATCGGACTGCGGCCATCGTCCGGTTCCCCGGCGGGTACGTCGCGGAAATCCATCAGCTCGGCGCGAAGGCGCCGTGACTGACGCCTCCGGTGTGCGTCCGCAATCGAACGGCGCAGGCGACCGCGCGCGTAGACGGGCCGGCCGGGTGCGGGCGCTCGCGCTCTGCGCTGGCCTATGCCTGTCGCCCTGCGGCCTTCGGGCTGAGGAGACCCCGGCCGGCCCGGCGGACCGGCCGGTGCCGAAGACGAACCGCTGGGCCGAAGACTGGTCGGCCCTGCGCGATCCGGCGCTGCGCACGCAACCCTTCGACGACCTGAAATACATCCCGCTTCTCGCCACCGATCCGCAAAGCTACCTGTCCCTGGGGCTGACCCTGCGCGAGCGCTTCGAGAGCAACCGGACGCCCGGCTTCGGCGTGGGCGGGGTCCGCGGCGACGCCTACTTGCTTCAGCGCCTCCAGATCCACCTCGACGCGCGGCTGAGCGAGAACTGGCAGATCTTCGCGCAGGTCGAAGATGCCCGAGCCTTTGACAAGCGCACCATCACCTCCGTCGACGAGAACATCCTCGACCTGCGCCTCGCCTTCCTGTCCTACAGCCGCACCGTCGAGAGCGGGACCTTCAAGGCGCGGGCCGGACGCCAGGACTTCGCCTTCGACCTGCAGCGCTTCGTGTCGTCGCGCGACGGCCCGAACGTGCGCCAATCCTTCGACGCGCTCTGGGCCGATTGGGAGACGGAGTCGTGGCGCCTGCTCGGCTTCATCAGCCAGCCGGTGCAGTACCGCTTCGCCGAGCCCTTCGACGACTTTTCGAACCGCGGTCTGCGCTTCAGCACCCTGCGGGTCGAGCGCAAGGTGCTCGGGGACAACGAGCTCTCCGCCTACTGGGGCCTCTACCAGCGCGACGGGGCCCGCTTCCTCGATGCCGGCGGCAACGAGGCGCGCCATGTCTTCGACGTGCGGTTCGCGGGAGCGGCGGACGGCTTCGACTGGGACCTGGAGGCGATGGGCCAGCTTGGCCGCGTGGGCTCGTCCGCCATCCGGGCCTGGGCCGTCGGCAGCCGGGTCGGCTACACCTTCGCCAGCCTCCCCTTGCAGCCGCGGCTCGGCCTACAGGCTGACGCGGCCTCCGGCGACCGCCGCCGGGACGACGCGACCCTCGGCACCTTCAACCCGCTCTTCCCGAACGGCTACTACTTCACGCTCGCCGGCTACACGGGCTACGCCAACCTCCTCCACCTGAAACCCTCGCTCACCATACGTCCCGTCGCGGGGCTCGCGGTCACGGCCGCGCTCGGCCTGCAATGGCGCGAGACGACCGCCGACGCGGTCTACGTCCAGCCGAGCAATCCCGTGCCGGGCACCGCCGGGCGCGGGCATCCCTGGACGGGCGCCTATGGTCAATTGCGGGCTGACTACGTCTTCGCTCCCGGCCTGACCGGTGCCGTTGAGGCAGTGCGCTTCGCGGCCGGCGACACGATCCGCGAGGCCGGCGGCAAGGACGCCACCTATCTCGGCCTCGAACTGCGCTACGCATGGTGAGCCGGCCCGGCGCGCCGCTGCACTTCCTCCCCCGAATGGATCACTGCCACTCATGAGACCATCGCTCGCCCAGTTGCTGAGCTTCGTCGGCGGCTACGTCGACACAGTCGGCTTCCTCGCCCTCCAGGGCTTGTTTACCGCTCACGTCACCGGGAACTTCGTCACCTTCGGCGCCGCGCTGGTGCACGGCGCCGCGGGCGCATGGGCCAAGCTTCTCGCCCTGCCAGTGTTCTGCATTGCGGTGCTCCTGACCCGGCTCGCCAGTCATCGCCTGGAGCGCGCGGGGCGGCCCGTTCTGTGCATCCTGCTCTGGGCGCAACTCGCTTTCCTCGCGATCGGTGCGGCGCTCGCCGTCACGCTCGGGCCCTTCGCAAACGCCGACCGCATCGACGCGCTCCTCACGGGCATGGTGCTCGTCGTCGCGATGGCGATCCAGAACACCGCCCACCGCGCCCACTTGGCCGACGCTCCGCCATCGACGCTGATGACCGGCACAACGACGCAGATCATGATCGACTTGGCCGACCTGCTCCGTGGCCTGCCGACCGATCATCCGGCCCGCCGACGCATCGCCCGCATGGCGGCGGCCGTCGCCGCCTTCGCCTTCGGCTGCGGGCTGGCGGCCCTGCTCTACTATCTGGTTGGCCTCTCCGCGGTCGCGCTCGCGCCCGTGGTCATTCTCGCCGCCGTCGCAGATCCCGGCGTGACCCGCCTCGCACCGGCTCCCTGACGAGCGACCTCGCCAAGACGTCCAACACAATGCGCGATTCCGAAAGACAACGGCGCGCGAGGCTCGCAGATCATCACCGATGGGCGCCGCTACCTTGCACGGACCGGTTCGCACCCCGGCTCTGTAAAGGATCGGCCGGTGCTGTCACGGGAACCGGGATGCGGTCGCAGGAACGGCAGGACCCGCCCAAGTTTTTTTTCAGCAATACACTGGCTATGTAACTGCCGCTCGCGCCTTCCGAATGCCCGATCGACTGCGCATCCAGCAAAGCCTTGCGCAGCGCCGGAACAGTGGCGATCTCCGGCTGAGGATGTCCTTTCTTCACCGCGATGCCGATTTTCGAGACTGCGACACCCTTGCGGTCCAACGGTTTGAAATATCCTCCCGTGATCAGCTCATTCATGCCGTTGTTGACCATGATCAATAAGTCGACGCGCTCGCCGTTCCGGATCCGCACTTGGCTCGCTTCAGGCGAGTCAGGATGCCGGTGGTCAGAATCTTGAGTTCCGCCGCATCGGCGCCGCACGTAAAGGACACCAAGCTGCCGATGATCATAAGGGCCGCTTTGCATCGACAAAACATCACTTTCTTCCTCCACCGTCATACGAAATCCGATTGATTGCTCGGCGATTGCCGTCGCCATCGCCGAGAGATCGGTTCGGACTACGAGACCATCCGCAAAAACCGATACGCGGGCAAAAACCAGCACGCGGGTGTCATCGCGCCGCCCGCACCGGACTTGAGCGCGCAGCACCGTACGCCATTATCCCTTCGACAAGGCTGGTCATGAGAGCCGGCTCAGGAGAACGCTCATGCCGACGCTGCCGGGCGATGCCAGCCGATCCTCAGACATTCAATCGGTCGACCGAAAAGCCGATGCCACAGGTGCCCTCGCACGGCTCGGCATTCGCTTCACCGCCTGGGCCGAGCGCTGGTTCCCAGACGCCTTCATCTTCGTCGCGATCGCGGTGGTAATCGTGGCGCTCGGCGCCCTGGCGAACGGGGCCCCGGTTTCTTCCGTCGCCAAGACCTTCGGGGACGGCTTCTGGAGCCTCATCCCGTTCACGATGCAGATGGCCTTCGTGACGATCGGCGGCTATGTCGTCGCCACCTCGCCACCGGTCCAAGCGTTGATCGACCGCCTCGCCAGGATCCCGCGGACGGGGCGCGGGGCGGTGGGCCTCGTGGCCACGGCGACCATGCTCTCGTCCTTCCTCAGCTGGGGCCTCAGCCTCATCTTCGGCGGCCTGCTCGCTCGGGCGCTGGCCCGCCGGCCGGAGCTGAGCATGGACTACCGGGCCGCCGGGGCCGCGGCCTATCTCGGCCTGGGTGCGACCTGGGCGATGGGCCTGAGTTCCTCGGCTGCCCAGCTCCAGGCCAATCCGAAAAGCCTGCCGCCGAACCTTTTGCCGATCACCGGGGTGATCCCCTTCAGCGAGACGATCTTCCTCTGGCAGTCCCTTCTGGTGGCCACAATCCTGTTCGTGATCTCGGTCATGATCGCCTACGCGTCGGCCCCAACGCCTGTCAGCGCCGTCACCGCGCAGGATCTCGGCGTGGACGTCTCGGCCAAGCAGGAGAGACTCGATCCGCCAGCTCAGCCCGGAGAGAAGCTGGAGCATTGGCCGCTCCTGAACATCCTCCTTGTCATCATTGCCGGCGGCTGGATCTGGCAGGAATTCGCGCGGCAATCGTGGATTGTCGCGATCTCGAACCTGAACACCTACAATCTGCTGTTCCTGACCCTCGGCCTGCTGCTTCACTGGCGCCCGAAGCGGTTCCTGATCGCCGTTGCGAAAGCGGTCCCGGCGACCGCCGGGGTTCTGATCCAGTTCCCCCTCTACGCCTCGATCAGCGCGATCCTCACGGGGGCTAAGAACGCCTCGGGCCAAACGCTGTCGGAGGTGATCAGCCACGCCTTCGTCAGCTTCAACACAACAGGCAGCTTCCCGCTCTCGATGGGCGGCTACTCGGCGGTGCTCGGCTTCTTTGTACCCTCGGGCGGCGGCAAGTGGCTGCTGGAGGCGCCCTACGTGATGCAGGCCGCCAACGAGTTGAAGGTGCATCTCGGCTGGGCCGTGATGATCTACAACGCGGCCGAGGCGCTGCCGAACCTGATCAACCCGTTCTGGATGCTGCCGCTGCTCGGCATCCTCGGGCTCAAGGCCCGCGACATCGTCGGCTTCAGCTTCCTGCAGCTTCTCGTCCACCTGCCGGTGGTGCTGTTCCTGCTCTGGGCACTCGCATTCACGCTGACCTACCACCCGCCAGTGATGCCCTGAGGGGGCAAACATCTTGAGAACGGCGCTCTCACCGTCAGCAGCGGCCGCCCTCGTCCCGGACGAGGCGTCCGTGATGATCGGGGGCTTCATGGGCGTCGGCTCGGGGCCTGCCGCAAATGCTGACTGAGTGTGCCAAGTGTCGGCTACTGTACAGTCCCACCGAGTGTCATCGTCACTCACTTGTATGCTCGGCGACGTATCGGCCAAGCGCGCTCGCCGCATTGAGCATGTGAGCGCGCATGCGCCGCGCCGCTGCGTCGCCATCGCCTTCGGCGATCGCTTTCAGGATCTCCCCGTGCTCGGCCCGCGAGCGGCGAATGCGCTCGCCGTGGCGCAATTGCGTGCGACGGAACGCTGACAGACGAGCCCGAATGGTCAGCGCCTGCTCGGCCATGAAGCTGTTGTGGGTCGCACGGTACAACGCCTCGTGAAACGCACGATTGAGAGCGTCGTAGGCATCGAAGTCGCTCGCCTCGACGGGCCCGGCCGATTGTTCGTGCAGGTCCATCAGGGCGCTGAGTTCCAGCGGCGTGATCCGGTAGGTGGCGAGCCTCACGCACATCGCCTCGAACTCCGCCGTGGTCTCGAACATCTCCATGATCCGCTCGGGCGTCATCCGGGTGACGACGACGCCGCGCCGCGGTCGCACCTCGACGAGGCCACTGGACGCCAGCTGACGCAGCGCCTCGCGGACGGGGGTCCGCGAGGCGCCGAAGCGATCTGCGAGTTCCTGCTCGTCAAGGGAGACGCCTGCGGCAAGGGCACCCGACGCGATCTCGTCCGTCAGCGCATTGCGGATGTGATCGGAAAGGAGACCTCGCCCTTCGACACTGCCGTCCATCTCGTCATCGTCTCCTTTGGCGTCGGCCGCGCCCTCCGTCCGAGGTCCCGGCCGTGTCATGCCACGATCGCGCGCACGATGAGAAAGAACAATGATGGGCCGACGAGGCACCCGATGCCGGTGTGGAATGTCGCCGTCAACGCCCCGTACGGGACGAGCTTCGGATCGGTTGCGGCGAGCCCGCCTGCGACACCACTCACCGTGCCCATCAGACCGCCATAGGCCATCGCCGAGCGCGGGTTATCGAGGCCGATCAGCCGGGCGACCAGGGGCGTACCCACCATCACCATCACGGCCTTGGTGACGCCCGTGGCGATCGAGAGCGCCATGACCGTCGAGTCGGCACCCAGTGCTGCTCCCGTGACCGGACCAACGATGTAGGTGATCGCGCCGGCGCCGATCGTCGTGATCGACACGGCATCATGATAGCCGAAGGCGAAAGCCGTCAGCGTTCCGACGATGAAGGGCAGCACCGTGCCGAGCGCCAGGGCGACGACGCCCAGGATGCCCGCGCGACGCGCCTCGATGACGTCCACCTCGAACGCGGTGGCCACGATGGCGAAGTCGCGCAGCATCGCGCCGCCCATCAGGCCGATGCCCGCCAAGGCCGGAATGTCGGCCAGGCCCTTCTTTCCTCCTGTGATGCTTCCGCCGACATAGGCCAGCACGAGGCCGAGCACGATGGCGATCGCGGAGCCATGAACCCGGCCGTGGGTCAGGCGCTTTCCGATGATGTTCGAGATCAGCATCAGGCCGCCGATGACCGCAAAGGCTGCCACGAGGCTCTGCTCGACGAAGACGTGTTCCATCATGTGCAGCATGGCGGCTACCTCCGGACCGTGGTGGGATAGGGAGCTTCATCAGTATCGCCGGAGATAACTGCGCCTCCATGCTCGACCTCGGCGCTGATCTTGGCTGACCTCCCGCCGATCCGACCGAGCAGAGCCGTCGCGGCGAAACACAGAAGGACCGTTCCAACCGCCGCGATGATGACGATCGGGCCGCCGCTGACCGCAGCGACGACGTTCTGCTGCGCGGCCATGGCAACCACGATCGGGATGTACATGGTCGCCCAGAACTCGACCCCGAGTTGGGTGGCGTGGCTGAGCCGGCCGCGACGCACCATCCAGACCCGGGCGGCGATCAGCAGCATCATGGCGAGGCCAACGCCGCCGACATTGGCCTTCACGTTGAGCAGGATCCCGAGCAGGTCGCCCAGGAACACCCCGACCAGGGTGCAGAGCGCGAGGAGCGCGACGCCGAGGATCGTCATCGGCCGCCCTCCGATCGCATTCCAGCAAGCAAGCGTCGATTGCCCGGTTCGGGCACTGCGTATGCGGCCGCCATGCGGCGTCTCCTTCCTGTGTCCGTTTGTTCGTTTTGAGGCGCCTACCGTATACACGGTATTGACGAACGCGCAATAAGGAATACAAAGAGGCCAAATCAACGGCCCTGTGAATACCGTCACGGTTGTAGCCGGGCTGTGTGCATACTCAGGGCGGGACAGCAAGGAGCGGACCGGATGAGCGGCTGGCGTCAGGAACGGGCGGCCCGCGAGGCGCGGATCGAGGCGGGCCGAGCCCATGCCTCAGGCAAGGTCGTCGCCGCCGAGAATGCGGTCGATCTTCTCGAAGCGATTCTTCGGCCGGGCGACCGGGTCTGCCTGGAGGGTGACAACCAAAAGCAGGCCGATTGCCTGGCCCGAGCGTTGAGCCAGTGCGATCCGGCTCGCGTGCACGACTTGCACATGGTGCAATCCGGCATCGTGCTTCCGGAGCACCTCGACATCTTCGAGCAGGGGATCGCGAGGCGCCTCGACTACTCGTATTCGGGACCGCAGGGGGGGCGCATCGCCCGGATGCTCTATGGCGGGCAGATCGAGCTCGGGGCGGTGCACACCTACCTCGAGCTGTTCGCCCGCTATTTCGTGGATCTGACGCCCAACGTGGCGCTGATCGCGGGCGTCTCGGCCGACCGGGACGGCAACCTGTATACGGGGCCCAACACCGAGGACACGCCGACGGTCGTCGAGGCCACCGCCTTCAAGAACGGTGTCGTGGTGGCGCAGGTCAACGAGATCGTCGAGCGCGTGCCCCGCGTCGACATCCCGGGCGACCGGGTCGACTTCGTGGTCGCGGCCGACCAGCCCTTCTACGTCGAGCCCCTGTTCACCCGCGATCCGGCCGCGATGACCGAGACGCAGATCCTGATGGCCATGATGGCGATCAAGGGGATCTACGCCGAGTACGGCATCCGCCGCCTCAATCACGGCATCGGCTTCGGCACGGCGGCCATCGAACTCCTGCTGCCGACCTACGCCGAGCGCCTTGGCCTGAAGGGCAGGATCGCCACCCACTGGGCGCTCAACCCGCACCCGACCCTGATCCCGGCCATCGAGTCGGGATGGGTGCAGCAGATCCACTGCTTCGGCTCGGAGGTCGGCATGGACCGCTACATCCGCGAGCGGCCGGACATCTTCTTCACGGGCGCCGACGGTTCGCTGCGCTCCAACCGGGCCTTCTGCCAGACGGCGGGTCTCTATGCCTGCGACCTCTTCATCGGCTCGACGCTGCAGATCGACCTGATGGGCCATTCCTCGACGGTCACGCAGTCGCGCGTGGCGGGGTTCGGCGGTGCACCCAACATGGGCTCGGACCCGCACGGGCGGCGTCACCCCTCCGACACCTGGATGAAGGCGGGCCGGGAGGCGCAAGGGACGGGCGATCCGGCCCTGATGCGCGGGCGCAAGCTCGTGGTGCAGATCGTCGAGACCTTCGGGGACAAACTCGTCCCGGCCTTCGTCGAGAAGCTCGACGCGCTGGAATTCGCGAGGAAGCTCGGGCTCGAGCTCGCCCCCGTGATGGTCTACGCCGACGACGTTACTCACATCGTCACGGAGGAGGGCATCGCCAATCTCCTCCTGTGCCGCACCGCCGATGAGCGCGAGCAGGCGATCCGCGGGGTCGCAGGCTACACGGAGGTCGGCCGCGGGCGCGACCGGGCCATGGTCGAGCGCCTGCGCGAGCGCGGCATCGTGCGCCGCCCGGAGGATCTCGGCATCGAGCCCCTCGACGCCGATCGCTCACTGCTCGCGGCCAAGTCGATCAAGGATCTCGTGCACTGGTCGGGCGGACTCTACGAGCCGCCGGCCAAGTTCCGGAACTGGTGAGAGGCCGCCGCGATGGAAAAGCTGAGCTTCCAACATACCACCCGCAAATCCCTGCCGGGAGCGAGAGCGCAGGCCATCACCGGCGTGGTGGCGTCCGGCAACCTCGAAGTGCTGCTGGAGCGCGTGCTCCCGCCCACCGCCTGCACGGTCGAGATCGAGACCTCGATCCACGGCTTCGGCGATGTCTGGGAGGCCGTGGTGGCCGACTTCGTCGCTCGCGCCCAGCCCGGCGGTCTTCGCATCACCATCAACGATGGGGGCGCGCGCCCCGACACCGTGTCCCTGCGCCTCCTTCAGGGCGCCCGGCTGATGGAGGTCTGACGTGAGCGACCGGATCACCGACCCCGCCGTCACGAGCTGGTACGAGGCGAGCGCCCGCACCCGCATCGACGGCCTCCTGGACGCGGGCAGCTTCCGGGAGTTCATCGGCCCCGAGCAGCGCCGGATGAGCCCGCACCTGCCGCTGTTCGACCTGCCGCGCGCCTTCGACGACGGCATGATCGTGGGAGAGGGCCGCCTCGATGGCCGGCCCGTTCTCGTCGCCGCCCAGGAGGGCCGCTTCATGGGCGGCGCCTTCGGCGAGGTGCACGGCGCCAAGCTCATCGGCCTGCTGCGCGCAGCCCGGGAGCGCAAGCTGGCCGCGGTGCTGATCCTGTTCGACTCCGGCGGCGTGCGCCTGCAGGAGGCCAATGCCGGCGAGACCGCCATCGCGGAGGTGATGCGGGCCATCACGCAGGTCCGCGCGAGCGGCGTGCCGGTGATCGGCCTAATCGGCGGGCGCGCGGGAGCCTATGGCGGCGGCGGCCTCATCGCGGGCACCTGCTCGCGGCTCGCCGTCTCCGAGGGCGGCCGCATCAGCGTCTCGGGGCCGGAGGTGATCGAGACCAACAAGGGGGCCGAGGAATTCGACTCCCGCGACCGTGCCCTCGTCTGGCGCACGATGGGCGGCAAGCACCGCCGCCTCACGGGGAGCGCGGACGCCTTCGTGGACGACACCATCGCGGCGTTCCGGCAAGCAGCCCTCGCGCTCATCGGGCGTGCGCCGGCCTTCGACCTCGCGACGCTGGACGCCGAGCAGGCGCGGCTGGAGGAGCGCCTCGCGCGTTTCGGCGACTGCCGGGACGCCACCGACATCTGGGCCCGGCTCGGGGTGAACGACCCGGCTGCGGTCCCGGCGATGACGACGGGCGACTTCGACGCCCTGGTTGCCAGCCTCGGAGAGACCACCCATGACGCTCGCTGAGATTTTGTCCTCGCTCTTTCCCGAGGGCCACGCCGTCACGGTGGCCGACGGTCTCATCAGCGGCGACGGCCCGTTCCGGGATGGCCGGCTCGCGGTGATCGGCGTCGACGGCAACACGCCGCTCGGCGTCGAGGGCGCCTGTCTTCTGTCCCGCTGCATCCTCGACATCGTGCGGGCGGGCGGCGCGACGCCGATCCTGGTGGCCATCGACTCCGATAGCCAGCGCATGAGCCGGCGCGACGAGCTCCTGGGACTGAACGAGTACCTCGCGCATCTCGCGAAGACGCTGCTCCTCGCCGATGCCGAGGGCCACCCGACCATCGGGCTGGTCTATGGCCACACGGCGGCCGGTGCTTTCATCGCCACGGCGCTTGCCACCCGCGTCCTCGTCGGCCTGCCGGGCGCAAACCCGAGCGTGATGGATCTGCCCTCCGTCGCCCGGGTCACGAAGCTGCCCCTCGACAAGCTGGAGGCGATGGCCAGGGACACGCCCGTCTTCGCGCCCGGTCTCGACAATATGGTGCAGACCGGCGCGGTCCAGGCCGTGCTGGACCCGGGCCGCCCCCTGGGCCCGCAGATCGCGGCCGTCCTCGACAGCATGCCCGCCGAGGACATCCGCGACCGCGTGGGGCGCGAGCGCGGCGGCCGGCCGGTGGCGCAGGAGATTGCCGCTCAGGTGATGCGGGACGTCGCTCTTGGCTGAGCTCTATCGGCGCCACGATCTCCTCGACGTGGATCCGGGGGCCTGGGCCGCCATGCTGGCCCAGCGTCCGGATCTCGACGGCGTGCCGCACGTGGCCGACTGGGCGCGGCACCGGCGTCCCGTCATCGTGCGCAGGCGCCATCCCGACGAGGAGCCGGGATCCGTGCCGGTCGGCCTGCCCTTGCCGCCGGCAGACGGCAAGCGCCGCATCGGCTTCGCCCTCCCGCCCGGCGCCGTCCGGCCGCGGCCGCCCGTGACCCTGTCCCAGGTCATCCGCGGCTGCCCCACGGCGTGGTCCCCGACGCTGGCGGGCGTGGTCGAGCTCGGTCGCCGCCACGGCCTCGTGCCGCGCCTCTTTGGCGGCCTGCTCTGGCAGAGCCTGACGGGCCTGACCTACCTCTCGGAGACGTCGGACCTCGACCTGCTCTGGCCCGTGGGTGCGCTCCCGCGCGATCTTCTCGCCGGCCTCGCGGCGATCGAGGCCCGGGCACCGATGCGCCTCGACGGCGAGATCCTGCTGCCCGATGGCGGCGGCGTGAACTGGCGCGAGCTGCACGCCGCAGCGCCCGAAGACACCGTACTGGTCAAGCACCTCGATCGCCTCGCCCTGCGCAAGGCCTCGTCTCTTCTGGCGGGACATCCCGAATGAGTGCGCTCCCGGCTCTGCAGCCGCGTCCGGCCGACGATGCCGAGACCTCGGCAATCGCCCGAACGATCGCGGAGCTTGCCACGGTGGCTCTGCGGCTCGAGCTCGAGACCTATCCGAAGCCCGGTCTCGTCAGCCATGTCGATCGCGGCAGCCATGCCGATATGGATGCGGGCACCTTCCGGGCGAGCGCCGCGGCGCTTCGGCCCTTCTTCGCCGATCTCGCGCTTGCCGGGGCGGCGGGCGCACCGATGCCAACCTTGCGCCGCATCGGCATCGACGCGGAAGCGGCGATGCGGGCCGCGACGGGCGGCGTGAACACGCATCGCGGTGCCATCTTCGGGCTCGGGCTCCTGTGCGCGGCGGCCGGGGCCATCCGGACCACCGCCGCCGGAACGCTGGGCGCCCTCGTGCGGGACCGTTACGCCGCCGCGATCCTTGACGGGCCTGTCCTGCTTCACGCGCCCGGCGCACGGGCGCGCCGGCGTCATGGCGTCGGCGGTGCGCCGGTCGAGGCGGCTTCAGGCTTCCCGACCCTCTACCGGGTCGGGCTGCCGGCCCTGCGCCGAGCCCGGCGGGTGCGCCCCGGCGAGGCGGAGGCGGCGCGGGTGGAAGCCTGCCTCGCCCTGATCGCGCATCTTGAGGACACCAACCTGCTGCACCGGGGAGGACCTGAGGGCTACGCCTTTGCGCGGGAACAGGCGGCCCGGTTCATCGCACAAGGAGGCGTCGCTCAGCCCGATTGGCGCGCTCGCGCAGAGGCGTTGCATCACGCCTTCGTGGCACGCAACCTGAGCCCCGGCGGCGCCGCAGACCTCCTCGCGATGACGCTGTTCGTGGATCGGATCGAGGCTGCGCCGTGACGCTCGCCGTGCTGCTCTCCGGCCAGGGCGGCCAGCATCCCGGCATGTTCGATCTCACCGCCGATCTGCCGGCCGCGCAGCACGTCTTCACGGCGGCCGAGGGGGTTCTCGGCGCCGACCCGCGCGAGCTCGTCCGGGCCGCGGGTCCTACCCTGCACGACAACCGCACCGGGCAGATCCTCTGCTGTGTCGCCGCGCTCGCCGGTTGGGCGATCGTCGAGGCAGCCCGCCCGGCCCGCGTGATCGTCGCGGGCTACAGCATCGGCGACCTAGCGGCCTGGGGCTGCGCGGGCCGCCTCGGCGCAGAGGCGGTCCTGCGGCTGGCGGCCGCGCGTGCCGAGGCCATGGACGAGGCGTCCGGCGAGGGGTTCGGGCTGGCCGGGATCCGAGGGCTCGGTCTCGCGGATATCCGTGTCATGGCTGAGAAACACGACTGCTTCCTCGCCATTCGCAATGCGGCCGACAGCGCCGTCGTCGGTGGCGCGAGCCGTGCTCTCGACGCACTCTGCAAGGAGGCCCGCGCGGCCGGTGCGCAGCGCGCCGTTATGCTGCCGGTGCGGACCCCCTCGCACACGCCACTGCTGGAGGTGGCGAGCCGGCGGTTCGAGGATGCTCTCGCCCGGGAAGGTCTACGGCATCCGCCACCCGGAGCACCGCGGCTCATCAGCGGCCTCGACGGCGCGCCGGTGTTCGATATGCGCGCGGGCCTCCACAAGCTGGCGCTTCAGATCTCGCGCACGATCGACTGGGCCGCCTGCCTGGAAGCCTGCCGCGAATATGGTGCGCAGACGGTGCTGGAACTCGGTCCGGGACACGCCCTCACGACCATGGCTCGTGACGCGATCCCCGAGGCACGGGTGCACGCTCTTGAGGAATTCCGCTCGGCGGATGGAGCGGCTGACTGGATCAGACACAGCTAAAAAGAGGGCTCCAACTGTGGCGAACTGCGTCCACGCCGCTTGCCCAGTGTGACCTCTGTCACCTCTTGTATGCCTCGCTCTCTAAAGCAAGCGGGTGCGGGCTCGCAGGCTGCGATCGATCACGGCGTACGAAGGCCCGCTGTCGCGCGGGACGCGCTGTCACTCTCCGCGCGGCAGTTAGGGAGTGTCGGCCCATGGCGCAAAGCCGAACGAGCAGATCGTGAATACGGGGCGCGGCCTCGCTGTTCAGGCTGCGATTCGCGGAGTGGCATGACCGCCTCGACGTGCAATGCAGTCCAGCTCGCCCGCCCCGCCGAGCGAGAGCGCTTGATGTTCAGATGATAAATAGCCCTTGACGCGCATCGCCACCGCTGGCAGTTTATCGATCGATAAACGACGGCTCGGCCGCGAGCCCTCGCCGCCGGGGATGGAGGAGCGTCATGGCAGATCATGCTACAGCTGCTGCGGGCAGCGCCCCGCGAGCGATCGTCGTCGGCGGCTCGTTGGGCGGCCTGTTCGCGGCCCTCCTTCTGCGACGCGCGGGTTGGCGTGTGGACGTGTTCGAGCGCGTCGGCGCCGAGCTGTCGGGCCGCGGCGCGGGCATCGTCACCCATGCCGAGCTGTTCGACGTTCTGGCTCACGCTGAGATCGACCGCGACGCGGCCGAGGTCGGTGTCGCGGTCGCGGGACGCCGCGTTTTCGCGCGCGACGGAACGCTGGTCGGCGAGCGCGCTCTGCCGCAGGTGCTCACCGCCTGGAGCCGCCTCTACGGCCTGCTCCGGCAGGCACTTCCGGCCCGGTCCTATCATCACGGGCGCGCCCTCGTGCGCATTGCGGAGGACCCAGAGGCGGTCACCGCACATTTCGCTGACGGCACCTGCATGCGCGGAGACCTGCTCGTCGGAGCCGACGGTATCGGTTCGACGGTGCGGGCGCAGTTCGCGCCCGAGGCCGCGCCGCTCTACGCGGGCTACGTCGCCTGGCGCGGTCTCGTCGACGAGGCGGAGTTGTCGGAGGGAACCCGCGCGGCGCTCTGCAATCACTTCTCCTTCTCGCTCCCGCCGGGCGAGCAGATGCTCGGCTACCCGGTCGCCGGGGCAGGCGAAGCCATGGAGCCGGGGCGGCGGCGCTTCAATTTCGTCTGGTATCGGCCGGCGGCGGCCGAGACGGCGTTGCGAGCGCTCCTCACCGACGTCGATGGTGTCACCCACCCGCTCTCCATCCCGCCGAACCGGATCCGGCCCTCGGTGATCGCCGCCCTGCGGCAGGACGCACGCCGCCTCCTCGCTCCGCAATTCGCCGAGGTGGTGGAGCGGACGGCGCAGCCCTTCCTCCAGGCGATCCAGGACCTGGAGACGCCCAGGATGGCGCTCGGCCGCCGCACGGTGATCCTGGGCGACGCCGCCTTCGTGGCCCGGCCCCATGTCGGCATGGGCGTGACCAAGGCCGCCGCGGACGCGCGGGCTCTCGCGGAGGCGCTCCAGGCGCATCCGGGCGATGTCGGGGCCGCCCTCGCACGGTTCGAGGCGCAGCGCCTTCCGGTCGGCCGGGCAGTGGTTCGGCGGGCGCGGGAGCTCGGCGCCTACATGCAGGCGCAGATCCTCACCGCCGAAGAACGGGCCATGGCCGAGCGCCACCGGGTCCCCGAGGCCGTCATGGCCGAGACGGCCGTGGCAACCGGGCTCGCGGCCTGAACCACCTCACACAGGGAGGAACGACACCATGGAGATCGAGCGGATCGAGGGCCATCCGGTCTTCCGCCGGCTCGCCTTCGAGCGGGGCTGCCTCGGCCTCGTCCTCGCGGCGGCGATGGCGGGGACCTATTTCAGCTACATCCTCACCATCGCCTTCCGCCCTGCCCTGCTCGCTGTTCCCGTGACGGACGACTCGGTGATCACCTGGGGCATCATCGCGGGGGCAGCCCTCCTGAGCTTCGGCTTCGTGCTGACGGCGGTCTACGTGCTCGTCGCCAACACCCGGCTCGACGCGCTGAGCCGGCGTCTTGAGGAGGACCTGCGATGAGCGTGCGTCCCCTCCTCCCGGTTCTCCTGCTCCTGGCCCTCCCGGCGGGGCCGGCGCTCGCCGACGCGCTGTCGGGTCCGACCGAGCGGCAGGCCGTGAACCCAACCGCGATCGGGCTCTTCCTCGTCTTCGTCGCGGTCACCCTCGGCATCACCGTGCGGGCGGCCCGGCGCGGCACCCGCACGGCGAGCGACTTCTACGCCGCGGGCGGGGGCCTGAGCGGCGTCCAGAACGGGCTCGCCATCGCGGGCGACTACACCTCGGCCGCCACGTTCCTCGGAGTGACGGCGCTCGTCTACAGCTCGGGCTACGACGGGATGATCTACGCGGTCGGGTTCCTGGTCGGCTTCCCGATGATCCTGTTCCTGATCGCCGAGCCCCTGCGCAACCTCGGCCGCTACACCTTCGCGGACGTCGCTGCCTACCGCCTGTCCGAAGTGCCGGTGCGGCTGGTGGCGGGGCTCAACACGCTCGTGATCGTGCTCCTCTACCTGATCGCCCAGATGGTCGGGGCCGGCAAACTCGTCGAGCTCCTGTTCGGTCTCCCCTACGCTACCGCCGTCGCGCTCGTGGGCATGCTGATGATGCTCTATGTCGCCTTCGGCGGCATGCGGGCGACAACCTGGGTGCAGATCATCAAGGCGGTGCTGCTCCTCTCGGGGACGGCCCTGATGTCCGCGCTCATCCTCGCCCAGTTCGGCTTCAGCCTCGAGGCCCTGTTCGGGCGGGCGATCGCTCTGCACCCGAAGAGCCACGCCATCATGGCTCCGGGCGGCCTCGTGCGGGATCCGGTCTCGGCGCTCTCCCTCGGCCTCGCGCTGATCTTCGGCACTGCCGGCCTGCCGCACATCCTGATGCGCTTCTTCACGGTGGCGGATGCCCGCCAGGCACGGCTCTCGGTGCTGGTCGCCACCGGCTTCATCACGGTGTTCTACACGCTGCTCTTCGTGCTCGGCTTCGGGGCGATCGCCCTCGTGCTCGGCAACCCCGCCTTCACGGACACCGCCGGGCGTCTGATCGGCGGCCCCAACATGGTGGCGCTGCACCTCGCCGACCGACTTGGCGGCGCACCGCTCCTCGGCTTCATCTCGGCGGTCGCCTTCGCGACGATCCTCGCCGTCGTCTCGGGGCTCACGATCGCCGGAGCCTCGGCGGCCAGCCACGACCTCTACGCCCGCGTCCTGCGGCGCGGGCGGGCGAGCGAGCAGGAAGAGGTGCGGGTCTCGAAGATTGCCGCGGTGGCGATCAGCCTCGCCGCCATGGCGCTGGGCCTGCTCTTCGAGAACCAGAACATCGCCTTCCTGGTCGGGCTCGTCTTCGCGATCGCGGCCAGCGCCAACTTCCCGGTGATCGTGCTCTCGGTGTCCTGGCGGGGGCTGACCACGCGCGGGGCGGTGGCGGGCTCGCTGGCGGGCCTTCTCTGCGCGCTCGCCCTGATGGCGCTCGGCCCGAGCGTCTGGACGGCGGTACTCGGCCTGGGGCCGGCGCCCCTCCCCTATGACAACCCGGCCTTGTTCTCGGTGCCGCTCGCCTTCCTGACCGCCGTCGCGGTCTCGCGCCTCGACCGCAGCGCTGCCGCGGCGCGTGTCCGCGCGGCCTTCCGCGCCCAGCACGTCACCGCCCAGACCGGCTTCGACCGGCCCCGGGCCGCCGCCCACTGACCACGGAGGATTCCATGACCGCATCCGTTCCCTTCGAGTGGCCAGCCCCGCCGGCTTCCTGGCCCGAGGCCCTGCGCCGGGACTTCGCCGCCCGCGCCGGCAACGGGCAGGTCGGGAGCCGGCTGGTGTCGGAGACCGAGCGCGTGCGGGTCTGGCTGCTGACCCTGAAACCGGGCGAGCGGATCGGCTTCCACACCCACGTCCTCGATTACTTCTGGACCGCCGTGACCGGGGGACGGGCCCGCTCGCACTATGGTGACGGCCGGATCGTGGAGGTCAGTTACGCGCCCGGCGACACCCGGCACCACCGCTATGAGCGGGGCGCCTTCATGATCCACGACCTGGAAAATATCGGCGACACCGAGCTCGTCTTCACGACGGTGGAGTTCCTCGACAGCGCCAACCCGCCCCTGCCGCTCGGCGGCGCTCGGGCGTGAGCCGCCGCAAGGAGCAACGGCGGCCGGATCCGCGATCTCGGTATCTCGGTTCCGGCCGCCACGGCCCGACGCCATCTCGCCGAGGCGGCAGGCCCACGAACCGAAGAGAAGCGCGATAGCGCGGCGAGAGGAAACACTCCTGGGGCACTCAGCCCGTCCGGTGGGCGACGCCACGCTGCGGACTCTCAACCGCGGCCGGAGTTCAGCCATGATGATCGACACGACCCTTGACGCGCAGCCGCGGGACACGACCGCCCGCACCCCAGTCTTTGCCATGGCCGCCGCGGCGGGCATCGCGGTCGCCAACATCTATTACAACCAGCCGATGCTCGGCGCGATCGAGCGCGACTTGCCGGGCAGCCTCACCGGGCTGATCCCGACCGCGACGCAGGCCGGCTACGCGGCCGGTCTGTTCCTGCTGGTGCCGCTCGGCGACCTCGTCGAGCGCCGCCGTCTCATCGCCGTGCAGTTCGGCGTCCTCGCTCTCGCCCTGGTGCTGGCAGCGGGAGCGCCGAGCGCCGGTTTGGTCGTCCTCGCGTCGCTGCTGCTCGGCGTCGCCGCCACGGTGGCGCAGCAGATCGTGCCGCTCGCCGCCCATCTGGCGCCTCCGGAGCGCCGCGGCAGCGCCGTCGGCACCGTGCTGGCGGGCATCCTCACCGGCATCCTGCTCAGCCGCACGCTCGCCGGCTTCGTCGCCACGCATGCGGGCTGGCGCGAGATGTTCTGGCTCGGCGTGCCGCTCGCCCTCACAGCGGGTGGGCTGATGGCGATGCTGCTGCCGCACAGCCGGCCCGACGCGACGCTGTCCTACGGCACGCTGATGCGCTCGATCGGTCACCTCTGGCGCGATCTTCCGGCCCTGCGCCTCGCCGCCGCGACCCAGGCGCTGATCTTCGCCGCCTTCTCGGCATTCTGGACGATCCTGGCCCTCCGGCTCGAGGCTCCACCGTTCGGCCTCGGCCCCGACGCGGCGGGCCTGTTCGGCGTCATCGGCGCGGTCGGCATCCTGGCGGCGCCGCTGGCCGGGCGCGTCGCCGACCGGCACGGGCCGCGGCGGATCGTGATGCTGGGGGCGCTCGCCACGCTCCTGTCCTGGCTGATCCTCGGCCTCTGGGCCTCCGTGATCGGGCTGGTGGCTGGCATCGTGGTGCTCGATCTTGCCATGCAGAGCGCCTTGGTGTCGAATCAGCACTTCGTCTTCGCTCTGCGGCCCGAGGCGCGGGCGCGGCTCAACACGATCCTGATGGGGGCGATGTTCGTCGGCGGGACGCTCGGATCCGCCGCATCCACTGCGGCCTGGAGCCGAGGCGGCTGGCTCGCCGTGTCTCTCCTCGGCATCGGCTTCGGAGCCGCCGCCACGGTGCTGCAGATCGCCGGCCGGCTCGACGGGCCCCGCCAGTAAACTGATCGCCCGATCATTGGAATGGGCGCTGAAGCCTCTCGTGAGCGCCGCGAGCGGCATCGGAGCGGCGCGCCGTGGCCCCTGTGGCGCCGCTGCACTCCGGCGTGATAAGTTGGTCCCGTGGACACGACGACGAAATTCGTGACGGCGCCGCGCCGGCGGCCGCCTCACCGGGACGGGACGACGCCCGCCGAGCCGGCGCGCCGCCGGCTGAGCCCCGCGCAGCGGGAGGAGGAGATCGTCCGTGAGGCGGTGCGCTTCTTCGCGGAGTTCGGCTTCGAGGGCCAGACCCGGGAACTTGCCAAGCGGCTCAACATCACGCAGCCGCTGCTCTACCGCTACTTCCCGACCAAGGAGGCGCTGGTCGAGCGGGTCTATCAGGAGGTCTTCCTGCGCCGCTGGAACCCGTTCTGGGAGGAGGTGATCCGCGACGGATCCCGCCCGCTGCGCGACCGGCTGGTCGGCTTCTACAGTGACTACGCGGAGGTGATCCTCACCTACGAGTGGATCCGCCTGTTCATGTTCTCCGGGCTGAAGGGGCTCGACTTCAACACCCGCTACTTGGAGCTCCTACGCGAGCGGATCTTCTCGACCATCGTTGCGCAGCTGCGGGCCGAGTTCGGCCGGCCGTCGCTTCAGGAGAAGCCAGTCACAACTCTTGAGGTCGAGGCGATCTGGAGCCTGCACGCCAGCATTTTTTATCTGGGGGTGCGCAAGTTCATCTACAGCATGCCTGTGGACGATATCCCAGCGATCGTCCGGATGAAGGTGCAACTTTTCCTGGACGGAGCGCCCGCAGTGATCGGTGTGGAGAATGCATCAGGACGGCCTGCTGATCGGGGGTCTTGACGGCGACGAAGCGCCTCGTCGGGCGACACACGGCTTCCGCGATGGCCGCGGCGGCGGCTTGTCCCGCGCTTGACCTCAGGCTTTACATAGGCGCCTGACATCCGGAGCTGGAGCCTGCTCGGGCTTCCCCGCGGCCGGGGCCAAGGCCCATTCCGCGCGGGCGAGCGGCGTCGGCCGATAAGAGGGCACGATGAACCGACAGCTTAGCGCGCTTCTGCAAGAGGCGCTGATGTGCAGCGTGTTCTTCGATCCGTTGGACCCAGGTCTCAGCTCGAGTTTGGCCCTTTTCGGTTACGCGTTGGTCCAGAAGTGCGGCCGCGAGACGGCGTAGTCGAGGGCTGCGTCGAGGGGCATGATGGCGATGCCGAGCGGCCCTATCGCAGCCCGAGGCCGAAGCTTCAGGCCGCAGCGATGCGCGTGGTCCTCAGCGCCGCGAAGATGCTGGCGGGCGTCGCGGGCATGTTGAGGTCTCGCACGCCCGCGCTCCGATCGAGGGCATCGACCACCGCATTCATGACAGCAGGGCACGAGCCGATCGAGCCCGCCTCGCCCGCCCCCTTGATGCCCATGGGGTTCGTGGTCGAGGGCACGTTCTTCGTCTCGAAGTGGAAGAACGGGACGTCCTCGGCCCGCGGCACAGCATAATCCATCAGGCTCGCCGTGAGCAGCTGCCCGTCCGCATCGTAGACGGTGCGCTCGTGCAGCGCCTGGCCGATGCCCTGTGCCACCCCGCCGTGCACTTGGCCGGCGAGGAGGAGCGGGTTCACAGTCGCGCCGAAGTCATCGCACACGGCGTAGCGCACGATGCTGGTGATGCCCGTCTCTGGGTCGATCTCGACTTCGGCGACATGGGTGCCGTTGGGATAGGTCGCGCTCGGCGGCACGAAGTCGCCTTGGCCCGTCAGCATCGCCTCGGTGGCGCGCGGGAGAGCGGCGAGCGTCGCGAAGTCGATGGCCCGGTCGGTGCCGGCGACGCGGACGGCGCCCTCCGCGATCTCAAGATCGCCGACGGCGGTCTCGAGCTCCTCGGCGGCGAGCTCCTTGAGCTTGTCGGCGAGGTTCTTCGAGGCGGCGTTGACGCAGATGCCGCCGATCGGGATCGAGCGCGAGCCGCCGGTGCCGTTTCCGGTCGTGATCCGCGCCGTGTCGCCCTGCACCAGCCGGATCCGCTCGGGCGGAAGGTCGAGCTGCTCCGCCGCGAACTGCGCATACGCCGTGGCGTGTCCCTGCCCGTTCGATTGGGTGCCGACGTAGACGGTCGCACCGCCGTCCTTATCGAGGGCGATCTTCACGTCCTCGCCCTCGCCCCATGCGGTGCACTCGATATACGTCGCAAGGCCGATGCCGCGCAGGCGGCCGGCACGGCGGGACTCGGCATGGCGCGCCTCGAACCCCGCCCAGTCAGATGCTTCCATGGCGCGGCGCATATGCGCCTCGAAATTGCCGGTGTCGTATGTCCGATCGCCGATCGGCGTCTTGTACGGCATAGCACTCGCCGGGATGAAGTTGCGCCGGCGGATCTCGTCCTGCGTCAGACCCGTCTCGCGGGCCGCCCGGTCCACGAGCCGCTCGACGAGGTAGGCCGCCTCAGGCCGCCCCGCCCCGCGGTAGGCGTCGACCGGAAGCGTGTTTGTGTAAACGCCGCGAACCCGCACGTGCAGCGCCGGCGTGCGATACACGCCGGTGAGCATGGTCGCCCCGAGGTACGGGATGAAGGGGCCGAACTGCGACAGGTACGCGCCGAGGTCGCCAACCACGTCAAAGCGCATGGCGAGGAAATGGCCGTCGCCGTCGAGCGCCACCTCGCCGACCGAGAGGTTGTCCCGCCCTTGCGAGTCGGCGACGAAATGCTCGCCCCGATCTGAGACCCACTTCACCGGCCCTCCGAGCCGACGCGCAGCTTCAGCGGCGAGTGGATATTCGCGGTAGGTGAAGGCCTTTGTCCCGAAGCCGCCCCCGACGTCGCCGGTCACCACGCGAAGCTTCTCCTTCGCGACGCCGAGAACGCCCGCGATGGTGTCGCGCAGGCCGTGCACGCCTTGGCTCGGGATGGTGAGCGTCAGGCTGTCCGTCGCGCCATCGTATTCGGCGACGACACTGCGCGTCTCCATGTAGTTCGTCACGACGCGCTGGTTCTCGACCTCGATGCGCACCACCCGGTTCGCCTTGGCGAATGCGGCGTCGACGGCCTCTTTGTCGCCCATGCTGGCATCATAGGCGAGGTTGTCCTTCGCCTCGTCCCAGACGGCGGCCACGCCGCTCTTCAGGGCGTTGCGGATGCCGACGACGGCGGGCAAGACCTCGTAGTCGATGCCGATCGCCTCGACGGCGTCCCGGGCCTGAGCGAGCGTGTCGGCCACCACGAAGGCGATGCCGTCGCCGACGTGCTTCGCGGTGTCCTTCGCGAGCACGGGGATATGCGCCAGATGGTTCTGGCTCCCGTCATCGTTCGGGAGCGGCGCCTGGCACTTGATCTCGCCCAGGTTCGCGACATCGGCGGCGGTGAGCACGAGGCGCACGCCGGGCATGGCGCAGGCGGTGCTCACGTCCGTGATGCGGAAACGGGCGTGGGCGTGCGGGCTGCGCAGCAAGGCCGCGTGAAGGCAGCCCTCGGGCGCGTGGTCGTCGCCGTAGTGTCCCCCGCCCGTGAGAAGGCGATGGTCCTCGACCCGGCGCAGCGGCTGGCCGATGCCGAACTTGGTGACTGTCATGAAAACCTCGGGGGATGACGCAAGAGTTGCAATCTTGTAAAGGCGTCTGGAGGTAATGACGGCGATCACGACTGTCGTGCCGCAAGCGGATCACGGCCGAACCGATCGCAGAGCGCCAATTTCATCTGTGTGCAAATCGACTGCTGCGAGCCGACCGAAATCGGCAAGGTCCATGGGGCAGGGAGGCTCGCCCCGCAGGAGCGAGAGCTTGAGCTGCAAGGCTCCATCCATGGGTCGGCATTCCTCCCGGACCGGCCGAACGTGCGAGTCAGCCATTTTGTGTCCAACCTAACATGTCGGACAAGAGGCGTCCCCGCTCTCCTGACGCTAGAGCCGTGGCCGTTTCAACCGAAACGGCCACGGATCTCGGCGCAAGGCGGCACGACGGCCTCGCGACCAGACCGGAATCGCCCCTTGCGCCCGGCGCGAGCCCGTTCATCAGTCCGCCCTGGCTGAGGCTGAGCCCGAACAGGTGGGACAGCGCCGCCTGCTGCCGCTCGTAGGAAAGCGCCTGGAAGGTCTTGAGGTAGGTTGCCACCGCGTGCAGGCGCAGGGTCGATGGCTCGACAGGCTCACCATGAGGGGCGTGCCGCGCGCGACGCCCGGGAGCGGGGCCAGAGCTCGTGTCCCGCATATCGGATAGCGCACCGCCAGTTGCTGGTGGCGAGTGACGACCGGCACTACCTCCGGCAGGTCGATCCGTTCAGCGATGCAGACGAATTCAGCGGGCAGGTCCGACTGCAGGGCGCCCCCGCAGCCGGTGCAGCGATCCGGGCGGTGCTCGACGACCGCGTCGGGCGTCTCACTGATGAGCCGGCTATGGCCTTCGTGACCGGGCTTGGCGCCGCCCGGCTTGGCCTGCGCGCGCCGCTCCTTGCGATCACGCGAGGGCGGCTTGGAGGAGGTGCGCGAGGTCTTCTCGGGGCGCTGCAGCCGCAGCACCAGTTCGGTCATCTCCGCCTTGCTCAAGCGCTCACGCTCGCGGCGGCTCATCCCACGCGGGAATCGGCGAAATCCGCCCCGCGCAAGGGCCTGGGCAATCACCTTTGGACTGCCACGTCGCCTGCATGCCGGCGGCAAGCTCAGGCAGCCGCATGTCGATTGTGAGCAGACAGACCCCCGGGTGCGCGATGGCCCCTTAAAGAATCTGGGGCTGACAGCCCGAGCGCCGAGGCGCTACTTTAGATACGTGCCCGATAGGCTGAGCCCCGCCCGACCGCGGACTTCGGCTGGCCGCATCAAGATCTTGAGCTGCGGTGAACCGTCGGTCTGGCCAGAGTCGCAGAACGGCTCACAGAATGCCGGCGGCGCGCCGAGTGGCAGGGCGTCCGACGATGCCCGGTCCACTTCCGATCGGGTGAGCCACGTCGGAGCCTTGGCACGGATTGCCGACTTATCGAGGTAGAGATAGTTCGGGTTGAAGAAGCTCGCGGCCTGCAGGGCGGCAATATCGGGGATCCGCAGCCTTCGACCTACCAATTCGACCAACCCTTGTTCGCGCAATTCCGCGAGCTTGCGATTGATGTGCACGTGCGACAGGCCCAAGGCGTTGGCCATGTCGAACTGCGTGACCGGGAGAACGAAGCTGCTGTCTTCGGTGAGCCCGGTCCGGCGCAGGCGCAGGAACAGCTCGCACAGAAGATGGCCGACCCGCTCGGTGCCAACACGCTGACCGACATTCAGCATCCACTCGCGCTGGATCGACGCTGCAATAATGCTCTCCCACAGGAGGGCCTGCTGGACCGCCGGGTGCTGCTCACACACTGCGGCGAATGCCTTGAGCGAAATATCCGCACAGGTGATGGGCGTGAGCGCGGCGATGGAGCAGTCCATCTCGTATCCCTCAGGAACGAACGCCTCCGTCAGGTCGCCAGGCAAAAGGAATCCCGCGATCTGTCGCCGGCCATCCTCCAGCTGCTTGTAGCGATAAGCCCAGCCCGAAAGGATCAGGCTGACGTGGCCGAGACAGTCGCCCTCCTGGAAAAGATCATCGCGCGCGGCGACATACCGCCACTTCAGCACGAGTTTATTAAAGGCCTCGCGGTCCGTCCCGCTGAGGTCGGTGAGGCGTCGGATTTTAGCGGTTGTGCAATTCTGCATTGCCACGCTCTCGATTGATGCCCGAATGTGTGATCGTCTCATAGGGCTTCCGTGTGCCGGTCCGTCTGCTCGCAGCGCCTTTGTCTGGCCGCGCGTCAGAACAACCATGCTGACCGACCCTCAGCGGCCGGGCGACCCACCGGCGGCCGCGCACCGGCACGCTGTTCTCGGATTAGGATCTCTGTGCAATTCGTATGGACTTCGGCGCTTGCGATGGTCGGAGGTTGCGAACTCGCAAACTGTCTAAGCTCCTATCGCAAGCTCTCCGAGCCAAAACATCCATTATATGCCATACCGAACGTCTCAATGTATCGATATGTAATATACTCGCCTGCTCAAATAATCTTGTGACAGCGCGATTATGGAGAGTAGAATCGGTATAAACGTTAGTCGGAAGTATCTACCAACGGCAATGTCAAAAATTCTTCGCCCATTCTCGATTAAGACTGGCCTCAGTGTCAGCCACCGACGCTTCCGCGAACTCGTCGTCAGTAAGCTCGCAAACCTCCTCGTGCGCCGGCTTTGGGAATTCTACCATAACAATCTTCATAGCCTTAAAGAGTCAGATGGCTGAACACGTCAGCCTCAAAATGAGTTGGTAGGTGCCTCTTGCGCTACTGGTAGAGCAAACTGATCCACAACAGTCCAAAGGTCTGTGCGGTGCCGCACTGGTTGCATGGCTTGTAATGCGCACGCCCGTGACAGCGGCGGTCAGGCGCCGACGGTCCTGAGGATGGTGTCGAAGACGCCAGCCCCCGAGAGGCGGGCAGCGCCAACGACGGTGCGCACCGCCGCCTCGCCCTCGGCCGCCCACATTGCCCGATAGCCATTCGTCACCTTCCGCTGCACCCGCGGCCCACCAGGGTGAACACAGCCTGGAGCCAGAGCTGAAGGCGCAGCGGCACCGGATCCTCACTCACTTCGACCGCGTAGGCGACCTCGCGCGCTAAGTGTGCCAAGCAGGTCTGGTGGCTCACACCATGCCCCTACTGGGCGGCGCAGGGGCGACGTGAAAGTCGCTTGGCAGGAGTGGCTCTGATGAGTCCGCAACAGTATTCAGTTACGTTGCCGACGTCCGTGTGCAAGCTAAGTAACTGGCTCGTGCAAAGCCAGAAGTAAAGCCCAAGAAGTGCTTGGAGCCATCCTGGGCATCCTGGGCGAGGCGAAGGTCGGACAGGTAGACGCGAGTGAACCCTTGTCTTGAGCGTCATCACCCAGAGGTCGTCGAAACGATGGTTACCATGGCGATGATCGAGCCAGTCGAAACCGGGTCTCTAGCCAAAAGTCATGACTCGAAGGTGGGTGACAGGGTTGTAGCGGTGTGATTCGCTCTGCGCGTCGCGAGAGAAACGGAGCAGAGGGTTGATGCTGTCGATCACGCGCAGGGAGTTCAGTATTGGCGTCAATCTGGTGCTATCCTGTATTTCAGCAAGTTATAAACAGTGACAGATCGCCCACACCGATGATAGCTATTTTGCCAGGAGGCGAGACGCCTCTATTCGCCATCAACCAATTGATTGGAATGGAATTCGGATGAATGCCATGAATGGCAATTGGTGAGCGGATGGTCGAAAACGCTCGATGGGCTCATCATTTTTAGCAGAAACCTGCGATCATTCATATTTATCTCCCGTTAGCAACGGGGCCTGCGCCAGGTCTTTCCGGATCGGATAGCGAGCTGCCGCGAGTCAGGCTGGAGGCGTGACAATGGATGGCGAGCACGCGAGTCTCGTTCCAGGTGAACATTACATAAATATCCCGGAAATATCGGTCGTAATTTCCGTCAAAAATCGCTACAAATTACTAGAAGATTGCCTGGAAGCCCTGCTTAAGCAGACGATCGGTGTGACACGGTTCGAGGTCATTGTCGTGGACAACGTGTCCCAGGACGATATCGCTGGTCTTTGCACAGCGATGCAGGCCCGCGGGCTACCGCTTCGCTACCTACGCATGCAGCGCGACAAAGGGCCGGCCCCGGCGCGAAACCGGGGCGTGTCCGAGGCACGGGCCCCGCTGATCGCCTTCACGGACAGTGATTGCCGGCCTCATCCCGACTGGCTCGCCCTTGGCCTCGCCGCCTTGGCCGACCCGGCGGTCGCGTTCTCAACCGGCCCGGTCCTGCCCAAGCCAGAGCAGACGGCATCGCTCTGCTCGAAACTCACGTTCATCACGGCACAGGAGCATCCAACTTTCCCGACCGCCAACATGATGGTGCGGGCGGATGTCTTCAATGCCTTCGGTGGTTTCGACGAAACCCTCTCGTTTCGTGATCCCTTCAATCGCGCAACAGAGTGTGCCGATACCGATCTCGCATGGCGTATCATCAAGGCTGGCTATGCTCGCCGCTTCGAGCCGCGAGCTGTCATCTGGCACGAAATCGAACAGCAATCGCTTGCTCAGTGGATTCTTGAGCCAACCCGATTGTTTCTGGTTCCTGCCCTGGTGAAACGGCATCCCGAACTCAGGAGATGCCTCCTGGTTGCTCGCCTGTTCTTCTATCCTCCGATATGGCTGCTCTACACGGCAGTATGCGTGGCGGTACTCGCTGTCATCTGGCAGCCGCTGCTGTTCCTCCTGCTGCCGTCGGCCTTGATCGTGCGTGGGATCCATCGAACCGGCTCCGTGGACCCGCGGCGGCTCGCAGCTCACGCTGGGCGTGTCATTGCGCACCTTCCGCGAATGCTCGTCATGACATCCTCATTGCTATATGGAAGTATTCGTTACCGCGCGCTTGTCCTATGAGCGCATGCGCCGGCCGGCTGCCCTGTGCAGTCTTAAGACGTGATGGTCAAGGCAGCTCGCAATCACGATGATTGCTCCAGTTGAGCCTGCCTTTGATCGAGACTAGCGTTGGTACTGCTGAACACACCATTATTTCTCGCCAGAGCCGCAGGAGTGTGATCGCTCGCGGCGAAGCGGCTGGAGGCGAAAGTGCGGGTCGCAATCACTCACCCCACGGCGTTGCCGGAGGTTCGGCGAGGATCGGAGCGGATGCTTCATGATCTGTCGCATCGCTTGGCGGCCCGCGGGCACGACGTGACCGTCTTGACCAGTTCTCCGGAGTCCGAGACGCGGACCGAATTCGACGGACCCGTCCGGCGCGTCCTGCTGCGGCGGAGGACCGGGCCGGCTGCGATGACGGGCCGCTGGCTCAACAGCTTTCATCTCTTCGGCTGGGATCTGGCCGGGTGGCTGCGCGCGGAGCGCTTCGACGCTGTGCACTGCTTGAACTACCACGATGCTGTCGGGGCGCTGGCCGCACGCCGGGCGGGAGCACGGTTCCGCCTTGTCTTTCAGTGTACGGGCATTCCCGTGCGGCGTTACTTCCGCCGCATCCCCTTTGACGGCCTCCTGTTTCGCACGGCGGTGCGGCACGCGGATGCAGTGGCGGTCCTCTCCCGCTTCGCTCACGAGGCGCTCGCGCAAGATTACGGGATCGTCGGGACGCTGCTGCCATCCCCGACCGAGACGGCCCGCTTCGAGATGCTGCCAGACGAGGCTCCGCGCGAACCCTATATCCTGTTCAGCGGGGATGCCGACGAGCCGCGCAAAGGCGCACTCGTTCTCGCGCAGGCTTTCCCGGCCGTCGCTGAGCGGCTGACCGCGCTTCGTCTCATCTATTCGGGCCGGGCAAGCCCTGCCACCCGCGCTGCGGTGTACGATGCCGTTCCGGACGACCTGCGCAATCGGGTCGAATTTCTCGGTCTTGGCCGCGCCGAGGACCTGCCGCAGCTTTACGCGCGAGCGACGGTCTGCGTGAACCCGGCCGTCTGGGAGGCACTTGGCAATGTCCTGATCGAAGCACTGGCGGCCGGAACCCCGGTGGTCGGCGCAAGGCACGCCGGGATCCCGGACATCATCGCGGACGAGAGCGTGGGAGCCCTGTTTGAGCCGGGCTCGACCAGGCTTGCTGCAACGAACGCAGCCGGACTAAGCGACGCCATCCTGCGGGCTGCGGCCCTGGCCACACGACCCGAGACTCGCGCGCGGTGCCGCGCGCGGGCGCAAGTCTTCTCCTGGGACGCGCTGACTCTCCGCTACGAGGGCCTGCTCGGCAGCGATGCCCCGCCACGTGAGAGCCGTCTCTCCCGTCCTCCCGCTGCCATCCCCTTGCAATGACCGCTTCTCTCTCGATGCCACGGTGCGCGAGCAGCGCGCCCTTCTTGCGGCCGAACTTGTCCGAGCTTGAGGTCCCCTTGCAATGACCGCTTCTCTCTCGATGCCATGGTGCGCGAGCGGCGTGCCCCTCTTGCTGCCGGACTTGTCCGAGCTCGAGTACGCTTACGCGGCTCAGGCGCTGAAGAGCGGGGACATCGGGCCGGCCGGCCCCTTTCGCGACCGCTTCGAGGCGGTCTGGGCCGCCCGGAACGGCACCGCCCATGCGATCACGCTTTCGTCCGGGACTGCGGCACTGCATGTTGCTCTGGCGGCGCTTGGGATCGGACCGGGTGATGAGGTGATCGTCCCGGCGACGACCTACGTGGCGAGCGCGAATGCCGTGCTGCACGCCGGCGGCCGCCCCGTTTTCGTCGATGTGGACCCCGGAACCTTCTGTATCGACCCAGCCGCCACCGCCGCTGCGGTGACGACGCGCACCCGTGCAATCATGCCGGTTCACCTGTTCGGACATCCCTGTCCAATGGACGAGCTGTGGGAGATTGCAGGCACGCAGAACATCGCCCTGGTTGCCGATGCGGCGCACGCGCCGCTTGCCGGATATCGCGGAAGCCCGCTCGCCGCCGCCGCGACGGTCACCACGCACTCCTTCTTCCAGAACAAGATTTTCAGCTGCGGCGAGGGAGGGGCGCTGCTCACGAACGATCCGGACCTCATCGTGTGTGCAACGCAATTGCGGGCCCACGGGCTCGGTCTCGATGGTCAATCGGTCTATCACCGGCTCGGTTACAATTACCGGCTGACCAACCTCGCCTGTGCGATCCTGTGCGCACAAGAGGAGCGGGCAGACACGATTCTCGCGCGTCATGCCGAGTTGAATCGATTGTATCGCCAGCGCCTCGCCGATTATCCCTGCATTACTGTGCAGGAGGTCCGCGATTGGGCGCAGCCCGTTCACTGGCTTTTCCCCGTTGTTCTTTCGAACGAAGCGCCGGCAATTGATCGGGTGATCGCCCGTCTGCGCGACTGCGGCATCGGAGCGCGTCCATTCTTTCCCTCTCTTGATACGATCCCGCATCTTTCGGCGTTTCATGCGGAGCGCCGACACCCGCTCACGACAGCACACCATCTCTCCGAGCGAGGGCTGCTGCTGCCATTGCGAGCAACCATGAGCGACTGCGACGTCGAGAGGGTCGTGGAGGCGCTGGTTGTGGCGGTGCGCTGACAGTGGATCGGACGACGCCGGATGAGCGCACGGTCGCCGGCTGATCCGCACGGACGGCGCCTCACAGCCCTGAGAGCCGTGATCCGACCCGGTTGGGTCGGATCACGGCTCTCAGAATCTTTCTGTCATGCGCTCCCTTGCGCCGAACCGGCCCCCACTTCGGCGGGGAGCGCTCTGGCGCCCCGCTCGCGCGGTGCCGAGAAGGATCTCCGGGCGCTGCTCCGCGGCGCCCCGCTGTCCGAGCCGCTGCCGTGTCGAGGCTCCGGCGCGATCCGCAAAAGGGCGCCCCGGCGGCAGCAGTGGATCGCAGAACCGTGCGGGTGCGCCGATCCCCAAGCGATCCGGAGCAGTCTTGATCGGAAAGGCGCAACTCGCAGCAGAGTGCCGCCGCGCCTGAAGGTAGTAATCTACACCGCGGCGCAATCGCCAGATGCGGCAGGCGACACTCTTAGAGTCCGTTGGGAAAGGGTGGCCAAGAGAAAATGCGGGATGATAGAGCATGTCTGCTCGTCTCGAATGGATGAATGGCCCCTCCTTGGTCTGGACCGCTGCAAATCGGCCGCGCTATGATCGTCGCAGCCAGAGATACCCGAGTGATATGACGAACGACGAGTGGCTCACCCTGGAGCCACTGCTTCCTGTCGCGGAGGGGATCGGGCGGCCCCGGACCTATCCTATTCGGGACATCATGAACGGCATCCGCTACGTGCAGCGGTACGGCATTCCCTGGGATGCCATGCCAAAGGATCTGCCGCCCGCCAGTCTCTGCTACGATTACTGGCGGTTGCTCACCGATGGCGGCCACATGGACCGGATCAACCATCATCTCGTGATGAGGGATCGTGAGAAGTCCGGGAAAGAAGCCAGTCCAACGCTGGCGATTGTGGATGCCCAGGCGGTGAAGTGTGACGCCCCGCAAGGCGAGCGCGGGTACGATGCGGCGAAACAAGTGCTGGGGCGCAAGCGGCATCTGGCGGTCGACAGCGACGGACGCCTGCTTGCGGTGATGATCACTCCGGCCAACGTTCAGGATCAAGAGGGCGGGATCCCGCTCGTCAAGCGCTTGGTTCGTCTCTGTCCCTGGATCAAGACAATCGTGGTGGACGGTGGGTACAAGGCCCGTTTCATTGAGGCGGTTCAGGCTGGCACGAGCCGTGTCGTGGAAGTGGTCGTACGGCCGCAATTTGGGAAGGGCTTTGTGCTTCTGCCGAAACGATGGCGGATTGAGCAAAGCATCGGCGCTCTCACGGTGTCGCGCCGTCTCAAGCTGGATTACGATACGCTGCTTCACATCTCGGCGGCGGCTATGCTTTTCGCCTCTATAACTCGGCTTCTCGCGTCAATCACTATGAAATGACCCTTTCCCAACGGACTCTTAGACATCAGCGCACAAGAGACGCGGCCTCTGCGGAGTGTGCAAGATCGCACAGAATAAGCAGTTCAAGGCGAGTTATCACAAACTTAGGATCTGCAGGGGGACGGCCTTATCCGGCAATCGCTGCAAAAAAGTGTGTATCCTGCCGTTCAACCGCTGTGGTTAATGTATTTTTAACCCTCATATGCGCCGGGGCCGCCCGCGGGGCCGCCCGGCCTGAGGTACTCCAAGATTAACTCCTAGATTAGGGGGAGTCGATGATGGACCTCATCGCAGGCCCGTGCCAGCGCGAGCCGTTGGCGGAGCCGGGAGATCCTGATGCATGCCTCAATGCGCCCGTTGGTGGAGAGCATCGGGCGACGGGAGCGGCAGCCATCACGGATGCGTTGGCCAAGCGCACGATCGACGTGATCGGAAGCGGCTGTATTCTGCTCCTGCTGGCGCCTCTTCTGGTGGTTGTCGCGATCGCTGTCCGAATGAGCAGCCCCGGGCCTGTCCTGTTTCGTCAGGCGCGCTACGGACAGGGCGGCAGGATCTTCTCGATTTGCAAGTTCCGGACGATGGTCGGGCCTTCGCCGCACCCGAGCGCCATTGGCGATCCTCACGACCACGAAGCGCGCCTTACCCCGCTGGGCCGCATCTTGCGTCGCTACTGCATCGACGAGCTTCCGCAGCTTTTCAATGTCCTCGCAGGCGACATGTCATTGGTTGGCCCGCGCGCCCATCCAGTCGGTCTTCACGTTCTCGAAGTTCCCTACGAAGATGTGGTGCCGAATTATCACCATCGTCACATTGTGAAGCCCGGCATGACCGGATTGGCGCAAGTCATGGGATTCTGCGGTATCGTTGACTCGTTCGAGCACGCCCGCACACGCCTCGCTTACGATGTTCTGTACATCCAGTTTCGGAATACCTACCTGGATATTGCACTTATAGGCTTTACCGGTTGGCGGTTCCTGCTGCGCGGCGGGCGCGGGGCCAGCACCTTTCCCACCCAGTGGTTCCTGCCGAAGCAGCCTGACGGCGCAGAGCCGCAAATCGCATCCCTGTCTGCACCGACCTTCTCGGCGGTTGCGACCAGATCGCCGGGCGGGATCACCAGGCCCGCCTACTAGAGGTATCCGTCGCATGACACGCACCGCCTGCGGGCGCACGGCCTTCCAGGTCATCCTCTCCTGTCGCGGCGTGTCTCCGACCAGAGTGTCTTGTGCCGACAGCCTGAACAGGTCCGCGGCGTCTTGATCGCCAAATTGCTCGATCAGGATCAGATATCACCAAAGGTGCACAGGAGCGCTGAAGTCTTCTCAGAATTATCGATGAATCTCTCGAGGCGACGCTTGACGAGCTGGTGCAGGAATAATCTCGCCGGGCGCGCCCCGATCGGAAGCAACACCACGGGTGTCCGACCACGCGAAGAGCCTCGATGCCACGAGGCGGCTTCATTGATCGACAGCAACGCGCAATGGAGATGGCGCACATGAAAGTCCTGATTCTCGCCGGAGGCCGCGGTACGCGCGCCTATCCCTATACCGATTACCTGCCCAAGCCGATGATGCCGGTCGGCGGAAAGCCGATTATCGTGCGGGTCATGCAGATTTTCGCGAATCAGGGGGTGACGGACTTCGTTCTGTCGCTGGGATACCGCAAAGAAATCATTCTCGACTACTTTGCCGGTCGTTCTCTCGGCTGGAATGTCGAGCTCGTCGACACCGGCGACGAGGCTGACACGGGCGACCGCGTTCGCCTTTGCCAAGATTACCTGGGCGACGAGTTCTTCGTCACCTACTCGGATGGGCTCTGCGACGTCGATCTCGACAAGCTGCGCGCCTTTCATCGCAGCCATGAAGGCCTCGCCACCATCACCAACGTCCCGCTTCGCTCGCAATACGGAACGATCGAGACCGACCGCGAGGGGCGCGTTCGCGCGTTCCGCGAGAAGCCGATCTTGCGCGAGCACCGCATCAACGCCGGCTACTGCATCATGAAGAAGGCTGTGTTCGACTGTTGGGCGGGCAGCAGCCTCGAACGGGAGGTATTCCCCTCTCTGCTGCGGAGCCGAAGATTGTTCTCATTCGAGCATGATGGCTTCTTTAAATCGATGGACACGTTCAAGGACCAGCAAGAGCTTGAGGCGATGTTCGAGAACCGCGAGTTCGACTGGATTGAGCCGCGCTCGTCGTTCGTTCGGGCGGAAGAGCTGGAGCTCGTTCGATGAGCGGGCGCACCTTCTGGTCCGGCAAGCGCGTCCTCGTCACCGGGTCGACAGGATTTCTCGGCTCGTGGATGGTGCGGACCTTGCGCGAAAGCGGCGCATTGGTGGTCGGCTACGTGCGCGACCTGAATGCATACGGCAATTCGCTGGCGGATGATCTGGCCAAGCCGAACTTCGTGGTCCACGGTCGGCTGGAGGATCTCGAGACCTTGCGCCGTGCGGTGAACGAGTACGAGGTGGATACCGTCTTCCACCTCGCCGCTCAGCCCATCGTTGGCACTGCCCTTCGCGATCCGGTGGGCACCTTCGAGGCAAATATCCGCGGAACCTGGAACCTGCTCGACGCCTGCCGGCTGTACGGGAAGGTCGAACGAATCCTTGTCGCATCGAGCGACAAGAGCTACGGCCATTCCGATGTCCTGCCCTATACGGAGGACATGCCGCTCATTGGACGCGCACCCTACGATGTGTCCAAGAGCTGCACCGACCTTCTGGCGCGCAGCTACTTCGAAACGTACAACCTGCCGATCTGCATCACGCGGGCTGGCAACTTCTACGGCGGCGGCGACCTCAACTTCAACCGGCTGGTGCCCGGGACGATTCGCTGGGCGCTGCGGGGCGAGCGTCCGGTGCTGCGCTCGGACGGCACGCTGGTCCGCGACTACATCTACGTCCGGGACGTCGTCGCCGGCTACCTCGCCATCGGCGAGGCGATGCACGAGCCGGGGGTGGCCGGCGAGGCCTTCAACCTGTCGAACGAGACGCCGCTCTCCGCGCTGGCCTTCACCAACGAGATCCTCCGCGCCTGCAGGCGCCCGGATCTCGAGCCGGTGATCTTGGCCGAGGCGCGATCGGAGATCGACGCCCAGCACCTCAGCGCCGAGAAAGTCCGACGGATCGTCGGCTGGACGGCGCGGTGGAGCACGGCGGACGCCCTGGCGGAGACGGTCGCCTGGTATCGGAGCTACATCGGCCGGATCGGTGAGATCGGATGAACAAGCTTGGACCGGAGATGGGGCTACCGCCCATCAAGACGCGGGGGGGCCCGGATCTGAATGTCCGGGATACGGGCGCCACCCTCTTGTTCGTGGTGTTCAAGTGGCTGCCGCAGATGGCCGCCGTCGTCGGGATCGGGATCCTGTGTGGGCTCGGCTACCTGACTCTGGTGCGCGGGAATCTGTTCCAGGCTAACGCGAAGCTCTACGTTCGCGTCGGCGTGGATCAGACACCCTCGCCGCTGCTCGGCTCGGACCGCAACGTCACGTTCCTGGCGCAAACCCGCGGCGCCGTGCAGTCGGAGATGGATCTCCTGCGCAACGAGGTGCTGGTCTCGCGTCTGATCGCGGACCTGAACCTCGGCGCGCCGGAGGCGCGGCCGGAGCCGACGGGTCTGTACGGTCGCCTGAAGCGGCTCGGCTCCGACGTCTACCAGGCGGCGCGGGACGGCGCTGATGCGATCCTGATCATGGTTGGCTTGAAGACGCCGCTGTCGCGCTCAGCCGCGGTCAGCCAAGTCTTCGCCCAGTCGCTGATTCTCGACAATGCGCCGGGTTCCGATGTCATCTCGGTGAGCCTGCGCTGGCCCAACGAGGCGCAGGCCGTGCTGCTCCTCGACCGGTTCCTACAGATCTACACCAATTTTCGCTCGGCCGTGTTCGAGGGGGGCGGCGAGATCGACTTCCTCAGCACCAAGCGTGACGCCGCGAAGGCAGACCTGGAGGCGGTCGATGCGGAGATGGCTGTCTACGAGCGCGAGCATGACATTCGCAATACGGCAAGCCGTGCGCCCCTGCTCGAGGCCGACCTCGTGGACGCGCAGCGCTCGCTCGAGCGCCAGACTCTCGAACTCGACTTTGCGCGCCGGCGCTTCGAGCGGCTCGGCCGAGTCCTGGGCCGCGGCGCGGCAAACCAGCAGCGCGAGCCGGTGGGTCTCGGGACCTTCCCGCCGAACTCGCCGGCCCTCAGCATGGCGCCATCGATGGTGACGCTGCTCGGCGAGCGCGAGCGTCTTCTCGTCAACAACACGGCCAATGCACCCGAGGTGAGGGAGGTCGAGGCCAAGCTCGGAGCGCTGACCGTCGTTCTGCTCCGGCAGCTCGAGGCAGAGGTTCAGGATCTCGTCCACGTTGAGGCGACGGCGCGGGAGCGGGTGGACAAGGTCGCGACGGCGTTGCGCGAATTTCAGGATTCGGCGGCCGGTTGGAAGTCGCTGGAACGGCGTCGCGAGCTCGCCGAGGCGCGCTACCGCGATGCCGAGAAACGTCTCGGCGAAGCGCGCGACATCGCCGCCCTCAGGAACGCGCGGCTCTCCAACGTGGTCGTCGTGCAGCCCGCCGCCGCCGAGGGCGTTCCAATCGGACTTCGCAAACTCCCGATGCTCGGCATCATCGCGCTGTGTTCGGGGGTGCTCGCCAGTGGCTGGGCCCTCGTCCGCGAGATCTTCGACGGACGCCTCTACCGGGGCGAAGCGGCCGCCGCCGAGCTCGGCCTGCCGCTCGCCGGCGAGGTGCCCGAGCGGGATGGCCTGCTGCAGGTGTGGTCACGGGGCGACCGCGCCGCCCCGGAGGCGCGGGTCGCCCTCGACCGGCTCGTTGTCACGGTCACCGAACGCCTGCGCGGCGACCGGACCGCCGTCCTGGCGATTGCCGCCGCCGAGGCGGATGAGGGCACCTCCACCATCGCCCTCGCGCTCGCCTACGGCATGGCCCGGCGCGGCCGTCAGGCGGTGCGCCTCATCGCAGGATCGACGAGCCAGGCCCTGCTGGAACACGCCCGGGACCTCGGCGTAAGCCTGCACCCGCTGCCGGGTTCGCCGGATCTGCCCCCCGGCCTCGTCCTGACCGCCGTCGGCGACCATCTGGTCGTGGGAACCTGGGCAGAGCCTGAAGCAGCCGCGACCTTCCTGCGGGAGGGCGACGCAACCTGTCCAAGCCTGCGAGGAGACGCCCGCATCATCCTCATCGACCTGCCGCCCCTGTCGGGTGAGGCGGAGGCGCCGCTCTGCGCGAGCCGGGCGGATGCAACCCTCCTCGTTGTTCGCGCCGGCTGGCACGCCGCCGCGCGGCACATCGCGGCTCTCGAGTCCCTGAAGTGGCTCGGCGCGGAGCCGATTGGCTTCGTTCTCAACCGCGTGCGCGGCTTCGTTCCCGCTCGCCTGGAGCGGGCCCGATGAGGGCGGTCGGTCTGCAGCCGGCCGAGGCGCCCGCGGCGCGCAGCGACCGTCTGGCGTACTTGCGGCGGCTCGCAAGCAGCGTGGCGGGAAGCGGCGTTCTGCTGTTCGGCCTCAAGCTCACCGGCTGCGCGCTCGGCCTGGCGATGCACCTCGCATTCGCGCGCCTGCTCGGCGCGGCGGCCTACGGCACCTTCGCGACGGCCTTCAATGCGGCGGCCCTGATCGCCCTGTTCGCGGCCGGCGGCGTGCCGTTGACAGCCTCGCGCTTCCTGCCCGTGTATCTCAGCAGTGGGGCGCGCGCCGAGGCCCGGGCTTTTCTCGAGACCGTCGCCGCGGTGACGGTCGGAGGGGGGCTTCTCGGGGGCGGCCTTCTCGTCGGCGCTGCCCTGGTGCTGGACGCGAGCGACGTCGACCAGGCCCGCGCGCTCGCGGCGGCAAGTCCGCTCGTCCTGCTGCTCGCGGCCGCCCAGACCGCGACAGCGCTGCTGCAGGCCCTTCATCGTCCCTTCGCCGCCGAAGCGGCATTCCTCGTGGTGCGCCCCCTCGCGGCCATCGGCGTGGGCGCGGTGCTCGCGCTGCCGGCATTCGGCCTCCTCAATGCGGTCACGGCCCTGATCGCGGTCGGACTCGCGAGCACCGCGGCGCTCGTTGCGACCGCACGCTCCCTGCGCCGCGCGATCGCCCGCCATGAGCTCACGGCCCGGGGGCGGCCCCGTCTTGCCATCTGGGTGCCGCCCGGATTGCTGCTCCTGTTCCTCGTCGGCGGGGCGGCCCTGACCGAGCGCCTCGACATCATCGTGGTCTCGGCCTTCGCCGATCCGGAGGCGGCCGGCATCTACAGCGTCGCGGCCCGCTTCGCCGCCCTCATCTCCCTGGGGACAGCCGCCGCAACCGTGCGTGCGCTTCCACTGCTCGCCGAGCAACTCCAGCGGGGCGCGCGGGACGCCGCCGCCCGGACATTGGCCCAGGCCAGCCGCGCCGCTTTCGCCCTCGCGGCCGCGGCCGGCCTGATGCTCGCAACCGCAGCCGGCCCCCTTCTCGGGCTGTTCGGGCCGGGCTTCCAAGACGGCACGACGGTTCTGTGCCTGTTGGCGGCCGCCCACGTGGCGCTCGCGGCGGGCGGCGCGGCCTCCACGGCGTTGATCGCCTCGGGCAACGAACGCCGCATCGCGTATGTCACGGGGCTCGGCATCCTCGCCAACGTGGCGGCCAATCTGCTGCTCGTGCCACGGTTCGGGATGACCGGCGCAGCCGCGGCAACCTGCGCGACGATGGCGCTCACCGGACTCGGCCTCGCCCTCACGGCCCGGCAGGTGCTCGGCCTCGCCGTCTTTGCCGGCCGGGATCTCCGGGCGGAGGGTCGAGTATGAGGCGCAACCGAATCCTCGCGGCCGGCGGCGCCCTGTGCGCCGCGCTGCTCGGTCTCGTTCTCGTCGCCGCGCAGCCGGCACCGGGCCCACACCTCGCCAATGCCGGCTTCGAACAGGCCGGATCGCCGCCCCCCGGCTGGACCCTGGACATTCAGGCCGCCGACAAGGGCAGCGTCCGGCAGATCAGGGTCGCGGGCGCGGAGGGCCACGCGCTCGCCCTGTCTCCGAACGCCCGCAATCGTGGCGGCGACAAGCCGCTCGGGCTTGGCCAAGTCATCTCGGCAACGGAATTCGGCGGCCGGCCGATCACCCTGCGGGCCCGCCTCGGCGCCGAGGGCGGCGCGGCCGCGGTCCTCGGCGTCGCGTTCCTCGACCAGAGCGGTGCCGCCATCGGCGCACCCCTCATTCTGCGCGCCGCCGCCCCGCCGCCGCTGGCCGTGCAATCTCTGCGCTCCGGCGAGCCCGTACCGGCGACGGCCCAGCAGGCGATCGTGTTCCTTGTCGCCGAGGGCCAGACCGGGACCGCCTACTTCGATGAGATCGTGCTCGTGCCCGAGGTGACCGCGGCGCCGTCGGACACCCGCAGCCAACCCTTCGCCGCCCGGGTCTCGCTCGTTCCGGGCGAGGATCTCGGTCCCGTGCGCCGAGATCTGTTCGGAACCAACGTCGAGTGGATCCGCAATGCGCAGGGGCTGTGGAACACCGCGACCGGATCGCTCGACGCGGACATGCTGGCGCTCGCCAAGGCGGCGGGCGTCAGCGTTCTGCGCTTTCCGGGGGGAGGCTGGTCGGACAGCTATGACTGGCGCAACGGTGTCGGCCCCCAGGCGACCCGGCCGCGGGCCCGGCACGCCCCGGGTGAGCCGGAGGAATCGCCGAACGTTGTCGGCACCGACGAGATCATCGAGGCCGCACGGCGGATCGGTGCGGACCTGCTGATCACCTTGAACCTCGGCAGCGGCACGCCCGAGCTCGCGGCCGAGTGGGCGCGCTACATCCGTGCGCGCGTGAGCGCCGATTCCCGGCCGCACATCACCTGGGAGCTCGGCAACGAGCTCTACATGGAGGAGGACATCTCACGCGCACAGACCGACCCGCAGACCTACGTGAAGCGCGCGCGCGCGACCATTGCGGCCGTGCGTGCGGTCGATCCTGCGGCGCGCTTCTATGCCATCGGCCTGGAGAACTTCGGGCGCTATCGCTTCAACGCCCATCCGGGCTGGAACGACACGGTCCTGACCTCGCTCGCCGGGGAGATCGACGGGCTCGCGATCCACAACGGCTACGCGCCCCTGCTGCCGGGCCCGGGGGGAGGCAACGCCGCGTCCGTCTACAGGGCCATGCTGGCAGCGCCGGCCAACATGGCCGCGAACCTCGTCACGACGATGCGTCAGCTGCAGGCCGCACAGACCGGGCGCCGGCTCACGCTGGCCGTCACGGAATGGGGACCGCTCTTCGCCGTCGACCCGGCCAATCGGTATTTCGACCACGTCAAGACCCTGGGATCCGGCCTCTATGCGGCGCGGGTCCTCAACGTCCTGCTGCGGACGCCCGGCGTCACGGAGGCCGAGTTCTTCAAGCTCAGCGACCTGCTGAATGCGGGCTGGATCGGCCGCAAGGTCGGCGGCGGCTATGCGGCAACCCCCGCCCTTGAGGTGCTGCGCCTCTATGCGACCAACCTGGCGGGACGCCTGATCGGCACGCGCGTGGATGGCCCGACCTTTTCCGGCGGCCCGATCGGCTTCGTCGACCGGGTCGAGGCCGCCCCGACGGTCGACGCGGTGGCGTCACTCACGGAGGCGGGCGATCTCGCGGTCCTTCTCTCGAATGCGAGCCTCGACGCGCCCGCCGAGATCGACCTCGCGCTCGACCAGCCCCGCGCGGGATCGGTGGAGATCCTGACCGGTCCCTCCCCCGACGCGAGCCGCGGCACCGGCATGATCTCGGTTCCGGGGCTATCCTTCGCCCCGACTGCGAGTTTCGGCGCCCCCCGCCCTCATGGCCGGGACGAAATCACCCTCGCGACCCAACCCGTCGCACCAGGCGCACGCCTGCACCTCGTCCTGCCGCCCGTATCGGTCGCGGCGCTTCGCCTGGTGCCGGCCCGATGATGCTCCGTCTCTCGCCGGTCGGGGCCGAGGGAGGCCGTCTGGTTCCGCTCCTGGGGATCGGGCTTCTCGGAATCGCGACCGTACCGCTCGCCACCGCATTCGAACCCGTGAGCCCGCGTCTCCTGCTCGCCGGCATTGCCGGCCTCGCCGGGGTCACAGCGGTCGTGCTTGCCGGGCGGCTGAAGCCGGTGCTGCTCGCCCTGTTCGTGGTAGCCCTGACCTACAACCGACAGTACTATAGTTTCGATTGGCTGCACGGAGATCTTGGCGGTCGCGGCCTCTACTGGTGCCCGGCAGATGTCTGCCTGGTGGGATTGTTGCTGCTGTGGCCCGTCGAGCGGGCGCTGCGCCTGCCAGCACCCCGCCCGCCCCGGGCAGGCCCGGTGGTCTGGCTGCTGCCGCTCATGGCGGTCGGGCTGCTCTCGGCTGCCTGCAGCGCAGAGCCGGTTGGGAGCACCGTCGAGATCGTCCGCTATCTCAAGCTGGCCCTTCTCTTGCTCTACCTGCGGTACAACCTTGACGCACGCGGCTTCCGCGTCATCGTCGCGGCGCTCGCGGGCGTCATTCTCCTGCAAACGCCGATCTCGATCCTCCAGGCGGCCTTCGCCTCGGGCCAGAACGGCCTCTCACAGATCTTCCAGACCAGTGAGCCGAGCGAGCTCGCCCGCCGTGCGGCCGGAACCCTCGGGCACCCGAACTATCTCGCCCCCTACCTGCTCCTGATCACGCCGCCCTTCATCGCCGTCGCGCTCGGCCTGCGCGGCTCCTGGATCGGCACCGCCGCCGCCCTGGTGGCCGCGTCCGGCAGTCTCACGATCGCCCTGACCCAGTCGCGCGGCCCGATCGCGCTCCTGCTCGTCACGATCCTGGTTCTGATCGCTCTGATGACGCTGCGCCGTGCGCTCCCGGCCCTGCGGGCGGTCGGCCTGATCGTGGCGGGTGCGGTGCTCCTCGTCGCTGTGGTGGCCCCGCTCGCGCCTGCGATCGAGAAGCGGCTCTCGGGCGATTTCGGCGCCTCGGTCGACTTCCGGGCTGCGTACAACGATGCCGCGGTGCGGATGTGGGAGGCCAGCCCCATGCTCGGCGTCGGGCCGAACAACTTCGGTTTAGAGATCCGGCACTACTCTCCAGATCTCTACGTGGTCATGGCCCTCGACGCGCTCTCGACCGATGAGGCCCGCAGCAAGGTCCATCTCCGCAGCACCGCGCCCGTCCACAATGTCTATCTGTTCGTCCTGTCCGAGCTCGGCATCCTGGGTCTGATCTGCTTCCTGCTGTTCCTGCTGCGCGGTCTCGTGCTGGCTTGGAGGGCGTCGGCGGCTCCGCCCTCGGTGGCGAGTCTGTTCGCACTCGGTCTCTTCTGCGGCCTTCTCGCCGAATATGCGCAGCAGCTGATCGACTACTCGCTGCTCTGGGACCCCTTGCTGTTCACCATCACCCTGCTGATGGGCCTCATGCACGCGATCAATGCCGCTCAGGAGAGTTCGCCGTGATGGCACTGGATGTCACCGTCGTCGTTCCGACCTTCAATCGCAGCCGGGATCTCCCCGCAACGCTCGAAGCCCTCGCGGCACAGACGCGGCGTCCCCGCGCCGTGATGGTCGTCGACAACAGTTCCACGGATGACACACGCGCGGTGGTCGACAGCTGGGTTCCCGTCCTCGGGGCCGTGGGCATTGCCCTGCGCTACCGCTGCAAGGCGCCCGAGGGGCCAGCCGCGGCGCGCAACCTGGGCTGGCGCGAGGCAGACACCGCCGCGGTCGCGTTCGTGGACAGCGATGTATCGCTCGACCCGGGCTGGCTCGCAGCCTGCGGCGCGGTCCTGGACACCGATCCGAGGGTCGGTGCCGTGGGCGGCAGGGTCGTTTACGCTCACCGGCCAGATCTGCTGAACGGTTATGGGGGCGCCCTCGGGCCCCTCGGGCTCGCCTGGGACGCACTCGAGGGGGAGCCCGTGATCGCGGCGAGGCGCGCCCGCGACGTGCTCTGGACGAACTGCTCGGCGCTGCTCGTCCGGCGGCAGGCCCTCGCGCAGATCGACGGGTTCGACGAGGCCTTCTTCTATGGCTACGAGGATTCCGATCTCGGGTGGCGGCTCACCCTCAGCGGGTGGCGCGTCCGCGTCGTGCCCGAGGCCACCGTGTACCACCGTGTCGGTCACGCCATCGGGCGTGCCGCTGAGACCATCATCTTCCATGCCGCCAAGAACCGGCTTCGTTCCGTCCTCGTGAACTGGGGGCCGGCCGGCCTGCTGCGCTATGGGCCCTCGGCCTTGGCCTACAGCCTCGCGGACGCCGCCTTGCGTGCACCCCGCGGGCCGAAGCTGCGGGCGCTTCTCTGGAACCTGCGCAATCTGCCCGACACCCTCGCGCGGCGCCGGATGGTTCAGGCACGCCGCCGCGTCGATGACCGCAGGATCCGCGCTCTGATGGACCGCCGCGCGTTTCCGGAGCGCCGCCTGGGGGGCCTGCGCCGCCGACCGGCGGATCTCGCTTCGCCGCCGGTCCTCGGCGCGGACGACCGCGTCTGACGTGATCGCGCACGAGGACAGGTACGTCACGCGGAGGCAGCGAGCGATGTCCGCCTGCCACCGGCCTCAGGATCAGGGCGAGCACTGTCTCTCGGAGTGGAGTGCCGCACCGCGTCCCGACCGGGTGCGCCGAGGCTCGGGCCGTGACCGCGCGATCCTGCGGGAGCACCGGCGGGTCCCCGGCGCGTCAACCGTCGGGGGAGATGCCCCCCGCGGGTACGACGATGCGCAAAGACCCCGACATGCCGGGCACCAGCCGCTCCTGGCGTGTTCCGGATCGTCGCATCCTGGCGGCCCCATCCCGCGAGCGTGTCGCGAGGGCCCGGTTTTTTCGTTCGCGCGCTGCCTGTATCTGCTGTGTGAATGATCTTTTTTTGTACAGATGATCAGGAAGCTGATGCTACTTTCTTGAGGCATCACTGATCCTGCCGCAACAGCCGGCTCCCCAGAGGGAGATCTGCCGTGTGTCACGATCCTTTCGCATGAACCTGCGGTGCTGTTTGGATGAGTCTCGCTGAATTCCCATTCGTCAGTGTGGTCGTTCCGACGCGTGGGCGCCGCGACATGCTCGTGCGTCTGATCGACTCCTTGCTTCGCCAGGACTATCCTGTCGATCGATACGAAATCATCGTCGTTCACAATTTTACCAATGACGGCACAGAGGCCGCGCTCCGCGCCCTGGTTGATCAGGGCGGCCTTCCGGCGCTGAGCTACCACCGCAAGGCTTTCCCGTCGCCCACGCCATCGCGTCAGTTCGGTGCCGAGACCGGGCGGGGCGAGATCATCGCCTTCATCGATGACGATTGCGAGGCGACGCACGGATGGCTTCGGGCTGGTGTCTCTGCCATGACGGCGGGAATCGGCATCGTCCAGGGACGCACGCTCCCCCAGCCCGACCAGGCGCGCCACTTGTTCGAGAAGACCGTGACGGTGACGGCGCCGACACCGTATTTCGAAACCTGCAATATCTTCTATCGCCGCGAAGCATTCTTCGGCGTTGGCGGATTTTCCCTGGAATTCCTTGACCGTTTCTGGGGCGAAGACACGGACCTTGGCTGGAAGGTCGTGCAGTCCGGCTGGGCGCGCGCCTTCGCGTCCGACGCACTCGTGTACCACGAGGTCTTCCGCCAGAATCTGCTCGCATGGCATCGAGAGGCGCTGAACCTGCGGGTCTGGCCCTTCCTCGTGCGGCTTCGGCCGGCGATCCGGCAGGAGCTTTATTGTGGTTATTTCGTCAGTCGACAATCTGCGACCTTCGCGCTGGCCGTCGTGGGGATCGCCGGGGCCGCGCTGGTGCATCCGATGCTGTTGCTGGCCGCGCTGCCCTATCCCTGGGTCCGGACAATCGAGAGCGGACGCTACCGAAATCCGTTCGCGATCGCCGCGCGGATCGTGGTCGGACTACCCCGCGCGGCCCTGATCTTCGGGGCCCTTGCGTACAGCTCGATCCGTCACCGTTGCCTGGTGCTGTGAGACGATGCGCATCCTCTTCGCCCATGAGCGCTATCTCCCCGATTCCGGCGGTGGCGGTGAGATCCTGGTCCATCGGCGCGCACTCCATCTGCGCGCGCGCGGCGTCGAGGTCCAGGTGATCTGCGCGGGCGATCCGGCGCTCGGCGACCACGAGGGCGTGCCGACGCGGCGCCTGCCGCTGCGCCGCCGGGCCCTGCCGCTCGGTCTTCCGGCTTTGATCGCCGCCGCGCGCACCGCCGACCTCGTTCATGCCTTCACCTACCACGCGATGCTGCCGGCCTTCGTGGCGGCGCGGCTGACCGGTCGGCCGCTCGTCTGCGAGTACATGGCGTTGTTTGGCCATGCGTGGTCGGTCATGCGCTCCGGCCCGGTCGCTCTCGGCTGTCGTGCGGTCGAGCGCCTGCTCCTGGCGCTGCCGGCGCAGGGCCGCATCTTCCTCAGCGCGGAATCCCTGACCCTCGCGAAAGTGACGCCGAGCGATCGCATCGTCCTCGCCCCGCCCGGCGTCGATTCCGCCTTCTTCGAGGAGGCGACGTCAGCCCAGAAAGAGGACCTCGTTCTGTTCGCCGGCAAGTTCGAGGCCCGCAAAGGGATCGCCGAACTGCTCGCGGTCGCGCGGGCCTGTCCCCAGATCCGCTTCGTCGCCGTCGGCTGGGGCGAGGGCGTCGCGGCGCTGCGGGCGGCGGCACCGGAGAATCTCACCGTGCAGGAGAGCCGCGGCGATCTCTATCGGCGCCTGCTCGGCCGGGCCCGGATCTTCTTCTTTCCCTCTTATGCGGAGACCTTCGGGATTGTCGTCGCCGAAGCGATGGCGAGCGGCTGCGCCGTCATCGGGACCACCGGGCAGGGCGCGGAAGGCGTTCGGGTCCAGGCGGGGGACGTGGCCGGCATGGTCGCGGCCGTGCAGCGTCTCTGGGGCGACCGCGATCTGTGTCTCGCCCTCGGCGCCCGCAACCGCGAGCGTGCCCGCGACTACGATTGGGATCGCAGCGGCGACGCGGTCCTCGGCCTTTACCGGACTCTTCTTGCACACAAGCAGTCGCCCCTGGATGCACGGCCATGAGAGTTGCAGTCTACTATCCCTGGGTCTACCTGCGCAGCGGGATCGAGCGGGCGCTCATCGAGATCAAGCGCCGGAGCCGCCATGATATCCGCATCTACACCAACCACTTCGATCCGGGGGGAACCTACCCGGAACTCGCGGGGATGAACGTCACGGAGCTGTCTCGGGTCTCGGTCGAGCGCACTTACTCCGCCGTTACGGCCGCGGCCATGTCCATCCTCCGCACCCGCCTCGATTCGGCGGAGCACGATGCTGTTCTCGTCTGCTGCGACGGTCTCGGCCCGCTCCTGACCTTCGCAAACCGCCGCAAGCCCGTGGTCAATCTCTGCTTCACGCCGCTGCGCGCGACCTATGATGACGCCTACCGCGATCGCCTGCTTGCGCACGGCGGCCCGGCCCGTCCTGTGAAACGAGCGGCGGAGACGGCATTCCGCCTCGTCGATCGCATGGCGTGGCGCAACTTCGACGCGGTTATCTGTATCGCCGAGACCGTCCGGCGACGCGTCGCAGACAATCGCCTCTTTCCGGAATCCAAGATCCACCTCGCCTATCCGGGCGTCGAGCCGGGGCACGCCGCTCCCGGGGACCTGTCAGAGCCGATGTTCCTGCTCCCCGGTCGCATCATGTGGACGAAGAACATCGAGCTCGCCATCAGCGGATTCCGCTTGTTTCTCAAACATGCGCCGCCCGCGCTGCAACGATTTCGCCTGCACATCGCCGGCATGGTCGATGCCAAAAGCCGTCCATACCTCGCACGGCTGCAGCATCTTGCTGGTGGCGAGGAGCGGATCTCATTCGAGACGATGGTCTCGGACGACCGCATGCGCGCCCTCTACGCCCAGGCCTGGGCGGTTCTCGCCCCGGCCTTCAACGAGGATTTCGGGCTCACGCCGATCGAGGCCATGGCCCATGGGCGGCCCGTGCTGGCCTGCAACCGCGGGGGCTTGCGCGAGACCGTGCTGGACGGCGTGACTGGTCTGCTGGTCGAGCCCGAGCCCGCCGCCTTCGCGGCCGGCCTGCGCCGCATCGCGCAGGACGAGGTCTTGGCCCGGCAATTGGGCGCGCAAGGACCGGCGCGCGCAGCCACCTTCACCTGGCCGCGCTTCGTCGAAACGATCGACTCCGTCCTCGACGGCGTGCAACACGTACAACGGATATCAGCATGATGCGTCTTCTCGCAGGTCTCTCGCTCGCCGCTCTCCTGATCATGCCGGCCACCGCGGATCCGTTCCGGCTCGGCCCGGAGGACCGGGTCGACGTGCGGGTCTTCGCCAGGCCGGATATGTCCGTGGCGCTCAAAGTGGATGGCGATGGAAACCTGCGCCTTCCCCTGGTTGGCAGCGTCGGCGCGGCCGGCCAGACGATTGACGAGGTGGAGGCCCGCCTCGTCGCGGCCTGCCGCGAGCGGGCCGGCATCCTCGAGCCGCGCGTAACCGTTACGGTTCTGGAGACGGCTCCGATCTTCGTCGGTGGCGCTGTTCAGAATCCGGGCCGCTACGCTTGGGCGAGCGACCTGACGGCGGCCAAGGCCTATGCCCTCGCCGGCGGCGCCCCGCGCCTGTTCGAGGGTACCGGTCCGCTCCTGGTCTTCGAGGCCTACCGGGCGGTTGAGCAGGAGGAGCAGACGCAGACCCGCTTGGCCGCGGCGATTCTTCGGCGCGCACGGCTCAGCGCCGAAGCCGCTGCCGCACCGAGCTTCGACGTCCCGGACGGCTGGGCCGAAGGCCTCAAGCCGGCGCAGGCGGAGGAGCTTCTCACGCGCGAGCAACACCTGTTCGTCAAGCGCCGCGAGGCCATAACCGGCGAAGTCAAGAACCTGAAACGACAGTCTCAGATCCTGAGCGAGCAGGAGATCGCTCTCAAAGCGAGTCTCGGCAAGAAGAGCCAGCAGCTCGCCCTCCTTCAGCAGGAGCTGACGGCCATCGGCGGCGACTCCGAGAATGCCCGCCTCGTTCCGGTCACGCGGCTGCTCGCGCTCAAGCGTTCGATCGTCGAGGTCGAGAACGATCAGCGGGAGATTGAGCGCCGCATCTCGGAAACGAGGCTCCAAGGCGCGATCACCGAGCAGACCTCGGCGAACCTCCAGAACTCCCGCGTCATTGAGGCCTCCGGCCAGCTTGCCGAGGTCGAGCGTGAACTCGTCAGCCTGCGTGAAAGCCTCCTCCCGGTCCGCCGCCGCGCGGAGGTGGGGCGCACGGCTGTCGGCGCCTCGGACTCGCGCAGCGCGCGCGCGCGAGTCCCGGTCTTCACGATCCGTCGCGAGCTGGGCGGGACGGTGCAGGTCCTGCATGCGGAGGCGGATACGCGACTGATGCCCCGTGATCTCGTGCAGGTCGTTGTCGAGCCGGCGCCGAGCGGGGATCTCGGTCGTGTTGCCGAGATGTACTCCGGCAACCCGGAAGCCGCGCCCCTACGCGCATCCGCCGTGCCGGCCCCGAAATCACCGTCGCCCTTGGGCGTGAGCGCGACCGGCAAGGGCAGCTCATCAGCAGCCCTCCAGCCAGCAGGGTTAAAATAAGGGTGAGGCAGCGAGCGGGGTTCGGCTTCGGGTGCCTGCGCGGACGGCGCCTGCCGGGCCCCGATCCGGGACGGCGCCGGTCTCGGAAGGGGCCGCATCGCGCGCCTGTTGCCCGCCGAACCTTCCGCTGCGTGCCGCCCGGACGACCGGCGCCTCATCCGGGACTGCCGGACGGCCATCCGGAATGCGGGGCGGTCGACGACCGCAACTCGCTCACGCTCAAGGCGGTCGCTGTCCCCGGACTCTGCAGGACGATGCAGACCTCGTGTTCGGTCACACCGGCAGAACGGGCGCGACGCTGACGGCCCGCGCCGCGAGGCTGAGACGGGGGCGGCCCTGACCCGACCGCGGGGAACAGGACGTTCCCACAGGGCGCTCGCGCATGAGGACCGGCTGCCGATCGCCGGCAGATGAGAACCCTGGACGGCGCGCGGCCGAGCAAACCGCCGATCGGGCTTGTTCTCGGCATCTCACCTGCCATTCAGCTCTTCGCCGAACTTGAATTCCGGCTGCCTTCGGCAGCCGCGATCGCCGCGCGCCGGGCTTGTGGTCGTCTACGGCCGCTGGGAGCATCTGGAAAACCGCATGATCGCGCGGCCGGTGCAAAAAAGTTTGTGGAGCCGGTTTCGTCTGCCGTGGTTAATATCGTCTACACTGCAGATAGCCAGGGAAGCCATATAACTTGAGGCGGTCATAAGCAGTCGGAAGGGCCAGTAACGGGGGCTTCCGTCGCTCGACAATCGAGGATGCAGCGAACCGGTCACGGGGGCTTGAAAAGCACTCCGCCCGGCACGTGCTGGCAGACACAATGCCTGTTGGCTTCGGATGAATCGCACCCTGATGTCGGCATCTTGATTGATCAAGGCCGTATCAGTCGGTGGCAGCGTGAGCCGCCCCGAAACTGGATCTGCGGGATCGTGCAATGAATAGGGTATCCACATAATGACATCTCGCCGACGCACAAAGAGAATCCTGGTAACCGGAGGCGCCGGATTCCTTGGATCTCATCTCTGTGAGCAGCTCCTCGGGCAAGGCCATGAGGTTCTATGTGTCGACAATTTTTTCACAGGAACCCGGAGGAACGTCGAACATCTGCTTAAGAACCCAAGCTTCGAGCTGCTACGTCACGATGTCACATTTCCGCTCTATGTGGAAGTAGACGAGATCTACAATCTTGCATGTCCAGCCTCTCCAATTCATTATCAGTTCGACCCCGTCCAGACCACCAAGACAAGCGTGCATGGAACAATCAATGTCCTGGGGCTCGCGAAGCGTGTGAAAGCGAAGGTGCTGCAGGCCTCGACCTCCGAGGTGTATGGCGATCCCGAGATGCATCCGCAAGCTGAGGAGTACTGGGGGCGGGTCAATCCCATCGGTCCCCGTTCCTGTTACGATGAGGGGAAGCGCTGCGCTGAGACCTTATTCTTCGATTATCATCGTCAACACGCGCTCCAGATCAAGGTCGCTCGCATCTTCAACACTTATGGTCCGCGCATGCACCCGGACGACGGGCGTGTCGTCTCCAACTTTGTTGTCCAGGCACTCAGCAACAGAGACATCACTGTGTATGGTGACGGCCGGCAAACCCGATCCTTCTGCTATGTTGACGATCTCGTTCAAGGCCTGATCGCGATGATGGAGACGGACTCGAGGGTGACAGGGCCAATTAATCTCGGAAATCCGGGTGAGTTTACGATTCGGGAACTTGCCGAGCTCGTTGTTGAATTGACAGGATCGCGCTCTGAGATCGTCTACAAGCCACTCCCGCAGGACGACCCGCGCCAGCGGAAGCCGGACATCGATCGCGCGACGAGGATCCTCGGCTGGCGACCAGCCATCGATCTTCGCGAGGGCCTCGTTCGCACCATAGAGTATTTTCGCGCACAGATCACCGCATAGCATCGTTCTATTGAATGTTCTTAAACTGTAGGCCGCCGGTAGACGGACACAGGGCAGGGAGCGATGCGCTCGCAGCGACGCTGCGCACCCGCGCATGACGCAGATGCGAACTCCGGCCCCGCGCGATGCGGCTTCTGGATCACGTCGCGCCGGTGACGCCACGACGCGGGGCCGAAACCTAAGGACCATGCTCACCGGCCAGAAGGCCAGAAGGAATTCCACCATGAAATCGGCCCTCATCACTGGGATCACCGGCCAGGACGGCGCCTATTTGGCTCAATTTCTACTGAGCAAGGGCTATATCGTCCACGGAATGATCCGACGTTCGAGCACACAGGATCGGGGCGCCCAGCGCCTTGCATGGCTCGGCATTGCGGACCGTGTTCATTGCATTGACGGCGACGTCTCCGACCTGTCGAGTCTGATCCGTGTCGTGCGCGACACCCAGCCGACCGAGGTCTACAACCTCGCGGCCCAGTCCTTCGTCCAGACCTCGTGGATGCAGCCCGCGCTGACCGGTTTGACGACCGGTCTTGGCTGCACGAATGTCCTTGAAGCTGTCCGCCTCGTGGCGCCGAACGCTCGCTTCTACCAAGCGTCGTCATCTGAGATGTTCGGTCGAATCCAACAGCCGGTGCAGAGCGAGACGACCCCGTTCTATCCACGCTCCCCGTATGGTGTTGCCAAGCTCTATGCCCACTGGATGACCATCAACTACCGTGAGAGCTTCGGCCTTCATGCCTCCAGCGGAATCCTGTTTAATCACGAAAGCCCTCTGCGGGGGATCGAGTTCGTCACCCGCAAGGTCACTGACGGTGTGGCACGGATCAAGCTCGGATTGGCGCGTGAACTGAGATTGGGCAATATCGACGCCAAACGCGACTGGGGCCATGCTCGGGATTACGTTCGGGCGATGTGGCTGATGCTGCAGCAAGAAGTGCCGGATGATTACATCGTGGCAACGGGGCGCTCGGTGACTGTCCGGGAGATGTGCGAGATCGCTTTCGACCACGTGGGTCTGTCGCTGACGAATCATCTGGTAGTCGATCCCGATCTGTTCCGACCTGCCGAAGTCGACGTCCTCATCGGCGATGCATCGAAGGCGCGGCGGGTGCTGGGCTGGGAGCCGACGGTGAGTCTGGAGGAGATGGTACGCGAAATGGTTGACGCCGACCTTCACCGGCTTTCACGAGGGGCTGGTCACGTTGTCGGACGTAGCCGCAAGACAACCAACGCTCGCCAGTATCGGGCCGCCACGCCAGCCGCGCGGCGCCATGTCTCGAACGCCTCGGCTCGGAGGAGCCGGTGCGTGCGAGCCGAGACGAGGTGACGGGGACCGTGAGGGTGTCGTAGGCGGCCGCGTGCATCGACAAGAACCGTTTTGCTGAGCACGGCGACTTGAAACCCTGCTGCGTCCGCTCCCGTCGTCGCACCGGCACATGCGGGCTCTCCGGCCGGATGTTGGCTCGCTGTCGCTGGACGCGCTCCGCCCGGCTCAGCGTCATCACGCGAAGCGCAGCGCCGTAGGCCGTTCGCCCGCCGCGCGGCTTTTCAGTAACGACCGACTTTGCTTGCATCATGCATTCTTGGTAGTCACTGTAAATCCATGCTGATGGTCTGGGACGAGCGCAACCACGCCCTGGTGCGTAGTGCCGCGCGCCTGAAGCGGGCCGGCTCCACGTAGGTCCGTCACGATGACGGAATTACACGCGCCGATCGTCAAGGACATCCTGAACCCTTCACGCGGGCGCGCCGACTAGCTTGCCCATAAGCAATGCTTCCCGGAAAGCGGGTTGATTATGGGCGAACGGAATCGGCCGGAGCCAGAATCGGCACTCGAAGCTGCTCTTGAGCGGTGGCGGAAGGCAATCGGGGGGTGACTCTGGTCACGCCACAGGCAGCCGAGACATAACGCATAGGCTCGCACGGCTTGGAAAAGGATGCCATCAAGAATTATCTCGCTCCGGTATTGGTATTAATTGCGGCACCAGACAAGGAGTAGCTCGCCACGGCAGGACCGGGCGAGCTGAGAAAGGCACCATTGGGAGGGGTCCTAGACGACCATAGCTGCCGACGCGACGCCTTAACCTGGGCTACCGGATCGTCCCTCGCGCGCGAGGCCGACCCATTCGCATCAGCGCCGGTACGGAATGAGGGACGCGCCTCACGAGGCCATGCGGTGGATGAGCCAGAGGAGCAGGGCCATGACAGCGGCAGTGGCCGCGGCCTGCACGGTGAGCTGGGTTCCCATCCCCCATTCGACTCCGGGGTCAAGATACCGGTTGAGCGCGATGCGGATGAGCGGGCCCGTTCCGCCCGCAACACCTGCGGCCAGCAACATGCGAGATCGAGGGGTCCGAGGTAGAATCATCCGGGGCTCCTGGCGGAGGTAAGCGCCGCGATTACAAATCACAACATGCCCCGTCCGAACTGTTTGATCTGTTTGCCATCGCACCCGAGGCTTGCGGGCGCGTAAGGCGATTTATGCAACGCGAAATCGCCCCTCCGGAATCGCCTCCATGGGCGCGAAGGAATGCGGGGCGACCGCACGAGCGTCATCCGGCGCCATCCACTCCGCCAACGTCGATGATTGGTGGCTGGTCAGATCACTGAACATCTGCACGATTGGGGGAGTTTGCACCGTCAGCCTCGCGGCACCGGTCTTCGACAGCCGTGAAGACCGCGCCCTGATGCACCTTCGAGGCCCGCGTGCGGGAGCAGGTCGCCGACAGGCCCGAGGTGGCCGAGTTGTTGCTGACGGCGTGGCGGGCAAGGCGCGACCCGATCGCCGTGCTTGACCGCACGCTGATCGAGACCGCCAAGGGCGATGCAACCTTCCGGCTCCTGATGACCTGTCCAGGGGTGGGGGTGGTCGTTGCGGCAAGCTTCGCGGCTGCGGTGGAGGCGCTCGCGCTCGATCGGAGCCTATCTCGGATTGACGCCCAAGCGACCTCAGTCCGGAGACAGCAATCACGTTGCGTACTGAGCGGCCAAGGTCATCTTGTCCACCTCCGTTCCCCTGAGGCAGGCCGCAAGTGGACATTCTGTCCACTTGCGGCCTGCCTCAGCGATCGATCAACGCATTGGAAAATCAGGAAAAATCAGACGAAAGGGCGGCTGGCTCGGACCTTGCTGACGGACATGTCGAAGCGCGGCGGAGACCGCGCCTCAAGGAACCGCACCAGGAGGATTCATGTCCGTCAGCATCGCAGCCGAACCAGGCTTCTTCAGTCGCGAGCGCACGATCGCCGCGCCGAGCTTCAACCGCTGGCTGGTGCCACCAGCGGCGCTTGCGATTCATCTCTGCATTGGTATGGCCTATGGCTTCAGCGTGTTCTGGCTGCCGCTCTCGCGCGCCATCGGAATCACGCAGCCGATCACTTGTCCGGCCGATATGGGCTTCCTCGCCTCGCTGGTCGCGACGGGCTGCGACTGGAAGATCAGCCAGCTCGGCTGGATGTACACGCTGTTCTTCGTGTTGCTCGGCTGTTCCGCGGCGATCTGGGGCGGCTGGCTCGAACGCGCCGGGCCGCGCAAGGCCGGCTTGGTCTCGGCCTTCTGCTGGTGCGGCGGCCTGCTGATCTCTGCGCTCGGCGTCTACCTGCACCAGCTCTGGATGCTGTGGCTCGGCTCCGGTGTCATCGGCGGCATCGGGCTTGGCCTTGGCTACATCTCGCCGGTCTCGACGCTGATCAAGTGGTTTCCCGACCGGCGCGGTATGGCAACCGGCATGGCGATCATGGGCTTCGGCGGCGGCGCGATGATCGGCGCGCCTCTCGCCGACTGGTTGATGCGCCAGTTCGCCACCGCGACCTCAGTCGGGGTCTGGCAGACTTTCGTGGCGATGGCTGCCATCTACTCCGTGTTCATGGTAGCTGGTGCGCTCGGCTACCGTGTTCCCCGAGACGGCTGGAAGCCGGCCGGCTGGACTCCGCCGGTGATGAGCAGGAGCGCGATGGTCTCGTCCAAGAACGTCGATCTCGACGTCGCGTGCCGCACGCCGCAGTTCTGGCTGATCTGGGCGGCGCTTTGCCTCAACGTATCCGCCGGCATCGGCGTCATCGGCATGGCCTCGCCGATGCTGCAGGAGATGTTCGGCGGCAAGCTGATCGGGCTCGACATTCCCTTCGGATCGCTCGACGCGACCCAAAAGGCCCAGATCGCAGCCATCGCAGCGGGCTTCACGGGACTGCTCAGTCTCTGCAACATCGGCGGCCGCTTCCTGTGGGCAACCTCATCCGATAGGCTCGGCCGCAAGCTCACCTTCGCGATCTTCTTCACGCTCGGCTTCGCGCTCTACGCCGCGGTTCCGACGCTCGCGGGATACGGCACGACGCTGTTCTTCGTGCTCGCAATCGGCGTCATCATCTCGATGTATGGCGGCGGCTTTGCGACGGTGCCTGCCTATCTCGCCGACATGTTCGGGACCAGGATGGTCGGTGCGATCCACGGCCGGCTGCTGACCGCCTGGGCGACGGCCGGCATCCTCGGCCCGGTGCTGGTGAACTATCTGCGCGAGCACCAGCTCGCCTCGGGCCTGCCCAATGCGCAAGCCTACAACCAGACCATGTACATCCTGGCCGGACTGCTGGTCCTGGGCATGATCTGCAACCTTCTGGTCCGTCCGGTCGCGTCGCGCCATCATATGGCAGAGGAGAAGGAATCGCTCGTGGCGGCGCGTCCCGAGGCCCACGCGTCCCTGGCGGACACGCCGACGGCCGAACCGACGACATCACCGGTCCTCGTCGCGCTCGCGTGGGCGGCGGTTGGCCTGCCGCTCGCGGCTGGTGTGCTGATCACGCTTCAGAAGGTGGCGATCCTGTTGCATTGATATCAACGGCCCAGGCTGCTGACGCAGCGGGCCGTTGCTATGACAACCGAGTTCGGCCCGCCGGCGCATGAAGCCGGCGGGCCATTGCATCGCCATTGGCGCGGTAATCCTCTAAGCACGTTTCGCCCCGAGCATGCTTGCGGCAGACCTTCCCGCTTGACCGATGGCGGTTCCATGACCAGCGGCCTAGACGCGACAGACGGCTCCCTTGCTCCCGCCGACCCGTGGCTCGCTCAGGCGCATATCCTCGTCGTCGACGACGAGCCGGGCATGCGAAACTTTCTGGTCCGCACGCTCGCGCCGCGCTGCGCCAGGGTCGAGGCGGTGGGCGACGTCGCCGACGCCGGCCGGCTGCTCGACTCGAACCATTTCGACCTCATCATTCTCGACAACATCTTGGGCGGCCGCACAGGGCTCGCATGGCTCGCGGAGTTGCGCCGCGACGGATTGTTCACGGAAGTCATCCTGATCACCGCTTTCGCGGATCTCGAGACTGCGATCGAGGCGCTGAGGGCGGGGGCGGCCGATTTCGTGCTGAAGCCGTTCCGCACAAAGCAGATCCTCAACGCCGTTGCGCGCTGCCTCGACCGCGCGGCGCTGCGGCGGGAGAATTTCGTGCTGCGCCGTCAGCTCGGGACGGCTCCGAGGTCGGAGGCGGTCAGCCGCATCGTCGGCACCTCTCCGCAGATGGCGCGAATCCGCGAGCTGGTCGCGCGCGCCGCCGCGACGCCGAGCACCGTGCTGATCACCGGCGAATCGGGGACAGCGAAGGAGATCACGGCGCGCGCGCTCCACGAGCAATCGCCTTTCGCCGACAGGCCATTCGTGCCGGTGAACTGCGGAGCGATCGCCGCAGAGATCATCGAGAGCGAGCTGTTCGGCCATGTGAAGGGTGCATTCACGGGCGCCGCCTCCTCTCGGGAGGGGTTGTTCTTCTACGCCCAGGGCGGCACATTGTTTCTCGACGAGATCGCCGAGCTTCCGCTTGCACTGCAGGCGAAGCTCCTGCGGGTGATCGAGGATCGCAAGGTGCGCCCGGTGGGCTCGGACCGTGAAATCCCGATCGACCTTCGTCTGGTCGCCGCCACCAACACCGACCTCGCCGAGCAGGTCGCGGCCGGGCGGTTCCGCGCCGACCTCTACTACCGGCTCGACGTGTTCCGCATCCATCTGCCGCCGTTGCGCGAACGGGTCGAGGACATCGAGCCCCTCGCGCGGATGTTCATGGAGCAGATCTCGTCGCAGCTCGGCCTGCCGCCGCTGCCGATCCGCCCGAGCGTGCTGCAGCGCTTCGAAGCCTATCCGTGGCCGGGCAACGCCCGCGAGCTCCGCAACCGGATCGAGCGTGCGCTGATCCTCGGCGCCTTCGACGAGCCCGACCCCGGCGCGCCGGCCGAAGCCCGGACCGATGACCTCGCCGAGGTCGAGAAGCGCCATATCCTGCGGGTGCTCGCTGCGTCCGACGGCAATCGGGCGGAGGCCGCGCGGCGGCTTGGCGTCTCACGCAAGACGCTCGACCGCAAATGCGCGGAATGGAATGCTTGAGCGGCCCCCGCGCGGCTGGCGGCTGCGCTCGGTCCGCGCACGCCTGCTTGCCATCGCGCTGCTGCCGATGGTGGCGGTGCTTCCGGTCGTCCTCGGCTTCGCCCTGTTCTGGTGGCTCGCCCAGTTCGACGCGCTGCTCGTCTCGAAGGCCCATGACGAGCTGATCATCGCCCGCCAGTATCTGCGCCGCATCATGGAGCGCAGCGGCGAACGGATTGCGGCGCTTGGGCAATCGGCGGCTTTCGCCGATGCGGGCCGCGCGGGCGGCCTCAATGCTCTCCTCGAAACGCGCCGGAATGAGCTCGGCCTCGACTTTCTCTATCTGACGACCCCCGATGGGGAGATTACGGCCGCGGCGCCTTCCAGTGCGAAGCCTTCGGCTGAGTGGCGCGTCGTCGGCGCCGCGCTCGGCGGCAGGCCGGAAACGGCGATCGACGTCTTCGACGCCGGCGAGATGGCATCACTCTCGCCCGACATGGCAGCGCGGGCGCGCCTCGATCTCGTGCCGACGCCGGCCGCCGCCGAGACCGACCGCAAGGTCGAGACGCGGGGCCTCATCATCCACTCGGCGAGCCCCGCGACGCTGCCCGATGGTCGCGCCGGCGCGCTCGTCGGCGGCTCGCTGCTGAATGGCAATCTTGGGTTCGTCGACACCATCAACGACCTGATCTACGCCCACGCCGACCTGCCCGCCGGCGGCCAGGGCACGGCGACGTTGTTTCTCGATGACGTGCGTATCGCGACCAACGTGCGCCTGTTCGGCGACCGCCGCGCGCTCGGCACGCGGGTCTCCCGGGAGGTGCGCGATGCCGTGCTCGGCGAGGGCCGCACCTGGCTCGACAGCGCCTTCGTGGTGAACGACCGCTACATCTCGGCCTATGAGCCGATCGTCGACAGCGCAAGCCGGCGAGTCGGCATGCTCTATGTCGGCTTCCTCGAACGCCCGTTCCGCCTGGCGCGGTGGGCGATGGTGGCGGCGGTGCTGGCCACCTTCGCGGTCGCGGCCGCCGTGACGGTGCCATTCCTGCTCAGGCTCGCCCGCGCGATCTTCCAGCCGCTTGAGCGCATGAACCGCACCATCGCAGCCGTCGACGCCGGCGATCTTGGTGCGCGCACGGGAACCGTTCCCTGCCATGACGAGATCGGGCTCGTGGCGCGTCGCTTCGACGAGTTGCTCGACCGCCTTGAAGCGCGCGACGCGGAGCTGCGCGCCTTTGCGCGCGAACTCGATGCGCGCGTCGAGGAGCGCACGCGCCAGCTCGAAGACACCCGCCGGCAACTGGTCATGTCGGAGAAGCTCGCCTCGATCGGCGAGATCACGGCCGGCGTCGCCCACGAGATCAACAATCCGATCGCCGTCATCCAGGGCAATCTCGAGGTTGCCCGCGAGGCGCTCGGATCGGCGGCGAACGAGGTCAAGACCGAGTTCGACCTGATCGATCAGCAGGTCCACCGGGTGAACATGATCGTCACACGCCTGCTGCAATTCGCGCGGCCGGAAGAATATGCGGGATATGTCGAGGCGGTCGCGCCCGCAGGCGTCGTCGCCGACTGTCTCGTGCTCGTCCGTCATCTCCTCGAACGCGCAGACGTCACGGTCGAGATCGCAGACGAGGCAACCCGCACGGTCGAGGTCAGCCGGACGGAATTGCAGCAGGTCGTGATCAACCTCATGGTCAACGCCATCCACGCCATGCCGGAGGGCGGTGTGCTCCGCCTCGAGACGAAGGATGAGGACCGCTCTGGCACTGACGGCGTTGCGATCAAGGTGGTGGACACCGGCGTCGGCATCCCGACCGACCAGCTGCGAAAGATATTCGACCCCTTCTTCACCACCCGCACCCATGGCGGCACGGGGCTGGGTCTCTCGATCAGCTACACGCTGATGGCGCGCTATGGTGGCGCGATCACAGTCGACAGCGAGGTAGGCCGCGGCTCGGCCTTCACGGTCTGGCTGCCATCGGTTCGACAGCCGGACGGATAGGCACGACCCGAGCAACCGAAGAGAGAGGATCGTGGCGCAGGCGACGATCGCTCCCGCGCCGCCTCGAGGCCCGTTCGCGCGAAGATGACGATCGATCCGGCGGCCATCATGGCCGCCCATGGTCGGCTGAACCGGACGCGCGGCCTGCTGGCAGCGAGAGCCGGGCCCGACTTCGTTGGGTCGGATCACGGCTCTCAGCTGTTGATTTGACGCGCTCCCTGACGCCGAACCGGCGTCCACTTCGGCGGGGAGCGCTCTAAGCGTAAAGACGCGCGTGCCCGTCGCGGTCGCCGGCGGAAGAAGCGGCAGAAGCGCGACCGTCAAGCTCCTCTATCCTGCCATGCTGTGCACGCCCTGCAGCGCATCCCGCATGTCCCGAGGCAGAGTTGCTTGGTGGGCGCCACCGCGGGGAGGTATGCTCGCCGCGTCCCATCAGCCTTGCGCGGTCAGCGATGAGCGTGCCCGACATCCCGTTCCTGGTCGGAGTTGATGCCAAGGCAGCCGCGGCGATCCGCGAGCGCATGATCCCCGTGGCCCTCCCCGGCGGGCGGACCCTGTTCGAAGAGGGTGAGTTGGGCGATGCGCTCTACACCCTCGTGACCGGAAGCATCGGCATCTCGACCCGGGACCCTCGCACGGGCGCGTTGCGGCGGATCGCGCGCCTGCGTCCGCCCGACACAGTCGGCGAGATGGCTCTCCTCTCTCCGGCCCCGCGCTCGGCCACGGCCACCGCCTTGCGCGACACCCACCTGCTCCGGTTGACGCGGCAGGCCTTCAAGGAGGTGATTGAGCGCCACCCCAGGATGCTGCTCTACTTCGCCGGTCTGCTGGCCGAACGTCTGCGGAGGGCCTTCGAGGGGCGCCCGCTCTCCCACGCGCCGCGGAGCTTTGCCGTGCTCGGCGTGACGATGGGGCAGCCCGTGGCCGCGTTCGGGCGTCGCCTCGCCCAAGCGTTTGACGAGATCCTGCCCGGCACCACGGGCTGCCTGACGGAATGGCCGGAAGGGGCGGACGAGGTCTGGTTCCACACCTTTGAGATGGCCCACGCCCGAACCATCTTCGTCGCGCACCAATTGGATTGCCCTTGGTGCCGACTCAGCCTGCATCACGCCGACCACGTGCTTCTGCTGGCTGACCCCGGCGAGGCGCTGCTGCCGGGAGCAGCGGCGCACCTCGCCCGGGTTCCGTCCGAGTGGATCCGCATGGATCTCGTGATCCGGCAGGAAGCCGGCGCAGCGCTGCCGTGCCAAGTGCATCCCACGGTCGCCGCGTTGCCCGTCTCCATGCGGATCCAAGTTCGTGAAGGAGACAGCCGCGATCATTGCCGGCTCGCACGACTCGCGAGCGGCTCCGCACATGGCTTGGTGCTCGGTGGCGGCGGCGCCCGGGGGCTTGCCCATCTTGGTGTGCTGCGGGCGCTGGATGAAGCGGGCTTCCCGATCGACTTGGTCGGCGGCACCAGCATGGGGGCGATCATTGCGGCGAGCCTCGCGACCGGCTCACCGCTCGACCAGATCCATGCCTGGGCCGTGGAGAATTTTGCAGGTCGGAACCCGCTCAACGATTACACGCTGCCCTACGTCGCACTGGCTCGAGGCACCAAGGTTGATGCCGGGCTCTCCCGCAGCTTCGGAGACGTCCGCATTGAGGATCTGTGGCTGCCCTTCTTTTGCGTGTCGTCGAATCTCACAACCGGGCAGGTCATGGTTCACAGCAACGGTTCTTTGGTGGAAGCCTTGCGCGCCAGCATCGCCATCCCCGGCCTGTTGCCGCCCGTTTGCACGGATGCGGGCATCCTGGTCGACGGCGGGATGATGAACAACCTTCCGGCCAACGTGATGGCGGATCTGGAGCGCGGGACGGTCCTGGCGGCCGATGTCGGCAGCGACCTTGCGTTCGACGGCGTCCAGAAGCGGAGCTGGCGCGGCCACCTGATGCGGCAGTGGCTCGGGGTGCCCGAGGCGATGCCGGCCATCGTCCCTCTGCTTCTGCGCGCGGCGACGGTCTCCGGCGATGCGCAGACGATGATGGCGGCCAGCCGGGCCACCGTGGTGCTGAAGCCGCCGCTGGCCGGTATCGACCTGCGAGCGTGGTCGAGCCTTGAGACGGCCTCTGAACTCGGCTACCGCCACACCTGCGAAGCGATCGCGGAGGGGCGCCTTCGGGAGTGGTGCAGCCCTCAGGGACAGTCTCCGGATCTGCCGTTGGCGAAGGTCCGTCTGGGGAATAATGTCGTGCTTCCAGTCTAGTAGCAGGATCTTCTTCGCGGGCGCTCGGAGCAGATCGAGGCGACAGTAACAAGGCCACAGTTGATCCACCCCCGGCGGCGGAGTGGTCCGGCCTGAAGTCTGACTTCGCGGCGGACATGGTTTGGGCATTCACGTTTCTCAGGCCCGTTCTGCAACAACAGCGAAGACCTCGTGCTTCCCCTCCAGCCCTTTGAGCTCGAACCAGCCGATGGTGCGGGTGACCGCGTGTGGCAGGGTTGAGGCGAAGGTTCCGGAGCAAACCACCGTCTCGCCGCTCGCCTTGGCGATCCCCTCCAGACGGCTGACCATGTTGACCGTCGGCCCGACCACGGTGAAGTCCAGGCGGTCGAGGCTGCCGATATTGCCGTACATCACGGGTCCCATGTGCAAAGCCGCGACGAAGGGGGGCAGATCATTGGCCCGGGACGTCGCGACGGCGCGCGACACGGCGCGCACGGCCGCCGCACAGGCCGCCATACGGCCCCCCTCCCCCACCCGGAAGATCGACAGGACGCCGTCGCCCAGGAACTTGAGAACGTCGCCTCCCTCCGCCCGCACGGCATCCACCACACCCTCGAAATAGTGCCCCAGGGTGGTCAGGAGTTGGGATGGCGGCGATGTGAGCGACAGGGGTGTGAACCCGCGCAGGTCGGTGAGCAGGACGGCCGCTTCGGTCTCGACAATGTCGCCGCGGTGGATCGCGCCGGCTTGCACGCGCGCTGCTGGCTCCTCGCCCAGGAAGGCGGCCAATAGGCTTGCGGTCGAGCGGCGCATGGCGATGGCTTCAAGGGCAGCCGAGAGGGGGACCGCGAGACCTTTGATCAGAGCGATGTGGCTCTCGGCAAACCCGCTGTCATGGCGCGTGGCGAATGTCGCCGCTTGGACAATCCCGTCGCCGAAGGCAACCGGCACCGCCAGATAGTCGGTAAATCCGGCACTCGCCAACTCATGGAGAATAGTGTGATCCTCAGGCCCAAGCCGGTCGAGCCGCCGCCGGAACCAGGTCCCGGTCCCGATGACATGCTGGACCGGGCTGCCGAGATAGGTGGAGGTATCGAGAAGGGTTCGGCTGAAGGTGTAGATCTCGGCCGCGGTCTCCGGCGTCCAGTTGGTGCCCCAGGCGCTCAGCAGCGGGTTGTTGACGCGCATGGCGATGCGCAGGCGGTGCAGCGGGACACCCAATGCGGTCAACCGCTGCGCGAGCCCCGAGGTCACCGCGATCGCATCGCCGGAGAGGCGCGCCGGACCGATCAACCACGCTGCGAGTTCTTCCGCCTCGCGTGTCCAATCGCTTGAAGCTGCGGTCCTGCCACCTGGGGTCATGGGGCCGATTCTAGGCCATACCTCAGCGTTGCGCACCTGCCCGCTCAGGCCATCGCCGGAGCCTCATGGTGGGTCTGATCGTGCTTCCAGACCAGGCGGTAGAACACGGCCAAGTGGGTGAGGATGAGCAGGGGCACCAGGAAGCACGGGATCAGCATCCACGGCAGGGTCGACATGATCGAGCCGTTCGGCTCCCCCATGAAGACCTGCAATGGGCCGGGCGACGAGACAACGCCGAGGACGACGGCAATCACCAGATCGGCCAGCCCGAGCGTGTTCCAGGCCAGAACCAGCCCGCGGTTCTCGCCCTTGCGGGCGGCCCAGGCCACGGGCACGGCGGTCAGGCCGACGATGATGTCCCCCCACCCGGCGGTGGGGGCAAAGGGAGCCGGCAGACGCCCGGCGGCGTAGAGCAGGACAAAGACCACGCCGATGACGCGGAGCACATTGACGCCGATGAGGGCCGGCAACGGGATACGATCCAGGACCTCCCTCAGGCGTGGGACAGTGAGAAAAACCAGAGCCAAGCCGATGACCGGCACGATCACGGCCGCGCCCAGGGCCGGGGTGCCATAGCCGCGCTCATAGTGCAGGGCGTAGGTCGCCCCAAGCACGACAACCAGCAGGAACCAGGCACCCAGGCCCGCCGCCACCTGCAGGCGGGCGCGGGGGGCTGCGGCGACAGCAAAGGTAAGGGTCGCAATCGTGATGGCTGCGCCAGCGGTCAACACGATGGCACCGATCAAGTCAAGCATGGGAACCTCCGTCTGGCGCCTCCTCATCCGAAGAGGCGATCAAGCGCCCCCACCGTTGCAGAAGGACAGCGTTTGGAGAGATCACCGCGACGGGACGTCGATGCGAGCACCCCAGACGTTCAGGGTCCGCTTTTCCTGCGAAGCCGGAGCCGGGATCTTGGGTTCAGCACGCTCGCTTGAGGTGAACGAGCGCGGCGAGCCAATCCCGCCGGTTGTCAGGGTGTCGAACCGGCGCGGGGCCGCCGTAGCGCTGACAGGGGCGGCCCGCCCGGGAACGAGGAACTCATGGCCCCAGGCTTTGAAGGTCTCTTGGGCGTAAGCCGGGGCGCCGAGGAAGGCGATGGTCAGAGGGATCAGGGCGAGGGAGGTGACGCGCATGGTTGGTCTCCGTGGTTCAGGGGCGGTCGCGTACCGGCTGGGGGATCCAGGGGCTCCGCGCTTCCGCAATGACTTGATATCAAGCTAAATGCCAACCCGATGTGCGCTTGCGCACATGGCTTGATATCAAGGCAAGTTAGGGTGCCGAGCTTGCCCCGGCCCATAGCCAGGTGCTGTTTGCAACCCTGAAGCAGCGCGACGGTTGAGGTTTGATATCAAGAAGTAGCCCTGCCCGTACCGCCATGCCCGAGCCCCTTGAACTCACCCCCGCTGTCGCCAAGGTCATCGGCGAGACGTGCATCGGAACGAGTGTCCAGCGCGCCGCGCGCAGCCTGGGCCGACTCTACGACGCCGCGTTTCGTCCTCTGGGTCTCACGGGTTGGCAGTTCTCGCTGATGATGAACCTCGCCCGTCCCACGCCGCCAACCGTCAATGAGCTGGCAGAGGCCCTCGCGCTCGACGCATCGACGGTGACGACAAACATCAAGCTGCTGGAGCGCCGCGGTCTGGTTGCGGTGCAGGTCGACGACGCTGACAGGCGCGCCCGGCGGGTCACGCTCACGGACGAGGGCCGGGCCTTGCTGACGCAGGCGCTGCCTCGCTGGGAGGAGGCGCAGAAGGCCAGTGTCGAGCGCCTCAGCCAGATTGAGCTTGGCTTGTTCCGCAAAGCCATGGCTGCTCTGTCTGAGTAGACCCGGCGATCTGGACGCCGCAGGCTCGGCGCGCCGGATACGGGAGGGATGCGCCACTGTCGGACGTTCGACCAGATCCGTGGGAATGACCGCGGCTGCTGCCGCGATAGCGGAACTCCATGAAGCGTCTCCCGCAATGCGCGGCGGGAGCCTCGGTCAGTCGCACTTGCCCGTAGGCCGCGACCAGATCGGGCTGTAGGCGCCTTCCTCATCCACGACGAGGACGGCAAGGGCTTCTCCCTCATCTGGTCCCGCCCCCAACCGCCGCAACGGCAACTGACCAACCACTCGTCGCAGTGTCTCAAGCGCCACTGGCGCATCGCGGACGACGAGCATGCGCTCTCGACCCTCGGCGTGCCCAATGCCGTGCGCTCGAAGGAGATCGTCGACCGCGAGATCGGCGAGCGTCTCGCGGCGAAGGGCATTGCGCCTGAGGTGGTCAAGGCCGTCGCGGACGAGTTCGCCAAGGCGCTCTACGGCAAAAACGCTGTCGACCCGAAGAAGCGTCAGGCCTTGGTCCTCGGCTGGCCGGAGGTGCGCTATCTGGCGGACGCCGCGGAGCGGGTTGCGGGGTCCGCCTCCGATGCCAAAGCCGCGGACGCAGCCGCCAAGGAATTCTTTGCGAAGGGCGACGGCAAGGCCAACCTGACGGCGCTGCGTGATCAGGGGCGGGTGCCCTTCGGCCTGGAGGTGGCCCTCTTCGGCCGCATGGTCACGTCCGACCCTGCCGCGAACAAGGATGCGGCAATCCATGTGGCGCACGCCTTCACCGTCCACGACGAGGAGCTGGAGCAGGATTATTTCACCGTCGTCGACGACCTCAAGCAGCTCGACGAGGACGAGGATGCGGGGGCCGCCGGCGTCTTCAATACCGAGCTCACTTCCGGCCTCTACTACGGCCACGTGGTCGTGGACGTGCCGCAGCTCGTCATGAACCTAGAGGGGGTCGACCGGACGGCGTGGCTCGCCGCGGGAACAGACCGCGGGCTCGCCGGGCGGGTGGTGGAGAACCTGATCCACCTGATCGCCAAGGTCTCGCCGGGCGCCAAGCGCGGCTCCACCGCGCCCTACGCCCACGCGGAGTTCGTGCTGGTGGAGATGGGGCAGCGCCAGCCGCGGACGCTGGCCAACGCCTTCCGTACCGCGGTGCCGCTGAAGGGCGCGAACTCGCTCCTCTCTGTCTCCAGCCGCTCCATCGCGGCGTTCCTGGATGACATGGACGAGATGTACGGCCCTCACGAGACCCGGCTCCTGGCCGCCCGGCGCGAGGGACGCCTCGATGGGGTGGAAACGATCGCCCTGCCCGAGATCGCACGCCGCGTGAACACCGCGATCACCGCCGGGCAGGTGTGATGCGCGAGCACCTGCTCCTCCTGCTCGAGGCACCGCTTCAGGCCTGGGGCGGCGTCCTGGTCGATGCCTATGGCCCAGTGGATGAGTTTCCGGCCGCAACCCTCGTCGGCGGTCTCGTCGCCAACGCCTTGGGCTACGATCGCGCTGACTGGCAGCGCCTGGAGGCTCTCCAGGAGCGGCTCGTGGTGGGGGCGGCCGTGCTGCGCCGCGGTTCTACGATCACAGACAACCAGAACGCCAAGCTTGAAAAAGGGGATGTCGGCTGGACGACGCGCGGCCGCCCCGAGGGGAGAGGCGGGGGAGCGGAGGCGTACAAAAGCCCTCATCGCCGCTTCCGCGACTACCATGCCGACACGCTCGCCCTTGTCGCGCTCCGCCTCGACCCGGAAGACGAAAAACCCGATCTCGACGCCATCGCCCACACCCTGGAGTGGCCCGAGCGCCCGCTGTTCCTCGGCCGCAAACCCTGCCTGCCGTCGCGGTCCATAGTCTGGCCAGAGCGGATGCGGGCCGAAACCCTCCTCAAGGCGCTCAACCTCGGCGCTGCGATGTTGGTCGCGGCGGAGAGCGCGAACCCAAAGCTCCGGCTTGAGCTCGATGCCGGGCCGTGGCGCGCCCGCTGGCCGGAGCGGGAGGGCAACGCGCCGAGCAGCCGCCTTGTCGAGGTGTGCGACGATCGCGACTTCCGCAACGACGTCCCTGTCGGCCTGCGCCGTCGCCGGGTTGGTACGATTGGCGAAGAGCGGGAGCACACGCCGTGAGCCTGCATCTCGTCTCTCTGCGTCCCAACCTGCCGCGTCTGGCATCGATGGGACGCGCGAGACCAAAGCAGTGTCTGCCCAGCGACAGCTCGGCACTAGCTAGGAGCCGTAGGTGATCGCCCATGCCAACTGTCGCAGACCTCCGCACCACCAAGCGCCTCACAGACGAGCAGCTCGATGCTGCGGTAATGGCCTACCTCGCCGACCCCTGTCCTGGCCCCCGCCGGATCGCCGAGGGCTTGACCCTCGACATTGCGGCGGCCGTAGCGGATTTTCGCCAAGCGGCAGAGGCGATGCGGCGCAAGGACGTCACCGTTGCGCGGCGGGTCGCTGTCCGAACCGCAATCCTGCTGGCGCGGCCGTCCTAACCCGCGGCACGCTCGCTCACAATAAGGTTGGGCCGAGGATCAGGATTGGGCACAGGTGTGGCCACTGGCACGGCATCTCTGCGCTCGGTCAGGCGACTTCAGCTTCGATCCCGAGCCATTCCTTGATCTTGCCCATCATGGTCCGATCCGGCGTCATTTGTTCGGGCGCACGCTTGGCCCGGGTCAGCCGTTCGCTCACCTCGTCCTCACCCAGGAGGCTGGCCTGACGGCCGATGGCCAGGGCCCCTTCGAGCACCGTCAGCCCGTCCTCGAAGCTCAGCGCTGCCTCGAATGCGTGGGCGTCAATGTACTTTTGGCGCAAGCGCTCCACCTCGGGCGTGTCTGCACAGGCCAGCCGGGTGACAAACGGCAGCAGCCGCTGGCGTTGCACGTCATCCGCTTGGTCGTTGAGCAGCATTGCCAAGCGGCAGATGGGTCGCGAGAAGCAGCGCGGCATGCTGCCGACCCGCCACACCGGCTGGTAGGGAAACCCGGCCGCGACGATCGCGGCTTCATTGATGCAGGTGCCGCCGTCCGGTCCTGGGAACCGGTGTGATCCGGCCTTGAGGCTCCAATTCAGGATGTAATCGAACTGCGCCATGGCTCCCTCCATGCCGCCCTTTGAGCAGTTTCGCGCTCCGCCGCGCGCCGTCAATGCGGACCATCCAGGCCAATCAGCCGGACAGGCGCTTTCCACTCCCATCGCGCCGATCTCGAAGATCTGCCAACATCCTACGCGCATCGCCGCCGGCTTCCGGCGACCGAGGGGACGCAGTGATTGCCTTGCCCGTACCTGCTTCCGCGACCACTCCCCGGGTCGGCCCTCGCCTTCATCGTCTGCCGCCGTAAGCCCGCCTGGAGGCTTAACGTTCTCCATCGTTGGCCGGTGCTGCCGGCATATCGAGAAGTACGATCCGGCAGGAAACCGCACTACTCGTCCTCGTCGCCGGGATTTCGGGCGGGTCTCCAGGGGCACAGCCCGCGCCTGACTCCATAGGGGCCAGAGTAGTCGAGGTCGCCGGCCCAAGGATGCGCGCGGATCGCCCATGGGTCGACATCGTCGATTCCCATGACCGGATGGGTTCTTCGGGCCAGGACGGCCCACCGGGGCGGTACTGGTCTGGACACGACGGGATAGGGCCTCCGGGCCAGAACGGTCTGCCGGGGCGGCATCGGTCTGGAGGCCACAACAGGATGGGTTCTTCGGACCTGGACAGTCTGCTGGTGCAGCACCGGTCTGGAGGTCACGACGGGATGAGTTCTTCGGACCACAGCGACCTGCTGGTGCGGCACCGGTCTGGAGACGCGTTCCGCCTGACGCGAGCGGAGAACGGGCGGCGACGGACGCTGCGCGACCACCCGCGCAGGCCGCCGGACGGTGGCGATGGTGCGGCCGCGGGCGGGCGGGCGCTTCGCCTGCCGCCGGACCGCCTTCGGGGATGCCGGTGCTTGCGGTTGCTCGACCTCCGGCCGGGCAGGCACATCCGTCCCGGACGGGGCTGTGGTGTGGGTCGGCGGATCGGTCCAGGGGGTCTGTGCGGCCAAGCCGGGTACGCCGGAGAGCAGGAGCGCCACCACGAGGGCAATTCGGCATTTCACCATGAGCACGCCCCTTCCGTCACGAGAATGACCGGGACCCGACGGCATAATAGCTGACGGACCGCTGGCCGTCAGGCGGTTCGATGACCGCCCCTGTTCCTGCCGCGCCCTCCTCCGCCACAGAGGTCGCCGGCTCTCGGCCGTTTTGTGCCACCTGCCGAGTGGGCGAGGCCATCCCAACGGAAGGAGCCACTGAGCTTAGTTGGGACATAGATTGGGCATCGATGGACGGCTCATCAAACGGGCGGGGTTCAGAACAAACAACCCGCTGGTGAGACCAGCGGGTCGGAATGCAGTAGTCCCGCCGTCTGAGACCGGATCCTTAAGATCTAGCTGCGCTGTAGCCGTGAGGCGAGGAGCTGCTTGGCGCGTTCAGCCCGCTGCTGCTCCTGCTGATGAACCTGGCGGAAGAAGTTAGCGAGTCCTGATCGCTTCCCGCGTCGCTGGCGTACTTTTGATAAAGCTCCGCCCCTTGCAGTGCATGATAAAGCACGCTGACGAGATTATACTCGGGATTACCAGTGCCCGTGGTGCTGGCTATGAGACGGCATCCTCTCATGACGGTAACACAGTTGGAATTCTGGCGCGGCAAACAAGTTCCTGCGCGCCCGCGCAAGCCAGCCGAATCAAGCGTGAGTTGGAGAGCGAGGCTTGGCGGCTCTCGCGCACGGCCTCGCCCGCGGGTAGCGTCCCGCCATGTTCGACTCACCCATCCTCGATGCACCCTCCCCCACTGTCCTCGAATGGAGCCGCGGGCTGGTGCTCCTGTCGCTCGTTCGCCTGTCGCCTCAGTGAAGCGTGTGAGGATTGCCCGCCCGTCGCTCATCGAGCTCGGCCTGGATGTAGGCGAGTATCTTCAGCGACGAGGCAAGCTCAGTGGCGGCCTTGCGCGACAGTCCTGTTTGCTCCCGCCCGTTGACGCGGGCCGGCTCGCCCGTGTGTGCGCAATAGACGCCCCAGCCTTTACGGGCCTTGCGCACGGTGAAGCGGCGATTACACATGGCTCCCCCCATTTTTCCTTCTTATTGGTTTGGTGCACGCCCACATCTGAAGCAGGTCGCCGTCGGGGAAGAGCTCCGGCTGCCCCCGATAGGCCAAGGTCGCCGGACACGTCGAGGCCGAAGCCGCGCATCGTCTCGCCTCCGCCGAACTCTGCGCGGGCCACACCCACACCGAGATTGAGCGCATCGCAACTGCGACGAGAACCTGAAAGCGGAGGATCTAATCGATGGGCTTGGGCGCTGGCGGCGTGCGCGCGGCAGTCTGGGGCGATGGGACAATCACGGCCATGAGGCGTTCTCCCGGCTGATTGCGGACGGGGCCGATCGACGCGCCGGGCACAGGGCCCGACCGATTCCGGCTCTTGCTCTTAACCTTTCGGTGTGCAGCCTCTGCCGACGGAAAAGGCCACGGTTGGCTGGCGTGATGGCAACCCGCGTGCCAGGGCGTTGGGCCGGCAAATAATTTGTTAAGATGTTGTGAAAGGGAGAAAATTTCCGATGCCGGAGGAGACCCGGCCCGACCCCGTTCCGGATTCCCGCACAAAGCTGCGGGACTAAGTGCGGAAATCCGCAATGACGATGCGAGCGAGAACTTCGCCGCCATCGGCAGCCGCTCGGTCCCAAATACCGGGCAGGTCAAGATCCTGGTACGAGGATTGGAGAGTGATGGGCGTACCAGATTTCGCGGCCGAGGAACGCCTGCTGCATCAGCTCGAACGCGAGACCCGCGCTATGACCGAGCGGGTGAAGCAGATGCTTTTTGAGAAGGGACGGCCCGACATCGTCGCCGACGTGGAACGCAATCTGTGGGATGTGGAGAGGGGCGTCAGCCAAGCCCGAAGCACCTGACACAGCATCTCGCCGGCTCAGCGGCGCGTGCTGAAGGCCTCAGCGAGGGCCAGTGCCTCGTCCGAGAGGGCGGCAGCAAAACGGTCTATACGGCTCACGGCGAGCCGCCCGCTCTTTGTCGTGTCGCTCGCCTCGCCACGGTCCGCAATCTGGCTGCCCGCGGTCTGGTCGATTGGGACGGCGGGGCATTCGACCCCGAGCGGCGCGCCGTGATCAGCGAGCTAGGCCGGTTCGTGCTCGCCAAGGGCCGCCCAGGATCTCAGTGTGGATGATCGGAGGAGACTGAGGCTTAGCTGACATCGCTGCCGGCCGACTAGATTTGTGAGGTGCACGCGTTCGAGCGTTCTCCACCTCTCGAGGCATTTGGGCGAGACACCCAGAAAGGGTAATGGTCAACCTGAAAATCGAACGGCATTTGGCGCAAATGGGCAAACAAGTCTTAGAGGCGCTCACTTTCTCTTGTGCGTCGCCGGTTGCGCTCTGTGCGCAACTCTGACAAGATTCAATGGTGGATATCCACTTGAAAGAGGCATGACCGATGAATGCATTGTTCTTTGCGATCGCCCTGTTCATCGTGATTGTGTCGGCACCTTTCAGGGCTGAAGCCCTTCCGGTGTCATCAACTGATCTGATTGGGTCTTCGACAAAAGTCACTCCCGTGGCAGGCGGATGCGGGCCTGGGTGGCATCGAGGTCCGTACGGTGGCTGCCGCCGGCAATGGAGACCTCGGGGCGGGATGTATCGTTGCTGGTTTGTCCGCACCCCCTACGGCCCACGTCGGGTTTGCCGCTAGAGGCCTGGATAAAAGCAAGAGAAGCCCGCCGCGGTTGGATCGGGCGGGCCAAGAAGTACCAGCACTCGAGGCCCGCATGATCGCCGAAGCCGAGCTGACCCCGTGTTTGCCGTCCTGGGCACACCCGGGACGGCAGACCGTATCCGAGAGGCCGAGGCGGTCGGGATTACTGTGAGGATCGGGGGAGAGTGAGGCTTGGCGGCTCTCGCGCGCGGCCTCGCCCGCGGGTAGCGTCCCGCCATGTCCGACTCACCCACCCTCGACGTCCCCTCCCCCCACCCTCCTCGAATGGAGCCGCGGGCTCGCCAGCCTGTCGCCCGGCTAGGTCCCCTGTCCTGGCTTCCGGCCCGACGAATGGGTCGAGACGCTCGCGAACTGCCGGCGCTTCGTGGACGACTTCGGGCCTAAGGCTGACCGGCTCGGCTGGGACACCATCACCCTGTTCGGGGTGCATCCGAAGTCCGGCGTGATCCGCGGCGACTGGTCGAGCGTGCTGCTGTCGTCCACCTACCCGGTCCTGGAGGTGCGGGCCGACTTCATGCGGAAGCACCTCTGGATAATCGTCGGTTCGTAAGACTGCGCCGGCTGAGCGTCGCGCGGCACGCCGTGGGAATGACCGTCGGTTGGCCATTGAGCACCCGCGCCGCCAAATTCTGAGCCTTGCGGCTTCATGCCCAATCTGCTTTCAAGTTTCGTATGCGCGGTGCAGTATTTCAAGCGCCACTGACCGCGCCGCGCAGCCAGTGCCCGCTCGCAGCGGCTACACCGTGCACGAGCGCGTGTGCTTCATGTGCTCGAGCGAGGTCGGGACGATGACGCAGTCGTGGTGGCCGCCGTTGCTCGGCCAGATGCCGACCAGCTCGTCGGTCTCGGCATCGATGAAGGCGATACCGCTGGACAGCCGCTGGAAGCCGCTGAACACGCCCACCACGTATTTGCCGTCGTAGGTGACACCAACTTCGCCAGCGGTATCAAACTCGACGATTAACCACTTCAGTGGGGGCTGATCACATGACTACTGCCTCATAGTGCAATGATCGATTTACAACTACTGCTTTGCGACCGAGGCCACGTAGATCTGCTCGATCGCCCCGGCGAGCGCCGCGTCGAATTCCGCATCGCTCATGGTGACCGTCAAGCCCTCGGTCAGCGCGCGCGAGAAGCTCGCGATCACGCCGTGATTGACGGCAAGCCGCTCGCAAGCCTCCGCCCGCGAGTAGCCGCCCGACAACGCAACGACCCGGGCCACGCGCGGATGCCGGGTCAGCGGCGCGTAGAGGTCCGTCACGTCGGGCAAGGTCAGCTTCAGCATCACCCGCCCATCGGGCATCGCGTCTAGCGCCTTCGTCAGTTCCGTCAGGAGGATCGCCTCCGCATCCCGCTTGCCGGGGCTCTTGATCGAGACCTCCGGCTCGACGATCGGCATCAGCCCGTGCGCGGCGATCCGGGCGGCCACGTCGAACTGCTGCTTCACGACTGCGGCGATCCCGTCGCGTGACGGCCCGTTGATGACCGAGCGCATCTTGGTACCGAACACGCCGAGCTTGACGGCGCGCGCGAGGAGCGGGTCGAGGTCCGGCATCGGCTTCATGAGGCTGACCCCGTCTGCCTCGGCGGCCAGCCCCTTGTCGACCTTGACGAAGGGCACTACGCCGCGCTCCCTCCAGAGATAGGCCGGGACGGGCTTGCCCGCGGCGGACCCGTTCATCGTGCCCTCGAACAGGATGGCGCCCATCACCTTGGCGCCCGTGAAGGCGGGCGCGGTCATGATGCGCACCCGCATCGCGTGCATCAGCGCGAACATCTCGGCTTCGCCGGTGTAGGCGCCGTCGGGGATGCCGTAGAGCCGCAGCGCACCCGGGGTCGACCCGCCGCTCTGGTCGAGCGCGGCGATGAAGCCATCGGCCGCCACACGCGCCGCCATCTCGCTCTGGGACATGGTCTGCACTCCTGTAGGAGGATGCGCCGCCGCCCGCCCGGGCGCAAGACCCGATCGCCCGCCCCGACCGATACGGTCAAGGCCGGCGACGCGCCTGGCTCCCGAACCGGATGTCAGGCAACTTTGATCAGGCCGCCTTCGCGACGGACTGGCGAGCGGCCACGGTCGCGAAGAGCAGGTTAAAGGGCGTTGTCACGGGAATGGTTTTTACTTGCCGCCAGTGGGGTCGCATCATTGCGCGCCTGATGCAATTTCAACGCCTTAGCGAACCGTCCGAGGGCCGCGGACGGGCCCAAAACAGCCTCTACTTGTTAGATGTGACAACGCCCGGCTTTGAAAGGTCAGACTGGACGTGTCTGTCGCGCTGGCCTCGACCGCCGCTGCCGCCTGTGGCGGCTTGCAATCACCTTCCGGCGGCCTACCATGCATTGCGTTGCCACCGCCCAAGAGCGCAGCCATGGAACTCACCGTGGTGCCTATCGTCAAGCCGGATGCCGCCAACTTCATCTTCGGCCAGTCGCATTTCATCAAAACAGTGGAAGACCTCCACGAGGTGCTGGTGAGCGCGGTTCCGGGCATCCGCTTCGGGCTGGCCTTCTGCGAGGCCTCCGGTAAACGGTTGGTGCGCTGGTCGGGTAATGACGAAGCCGCCCTCGCTCTCGCACGCGACAATGCGTTGGCCATCGGCGCCGGCCACACTTTCCTGATCTTCCTGGGCGACGGTTTCTTTCCCCTCAACGTGCTGGCTGCGGTGCGCGCGGTACCGGAGGTCTGTCGCATCTATTGCGCGACGGCCAACCCGACGCAGGTAATTGTCGCGCAAACGGAGCTGGGCCGCGGCGTGCTCGGCGTCGTGGATGGCGCCTCGCCGTTGGGTGTCGAAACCGACGCTGATATTGCGTGGCGGAAAGATCTATTACGAAAAATCGGCTACAAGCTGTAGTGGTCGGATGAAGCCGAAATCGACAGGCCGGTGCGGACAATACGCTGCCCACTCGAGGGCGGACTCGTTGTGCTCCCCTTCAGTTTTGTCGAGTTTGGCCCAACGGAAATGCCGATGGGCGGATCAAGCGCCCGCACCTAGCGCAAATTCGATGGTATTCAGTTCTTCGCATGAATCCCGCTTTTCCGGCCTCGGGTGACCGGGCATTCGCTGCTTGCCAGAGCGGGCCGGAACCGAACGCAGCCGAAAACCGCGGCCGTGCTTATTCGGTGATTACTTCTGATCAAAAGACCAAAGTCGCCCCGGAGGGCGTCATCTGAAATTACTTGCTATGCCAAACTGTTATGATGGTTGCGGGGATAGGATTTTAACCTACGACCTTCAGGTTATGAGCCTGACGGTTGCCAACCAGTTCTCATCCTCATCTGCTCCGGCGCGCCAACCTTTTCAACGGTTTAGCTTGTTTGCGGTCCTCTCCTGTCCAATGAGTGGTCAACAAGCGGTCGTGGACGGCGGTGGAATCAGCCACTCACGCGACGGCTACCGCCCAGCATCAGGCTGCAAGTTCGGTTCGCACTCGCGCGCGGCCACGCTCGCAAGTAGCGTCCCGCCATGTCCGACTCACCCACCCTCGACGTCCCCTCCCCCACCGTCCTCGAATGGGGCTGCGGGCTCGCCGGCCTGTCGCCCGGCCAGCCCGCCGTGCCCTCTGGCTTTAGGCCTGACGAATGGGTCGAGACGCTCGCGAACGGCCGGCGGTTCGTGGACGATTTCGGGCCGCAGGTTGGAGCATTGCGCTCCTCCTGAGGTGTAAGGCAGAACATTGCTCCGCCGGTGGGTAGCCAGACGGGCGAAAGGCTTCGCATGACCCAGGACGAACTCGAGCGGCTGCTCATCGGCCTACAGCCCGGCCAGGAAGCATGCATTCACCACGACGTGTACGCCAGCCTCTTCCCGCCAGGTGAGCCGGACGATGGCGCCCGCGGGCGATTCTACGAATTCGCTCGGCGGTATGGCTGCACGATCATGAACGATCCGCCTCACGACGAGATCTGCTTCCGCAGGGCTTCCGATTAGCAGGGCTCCAGCCCGCCTAGTCGGGCGTGCTGATGCCATGCGTTTACCCGGTATGGAAGGTGCGAGAGGAGGTCCTGCGGGTGCATCGTGCCGCGATAGCTGAGATCCAGGCTTTCGAGCGCGCCAGGGGGCGCCCTCCACAATGAGCGCTGCTGCCCCATCCGCCCAGTGAGGAACCCGATGACCGAGGACCGTACGATCGAGTACTCACCGCTCTCTGGCCCCGTCACACAGGCCGGCATCACCGTCGATGTGAAGATCTTCCGTTTCCTCGGCACAGGCGATCCCTGGACCCTGGAGGTGGTGGATCACGAGGGTGGCTCGACCGTCTGGGATGAAACGTTTTTGACCGAGCACGCAGCATACGAGGCTTTTCGAAACGCGCTCGCCCAGGAAGGGATCGGCTCCTTCGTCATGCCGCCGGAAACCCGGCACTGAATGCGCTGCTACCCGAGCCACGAGCGGAGAGCCTCCATGAGAGCCACGATTGCAGCCATCCTTCTCGGCACATTCGGCGCTGGTGAAGTTGCTGATGCACTGGCCCAGGGGTCGACCGAAGTTCCTATCCAGCGCGACCTCCAGCGCGAGCGGCGACTTGAACGAAGGCTCGGGCGGGACCGCCCGCCGGCCGTTGATCCGAACGTGACCCCGGACAATCCCGATGGGGTGGTGGGCTTTGACGGACCTCCCGGCATCTTCGGCAACGATGTCGAAGACAGCGGACCGCTGCCGCCAGGCTCGCCGGCTGACATCGACGAGGATTGAAAGCCGTGCTTTCCGATTGTGCCGACCGCTACACCGCTGAGGACCCTTCGAAGTGATCAGTCGCGGGATCACCGCCGCCCTCGGCATCGCCATCGTCGCCACCGCCCTCGTGTGGCTGCTGGTGATGCCTGATGAGCCGGAGAAGGCGCTCCAGGATGGAGCCGGCGCTGCGGCTCTCGCCACCCTCATCGTTGGCGCATCGACCAGGCGGCGTATGGAATGACGCCAGCCGAGATGCTCAGCGCGCGCCTGAGCGCGATCGAAAATGCCGTCAAGCGCATCGCAGAGGGCCAGGCGGTCGCGGCCGAAGCTGCCGAGGTTCGTGCCGCACTCCTGGACGTGCTGGACCTTGTCGTCCGCAATCCTGGCATCGATGCAGCCGTGGATGACCTGTACCGGAGCGTGCTCGCACTCATGGAGGCGACAGCTAGGAGCCTGTCCGAGTAAGCGTCTCGACGGCGGGGCGCGGAGGTGATTCACTCGGCCCATGGCCAAGGTGTTTCGCTCCTGGGATGTCGATCAAGGCTGGCTGCTGCCGCCCTCGTTGCATGAGTTCGTGCCGCCCGGGCATATGGCGCATTTCGTGCGCGACACGGTGCGCGAGGCGCTCGATCTGTCAGCCATCCTCGACACCTATACCGAGGAGCGCGGCTATCCACCCTACCATCCCGGCATGATGGTGGCGCTCCTGCTCTACGGCTACAGCCGCGGCCTGTACTCCTCGCGCCAACTCGCCCGCGCCTGCGAGGAGCGGGTCGACGTTATGGCGGTGACCGGCCTGAACCGGCCCGACTTCCGCACCATCGCCGAGTTCCGCAAGCGTCATCTCGCGGCGCTGTCGGACCTGTTCGTGCAGGTGCTGCGGCTGTGCCAGGCGGCCGGGCTGGTGGGCTTTGCTCATGTGGCGGTGGACGGGACCAAGCTGAAGGCCAATGCCTCGCGCCACAAAGCGATGAGCTACGGCCGGATGAAGACGACCGAAGCGGCCTTGGCGGCCGAGGTCGAGGCGTGGCTTGCCCAAGCTGCCGAGATGGATGCCGCTGAGGACCGCGCGCACGGAATGGATCGGCGCGGCGACGAGACGCCGGACTGGATGGCCGACAAGCAGCGGCGGCTTGCTGCGATCCGCGCCGCCAAGGCCGCCCTGGAAGCCGAGGCCGCCGATCCGCCCGCCCCTGAGGACGAGAGCGGGCCGGGCGCCTCGTCGGGCATGCGTTGGCAGGGGCGGCCCCTGCGCGGCGAGGACGGCGGCCCACCCGACCGGGCACAGCGCAACTTCACCGAGCCGGACAGCCGGATCCTGCCCACCCGCGACGGGTTCGTGCAGGGCTACAATGGCCAGATCGCGGTCGATGCGGCGCATCAGGTGATCGTGGCGCAGCGGCTCGTGACCAACGCAGCCGACTATCGTGCCCTGGTGCCGCTGATCGACGACGTCTCTGCTCATCTCGGACGCAAGCCGCGCGAGGTCTCGGGCGATGCCGGTTTTGCCACCGAGGCGAACCTGACGGCGCTCCAGGCGCGTCGGATCCGGGGCTACCTGCCGCCCGGCCGAGCGCGTCACGGCGAGGCCCATGCGGCTGGACGGCGCAAGCTGACGAAGATGCCGCTGATGAGCGCGATGGCTCAGCGGCTGAAGCGGGCTGGGCGCCGGAGCCGCTACCGCCTGAGAAAGCAGGTGGTCGAGCCGGTCTTCGGGCAGATGAAGCAGGCCAGAGGTTTTCGGCAGTTCCTGCTGCGCGGTCTTGAGCAGGTCCGAGGCGAGTGGGCGATGATCTGCACCGCCCATAACCTCCTGAAGCTGGCGCAGGCCGCGCGCTAAGCCTGTGGCGCGGAATCCATCCGCCCAGATCTCAACCTCAATCCCAACGCATCAACCCGTTACTCGGACGGGCTCCTAGTCAGGATGGGGTTGGTGCGCGGCATCTCAGGCTGCTGACCGAGGCTTACACCCGTTTCAGGCAGAGGCTCGCCGCTTAGAAGCCCCTTCATCCTTATGGAGGAGAATGGCGAGCGTCCGGGCGTCGGACACCGGAGGCAGCGTGAGGAGCACGCCGTGCCTACTGGCTCTGTTCTCGCTGGTCACCCTCTGGGCCAGCAGCCTGGCTCTGCGCGGCCTCGTGCGACCCCGACGCGCCGCCTGGTATCCCAAAGCCGAGGTCACCTTCTCCGACGCGCTCGCCGCCGCGCGAAAGGAACTCTGGACCGCGCAGGCTTTCTCAACCTCTCGGGACGCCCGAGACAGGGCGACAATCCCAAAAGCCCTCTTTGATCGCCTGGCCGACGCTGCTTGTCACCAGCCTGAAAGAGCCAAACTCGAGCTGAGAGCCGGGAATCCAGATCGACTGCAATCCGTATTCTTCATAGATTACATCCGTCAGCCGTGCGCCCTCGGGCGGCGTCCAGTCCACGGTATCATAGGCAATCGCCGGCGGATGGTGACGTGCTCCCCTGAATTCCGGCCGGGGATAAGTTGGGTCCAGCGCCTGAGCCTGCGCCCCGTGACCGCGTGGTTCGAAGACTAAGTGCGGCAAAGCCGGGTCACAGAGTCTGCCCGGTCGCCGCCCCGTGCGACCGGTGTTGTTCCGAGTCTGCAAGATTCATGAGAACGAAATCTATGAACTCCTGCACATGCGGCTTGTCCAAAGATGCCCGGTTCACCTTCAAATAGTATCCCCGGTCAACCCGGAGAGGGGCGTCGAACAATACGCAGAGCGCGCCTTCGTCCACCAGCGATCTAACGAGGTGACGCCACCCCAGAACGACTCCCTCTCCTTTGACCGCGGCGTTCAGAAGAAGCGGGTAATTGTTGCTGGTCATGATGGGAGAAAAGTGCGGCATATCGAGACCGTTCGCGTGAAACCAGCTAGCCCAGGTGATCGGATGCCAGCCAATGGCTTCAGCGGTCCAATGCTTCCGGTGCAGCTCCAACAAATCCGCGCGTCCGAGACTTTGGGCGTCCGGAAACGGCCCATGGCGTTCTAGATAGGCTGGGCTGCATACCGGCTGGACGACTTCCGGAAAGAGATAATAGAGACACTCTCCAACCTCACAGCGTTCGTTTCCAAAAATAAAAGAAAGATCGACCTCGTCGAAGTTTCTCAATGTATCATCCTCGTCAGAGGCCAAAAGAACGAACCTGACGTCCGACCGTTCGGAACGGAACCTGTCCACGAAGGGTTTCAGCCAACAGGCGATCGCTGCAAGGGTGCCCGAACAGGTGATGACGGGAGGACCGGACGACGCATTGAGGCCGTTGATCGCGTGGCAGATTATGTCCAGCCCGTCACTGACAGCAGACAAGAGCTGTTGCCCATTGGACGTCAATTCTAAGCTGTTGTGCTTGCGGACGAACAAGGTAGCGCCAAGTGATTTTTCGAGTCCGCGAATCTGCTGGCTGATGGCGGCTTGAGTGACGTTGAGCTCGTTCCCAGCGAGGGTAAAGCTGAGATGCTTCGCTGCGACTTCGAAAGCGGCGAACGAACCAAGGGAGGGAAGATAACGGCGCTTGAGTGACATACAGCAACATGCTCACGAGGGGAACATGGCAACATCATGCAGATTTGTGTGCGCAAGACCAGCTAACTAGCGAACTATCGTCATCCCGCATTCCCCTCTTTAGCTGAACCGCAAGCTCTGCATTGAAACCAGGCCATATGCCGCAAGCTCCTATCGCTGCTGCGGCGCTGGCACCGTGCGTGATCGTGCAACGCTGATCCTTCTTCGCCTTCGCGGCCGACCGGCACCCTCGACGGCAAGGCTGTGGACATGACGCTTCACCAGGGGCGAAGCTTGGATAACGCTCACGCGCTGCCCACAGGCCCGCAGCTGCAGCAGCAACAGACAGGCCTGGTGGCGTGACGGGACAAAGGATCGGAGACGGGCGAGCTTCCAACTAAGAAACCCAACCCATTGGTCCCGCTGATCGGGTCCACTTCAGCGCTTTGCCCATGATCCACCTCCACATCAAAGGGAATCATGAAAGCACCCAAATAGGAATCCCGTCCGATTCTCGTTTATCGAGCGACGCTCTAGAGCAGGATCCGTTCATGGTGGAACGGATGCCGCTCTAGCTCTTTGATTGTGCCTGGTCCTCACCCGGCCGCACAAGCGACGGCGTGAAGTAACTGAGTTGCTCGAGGCGCTGCTGGCGCGCCACCGCAGCGAGACGGTGTACGTGGCCTGGGACAACGCCAGCACGCACGAGGATGAGGAGATCGAAGCCGTCCTGCGCGGCGCGGCTGGGCGCCTCGTTCTGCTGGATCTCCCGACCTACAGTCCCTGGCTGAACCCGATTGAGATGCTCTGGCGTCACTTCCGGTGTGAGGTCACGCACTGCGAGCTGTTCGAGAGCGTCGACGCGCTGCTCCAAGCCACCCAGGATTTCTTCGACTGCTACAACCGCAAGCCAGAAGCTGTGCGCTCCATCATCGGAGCGCATGCCATACGACTTTCGAGGTTGTACTTAGTGCGAATACCCAGCGGCCGTCTCGCTGAGGCTCTTCCCCTTCGTCTCGGGAGCCAGCCACTGCGACAATCCGGCACCGACCGCAGCGACGCCGGCGGCGATCAGCATGGTCGTTGAAGTGCCGAGGTTCGTCATGGACCACGGCAGCAGGAAAGTGCCGAGGCCAGCGCCGATCCGGCTGACAGCGGCGCTGAATCCGGTGCCGATGCCGCGGATTTCAGTCGGGAAAACCTCAGCCGGGAAGATCTGGGTCAGCGTGGTGTACATGGCGTTGAAGAACGAGAAGGCGAGGAACAGGATCAGTACGACGGTCGGCGGTGCGCCCGCCCACAGGCCGATGACCGCCAGTAACGCGGCGCACAGCCATTGCGGCGGCACGGTCAGGACACGCCGGCCGGCCTTGTCGATCAAGAGCACGGTGATCACCACCGCGAGCAGAGCGAGCGCGGAGAGCCCGACCCCACCGGCCAGCCCACCACTGAGGCCGTATTGCTGCAGCACGCTGTCGGCGAAGGTGGCGATGGCGAAATACGGGGTGACGGCGCAGAACCAGAACCCGGATGTGAAGAGCGTCGCTCGCCAGTACTGCCGGGAGAACAGCATCCCGAAGCTGCCCTTGCGGATGTCCTCATGTTCGACGTCGGTCATGTCGGAAGCGCTTTCCATGTACCGGTGGGCAATGGTGCGGGCTTCGTCCCGGCGGCCCTGGTTCCACAGCCAGCGGGGGGATTCGGGCAGGCCGAGCCGGGCGATGAACAAGGCCACTGCGATCACGGTGCTCGATCCCAGGATGAGCCGCCAGCTCAGGTCGGTTGTCGCCACCAGCACGTGACCCACGATGAACGCGAACATAAACCCGGCGTACCAGGCGATCAGCGTCATGCCCAAGAGCCGTCCGCGCAGCCGGGCGGGAGCGAACTCGGACATCAGTGGCCCGCCGATGGAGTACTCGCCGCCGATAGCGACGCCCATCAGCAGCCGCACGAAGAACAGCTGCCAGGCCGAGTCGACGAAGAACTGAACCAACCCAGCGAATGACTGCATGAACGAGGCGATCACGAACAAGGCTATGTCCACCAGGAACAGCGGCTTGCGGCCGAATTTGTCGGTGGCCCAGCCCCCGAGCGGCGAGCCGATGAAGATGCCGAACAACGGGGCCGCGGCGATCAGACCTACCCAGAGCGTCGACAGGCCCAAATCGTCGGTCATCTTCTGGGTTACCGGACCGATGATCCCGAGGATGTAGCCGTCGAGGAACATCCCGCCGATGAGGACGGCGATCAGCCGCCGCATGAAGCGTTGCTTGAATGCTGCTGAGGTCTCGCCGGAATCGGCAGTTGTGCTCTCTATGGATGACACTGAAGATGACATGAGGCGTTCCTCTAGAGGGCCGAGTTCATCCACCAGCGCGCGAGCGTGGCGCTCCTTCAGCGCGGGCGAGTTCGGCTCACTGAAATGGGTCGACGGGTTCAACGATCGCCGGCGACTGGGGCACATCCGCACCATCCCGCCGGCGAAGCCGAGGCACGCTGCTGCGTCACGCTGGAACAACCAGCCACGGTTGCTTGACTGGAACGAAACGGCCTCCGGCGCGGTTCATTCAGCAGCGATGATCGGATGTGGTAATACGATTGTATTCTTGGATGACTGCCGACGCCTCCAGTGAAACATTGATGGAGACGTGCATCGCACTACGGTGCCTGCTCATTTGACGTTTCTCCCGCGGGCATTATGCCACATTATACTTTATGCATTCGTGGTCGAATTCGACCAAAAATACATTAAGTACGGAGCCGAATTCGGCAAACGAGGATATTCATGGGCGCGGCATAAGGCGCACCTTATGCCTTCGCGTGTTCTCGGGCGGCGATGCGTTAACGCTATCGCCGGTCGAAGCGAGATCGGGAAGTGCACCCGAACGCGGCCTTGCTCGGTCCGGCTGATCCGCGAGCAAAGTGGCTTCGCGCATCAAGGACCTCTTTGCGAAGTAAGACAAGCTAAAGCCGCCGTCGCCTGCTCTGATCGTCAAGCTTGATGCGGCGCACGCTGGAACGAATGGCGATCGCGGAACGAGTGAGCAGGCGCATGGTCTATGACCCGCTTAACCAGAGCGGCATCCGAGCGCATTGGCGTCGAGGATCTCCGGCACGTTCGCGTGCAGGCCTCGCTTCACGATGGCGCCGACATCACGAGCACTCTGCGGTGAGAGGCCCGGCCGGCGCTCCGTCGGCGCCTCGATCGCCGGGTTGTGCATCGCCTCCATGTGCTGGCGAACGACCTCGTTGCACCACGCGTGGAAGGCGGGATCCAGGTACTTCGCATAGGCCATGGCGACCTGCCAATACGCCCATGTACCGGGCGACTTCCCGCCCCTCACCACCCGGACGATCCCATACTGGGTATTTCCCAGGTTGAGAACGTCCGCAAGGAAGGAAAGGAACCGCTTGGCATCGGCGGACCTCAGCCACTCGGCCGGCTGCCGGGACGGGTCGGCGCCGGCGGCACGCCGCATGTCCGTGAGCGACAGCGTCTCGCCGCGCTCGTGGATGATGTGCCCATTATAGTCGAGCACCTGAAGGCTCGCGCCCGGCCACCGACCTGATGTATCGGTTCGATCCGTCATTGGTCTGGTCTCCTGGGAAGAGTTGGACCGATGGCGCCGCCCGCTGCTGGGATGGCGGGTGGACGGCGGCGGGACCGTGCCCTGGGAAGCTTCGATCCCGCCGCCAACCTTCTCAGTTCAGCGCGTCGTGCAGCGTGGTTGACGCCCGGAGCTTCGGGACCAGGCGGGCCGGGATCTGCAGGGGCTGGCCGGTGCGCGGGTTATGGCCCTTGCGGGCCTCTTGGCGGACAGTCACCAGCTTGCCGAGGCCGGGCAGCGGGACATCGTCGCCGCTCTTCAGGCTCTGGGTCGCGATGTCGCCGAAGGCCGCGAGGACCTTCGATCCGATCGCTTCGCTGACCCCTGCCTTCGCAGCGATGGCCTTGAGCAGGTCTGGCTTGTTCATGGTGTTCTCCGGGTATTGTCCTGGGATGAAGCGGGCAGGCTAACGCTGTTCTGCCCTGATATTGCCCCGTGGGTCAGGGCGATCGCGGTGACGCCTTCCGGCGCTGCTCCTCGAGTGCAATGCCGACGCTGGCGCCGGTCAGCTCGTGGGCATAGATCCCGCGCTTGCAGTGCGGACAGCAGGGTAGCGCTCGGCCGCCACGCCAGATCCGATCCAGCATGCGGACGGCCTTCAGGAACCGGTGCTCCTTGATCTCGGCCTCCTCGCGCTTCATCGCGGCCATCTGGCGCCGGTACAGTCCCTCCTGGGTCGCGACGGTCTTGAGTGCATGGAAGGCAGAGACGGACTCGCCGCAGTCCTTGCAGCTGACAGTCCCGTGCTGGGCGTCGATCACGAACCGCTGGTGGACGCAGCCGCACGGGCGCCCGCGCTTCTTGGCCTCGTGGGTGAACGAGACCCACCTTCTCGCAACCCAGCAGTCTCGTGACCTCGTCCTCGTCCATCGTTGCCATGGAGATTCCCTCAGGCGGTCGGCGGCTGGGATTCGAGGCGCTGGTTCAGCGCTTCAACGTCAGCCGGCTCGGGCAAGAAGCGGTAGAAGGCGGCGACGGCATCGCAGGCGCTGAGGAAGAGGACGCTCACGGTGCGCTCATCGCCCATGTTGAGCCGGGCCATGGCTGTGAAGCTGAGGCGCTCGACAACGCGATGCAGGAGGATCGCCTGTGTCCAGCCGTCCGGCAGCGGACAAGGAGCGCATCTTCCTGATCGCTGCGGACGTGGCCGACAACGGCGGCATTGGCGACGAGGAGAAGCAGGCGCTGCTCACCATCGCCCAGGTGTTGGGCGTGAACGGCGAGAAGCTGCTGCAGGGCTGATCGGGCGCCGATGCGGCGCCGGTAGAGACAGCGCCCGCCTGGTTCACGCCATGCGGGCGCATCTGCCAGAGGGGCAAACCAATGCCCTCTCCCACCTCACCCGCCCTCAGGGCGCACCGGGCCGGCCAGCAACAGCGCGGAGTGACGAGAATGGTGTCAGTGCATCTCTGCTTGAAGAACCAGAAGCGCCGCAATCAGAGCGGCCGCGCACACGACTGCCATCACGTCGATCGGATGAGTCGCAGGATCCCGACGGTGCACCACCTCGCCTCGCCACGCGATGACTGCGGACACGAACAGAAGAAGAAGGCCGATTACGATGTGCGCGACGTACATGGGCATCAGACCTTCGGCGCCCCAGTGAAAAAACGCTCGGAATGGTCGCGGGTGCCTCATGTGCGCTGATCCCGCCCGCCCGCTCCCCATCCGCAGAAGGACACCGCCGATGAGCGCGGACCAGGCATCACCCTCGCCGCTGCTGTGCAGTGGGCCGAACGCATCACCGGATACCGGGCGACGCCGCCAAGGCGAGACGCCCCGAGTACGGAGAAGCAGCCGTGAGCATCGACCAAAACTGCGCGTAGAGCACGCCCGAAAGGCGACACGCGCTTACGAGTGCGCCGCCCTCGCCGCCCCGAGCACGGAGGAGAGGCGATGAGCGCTGATCTGCGCGAGGCCATCTACGCCTGGATCCGCGAGGATGCGCCCCCGGTCATCAAAATGAGGATCACGCCAGAGCTGGTTATCGTGCTCGCCGAGCGCCTATCCGGCCCTGTTACCTCTCTGAATGCCCGCGTCGAAGAGTTGGAGGCCGAGTGCTACGCCCTGAAACTGGCTGCGGCCGGGGGCGAGGATGCGCCGGGGGCTGCAAACGCAGTCACGCGTGAGGACGTGAAGCGGTGGCGCAAAGAGGCTGAGTAACACGAGTATAGGCTGGTGACCGAGAACGCCCGGCTGCGCGAGGCTCTGCGCATCATCCGCGATGCAGCCTACACACCCGAGAGCCTTACAGGCTGTCCATTCGACACGTCGGGACACCGCTGGATTGCCGCTCAAGCTCTCTCCCGATCCTCGCCCGCGTCAGGAGCGGGGGAGAAGACCGCCGATCACGTCGAGGCCGGCCGCCGCATCATCGCCGAGAACGCGGGATGCTCCCAGCCGGCTCGGGACTGCAGGGCGGGCGGTGGCGGCGTAGGCGCCTGCGGCTGCCGTCAAACCGCGGAGGCGGTTCTCGGGCTCGCGCTGGCGAGTGTTGGGCGTGAGAAGGGGGAGAAATAGCGGATGCCACGCCGCTCTTCGGATCCCGCCGGGCACGAGCCCTCCTGCCTTTACCCAGATGAGGCCGAGATCGCGCGTGCTGTGCTCGGCCCCGGTCGAGCCAAGGCGTGGCCCGGCCTCGCCGTGGTGCTCGAGCGCGGCGGCTTCCCTGCCCTCATTTGAAGCCCTTGCCCGGTAACAGAGTGCTGAAAAATCAATGACATCAGACCGACTGAAAATCGCAGTGTCGGTGGTTCGATTCCGCCCCTGGGCACCACTCTAATTACCGAACATCCCGAGCAAGTTAGAGTTGGTGCCTCACCTGCTGTGTGATCCCGACGCGTCTTCTGCGAGAGACCTCGATCGTCACGGGGCTGGGCGACGCGCTGCTCTCGGCCGCTCCAGATCGGCCGAGCGCGAGCTTCGACATTCTGGCGTTTGCCCACACGGTGCTGACCGACAAGGACGAGTTCCTGGCGCTGACGACTTACGCGCGCATCCGGGCGGCCGGCGGGGACGCGGAGGCCTCGATTGCGGAGTGGTGCCGTGAGAAGGGTTGGCAAGAGCGCACCTTTCACCGACGGCGCGTGCGGGCTTGTGAGCGGCTCGCCGCGGCAAAGAACGCGGCGAGCTTGGCCGAAGGCGAAAATCGGTCTGGGTTCGGAACTCGACCAGCTAGACGGTGAGAGGCGGCTGTCGGTGACTCTCTGCCTTTCCTACCCGCTGCTGCATTCCTCATCCTGCCGCCCGACAGCGTGGTCCTGGCTCAGGATGAGAGAACCGCGGCAGAGAACAGCGGCCGCGACGAAGAGCTCGACAGCGAGCCCCTGTTTGGCTTCACCGAAGGCTCCGACATGGGCGAGCCCGGCGAGAAGGAACCGGAGCTCCTGGCGCAATCGGCTGTCCGTGGTGATGCCCACGGGCAGGTGTCAGACGAGGACCGGTGGCCCCCTCCGGCTGACCGGCCCCCGTCCCTTTGCGAGGAGTCTCGCTGGCGGCGCGGGGACGTGCGGGGGAGACACCCGCGCCGACCGCCGGTAACTCGCCGGCCGACCAATCAGTTCCGATGGATCGCGCAGGAGGCCACCAGCGGCCGATCGTGCCTGTCGAGTCCCCGCCCCCGGCACCGCCGGCCCCCTCAAACGCCGCCTGCGACTCTCCTGCGGCCCGGGGCGGGCGTCCAGGCGCATCGGATCGCGCGGGCGGACTTGCGCTCGGCGGTCACCTCGACGCGGAGCAACTCCTCCGTCGACCGGCGGAGTTCAGCCGCCTGACGGTTCCACTCCGTGATCGTCTCTTCGACCTGCCGCAGCACCTCGGCGAGGTTGGGGTCCTTCATGACCGGTTGCCATCAATCGTTGGGGCACAAGGCCCACGAGTCGACGTCCGGTTGCTCGTCTGGTTCCGCTGCGCCGGCCGACGGTCACCTCTGCCGCGTCCTCAACAAGCGATCGACAAGCTTGAGCACGGCGCGCCATAATGCTCCCGATAACGCGGATGAGCAGATAATAATCGCTTTTTTAAGGCGAGGTCAGGTTCTATAGAATAAATCTATAATCTAAGTGCTTATAAGACAGACGATGGGACGATATTATTGCAGATTGCGAAGAAGAATGTGACTCCAGCGAGGAGAGCGGTTGGAACGGCTATCAGGGGCTGAAAACAAGAAAAGCCCGCCACAGTAAACCGGGCGGGCGAAGGCAGCTCGTAGACAAGTGGCACTAGAAGTACACGCCTCAGGCGGCGAGGCAATCCTGCCGTTTGGACTAGGCCGGCGCGGTTTGCATGTTGCACAGCACCAGCTCATTCACCCAGTTCAGGGCACGCTGGATGTGAGCGCCCGTCGTCGCCGGAAATGCGCCCGCCCGCGTGAGGCCGGCCCCATTCGCATAAGAGCGGCGTATGGAACCAGAGTATCTGGCCACGCGGCGCTGATGAGGTGCGCCGGTCGGCCCGGAGGCACACTGAAGAGCGGTACCTAGGCCTGACTACCGCACCTGTGCAGTTCGCCGAAAGCGCCGCTCCACCTTGCGCGTGATCGTTTCCCACAGATGCCGCTCGATTGGGGCTGTCGCAAACGCGAACGCGCCGGCGTTCTCGGGTCGTTAGCCATACCGGCCCAGCTTGCCGCCTCCGACCCGGAGCCGGCCCATGATCCTCACCGTCCTCGCCCTCAAGCTGAAGCGCAGGCGCGTGGCGACCTCAGGGGCCGGCACTTCGAGGCGGCGCTGATCGTGCAGGCCGTCTCCTGGTCCCTGCGCTACGCCCTCAGCTACCGCGACATCGAGGAGATGCTCCTGGAGAGAGGCCTCACGGTGGACCACTCCACCATCAACCGCTGGGTTCTGGCCTACGCGGCTGCCATTGGGCGCCAGCTGCGCCGGTTCCGCAAACCGCACTGCTACAGGATCAGCCGCTCCTAGCTCCGGACCGGATCGGCACGGATGGCGCCGGTCCCTATCCGCCGGCGATCGCCGAGAGCCACGAGGAGGGTCTGCTGCCGCGCATGCCCACGCACCACGTCACCAAGCCCCTGCAGCAAGGGATCGCGAGCGACCCCTTCCGGATCAAGCGGCCGATGCCACGAGTGGGCGGGTTCCGATCGTTCCACACCGCGCGGCGCGCGATCCAGGGCTTCGAGGCCATGCTATGGCTGCGCACGGGCTTCGGGTTCTCGGGTGTCTGGACCGTGCGCGAGCAGAACCACACTCGGTTCCGCGGCGATGAGCGCTATTTCGCTGCGTCCAGCGTACCGGTCGAAACGTGATTGTGCAGATTGACGAGCTGCGCGAGCAACCGCACCATCTTGGCTCTCTCGCTGGGATCGAGCGGCTCGAGAAGCCGTTGCTGGACGCGACGGACCGCGGGTTCCACGTCGCTGAGCACCTGCAGGCCGGCCGGCGAAAGGCGCAGCAGCTTGACCCGTTTGTCGCTCGGGCTCGGGCTGCGAAGGATCCAGCCCTTCGCCTCCAGGCGCTCCAGCACGTCACCGAGCGTCGAGCGGTCGAACGCGATCAGGGACGACAACCGCGTGGCATCCACCTCGGGGTTCTCGCGTATCGCGGTCAGCGCGGCGTACTGAACCGAGGTCAGACCGGACGCGGCACATTCCTCGGCGAAGATCGCCGACGAAATCTGGTGAATACGGCGGAACAAGTGGCCGGGCATCGAGTAGAGATCGCTCATGGGTTCCTGGCAGGGCATCTGATCTAAGCTTATAGCGAGCCGGCGGAATCTGCCGATTCGTCCGTACTTTGACGCCTTTCCGGCTCCGGCTGCCGGCGTCGGACGCGGCCAGCCTCGCATCGCTGCGCGATCCTGCCAATCCAGCGGCGGCGAGAGAGCCTCACGCTCGCTGGCGAGGTGCGTGGCAGCGCCTGCTACGGCCGTGACGCGAGCGCCTTCGAGCCAAGCCGCGTCCTCACAGTCCTCCCCACCCCAGAAAGGCGGCACCCCGCCGCGAGCCGATATTGACAGCATACATATTATCCGTATACGGTCTTTTTGGCGAGAGGACGTCGCGCGATCCGACAGGCCGCCCTCGCGGCACGGGCTGCGCGCGCCGGGATGGTCCGAGCGGCACGATCGCAGAGCAACGAGAGCACGCCGGCCCCGCAGCGAGAGTTCATCTCAGCCAATAAGAGATTTGGGAGGACAGTCATGCAGTTCTATCTCGACGGCTACAATCCTGGCGACCCCGACATCCTCGCCGCCGCACCGGGCGCCGCGAACCAACCAGCGGGTCTGCCCGAGACCGTCGACGTCCTCATCGTCGGCGCCGGTCCGGCCGGGATGCTGCTGGCCGCGCAACTCTCGACTTTCCCCAGCATCAGCACGCGCATCATCGACCGCCGCGACGGTCCGCTCCAGGTGGGGCAGGCAGACGGCGTGGCGTGCCGCACGGTCGAGATGTTCGAAGCCTTCGGCCTGAGCGAGAAGCTGGTCCGCGAGTCCTACTGGGTCAACGAAACCGTGTTCTGGCGTCCCGCGCCGGACGACCGCTCCACAATCACGCGCACCGGTCGCGTGCAGGACACCGAGGACGGCCTGTCTGAATTTCCCCACCTGATCGTGAACCAGGCCCGCCTGCTGCAGCACCTGTCGGACTACATGCTGAAGGCGCCGACGCGACTGGTGCCTGATTACGGCTTGGAGTTCGTCACGCTGACGATCGAACCCGAGGGCGATTACCCGGTCGTGGTCACGGTGCGCAACGTGGACAGCGGGGCGGAGACCTCGATCCGCGCCAAGTACGTCGTCGGCTGCGACGGCGCGCGCAGCCGCGTGCGGGATGCGATCGGGGCCGAGCCGCGCGGGGACTTCGCCAACCACGCCTGGGGCGTCGTGGACATGCTCGCCGTCACCGACTTCCCGGATATCCGGCTCAAGGCCGCGATCCAGTCGGCGGACGAGGGCAACATCCTCCTCATCCCGCGCGAAGGCGGCTACCTGGTTCGGCTTTACGTCGATCTCGGTGAGATCGACCCGAGCAATCGCGACGCGTTCCGGCTGAATACGCAGGAGATGGTGATCGAGACCGCCCAGCGCGTGCTGCGCCCGTACACGCTGGAGGTGCGCGACGTCGCGTGGTTCGCGGTCTACCAGGTCGGCCAGCGCGTCACCGACCGCTTCGACGATGTCCCGGCGGAGGAGGCCGGATCTCGCCTGCCCCACGTCTTCATCGCGGGCGATGCCTGCCACACCCACAGCGCCAAGGCCGGCCAGGGCATGAACGTGTCCATGCAGGACACGTTCAACCTTGGTTGGAAGCTCATCGCGGTGCTCGAGGGGCGCACCAAGCCGGAGCTCCTTCGCACCTACACCACCGAGCGCCACGCGATCGCTCAGGGCCTGATCGACTTCGACAAGGAATGGTCGACGATCATGGCCTCGCCGCCGACGGATCCGGCGCATCCGGAGCTCGGCGGCGTCGACCCTGCGGAGCTGCAGGCCTATTTCGTCAAGTCGGGCCGGTACACGGCCGGGGTGGCGACGCATTATCCGCCGGCGACCGTTCTCACCGCCGCGGCGACCCATCAGGCGCTTGCCGCGGGCTTCCCGGTCGGCAAGCGGTTCCACTCGGCGCCCGTCGTGCGCCTCGCCGACGCCAGGCCGATGCAGCTCGGCCACGCGGCCCGGGCCGATGGCGCCTGGCGCATCTACGCCTTCGCCGACGCGAGCGGACAGCGGGTGCGCGCGCTCATGCGCTTCCTCGCGGAGTCCGAAAACTCGCCGATCCGCCGGTTCACCCCGGAGGGGGCGAGCATCGACAGCGTCATCGACGTGCGGGCGATCTTCCAGCAGGGCCATCGCGCTCTGAAGGTGGAAGAGCTGCCCGCGCTGCTGCTCCCGCGCAAGGGACGGTTCGGCCTGATCGACTACGAGAAGGCCTACACGCCCGACCTCAAGACCGGCCCCGACATCTTCGACCTGCGCGGCATCGACCGCGGGACCGGAGCGATGGTGGTGGTCCGTCCGGACCAGCACGTGGCGAACGTGCTCCCGCTCGATGCGCACGACGACCTCGCCGCCTTCTTCGGACGGTTCCTGCTTGATCGTCGCTGAGGTCGGCTGGCCTAGCGCAAGCGCCGTGACGCTGCCGGAGCGCATCGGATGGATGGGGATGGCGCGCTGTTTCCGAACGTCGCGCAGCCGATGCCCCCTGTTCCGAACAGAATACCTCCCGCCTCACAGCCGTGGGGCTCGAGCCTGACCAGAGCCGAGACGAATACGTGCGGCTACGTGCTCTAACACAGAAATCATGATAACCGAGGAGACGAACAATGGCGGCCTTCGTGAGCGCGAGCGGCGCGACAGATCCCGATCGTGAGGCGAAACAGATCCGGACCGTCGTTTGGGTCGTAAGTCTCGCCCTGGTCGGGCTGGTTTTCGATGGATATGACCTGGTCGTCTACGGCGCCTGCGTGTCAACGTTCCTGCGCGATGCGACGCAACTGGGCATCGTGACCCCCGCGATCGCCGGTCAGCTGGGCAGCTATGCGCTCTTCGGGGTCCTCGTCGGCGCGCTGCTCGCCGGTTCGGTTGGCGATCTCATCGGCCGCCGCAAGGTGATGCTGTTCTCCTACGCCTGGTTCTCGTTCGGCATGGCCGTCACGGCGATGACGAGTACGGTGGCGGCTTTCGGCATCATGCGCTTCCTGACCGGCCTCGGTGTCGGTGCCCTGGTGGCGACCACCGCCGCGCTGGTGTCCGAGTTCGCCCCCAAGGGTAAGAAGAACCTGTGCAACGCGATCGTCTATTCGGGCGTGCCGCTCGGCAGCCTGATGGCCGCCGCCCTGGCGATCATCCTGCTGGGCTCGGTCGGCTGGCGCGGCCTGTTCATGATCGGCGCCCTGCCGATCGTTACGTTGCTGCCGCTCGCCTACTTCAAAATGCCGGAGTCGGTGGCGTGGCTCGCCGCGCGGGGGCGCATGGCAGAAGCGCAGGCCGTCGCCGAGAAGACCGGCATCGATGTACCGGAGGCGGCCCCACGGCCGGCCGAGGTGACGAGGAGTTCGACGGGTGACGGGAAGGCCAGCTGGGCGGGTCTGTTCACGTCCTACCCGCTGCCCACCATCCTGCTCGGACTGATGAGCGCCACCGGCCTGATGCTGGTCTACTCGCTGAACACCTGGCTGCCTGAGCTGATGTTGCGCGCCGGCTTCAACGCGCAAGGTTCGCTGTCCTTCCTGATGGTTCTCAACGGCGGCGCCGTTCTGGGCGCCTTGCTAGGGTCCAAGGTTGCCGACCGCTTCGGCGCAAAGCTGGTGGTTGCTGCCTGCTTCGCCATCGGGGCCCTTGCGATCTTCCTGCTAACCATGGGTTTTCCGCTGGGCGTATTGCTGGCCATCGTCGCCGTCGTCGGTCTGGGGACGAGTGGCACCCAGACCCTGATCTATGGCTTGGTGGCGAATTACTACCGGACCAACGTTCGCAGCGCCGGTGTCGCTTGGTGCGCTGGTTTCGGCCGCCTGGGCGGCGTCGGGGGCCCGATCCTGGGCGGCTACCTGGCAGGCGGCGGCTTCGCGCTCGAAACCATCTTCTACATCCTGGCCAGCTTAGGCATGTTCGGCGGCGTGCTGACTCTGCTGGTGCCATCCGGCAAGGTCATGTCCGAAGTTGAACCTGCCTTGATCAGGGCTAAGAGTGCCTAACCGCGGTTGAGCGGCACGCCTCGCCGGGTTTCGGGGCCGAGCCTAGCCTCGCCGATGTGTACTTGGTTCCGCAGGTCTACGCAGCCCGCCGCTTCGCCGTGCCGATAGAGAATTCCTGAAGATCGAGCGCGCTGCCGCGCTCGCCGAGACCCACCCCGCGTTCCAAGCAGCCCATCCATCGCGGCAGCCTGACGTCGAATGATCAAGCTCGGCGTGGTGACGAACTACGCCCTCCGGAACAACCATAATTTTACCGCGAGGAGAAATTCCATGCGCCGCATCTTCGACGACACAGCGCATCTGCATCAACAGCGTCGAGGTGTACTCCGCGCAGGCATAGGTCTGCTCGGCGCTTGCTTGGCACCGTCGGTCATCTCCACGCCGGCCCGGGCGCAAACGGCCCCGGCCGCAGCAGATGCTATGACAGTGACCCTGCTCGGGACAGGATCACCAAGTCCCAACCCTCCCGGTTCAGCGCAGCCACGCTGGTCCAGGCCGGAGGGCTCAACCTATTATTCGACGCGGGACGGGGCTGTGCCATTAGGCTGCGCCAAATCGGGGTTCCGCTTGGCAGTGTTGCTCCGGTCTTTCTCACTCACTTCCATTCGGATCACACCGTTGGGCTGCCGGATCTCTGGATGACAGGCTACATCCAGACCTCCTACGCGATGCGGAGGGCGCCTATGGTTCTAATCGGGCCGGTGGGCACGAAACACATGGCGGAGAACATGCGAGCCGCCTTTATAGACGACATCCGCATCCGCATGGCCGACGAGAAGACGCCCGAGATCGCGACCCAGATCGATGCTCGGGACTTCAACAGTGACGACGTTGTGTTCGAGGCGAATGGCGTGAAAGTCACGGCCTTCGCGGTCAATCACGGCCCGCTGATTCATCCAGCCTACGGCTACCGGGTGGATCACGCCGGCCATTCTGTACTGATTTCCGGTGATACGAAATTCGACGAGGCGGTAATCCGGCACGGCACGGGCGCCGACCTGCTGGTCCACGAGGTCTGCGACGCACCGTCAGACGTGCTCGACAAACTGCAAAACCGAGCGATCATGGAGCACCACACCTCGCCGGAGGAGGCGGGCACGGTGTTCTCGCGGGCCAAGCCGAAGCTCGCGGCCTACACGCACATCATCCAACTCACGGCTCGCGGTTCGACAACTACTCCGGATGTGGCACAGATCGAAGCAGCCACCCGGCGCACCTACTCCGGACCGCTCGCGGTTGGAGAGGATCTGATGCGCTTCGTCATCAGCAACGGCACCGTGGCCTTGAAGCGCTGGGATGCGGTGCGGCAAACATACTCGGAGTGATCTTCATCGACCGCTTGGGCCGCCGGGCAGTGTTTGTCTTCGCGCGAGGCTGACTGAGCGCGAGCAATTCAGCTCGCTTGATCGGCCAGGTGATGAATGGTGTCCAGAACGTATGGCCCGCCCCGTCTGCAAGGGTGTAGCAAAATGGCGATGCCGGTCTACATCAACGTTTCCGGTCTCAGGGCAGCGCCCTGGCCAAGATGGAGATCCGCGCGCCCGGGGTCCTCATCAACGACGCGGTGTCGAGCACCCCATCTAGACCCAGGATCCGCGCAGAGGTCGGCGAGCAGGCGCCGCATGAGGAGCGCGCGCCTTCGCCAGGACGATGCCCCGCTCCAAGAGCATGGCACGCAGCTGATTGATCAGGGCCGTGCGGGCGAGGACGAGGCGCTCACGCGCCCGGTGGAGGCTCTGCAGGTCGAGCGGCGCCTCGCTCTGGAGCGAGACGAGGCGGAGCGTCCCTTCTACAGCGTGATGGGACCGTTCGGGCCCGAGCAGCTGCAGCGGTTCTCGGACAAGGTGGGCGCGGTGCTTTACGCGGGCGCGGAGCCGGTCGGGCAGTTCCCCGCTGCGGCTGCCCGCATTCTGGAGGGGCAGCCTGGACTTCTGTGAGGTTGGCGACTTGGTACGCAGGGGAGCGTCCGAGGTCTGCCGGGCGACAGCTTAAAGCCCGGCGGAGTGACGCCCTGGGTGGAGGGTATTTGTCCGGCCCGGAGGTCGCCCATGTCGCTCCGACTGCAATCGCCACTCCCACCGGTGCCTAAGGACACCGCCCGCGTAGCCCAAACCGCGTTCCCGCGCGGCAATCCCTACCTGCTCCTGCGCGCCCGGCTCGGGATCATCTTTGCCAACGCGGGTTTCGCTGACCTCTATCCCAAGCGCGGCCGGCCCGCCTACGCGTTCTGGCGCTCAGCACATTTCAGCTGCCAAGGAGGTTTTGCATTCAGACAATCGAGCGGGTTGCAAACGTTCCAACGCCTTAGCACTCTCGCATCCTCTGGAAGGTTGGACGCGCAGTGTGCGAGAGACTCCACCTCCTTGTAGGATGGGAGCGTTCGGTAGTGGCGAAGCGTGACCGACATATCGTTGTTGTGGAAGACGATCCGGTGACTCGCATGAAGCTCGCGCACTACTTCAGCAGCGAGGGTTACCGGGTGACCCAGGCGAGAGACGGCGCCGAGATGCGGCGGATTCTGGAGCGCGCTCCTGCCACCGTCCTTATGATCGACGTGAACCTGCCAGGCGAGGATGGCCTCAGACTGGCGAGAGAGCAACGTGAAAGTTCGGACGTCGGCATCATCCTCGTGACATCACGCACCGACGCGATCGACCGGATCGTCGGCTTGGAAGTTGGCGCCGACGATTACGTGACCAAACCATTTGAACCACGCGAACTCCTGGCACGGGTCAAAAACCTTATCTCGCGGATGGAGCGTACGCGAAGCGCCACAGATGAACCAAAATACGTCGAATTCGCAGGCTGGCGCCTCGATCTTCGAGCGAGGTTGTTATGCGATAGCCAAGGTCATCCGACAAACCTTACGAATGCCGAATTCAAATTGCTCGCATTGCTTGCGCGCCATCCAGGACAGGTACTCAGCCGTGATCGGATTCTCCGCGAAATCGCCCATCGCGAATGGGACGCGGCCGATCGCACTGCGGATGTGCTCGTTCGCCGACTGCGGCGCAAGCTGAGGGATGACGGCCGGAAGCCACAGATCATTCTGACCTCGCACAACGAAGGCTATTATCTGTCCGGCGCCGCCGTGGCCTGAGTTCGCGGGGCTGACTGCGCAGCCTGGACCTGGCTCTCAATCGCCTTCAGCCCTGCGTCCCAGGCAAGCCGACACTCTGCGACGAGTCTCGACAACTCCCCATCCCCTGGACCCGCACCGCTCCTTTCAACGCGCTGGGCGGATTCTAGCAAGCGGCTCATGTTGAGCGATCCTGCTGTGCTTTGGATGGCATGAGCGAGGCGTCGGAGATTGTCGCCATCGCCTTCAGCCAATGCCCGATCAAGCGCATCGAGACGTGCCGGCATCGTGTTGCGCGCCGCTTCAATGAGGGAGGCCATCACGGCCGGCCCGAGAGCCGCCAGGTCCGCGGCGAATGCCTCGTGATGATGTGCTAGGCTTGAGCTATTGAGCGCCGATGCCATGGCGCCCGACAGCGCGATCGGCGAAAGTGGCTTGGCCACGAAAGCATTCATTCCCAAAGACACGAAGCGTTCGACATCGTCGGGGAACACATGCGCGGACATGCAGACGGCGGGGAGGTGTGGATCACCGAGACGTTCCCGCAGGCGAGCGACGACCTCCGGTCCGTCGAAATCCGGAAGGCTGACGTCAGTCACGATGATATCAGGCCGAAACTGTTCAAGCGCTTCCACGGCGCTCGCGCCGTCGCAAGCGGCGATGACCTCGTGTCCGAGCCGTTCCAGATAGGTCGAAGCGACGATGCGCGTCGCCTCGTCATCCTCGATCAGTAAAACCTGACGGCTTTGGACCGGCTCAATTCCGCGTTCCCGACGCGCGGCATCATAGTGGTAACGCTCTGCCCGTTCGAGTCGTAGCGTCAGAGAGAAGGTCGAGCCTCTGCCAGGCTCGGATACAGCCGACACCTCGCCGCCCATGAGAGCGGCGAGCCGGCGTGATATCGCGAGGCCGAGGCCGGTCCCGCCGTAGCGGCGGGTGATGGAATTATCGGCCTGAGCAAATGGCTCAAAGATACGTTCGAGTTGGTCAGATGGGACTCCAACGCCCATGTCGTTCACGTCGAAGCGCACGGACTGAAAATCCTGATCCTCATCCAAAGCTACGACTTCGACTCGCACTACGCCGCGTTCACTGAACTTGATAGCGTTGCTGACGAGATTGACTATGATCTGCTGTATCTTTCCATCGTCAGCGCGGTGAAGCGGCCACAAATCGGGGTCGACTTCGAGTTCGAGGCAAAGCCCTTTGGCTTCCGCGACCGGCTGCATCAGTGCGCCGACGCCCTCCACGAGCGTCCTCACGTCGACTGGCTCGATGTCGAGAGCAATTTCGCTCGTCTCTGCCCTTCCATAGGAAAGAATGGAATCAAGCACGCGAAGCAGCGCGGCGCTGCTGCGTCTCGCGCCGTCGAGCCACCGGGCTTGCTCCGGCTTGAGCTCGGCAGAGCTGAGCAGATCCATCATGCCGATCATCCCAGTCAACGGCGTCCGGATCTCGTGGCTCATCACGGCGAGGAACTCCGTCTTGGCGCGGCTCGCGGCCTCGGCCCGAGTCCGGGCGGCAGCATGTTCCACAGCTTCGATCCGCAGGAGTTCGTTCGCAGCCTCGAGCATTGCGGTCTGCTCGCGCACGAGTTGCTGGAGGTCTCGTCTATGCCGTAGGAGCTCCAGGTTAGTTTCGGCCTGCTCTACTTCCAACATCCGGCGACGTTTGGACTCGTCCCGAAATACGACGACCGCCCGCCCTAGCTGCTGCAGCTCGGGCGCCCCCCTGATATCAACATCAACGTCGACGTCGCCGTCCGACAGCCTCTCAAGCGCGAGGGTCACCTCCTCCAGCGGTCTCACCAAACGCCGCTCGACCAGCAACCACACGACGAAGCCTGACGCTCCCACCGCCGCTACGGTCGACATGATCAGAATGATGAAACCCCAAGTGACGGCGCTCTCGCCACGAGATGCGGCAGCCGCGGAGGATGCTTGGGCCGCCTTCAGGAGATCCGCCGCGATCGTCCTCGTCGCATCGGCCGACCGCTCAGCGGTACGCGCCAAGTTATCGGATTGAGCACCGATGGCGACGATCCGCGAGCGCGCTCCGGCGAGGCCGCCGTCCGGCGCATTGTCGCTGATCGCGTTGCGCAGCGCCTCCAGGTAACTTTTGGCCTGCTGGCGCCGGGTGGGATCCGCGATCCCGGTTACCCGCCTGGTGATCGTTTCGATATATGCAAGGTACTCAGTCCTGATGTCGGAGACTTCGATGGCCTTGGACGCATAGCGAAACTTATTGACAACGACTCCTATCTGTGAGGCCGCAAGGCGCAACTCGGACATTTGCTGAAGATTGTAGATATTCCTCTCGACAATTTGATCTAACATCTCTAATTTTGCTTCGTCTTCCAGCTTCGGGTCCTTTGGTTTGTAGAGATCCGCGATGAGCGCCAGGCTGAGAGCATGTGCATTCGATACGAAGGTCTCGGAAAGCTCCGTTAGATTCCTAGCGGCGTCCATTGTCTGCCCGACGACATTCTCGAAGCGCGCAGCAAGCGGGAGGCGCTCAGCAACGAGTGCTTCCTGCCGCTCAAGATCTGAGAGCAGGCTTTCAATCTCGTACTTCAGCCGGCTCGTATGGCTCGAGCCGGTGACCGGCTCGCCCTCTCTGGTGAGGAGCCTTCTGATCTGGTCGCGAAGGCGGGCAAAGTCGGTCTTCTGCCGCTCAAACTCCACGGGATCGTTGACACGTCGCAGGGCCGGCCCCATTGCAACAAGCTGGTCGCTTGATTCAACCATCGACTGTGCTGTGACCACGGCCGGAAGCGCGCGAGCACTCAACAGCGTCTGGGTTTCCGCGACATCGCGGAGTATCAACCAGGCGAACAAACCGGGCGTCAATGACAGCGAAGCTATGATGAGGAAGGCAACGAACAGCCGCCGACCGATGCCTGACTGCGAAAACATGATGGCGTTCAACCGTTCCATTGTGGATCGACGCAAGCCCTCGCCCGTGGGTCGACGTTGGAAATATCGCCGCTCGAACCTGGAGCAAACTTTGGCCTGTGCGATCAGCCGTCTTCTCCCGCCGATTGCCTTGGCGTTGGTGGCAGTGGTCGGGCTGCGCGCCAGCGTTCACGGTGCGGAACGCGAGGTGCTGGCGTGGCCACCACCCTACGATTATTCTGGCACGCCTGCGACGATCTCTTTCAAGCCAATCGCGAAGGCGGAACGGCAGTGGCGGATATGCGCATCCTATCCGCATCTCAAGGATGCGTATTGGATCAGCGTCAACTATGGCATGGTCGCCCAAGCGACCGCTGCCGGCGTTCGACTCACTGTCGTTGACGCTGGCGGCTATCCCAACGTGAAGAGACAGAGAGAGCAGATCGAAACTTGCAGCCACAATGCAGATGCGCTCATTGTCGGAGCGGTCTCCTACGATGGACTCAGCGAGGTTGTACGGGCGATAGCGGCGCGTATTCCCGTGATCGCCGCCGTCAACGATATGGAAGATGCTGGCCTTGCCGCAAAGGTCGGAATCTCCTGGACTGAGATGGGACGCATCGTGGGTGCCTACTTAGCAAGCCGTCATCCGACGGGAGGCGCCGCTGCGAAAGTCGCGTGGTTTCCCGGCCCATCCGCCGCAGGCTGGGTCAAATTCATCGATGCTGGGTTCCGGGCCGGACTCGCTGGAAGCGCCGCGACAATTTCGATTGTCAAATGGGGAGATACCGGCTTTGACATCCAATCACGTCTCGTCGAAGAGACACTCGAGAGCGGACCTCCAGTTGACTACATCGTCGGAAGCGCCGTGACAGCTGATGCCGCCGTAAGCGTGTTGAGAGAGCGAAGACCGGATACCTCGATAAAGATCTTCGCTGATTATTTTACCCACGGCACCTACCGTGCGATCAAACGGGGGCGCTTAATAGCAGCCCCGACGGACTCGCCGGTGCTTCAGGGACGACTGGCGATCGACCAAGCCATCCGCGCGTTGGAGCAGAAACTCGAGCACCGCCACGTCGGCCCATCAATTCTATTGGTCTATAAAAGCAACGTTGATCGGCTTGACTTGGACGACAGCCTTGCTCCCGGATGGTTCGAGCCCCGCTTCGAAGTTCCTTGATCTCTCGGACCGCGCGATGCCGATGCGCTCGCGCCACTCTCGGCCGGTGCCGATCCAGCGCTCGGCGAGAGTTAAAATCCGTTCACAAATGGAAGCATCCGTTTAACAAATTCGATCATTCGTGTTCACATCGACTGGGTAAATAGTCGGTGTCAATGTTGGCATCAACCTCATAACAATAGGCTGATGGCACAAAAATAACGACGAAGGGATGGAACAATGCACAAGATTCAATCATTGGGGATTCTTGCTGGGGTCGCAGCGCTCGTTTTGGGCGCCGGTTTCACCGCCCAGGGACACGGCGTCGAAACATCGGCGGAAATGACCTACGTTAAAGCCGCATCCAGTAAAAAAATTAAATCCATGAATGAACCTGGAGTGAAGGCTTTCTTTGAAGATATCGTTTCCTCAAAGGATCCGAAGTCGCCGATCACCTGTGCCATGTTCCGGCTTGAGAAATCAGAACCGCTAAAGTACACCTACGACTACGACGACACAAAGATTATTTTGGATGGCGAAATTACGGTGAGCGACGGCAAGTCCACCTTCACCGCGCACAAAGGAGACGCACTTCTGCTCCCGAAAGGTGCAAATATTACCTTTACGACCGCATCTTCCGGCTTGGCTTGGGCTTGTGGCCAACGCCCCGCATCCTGACAACCGGCTTCAACCCGGTCTCGAGGTTGTAGAGGTGCCCCATGAAATTCCCGTCAATTTGTAGCCTGCCATTACTTGGCTTGGCCATGATCGAACCTTCGGTTGTCCTGGCTGATCCGGTAGCCAATCTGCGCGATCTCACGGGGGGAGATCCATTCTTCTATACGAGCGACCAGTACGTTAGAGAAGGGGAGGGACAGAAAGCTCTCGTGGGTGTCGGGCGTCCATCGACGACACATTCACGAATTCCCCATCTACCATTTTACATGGGCTACATGAACACGAACTATACCTATCGGTTCGTGAGCGTAGCAGAGCAAGTCCTTATCATGATCGGTGAAGGCAAGCACGGGCTGTGGCGGACCCAGGAGAACGGTTTCGTCCGGGAGTACAGAAAAAAAGGTGCGGCCGGTTTGGAAAAGGATGCCAACCTTGAGGATCCCAAGAATTTTGATGTGATTAAAAAGGATTATGCGTCGTATTTGCCTGACGAAAGCTACGCCGGTTACAAGTATCCAGACGAGCAGCTCAGCGCGGATGGTCGTCTCAATTTTATAGACCTACCAATTAGCCACGCAAAATACGAAGCTAAATACGCAGACCACGAGCCTATCGACCTTGCGAACTATTATTGCACGATGTCTGAGGCCGATTACCCTTATGCATTTCAGGCAGTGAACTTTGCCTTCTCGCAACCTGGAGCTAACGTCGTTGGACCACTGGGTCGGCGCGCCGGCCTAGATATCAAAGAAAATTACACGAGAGTGCTTCGCCTGAAGCAGTTCCCGGACGCACGCACGTGGGTCAATGGGGTCAATGTCGGCCAACCCGGCCGAGACAGCCTCCATGTTGACTGGAAAGCTGTCGACTATGATCGAACCGATGCCGAGTTCTACTTGGTAGAGAGGCCGTTTTTTAATAAGCCGTATCTGTTCGTTGTGGCCGTATACGAGCCGAAGAGCGGTAATGGGTTCGCGTATCTCCGGCCCAATGGAGCCTACTTTCGATCCCTCGGAGACCGTGCAAAGGGCGTGCGCACAACTGCCCCCGCAGCTCCAACATTTCCGCTGAAAGACGGCGGTACGGGTCAGGCTGTCGGGCTACCAATCTATGGCGTTCATCATCCGGACCGTGCTGCCTATAGCAGTGGCGGTGCCTGTCCGCTGAAAGGCGGCGACTGGGGCAGATACCCCGACCCGCGGGCTGGCTCGGGCTGGCCGACCCAGTACGAGGAGGTCACCCCGCTCTGTGATGCAGTGCTCATAGACATTAAGTTCTACAGCAACTTGGACGGGCGTGATTGGAGCGATCCGGACAAGTACCTCGCCAATGCAGGTGCCGGCACTAGGACGGTCGAATACAAGATGCAGCCAGGGACTTACGGAATCTTTACCGACCCGTACAATGTGGCAGCTGGCCGATCCAATCCGGAGCAGCAGGAAGTACCCGACCGGCTCAGCTTAAACTACCGCACGGTTCAGAAGCCGGTTTCTTATGTCGAAACCGCAAAGCCCACGAGCAACACTGCGACGGCGCCAGTACCTAGCACCTCCTGTAGGCAGGCTTTGGCAAAATAATACCAACGGCCCGAGATGCTGCCGCTTCGGGCCGTTGATTTATCTCGACTTCTCGATGCCAGGTCACAGCTTGGCGAAATCTGGGAATGGAACCAAGGGTCATTGCTGATGTCCGTTGGTATAAGATGAGAATGATCCGGCCTGCGTCGCCTACGTCTACGCACCCGGTCGCGCCGTCGAGATCCCGATCTCGCACGCGCTTGGGAGGGCCGCTTTTCTATGTTCTCACGAGTGATGAGGTGGGCCGTGCTGACGTCTGCAAGGAGATTATCTTACCCTCGCCGCGGCTTCCGAGCAGCGGAGGATGTGAGCGGCTGAGGATGTGAGCGGCTGAGGATGTTCTTTCAATCTCACTGACCGTCTGCTGTGAATGCCATGCAACAAGAGCTCCTGTATCGAGCATTCTACATCCGCCATGAGTGTGGGATGTTCATTACAGAAGAAGCTGTCGTCGGTTCATTAGCCTTCGAAATGGCTTCAAGAGATATCGGCCGAATACAACGGGCCATCGACGAGCTCTGGCTCAGCATACGCCATGACACGACGGGGCCGCGTTGGCTTGCTCCAGCTCTCATAGAGTACAATCAAATGCGCATAGACCTGGACGGCGTCGTTCTCGACACCGAGGTGTGTCAGCCAATGCATTATTGAGGCGCGCACCTCGCCGCGAGTGACAACCTGCGCGAAGAGCCACTCTCGTGAGGGCGGATCAGGTTGGCTTCCACCCAGAGACAGCGCCGTGTTGCTGAACGCAAGGGAAGATGGTAATTAGCTCAGCGGACGCCCACGCTGTGCGTGATCCGCGAGCTTCGAGTGCATCTCCGGTGTGGCCCTGGCCCGGAAGCCCCGTGCGCCGCGACAGGGAGAATGCGTCGTTTTCCAGCTCTCGCCGGCGTGCCGCTCCCCCTGCCACGGCAATGGCTCAGCGCGTGATGGCCGAGCAGTCTTCATGGCTGGGGCAGGTCCCTCGCGGGAAAGCTCAAGGCGGGCCAGTCGCGACTGAGGGGGATGATTTTCGCGACCGGCCCGCAGTCCCACACTTTCGGTAGGATACCTGCGAGACAGGTTAATCTTGAACGTGTGATGTTTCCGGATGATGTGCGGGCCCGGCACTTGTTGGTGAAGCCCTCATCGCCCGGCCCGCGGCCCCGCATCGAGGAAGCACTGGCACGGAGCACGCCAAGCTTGGCAGTCCCGTGTTTCTGATGTGTGTGGCGGCCCTCAGACTGCCGCCCCCTTGAACCCCTCCCGGTCCCAGCGCCCGGTCCTCTCCTCGGCAAAGGCCTGTGACGAGACTGGCAGTAGCGGAACGCTCTTCATGAGCGGCTACACCGGCGGCATGGGCCTGGGCTGTGGGCACGGACAGCGGCAGTGCGCGCTACAGCGTCAGCGCCGGGACCCACTATGAGCTGCAGGCATATTATGCGGCTCTGAAGTGCGCCGGACTGGTCATCGTCAACTGGTTCAACAGCGCCGGATCGGCGATCAGCACCGCTTACGGTACGCTGGTCGACGGGCGCGGCGGGTCCTACGCCTACAGCAGGAGCATGCTGCTCGTGACCGCTCCGGCCGGAGCGGCCTACGCGGAGGTCATCTGCGCCGCCACCACCGCGGCCGGGGCGGCGGGTGCCTGCTTCTACCTCTCGCGGGTGATGTTCGCGGTGGCCGTCGCGGGCCAGACGGAGGTGTCGCCCTACGTCGACCCTGGCATCACGGCGATCTCGGGCGGCGGGATCATCACCCGGTCGATAGGTGCGGACCGGCTCGTTGCGCGCTCGATCACGGCCGGCGAAATCGCCGCTGGCACCATCACCGCCACCGAGATAGCGGGCGGGACCATTACCGGGGACAAGATCGCCGGTAACACCATCACGGGCGGCAACATCAAGGCGGGCACCCTGACCGCGCGTGAACTCGCGGCCTGCTCCATCACCACGCCGAAGCTCGCGGTCTCCAGCTACAACTTCGCCTACAATACGGAGCTGGTGCAGAGCACCCGGGGCTGGAACATCTCCGGCACGAGCTGGGGTGCGAACATGCCCGCGATCTGGCAGGAAACCCTTTGGGTGCCGGCCGGCGCGACGGGCATCCGGCTCACCTGCGACGTCGCGGCGGCGGCCGTCCCGGCAGGCGGCTACTTCGAGCTGTTCCACGGCCGCGCCAACGCCAACGGCGTCTGGGCCTTCTACCCCCCGCGTGGGCGGGTCCTTCTATGAGTTCAGCGTCTACGCGACGGGGCACCGCTGCGCGCCCCAGATGTATGTCCAGTTCCTCGACGCGGCCGGCAATCATGTCGCCTATGCCGGTGGCGTGGTCGGTGCCAACAACCAGGGCATCCAGGGCGGCGCCCTGAAGGACTACCCCCGCCTCGGGTTCATCGCCCAGGCTCCGAGCACCGCGACCCAGTTCCGGGTCATGTATCGGGGCGTCAACATCACGGGTGACGGCCCGATCGTGATGCTCGCCGGCATGATGTATGCGGGCGCCCGCTCCGATCAGACGGAGTGTTCGCCCTACACCCCGCCCGGTGTCACGCTGATCGACGGCGGCACCATCATGACGCACACGATCGCGGCGGACCGGCTCGTCGCAAGATCGATCACTGCCGGGCAGATCGCGGTCGGCGCGATCACGGCAACCGAAATCGCCGGCTCGACCATCACGGGTGGGAACATCGCGGCGCGGACGATCACCGCGGCCAACATTGTCGGCCGATCCATCACGGCCTGGGAGATCGCGACAAACACCATCACCGCCAACCAGATTGCCGGCCAGACCATCACCGGCTGGAATATCGCCAGCAATACCATCTCAGCGGACAAGCTCGTCGCGAATTCGATCACCGCCGGGCAGATCGCGGCCGGCGCCATCGGCGTTGACCAGCTCGCCGCGGGCGCGATCACGGCCGACAAGATCGGGGTGGGGCTCAACTCGACCAACCTGCTCTACAACTCGGACTTCCGGGCGGGAGTGGCCGGCCACAACGGGATGACCGGCCCGTGGCCTCCCGGCATCTATGGGACGTGGTCGAACTACGACCTCACCGGCCATGGCCACGCCCCCTACATCGGCCTCAACCAGTCGGGCGCGGCATGGCAGCCGAACGGGATGGGCTCGTTGCAGGTGAGCTGCACCGGCACCCCCCTGCGGTACGTCTTCGGTGGCGGCGCAGCGGCGTGCACCTGCCCGAGCGTCTCCAGCCATGCGGCCAGTCCGGTTGGGATCGGCACCTCGCCGGAGGATGGAGGCGACAGCTCAGTCTCGCGAGAGCAGGCGGCCGACGAGCGCGACCACCGCAACGACCGCCAGGACGACGCCGGCCGCGAGGATCATCGCACCCGCACCCTCCAGCATCTCCAACATGGCGCGCACTCCAGCCCGAAGGGCCTGCTGGAGCAGCGCGGCTCGCTGAGACCGGTTCCCGGACACGCCGCGCAGGCCTCCGCATTCTCGCGCACAGGCCCGTTCGCTTAGATCGTCTCGTATGCGAACAGAACCGCAATCAGCGAGAGACTGACTAGGCCGAGTACGAAGCACAGGTCTGCGACGCGTTCCAATCGAGCGCTCAACCCGATGCCTGTGGTCCTGCGCATCGACAGGTACGAGGCTAGCGCGCTGGCCAGAAACAGCAGCGCCGCGAGGCCCGCGTACTCGTCGACGTGGCTGGGACCGATCCGCTCCTCCAAGATTTTCACCAAGCCGATCACAGTGGCGCAGATGCCAACCATTGTGCCAGACGCGGGCAGGATGTGGTGCGAGAGCCCACGCCCCTGCTCACGCTCGTCAGGCGGCTCATCAGGCATCGGCGAAGGTGAGTTCCATCGGCAGGCAGACGGTAGACGCACCTGCAACTGGCAGCAACACTGCAGGGACGGCTGCAGACCCCAGGGGGCGGGTCAAACTCTGGAGCGCAAGGGGTCATCGACCGCACGCAATCTCAGGCGCAGATCTTTTTCCCGCGAGGCGCCTCCTGCGTGCCGTCAGGAACCGTCCCCGCAAATCGTCAGCAAAATCAAAGCGTTCCGCGTTCCTTGCCCTGCACCGCTGCAGGGTTGGACGTCAGGAACCCGCCCTGGCGCGGTCAGAAACAGGAGGCTGTGAGTGCGCGTCCCGACCGATGCCGACCTCCGGCGCACGCCTCCTGGAGATTGGGGCCCGCGCCTCGCACAAGTCGCCCGGCACCATGCGGCAGCCCCCGAGGCCCTCGAGCGCCTCGACCCATCCGCGAACGGCCCAACCACCCGGGCCCGCGCCACCCGCCACCGCCGCGCGCTCGCCGATGCTCGCCTACATCGCGTTCCCCTGGTCATAGCGAAGGTGGATTGCCTCACCCGATCTGTCGCCTCCTATCCAGGCTCCTGGAAAGCAGGGTTGACGTGCGCTTCTGCGACTTGCCGCAGAGTGAGGGTCCGACCGGCCGGTTCATGTTGAATCAAATGGCCGCTGTGGCCGAGCTGGAGGCTGGTCTGATATCGGCCCGCACTCGTGCCGCCCTAGCGGCGAAGAAGAGGTTCTATGCCGAGCTGACGCCCGAGCAGCGAGACGAACTCGTCTCGCAGGGCAAGGCCGTGAGCCTGGGAGGGAATAGAGGCGTGCCACTGACCGATGAAGTCCGCGCCACAGGCAGGGCTGCCAGGACTGCCAATGCCAACGCGCGGGTCGCTCAGGTAGGCACTGCCATCGCTGAGATCCGCGCGTCCGGCATCACGTCGGCGACGGGCATCGCCAAGGCGTTGACCAAGCGCGGCATCCCGACCGCGCGGGGCTCGACGTCCTGGACTACGACGTTGGTGCAGCGCGTGCTCGCCCGCCTGGACGCCGCGCCCTAGTCGACCGAGCGCCCTTTGACGATCGGCTGCTCGCCGGACTCAGCCTCGATGAAGGCGAAGACCCTCAGCGACGCGAGAAGCTCAATGGCGGTTTCGCGCGACAGCCCCGTCTGTACCCGCTCATTCACGCGGACCGGCTTGCCCGTGTGCACGGCATAGACGCTCCAGCCATTGCGCCCCCGCCGCACGGTGTAGCCGTGATTCAGCATGGTGTTCCTCTGTCCCCAAGCCCCCGTGGGACGGCTTTCCTTTTTCCTGGGAGATGCAGCAGGCCGGGCCTGAGAGCGATGATCAGGCCCAGCCTGCTGACGGTGCTGCCTGGAACGTCTCGGGAACAGACGTTGGCACCGCAGGCCTGCGGCGGGCCTGCCCGCTCGCCGTGTCATTCACGCAGATTACAATTGGACGGCAAAACGCCCGGCTGGAGTTCATATCCCGCACCGGACGTCTCTACAGGTCGAGTAATCGACTACCCCTGTTGCTGATTGCGTGTAGGAGCACTCTCGCAGGCTTGATGAGCATGGCAGCTTTGCTGTAGTGCGATCACGCGGCCCATCGCGATGTAGCCGCGAAGGCGGGCCGTGTGCAGGGTCGCCTCCTGCTGCGCCCGAGATTTGCCCTGCTCCGGTTCACTCCGCTCAAGTCGGCGCATCACTTCCTTCTGCTGTTCGCACCTCTGACGTGCGCGCTCCAGATCAGAATACACGGCGTTCCTCCTAAAACAACGGGTAGGGTAAACGTCCAACCCCTACACTCATTCGCCTCCAACATGAGGGTACACGCTGGTGTACGTAGCAGCTATGGGAATGGGTATTGGGAGATATGATTGGAGGGTATACCAGCCTGACTGGCCAATCATCTCGCAGGGCTCGTCGGAACGCCGAGTTCACGAGCAGCAGCCCGCCTGTAGCGCGTCGCCTCGCGCGAGCGAGAGGCAATCCAGCCAGCAGGGCAAAAGGAAAAGCCGCTCTTGCGGAGCGGCCCGAGGTTTAGGGAGGAGCATGCCCCGCTGCGATGCCAACGCGGCGGGGCATCTGCGTTGCGCCACGCTGCGAGGTGCGCCGCTTGATCTGATGAGACTCGGTCATCGCCGTAGCCCGCCCGGTCCCGCCGTGGCGGGCTCTTTCCTCGGTTCGCCCGCGTGCACGAGATGAGCATGCCCAATGCGCAGGGGGCAATCCGATGAGACCCGCCTCAGATGCCGGAGCACCAACATATGTGATTTCGCCACGTGGCCCGCTGTGGCCTTTGCCGCCTATCTCAACACCCCCGTTGAGAACACTCTAAGCCCGCCCGGTCCTGCCGTGGCGGGCTTCTTCTCGTCTGGCCGATCCGCCTGATATGATGCGGTCCTACCAATCGTAACCGTACTTCCTGTGATATTTGTGCCAAGCCTTCTCGCTTTTGCGCTGAGCCTTATAGAACTCTTTTTCCTGTTTCATCTCTTGCTTATAGTATTTCTTCCAAGGGTCCTTTGCATACGCACATGATGTTCCTGCAGTCATCAGGAGCGGAGCAGTAAAGATGATCAGAGCGCGTTTCATTTGAGCCTCAGGTCAGCCTTGTTGAACCCGAAATAGGGCATCACGAGTTCGAGGCACCGGGGTCAGGCCGGATTCAATCGTGGCCTGATCCGACGCCCTACCGCATAGCATCAATCGCCTCCGCGACCCTGCGGGAATCTCGCAAGCTGCGCCGGCCGCTGCCGCCCTGCCTCTCGGCAGCCTTTGCGACGGCTCCGCTGGCCTCCACGGACCAGAACCCTCCCGCCCGGCGCAGTGGCTCAAGCGCAGCCTCGAGGCTCGATTCTGGTGCCCTGCTCCTCTCCTCGCCCATAATCGGACCGGTTCCCGGTGAGCTTTGCATGTGGGCGACCTGAGCCGCTGGCATGGCCCTGGGGGCGCAGGGAGGCTTATAGGCGGGCGTTGCAGCGCAGACGGCGGGATCTCGCCGGCCAGCTGGCGCCGGGGCTCGACGGGCCCGCTGTGCCCGCGCGTTGGCCGAGGCGAAGGCCTGCCCCTCGTCGGGACTGAACCGGAACAGCATCGGCCGGCAGTGCAGGCCCTCCGCTGTGCGCTGATAGCGCCTGTCGATGGGCCGCATCCCCCGGAACAGACCCATGATCCTCAGCGCCATCGCTCCGAAACCGAGGCTCTAGCTCCGCGGCGATCGCGATGCGGCGCGCGGTGCGGGCACTGATCCGGGAGTGGTGGGAGATGCGGGAGCGATGAGCCTTTGCAGGCTCACAGCAGCGCTAAAGCACCGCTGCCGTACGAGAATGGATCAAACTGCGCGCTGATGCAGTTGCCTCCGCAGTTTCAGCGCATTCGTCGCGGAACCGACGTGGAGACAAGCTATGCGGATCAGCGAAAAACTCGCAGAACAGGAGGCTGGACCAGCACCTACGACAAACTTAACAATGGATGCCGTCGCCCCACTGCCAAGCAAGTGTTCAGGACTGACCAAAGCTGGCTTGATCCCCGACATGCATCGGCCCGGCAGCAAGGCCGCCGCTGTCGCCACGTGGCTCAAGTCACGGGGCATGACGCCGGGATGAGGAGCGTGGAGGCGTTGCCCTCTTCGGCTTTGGGCTCGGTCGCGCTCAACCCAACGCGGTAGAGCTTACCGCTCATCCAGCTCTGCTGGCCGTGATACCGGCCAGCGAAAGTTCTGACCCATTGCTGCAGGCCGAGACTGTGCAAGAGCCTGCTTGCTCAACCGACGTTTCGGGCGCGGCACCGTGGTGCCGGCGCGGGCGGGGCTGGAGGCGAAGCGGACGTGGGCGACCAAGTTCGAGATGCGCACGCCCCGCTACACGACGCGGCTTGACGAACTGCCCGTGGTCAATGCCGTGCCAGTGTGAGCGAGCGTGTCGTTCCCCCTGATGCGCCGCATCTGCGTAGCTGGCTGCCATCATGGGGGTGGTCGAGCGGGAGACCCCTTTTCTGCAGGCACTCCTCGATCGTGAACCCGCACGTGCTCAGGTCATACGCACTGGACTAGTATAACTACAGATCCCGGCAACGATAGAAACAGGTACCCGAACCCTCCGCCTCGTACATCCAACAAATATCTTGCCTCAGACGCATCAAAAGTGATTCGGTTTTCCGCGCGCCTATGCCATTCTACTCACGCTGACCAAGACATTGCCGGCCGTGACAGCCCGTTCGGGAGTGCAGCTTAAGCACAACATATTGTAGCATGCCGTCGGCCTAAGCCACGAAATATTGTGGCTCCTGCCAAACATCAAACGGGCACCGAGGCCTGGGCGAACTTTGTGCTGAGCCGGCATTCCTTTGGCAGCGCAGGGGGCTAACCCAGTGCGTGGAGTAAAGCCATGGGCGCCTTAGATTACAGTCAAGCCGAACCCGAGCACATGCATCACCGGCACGAACACATGCGTCATCAGCATCACCGGCAGGAACAAGAAAACAGCTACACTCAGACCAATTTGGTGTCTTCCGACCCATCGCTGCCGGCGGAGTTCATCGATCCCAACCTGATCAATCCGTGGGGTGTTGCGCACGGCCCCGGCGGACCGCTCTGGGTTTCAGACAACGGCACAGGCGTAACCACCGTCTACGATGGCGCTGGTAATCTGATCCCGATTGACGGAAACACAGCCATCACCATCGCGACGCCGCCCGGTCAAACCGACCACGCCACCCCAACCGGCCAGGTCTTCAACGACACCGGTAGCGGCTTCGATATTACCGAGAACGGCTCAACAGCGCCCGCGGCCTTCATTTTCGGGACCGAGGACGGCACCATCTCCGGCTGGAACCCGAACGTAGATCCGGCCAAGTCGGTGCTGGCGGTCGATAATTCCACAGCCGGAGCTGTCTACAAGGGACTGGCAATCGGACATACCGAGTCCGATACGCTCCTCTTCGCGGCGAATTTCCACGATGGAACCGTGGACGTGTTCGACAGTCAGTTCCACCCGGTCAATAGTTTCACGGACCCGAGCTTGCCGGCAGGGTACGCGCCCTTCAACACGCAGGTACTCGATGACCACCTGTTCGTCAGCTTTGCTCTGCAGGATGAGGCCAAGCACGACGATGTGGCTGGCCCGGGCAACGGCTTTGTCGACGAGTTCGACTTCTCCGGGCACCTTCTCCACCGCGTTGCCTCGGGTGGGCTGCTGAACTCTCCCTGGGGGCTGGCCATCGCTCCCTCTGGGTTCGGGGAATTCTCTGGCGACCTCCTGGTCGGGAACTTCGGGGACGGGACGATCAACGTCTACGACCCGCATAACTTCGGCTTTCTGGGCAAATTGGATGACCCCGCGGGGAATCCAATCACGATTGGGGACCTGTGGGCGCTTGAACCCGGCACCGGGGTGCGAAACGGCGATCCCCACAGCGTCTACTTCACGTCGGGTGTGCAGAACGAAGCACAGGGCCTGTTCGGCAGCCTGATGGCCACCTCGGAGCCGGACCATTTCGATCATCACGGCATCTCGATGGGCGGGTATCTCACCCCGCCGGCTTGAGCCTGGGATGAGATCTGTGCGCCAACGGCAGGTCTAATAGCAGCCGAAACTTCGAATGCTGGCCGGGATTGTCAGCTGTGCCGGCATTTTCTTTAAGCAGGACGGTGTTGTCTGCTAAGGTGTGCCGATTTGAGGCGGCGGCGTGAGACGCCGTTCAGTACGTCTCAGATGGCCGGGGGTGAGGCTTCCGAAACAGCTTGAGACGGGGGTCTAGATCCAAGCGAGAGGGAACCAGCCGGGCGTGCTTGCGGCGCTCAAGGCGCCGATCGCCCGGTATATCGGCTTCACCAACCAGAGCCTCCTCCGGCCGCGCGACCAGGAACGGTCAGCCCATCCGGGTCCGTCGCTGGCAGTATCGGCAGTGCAGAGTGAAGCCGAGCGCTCCGCTGGCCTGCCACGCCGCTACGGTGTGCGGGTTCGGGTCACTCACGCGGGCCTCGCCAGCAGGATCGCTGTCCGCACTGCCATGTGCCGGGCGGCTTCGCTCATTGTAGGTGGTGGGATCTCCCGGCCGTTCTCGTCGTAGGCGCCGCGCGGGCTGCGGCGGCTCATAGACGGAGACGTAGGCCCCGCACGTTGCGCGGCTAATTCTCCCTACAGAAGCCTGCGAGAGTGCATTCGTTCGATCTACTGTCGTGCACCAACGCACAGCAGTCCTCCGACAAACTGCTTATGACGTTCTCACTTCAGATGCCTGCGCAACCCTAATCTGGAGATTGGAGGAAATAGATTATGAAAAAGAGTCTTACCTTAGCTATTGCGGGCGTCATCGCTAGCGCGGCGTTCGCAACCACTGCTTCAGCCAAAAGTTGCCGCTGGTATGGCGGTCAAAGCAACCGGATCTATGCCTGCAAAGATACGAGCGGGTATTCAGAAAAGCTGAAAAAGATCCACGACGGCTGGTATGGCAAATCGAATACCGTTTTACAGCCTATCGTTAATTACAACTCCGGGGCCTTTGGGACGCGGTAAGACTCAAGCCGCAATCTGCCAGAACGCCGGCCTAATCGCATTAACGCCCGAACTCCCACACCAGGATCCCGCGATACCGCCCCGGCTTGTGCCGTGGGATCGTCCAGAGGTGCTTCCGCATGAGTCGGCCCGCACCTCCAGAACCGGGTAGAGGCTGATCAGCAGCACGCCTGTCCAGTCGCCTCGGATCACACCGGACTGAGGGTGGACCCCGAACAGCGTCAAAGTGTCCCAGCCGAGCCGGTCAGCCTCAGGCCCGAAGTCGTCCACGAAACGCCGGCAGTTCGCGAGCGTCTCGACCCATTCGTCCGGCCGAAAGCGGGGGCATGGCGGCTGGCCCGCCGACAGGCTGGCGAGCCCGCGGGACCATTCGAGGACGGTGGGGGAGAGGTCAAAATCGGGCTCGGTCATGCGACGGGTAGGTTAGACAAACTGGCGGAAAAGCCCAAGCTTCTCAAAGGCCGGTTAGACAGCTTCGCTCGGCGCTAACTTGTTGAAAACGGACGATAAACAACGCTCCTGAAAATCGCAGTGTCGGTGGTTCGATTCCGCCCCTGGCACCACTTATCTCTCAATGACTTAAGTGGCGCTTCCTCACCTGATCTTTCAGGTGCGTTACCGCGCGCGTTACCACGGTCTGTTTCCACTCTGCCCTGGTCTCGATCGGGCTGCTCTCGCGGCATAGGACTGAGCACAACCTCCCCATTATCCGTCCCCACCGTCCTCGAATGGAGCCGCGGGCTCGCCAGCCTGTCGCTGGGCCTGCCGCCGTGCCCTGGCTTCCGGCCCGACGAACGGGTCAAGACGCCCGCGAAGCTGTGAGACTGTACGGCCCCTCGCACGCGCAAGAGGAGGGCCGTTCGCATAATGGCCAATTTGGCCGCGCTCGACAGCCGTGAGCCGACGCCGCGAGTGAGCGGCTCGCGTCAGGGATTGCAGCCGATGCAAATGTCCCGCACCGCGTACATGCCCCTCGGCGTGCCCAGCTTCCGGTTCGGAAGCCGGCCCTTGGCAATCTCCGGCCGCTTGGGGGCTGATTGCGTGGGTAGGCTCCCTGTCACCTCGACCTTGGGCGGTACCTAGGCGGACTCCTCGGCTTTAGGCGCCGTAGGGGAGCGGGCGGCATGGCCGCCGCGCGAGTGTCCTCCGGAACCGGATCCGCGCCGTCGTCTTGAAAAACTGGGCCATACCCCTAGCTGTTGCGTCCTTCAGCACTCAGAGGGAGGCCACATCATGCGTCCACATGCACTCGGCATCACCGCTGCAGCAGCGCTCTTCATCTTGCCGATTTCGGCCTTCTCACAGGGGATTGAGATTGGGCCGGGCGGTATTGGCTTCGGAGGCGGCCGCCGCGGCGGCGACTGCGAGCAGCTAAGGCGCGCGTGCTTGAACAAGGACGCCTTGGGTGAACGGGGCGAAGGCAACTGCCGGCGCTACCGCGAAGCGTGCGAGAGACGCCGTCCCTCTCGAGATATGTGCTGGGAACTGCGCCAAGCCTGCCTCTATAAGGATGAACTGGGCGAGCGAGGGGCGGGCAACTGCCGGCGCTACCGGGAAAATTGCCGCTGATTCTGAATGTGACTCGGTGCCTGTTTCTGGAGGTGCAAAATGAGAAAGATCCTTATCGCTGCATCTTGTCTTTTCTTACTGCCGCTTCCTGCTCTTGCTCAAGGTTTATCCCGGGATGATGACCGAGGCGGATCATACGGCCGAAGTGACAGAAGTAGAGACGATGGGAGATATCGTCCCTATGAGGACCGAGACCACGATGATTGGCGAGATTATTCGGATTACATGCCGAGGCGAGGCTCTTCGTTCCACATAAAGATTGGAGATGCGAGGATCCGTGTCCAATGCGGTCCCCGCGAAACGTTGAAGGACTGCGTTGACGCTGCCACCATGCTATTCGACAAAGCCCGTTCGCTGCCGACTACAGGCAGCGCAAGCCCGGGATCCGGAACCGCACCATCGAGGCCGTAGTCCGAGACGTGCGTTCCGTGGGAGGTGGTGCCCTATGCGCCGCCTCCTCCTAGCCCGACATGCGGACAGCATCCCGGCAGGCGCAATCTCAGGGGGCCGGTGTTCCAATAGGGCGTGCTCTGAGCGATGGGCCGCAACCTGCCGGTGGCCGTCCTGGGATCGAGCGGTGGCGATGTCGGCTTCGGCGTCCGCGCGATCAAGGCGGGTGCCGTCGACCACCTCGAGAAGCCCTATGCGCCGGATGCATTGTTGAGCGCTATAGCGGCTGCGTTGGCCGAGATCCGCGCGGACGTCGATCGCCAGCGTTCACGCCAGGGCGCTCTGGCTAGGATCGCGTCTCTCTCTCCGCTCGCGAGCGCGAGGTATGCTAGGGCTGAGCCCACGCACGGTTGAGGTCCACCGGGCCCGAGTCATGGAAGCGCTCGGCGCCCAAACCTGGCCGCAGGCGATGCTGATCGCAGCGGAAGCCGATATCAAACCCGCAGGCTGAGCGTCTGCATGGCAGTGAGGACCGCGATCCTGCTGGCAGGCGTGATCGTTGCGTACACCCCACTGCAGCCACTCTGCCGGGTGATAGGATGATTGAGCCCAATCCGGTGTTCCCGGAGCTGACACGCCTCCGACTCGCCAGTGAGATCGCGATGTGGGGGTGGGACATAGGTGAGCATACCTATGGTACGCCTCGCGTGCTCGAGCCTGACCTCGCACGCCTTCACATCGGTCGCTTCTGCTCCATCGGCCCAAACGTCACCATCGCGCTCGGAAATCACCGAACGGATCTTGTTACGACCTATCCATTCAAAGCGATCAACACGCTCTCGACAGCTTGGCCGAGCGCCGCGAATGCGGACGACGATCACGACACACGCGGCGACGTGCTTATCGGGCACGACGTGTGGCTCGGCGCCAGCAGCACGATCCTCTCGGGCGCACGAATTGGATCCGGTGCCGTCGTCGGAGCAAGCAGCCTCGTGCGCGGGCAAGTGCCACCCTATGCGATTGTGGCCGGCAATCCGGCAAAGGTCGTGCGCTACCGTTTTGAGGCGCCCATCATCGAGCGTCTGCTTCGCGTCGCATGGTGGAACTGGCCGGAGGAGCAGATTGCGGCAGCAATATCCCAGCTTCTCAGCCCGGACATCGAAGCGTTCCTCGCACATGCGGAACTCGTTGGCGCTTCGAAGAAGCCTGCTGGGTCATAACAATTCCGGACAGGGCAGCGATTTTATCGGTGAGGCCAGCCTGACTCACACAGTCGCCGCGCACCAGGGCGCGGCGCACCTCTATCTTCATGAGATTCCGCCGCAATCCCCGTTATGCCTACGGCGACAACGATCGGGAGATCCCGCCGCCGACCATCGCCGAGCTACGCACGGACGGACACAGCGAACTCGAGTATCTTTCACTTCTGCTTGGATTCAGGACGCTCGCCTGGACCCGGCGGGTGGCCGGGATCGGCTCGGCCACCTGGCTGTCCTGCGACGCCGGGCGCTCCGCCACCAACATTTGCGCCTGGTGTTGCGCCGGTCGTGCGTGGCTCCTGTTGAGCATTACCCGCCGCTGCCGGTTTGTCGGTTCCTGATCCTGTGGTCGTCCCTTCCGCTGCAAGGGCTACTGAGCCGAGGGACAACATGGCTGCAGTGCATACGCCAAGGACGTGTCCAGGTTTCATCGGGAGAGCTCCCTATGTACGTTGGCTGACACTGGGCTTCTGGCCCGTGCCTAACGGATCAACGTGGGGTCCCACGGGACAGATCCAGACAGGCGTCCGATACGGAAGGCGGCCCGCCGCGGCGGGCTGAGTGGGTAGGTCAAAAAATCCTCTTGGGCTGTCTTCGTGGGGCTGCTTAGGGCGGCAATCGATCAAGTTGCGTCGTACCCCGCTGTGGCGACGCCGTTTCGAACTCGGCCGGACGGTAGCGGGTCAGCGCGCGTTTCATGGCGGTCCAGAGGTCCGGGATGGTGCGCACGGCCAGCCCTACCACCGCGCCCGTGAGCCGCTACGGAGGCCGCCGCCACGCGATCATCAGCACCGATCGCTTCCCGGCCGATCTGCCCTTCCCGGGTATTGCGCTGCGCCTCCGCTGCTCCGCCTGCGGCTCCCGGGAGGTCGGCGTGATGCGCGACATGCTGGCCCACGATGCTCGGATGCACGCCGAGACCGGATGGGGCACGGGATCGGCCGGTCCGCTGCCAGCGCACGACAAGGCGGTCGGGCGGGACGTGCCGTGGCCGGATGAGGAGGGCTGAAGAGAAAAGCCCCGCCGTGGCAGGGCCAGGCGGGGCGAAGGCGACATCTTGCTCTCAGGGAGTTATAGCTAAGCACGTCCTCGGCATGAGGCGCATCTCTTCTTGCGGGGTAACCGACCTTCCGAGAGCGGAATCTTTAGGACAGAATGCCAGCCGCAGCGGGGCCGGGCGGACTTGCTGGCTGTGGGCGCAGGCGGCTCCCCCGCCCGCCAGCAACTGGCGACGGCTGATGATCATGGCGCTGACCTTCAGGTTGTCAGGATGATGCAAGTCTAGTTGCCGACGTGAACGCGAGCAATAATATGGAAACGTCGCAACCGATATCTGCGGAATATGGCACCGTGGAACTCCGGCACCTGCGCTACCTGCTCGCCGTTGCCGAGAAGGGGCACATCACCCGTGCGGCTGGGCATGCAGCAGCCGCCGCTTAGCCAGCAGATCCGGAAGCTCAAACGCGAGCTTGGGGTGCAGCGGCTGCCGCGCGGTGTCGAACTGACCGAGGCTGGTGAGGTCTTCGTGCAGGACGCCCGCGTCCTTCTCTCGCAGCTGGACCGAACTAGCGAGCGGGTGCGCCGCACGGCCAGGGGTGAGGACGGGCAGCACGGACGATCGATCAAGAACTGCCCGTCCGCCGGGATCCGCCGGTCCCGGTGCCCCTCTTCAAAATACCTTCCGGTACTGGATGAAGCCCGGCCGGTCGGCGAGCGTGTCGTAGAGCGCGCGGGCCGTCACGTTGCCCTCCTGCGTGAGCCAGTAGACGCGGCTCGCACCCGCCGCGCGGGCCGCCGCGTAAACGGCTTCGATCAGCGCCCGGCCCGCCCCTTGCCCGCGGGCGCTTTCCGCGGTGAACAGGTCCTGCAGATAGCAGTAGGGCCCGACCGTCCAGGTCGAGCGGTGGAAGAGGTAGTGGACGAGGCCGATCACTGCCCCGTCCATCTCGGCCACCAGGGCGTGCATCGGCTCGGCGGGGTCGTGCAGGCGCGCCCAGGTCGTGTCGCTGACGGCCGGATCGAGACTCTGGCCGTAGAAGCGCAGATAGCCCTGCCACAGGGGATCCCAGGCGGCCCGCTCGTCGGGCCGCAGGGGACGGATCAGCAAGCCCGCCATCGCCCTACTTCAGGTGGAACTTCGCGAAGTCGCGGTGCTCCGCCTGGATGCGGCGCACCGTGCCGGTATGCGAGCGGTAGACGATCGTGTCCGTCTGGACGACCTCCCGGCCGAAGCGCACGCCCTTGACCAGCGCGCCGTCGGTCACGCCGGTCAGCGCCACCACCACGTCGCCGCGGGCGAGATCCTCGAGTTCGTAGCGGCGGTCGGGGTCGGTGACGCCCATCTTGGCCGCGCGGTCCCGCTTGTCCTGCGTATCGAGGATCAGCCGCCCCTGCATCTGGCCGCCGATGCAGCGCAGCGCGCCCGCCGCGAGCACGCCCTCCGGCGCCGCGCCGATGCCGAGATAGATGTCGATGCCGGTCTCCTCCGGCATGGTCGTGAAGATCACGCCCGCCACGTCGCCGTCGGAGATCAGGCGCACGCCCGCGCCGGTCCGGCGGATCGCCGCGATGAGGTCGGTGTGGCGCGGCCGGTCGAGCACGAGGGCGGTGATCTCGGAGGGCGGCACGCCCTTGGCCTTGGCGAGGGCATGGATGTTGTCCTCGGGCGAGGCATCGAGATCGACGACGCCCTTCGGATAGCCGGGGCCGATCGCGATCTTGTGCATGTAGACGTCGGGGGCGGCGAGCAGCGTGCCGCCTTCGGCCATCGCCATGACGGCGACCGAGCCCGGCATGTCCTTGGCGCAGAGGGTGGTGCCCTCCAGTGGATCGACCGCGATGTCGACCTTGGGCCCCTGGCCGTTGCCGAGCGTCTCGCCGATGAACAGCATCGGCGCCTCGTCGCGCTCGCCCTCGCCGATCACCACCGTTCCGGCGATCGGCAGCCGGTTGAGCTCGCGGCGCATGGCATCGACGGCAGCCTGGTCGGCGGCCTTCTCGTTGCCCTGGCCCCGCAGGCGGGCGGCGGCGACCGCCGCACGCTCAGTCACGCGCACCAGTTCGAGGGTGAGGATGCGCTCGATGATCGGGCTCGGGCCGGCCTTGGTGGCGTCCGACATGCGGTCAGGTTCCCTCGTCAGTCTCTCGGGTAACGGTGCCGGGATCAGTCCCGCTCGATGCGGATGACCTGCGGCGGCTCCGACAGGAGGCCGTCCGCCGCCATGGCGTCGAGGCTCGCGCGGATCGCCGCCTCCGTCGCCGCATAGGTGATGAGCACGAGCGGCACCGGCACGCCGGAGCGTCCATGCGGATCCTGCTGGGCCGCGTTCTCGGAGCGGCGCTGCAGGATGCTCTCCAGCGAGATGTCACGCTCGGCCATCCGGGTCGCAACGCCCGCGGCGACGCCGGGCCGGTCGTGGACCGTGAGGCGGATGTAGTAGCCGCCCTCGTGCCGCTGCATCTCGGCCCGCCGGGGATGCACCAGCGCCGCCGCCGGGCGGCCGAAGGCCGGGACGAGGCGGCCGGCCGCGACGTCCGCGATATCCGCGACGACTGCCGAGGCCGTCGCCTCGCCGCCCGCCCCGGGGCCGATGAGCGTCAGCTCGCGCAGCGCGTCCGTGTCGATGGTCACCGCGTTCGTCACCCCCATCACCTGCGCGATGGCGGAGGATTTCGGCACCATGGTCGGGTGGACGCGCTGCTCGATGCCGGCCGGCGTGGTTTCCGCCACCCCGAGCAGCTTGATCCGGTAGCCGAGCTCGTCGGCCATGCGCAGGTCGAGGGGCGTGATGGCCGAGATCCCCTCCACCGAGACGCCATCCGCGTCGATCTCGCTGCCGAAGGCGAGGCTTGTCAGCAAAGCGAGCTTGTGGGCGGTGTCGTAGCCCTCGACGTCGAAGGTCGGGTCGGCCTCCGCGTAGCCGAGCGCCTGGGCGTCCTTGAGGCAGGCCTCGAAGGTCAGGCCCTCCAGCTCCATCCGGCTCAGGATGTAGTTGCAGGTGCCGTTGAGGATCCCGTAGATGCGGGAGATCCGGTTGCCGGCGAGCGCCTCGCGCAGGGTCTTGACCACCGGGATGCCGCCAGCGGCCGAGGCCTCGAAGGCGAGCGCGACGCCGGCCGCCTCCGCCGCGCGGGCGAGCGCCGCGCCGTGGCGGGCGAGCAGCGCCTTGTTGGCGGTCACCACGTGCTTGCCGGCGGCGAGCGCCGCCTCGACGGTGGCGCGGGCAGCCCCCTCGGCGCCGCCGATCAGCTCGACCACGCAATCGACCTCGCCCGAGCGGGCGAGCGCCACCGGATCCTCGAACCACGCGACGTCGGCGAGCGCGAGGCCGCGGTCGCGGGTCCGGTCGCGGGCCGAGACGGCGGTCACGCGGATCGGCCGTCCGGCCGCGTCCGTGAGCGTCGCGGCGCGGCGCTCCACCATGCGCACGACGGCGGAGCCGACCGTGCCGAGACCGGCAACGCCGAGGCGAAGGCTCTGAGTCATGCACGCATCCAAGGGGCTTCTCGACAACCGGACGTGCGCGAAGCGCGGCCTCCGGCGGACGGGGACCTTCTGCAACGATTTCCGGCCCCGTGCAAGGAACGCTCAGCCCGCCGGCTCCCGCCGGTGGCGCGCGGCGACCCGCACCAGGGCCGCCAGGACCACGGCGTTGAGGATGTGCCAGAGCCAGTGCGTTCCGGAGGGCAGCAGCGGGCAGAGCGCGCGGTCGAGGGTTCTGGCGCAGAGCGACAGCAGGAAGATCCCCGCGATGCCGAGGAGGGCCCGGCCGGCCCGGTGCTGCGCTTCCCGCGGGGCTGCCCGCAGCGCCGCGCCGATCCCAAGGAGAGCCAGGAGTGCGGGCGCGTAGGCGATCGACCCGTTCGTCGCCGGGGCGAGCGGCCGCCCGGCAAGGGCCGAGAGCGCGGGCTCGAACCCGAACCCCGCCGCCGCGAAGGCGAGGGTCAGGAGCGTGCTGGCAAGCGCGCCAAGACCGAGCAGGCGGTATAGCGCGAGGAAGAAATAGGCGTGGATGAACAGCGTGATCGGCAGCACGTCGGCGAGCTCGGCCCAGCGCAAGGCGAGCGTGTGGAACAGGAAGCTGCCGAGCCCGATCAGCCCGACGAGCCCCGCAAGCGCGAGCGCGACCGGATCGGGCGCCGCGCGGCGCCGCTCGGCCAAGGCCAGCGCGACGGCGGCGACCAGGAAGGCGGCGTTCGAGAGGGCGTTCAGCGGCTCGGCCCAGAAGCCCGCATCGATGCGCTCGCAATAGGCCCGCACCGGCTCCCACCACCCCATCGGCCTCCCCCGCGGCACCCCGTCCCGTCTTCTTGCAAAGCCTCGGCGAAACCCCGATGACGGCAGCCGCCTTCCTCCAACGCGCCGTGGGCCCCGATGCGGATCACCACCTGGAACGTCAACTCGGTCAAGCAGCGCCTCGGCCACCTCCTCGCCTTCCTGAAGGAGGCCAGTCCCGACGTGGTCTGCCTGCAGGAGCTGAAATGCGTCGACGAGGCGTTTCCGCGGACGGAGATCGAGGAGGCCGGCTACGTGGTGGCGACCCACGGCCAGAAGGCCTTCAACGGCGTCGCGCTCCTCACCCGCCAGCCCCTGCCCCTGCGCGATGTGCGCCGCGGCCTGCCCGGCGACCCGGAGGACGGGCAGGCGCGCTACATCGAGGCGGTCATCCCCACCGCGACGGCGACGCTGCGGGTGGCCTCGATCTATCTGCCGAACGGCAACCCGATCGGCACGCCGAAATACGACTACAAGCTCGCCTTCCTGCGCCGCCTCCTGCTGCATGCCCGCGCCTTGCGCGAGAAGGAGGAGGTGCTGGTCCTCGCCGGCGACTACAACGTGATCCCGGAGCCCATCGACGTCGCCAATCCGGAGGCCTGGACCGGCGATGCCCTGTTCCTGCCCGAGAGCCGGGCTGCCTTCCGGATGCTCCTCAACGAAGGCTTCACGGATGCGCTGCGGGCCTGCGACGAGCGGCCCGGGCTCTACACCTTCTGGGACTATCAGGCCGGGGCGTGGTCGCGGAATCTCGGCATCCGCATCGACCACCTGCTGCTCTCGCCCCAGGCCCTCGACCGCCTGGTCTCGGCCTCCGTGCAGAAGCACCTGCGCGGCCTCGACAAGCCCTCCGATCACGTGCCGGTCACGGTCGAGCTCGATCTCGGCTGAGATCGCCGGCCGCCAGCCTCCGCGGCGGCGCGCGGCAGAAGCGGGCAGGCTCGCCTGCCTCGAAATTGGCCCGCATGCAAATCTGCCTATAAGCTAGGCAATCGCGCGCCTCTCACCTTGGCCGGACGGGCAGCCCGTCCTGGCAGGCCTCTTGCAGAAGCCGTCGCGTCAACAGCGACGCGAGGTGTTCAGTGAGGCCATCGTTCTTCCGCAGCCCGCTTCTGGGTCTGGCTCTCGGCGCCGTGATGGCGTGGCCGGCAGCCGCGCAGGGCGTGCTCCGCATCGGCATGACGGCGTCGGACATTCCGCTGACGACCGGACAGGCCGACAACGGTGGCGAGGGCATGCGCTTCACGGGCTACACGGCCTACGACGCGCTCATCAACTGGGACCTCGGCAGCGCCGACAAGGCTGCCGTGCTGACGCCCGGCCTCGCCACCGCCTGGAAGGTCGACCCGAACGACACCCGCAAGTGGATCTTCACGCTGCGCGAGGGCGTGACCTTCCACGACGGATCGCCGTTCAACGCCGACGCGGTGGTCTGGAACCTCGACAAGATCCTCAAGACCGACAGCCCGCAATTCGATCCCCGCCAGTCGGCGCAAGGGCGCACCCGCATCCCGGGCGTGGCGAGCTACCGGGCGATCGACCCGAAGACAGTCGAGATCGCCACCAAGACACCGGACGCGACCTTCCCGTACCAGATCTCCTGGATCCTGATGTCCTCGCCGGCGAACTGGGAGAAGCAGGGCAGGAGCTGGGACGCGGTGGCGAAGTCCCCGTCGGGCACCGGACCGTGGAAGATCACCGCCTTCGTGCCGCGCGAGCGGGCGGAGCTCACGCCCAACAAGGACTACTGGGACAAGGCGCGGGTGCCGAAGCTCGACAAGCTCGTGCTGATCCCGCTGCCCGAGGCCAATGCCCGCGTGGCGGCCCTGCGCTCCGGCCAGGTGGACTGGATCGAGGCGCCCGCTCCCGACGCCCTCGCCTCGCTGAAGGCCGCGGGCTTCAGGCTCGTGACGAACCTCTACCCGCACAACTGGACCTGGCACCTGTCGCGGGTCGAGGGCTCGCCCTGGAACGACATCCGCGTGCGCAAGGCGGCGAATCTTGCGGTCGACCGCGAGGGCCTGAAGGAGTTCCTCGGCGGCCTCGCGGTGCCGGCCGAAGGCTTCATGACGCCCGGCCATCCCTGGTTCGGCAAGCCGAGCTTCACCGTGAAGTACGATCCCGAGGCGGCCAAAAAGCTCCTGAAGGAGGCGGGCTACGGCCCCGACAAGCCGATCACCACCAAGATCCTGATCTCGGCCTCGGGCTCCGGCCAGATGCAGCCGCTGCCCATGAACGAGTTCATCCAGCAGAACCTCGCCGAAATCGGCATCAAGGTCGATTTCGAGGTCGTGGAGTGGAACACGCTCATCAATATCTGGCGTGCGGGCGCCAAGAGTGACACCGCCCGCGGCGCCACGGGCATGAACTACTCCTACCTGATCCAGGACCCGTTCACCGCCTTCATCCGCCACGCCCAGTGCAACCTGGCGCCGCCGAACGGCACCAACTGGGGCTTCTACTGCGACCCCGAGATGGACAAGCTGTTCGATCAGGTCCGCAGCACCTTCGACCCGGCAGCCCAGACGGCGGTGCTGCAGAAGATCCACGAGAAATTCGTCGACGACGCACTCTTCCTGATGGTCACGCACGACGTCAACCCGCGGGCGATGAGCCCGAAGGTGAAGGGCTTCGTGCAGGCGCAGAGCTGGTTCCAGAACTTCTCGTCGATCTCGATGGAGAAGTGATCGATCGCCGGCACCCCGGCATGAGGACCGAGGTGTCGGCGAAGGGCCTCCCGCAAGAGGCCTCCCGCAAGACAGGCATTGAGGCGTCATGCTCTCGTTCATCCTGAAGCGCGTCGCCTATGCGGCGCCCGTCGCCCTGGGGGTCAGCCTCGTCTGCTTCCTCCTCGTTCACCTCGCGCCGGGGGATCCCTTGAGCGCGATCCTGCCGGTCGACGCCACGGCCGAGATGCAGGCGCAGATGCGGGCGGCCTACGGCTTCGACAAGCCGCTGCCGGTTCAGTACGGGCTCTGGCTCTGGAAGGTGCTGCAGGGCGATCTCGGCACCTCGATCGCCACCGGCCGGCCCGTGCTGTCCGAGGTCGGGCGCGCGGTGAGCAACAGCCTGATCCTCGCCGCCGTCGCGACGCTGATCGGCTTCACCACCGGCACCTTCTTCGGCTTCGTCGCCGGCTACGCCCGCGATTCCTGGCTCGACCGGCTCGCCTCGGCCATCGCGGTCTTCGGGGTGAGCGTGCCCCATTACTGGCTCGGCATCGTGATGGTGATCATCTTCTCGGCGATGCTCGGCTGGCTGCCACCGACCGGGGCGGGGCCCCAAGGCTCCGGCAATTGGTGGCCGGACGCCGAGCACCTGCGCTACCTCGTGCTCCCGGCCATCACCATGTCGGTGATCCCGATGGGCGTGATCTCCCGCACCGTGCGGGCGCTCGTCGGCGACATCCTGCACCAGGACTTCGTGCAGGCCCTGCGCGCCAAGGGCCTGTCGGAATTCGGCGTGTTCAGGCACGTGGTGAAGAACGCCGCCCCGACCGCCATCGCCATCATGGGCCTGCAGCTCGGCTACCTGCTCGGCGGCTCGATCCTGATCGAGACCGTGTTCGCCTGGCCCGGCACCGGCTTCCTGCTGAATGCCGCGATCTTCCAGCGGGACCTGCCGCTCCTCCAGGGGACGATCCTGGTGCTGGCGATGTTCTTCGTGACCCTGAACCTCCTGGTCGACGTGGTGCAGACCGCCCTCGACCCGCGCATCCAGAGGGCGTGAGACGATGACGACGCCGACCTCCCTCGCCTCCGCCGATCCCGGCGCCGCGACGGCGCTCCCCGCCGAGGCGGCCGAAGCCCCGATCCAGGCGGGACGCGGCTACTGGTCCAGCGTGCTCTCCCGCCTCCTGCGCGACCCCGTCGCCATGGCGGCCGCCCTGGTCATCCTGCTGATCGTGCTCGCCGCGATCTTCGCGCCGCTGATCGCGCCCATGGATCCGTTCAAGGGCTCGATGGTCCGCCGCCTCAAGCATATCGGCGACGCGACCTACATCCTCGGATCGGACGAGCTCGGGCGCGACATGCTGAGCCGCCTGCTCTACGCCGGCCGCCTGTCGCTGTTCATGGGCGTGCTGCCGGTGGTGATCGCCTTCTTCATCGGGTCCGGCCTCGGCATCCTGGCGGGCTATGCCGGGGGCTGGATCAACACGCTGATCATGCGCGTCGTCGACGTGTTCTTCGCCTTCCCGTCCGTGCTGCTCGCCATCGCGCTCTCGGGCGCGCTCGGGGCGGGCATCCTCAACTCGATCGTCTCGCTCACCGTCGTGTTCGTCCCGCAGATCACCCGCGTGGCCGAGAGCGTGACGGTGCAGATCCGCAATCGCGACTACGTCGAGGCGGCCCGCGTCTCGGGCGCCAACCCGTTCCGGGTCGTGCGGGTGCAGGTGCTCGGCAACGTGCTGGGTCCGGTCTTCGTCTACGCGACCAGCCTGATCTCGGTGTCGATGATCCTGGCCTCGGGCCTCTCCTTCCTCGGCCTCGGCGTGAAGCCGCCAGAGCCGGAATGGGGCCTGATGCTCAACACCCTGCGCACGGCGATCTACGTCAACCCGCTCGTCGCAGCGCTGCCGGGCGTGATGATCTTCCTCACCTCGATCTCCTTCAACCTGCTGTCGGATGGCCTGCGTTCGGCCATGGAGGTGCGCTCATGAGCGAGACGCTCGATCCGCGGGACCGTGGCGGCCCCGCCCAGCCCCTCCTGTCGGTCACCGGCCTCGTCAAGCATTTCGGGACGAAGGGCGGCCTGTTCGGCAAAGGCCCGGTGGTGCGTGCCGTGGACGGCGTCGATTTCGACATCCTGAAGGGCGAGACGCTCGGCGTCGTCGGCGAGTCGGGCTGCGGCAAGTCCACTACCGCGCGCCTTCTCATGCAGATCATCGCCCCGGACCAGGGCGAGATCGTCTTCGACGGCGAGCTCCTCGGCTCGCGCGCCCTCGACCTGAAGTCCTATCGCCGGCAGGTGCAGATGGTCTTCCAGGATTCCTACGCCTCGCTCAACCCGCGCCTGACCGTCGAGGAGACGGTGGCTTTCGGGCCGCAGGCGCATGGGCTGTCGCGCAAGGCCGCGCTCGGGCGCGCCCACGACCTGCTGCGCCGGGTCGGCCTGGAGCCCCGGCGCTTCGGCGGGCGCTACCCGCACGAGGTCTCGGGCGGCCAGCGCCAGCGCGTGAACATCGCCCGCGCCCTCGCCCTGGAACCCCGGCTGCTCATCCTGGACGAGGCGGTCTCGGCCCTCGACAAGTCGGTGGAAGCCCAGGTGCTCAACCTGCTCGCGGACCTCAAGCGGGATTTCGGGCTGACCTACCTTTTCATCTCGCACGACCTCAACGTCGTGCGCTTCATGTCCGACCGGGTGATGGTGATGTATCTCGGCAAGGTCGCCGAGCTCGGCCCCGCGGACGACATCCTGGCGACGCCGCGCCATCCCTACACGGCTGCGCTCCTGGCCTCGCAGCCCTCCACCGACCCGCGCGCGCGGATCGACGCCGCGCCGCTCACGGGCGATCCGCCGAACCCGATCAACCCGCCGCCGGGGTGCCGCTTCCACACCCGCTGCCGCTTCGCCGCCGAGGTGTGCCGCAGCCGCGAGCCCGGCCTCGACCCGGTCGCGCCCGCCCATCGGGCCGCCTGCCACAGGGCGGTGGCCGGCTCCGGCCACCCCGAGGCTCCCGCTCTCCCCATGGCAGCCTGATCATGAACTTTTCCCCGCGTCAGCCCGAGACGGCGACCGACGCCCTCGTCCATGTCCGCGGCCTGACGGTGGATTTCCTCGGCGGGAGGAAGCCGGTCCGGGCGGTCGGCGGCGTCGATTTCGACCTCAAGGCCGGCGATGCCCTCGCGCTCCTCGGCGAATCCGGGTCGGGCAAGAGCGTGACGCAGCGCGCCCTGATGCGGCTGCTGCCGGAGAGGCGCACCCGCATCGGCGGCACGCTGCGCGTCGACGGCCAGGACGTGCTGTCCCTCGGCCGCCGGAGCCTCGCGGCCTACCGGGGCGGCACCGTCGCGATGATCTTCCAGGATCCGGGCCTCGCCCTCGATCCGGTCTACAGGATCGGCGACCAGATCGCCGAGGCGGTGGTGCGCCACGAGGGCGCGAGCTTCGCCAAGGGCCGCGCGCGGGCGCTCGAGCTGTTCGAGCGGGTCCACATCCCCTCCCCGGCCCGGCGGCTCGACGCCTACCCGCATGAGATGTCGGGCGGCATGCGCCAGCGCGCCATGATCGCGCTGGCGCTGGCCTGCCGGCCGAAGCTGCTCCTCGCCGACGAGCCGACCACCGCCCTCGATGCCACGGTGCAGATCCAGATCCTGCTGCTCCTGCGCGAGCTGCAGCGGGATCTCGGCCTCGCGGTGATCTTCGTGACCCACGATGTCGGCGTCGCCGTGCAGGTCGCCGACCGGGTGGCGGTGATGTATGGCGGCCACCTCGTCGAGGTGGGATCGAGCGGCGAGGTGATCGGCACGCCCGCCCATCCCTACACGCAGGGCCTGCTCGCCTCGCGGATCACGCCGGATTCGCAGAAGGGCGTGCGGCTCGCCACGATCCCGGGCTCGCCGCCGGATCTCGCCGACCCGCCCCCCGGCTGCCCGTTCGAGCCCCGGTGCAGCCGCGCCGCGCCGCCCTGCCGCGACGGCCTGCCGCCGCGCGTGGCGGTGGTGCCGGGCCACGCGGCGCGCTGCATCCGGATCGGCGAGGCCGCCTGACCGCACGGCGCCGGGGCGGCATGGCGTGTCGCCCCCGGAACCGGCAGCCAACCCTGGCCGTTCCCACGCGTCGGGTCCTTCAGGCGAGCCGGTTCAGTGCCTCTTCCCCAGGCGACGCCCCGGAGAATCGATCGGTCGCGATCCAAGCGCGCCCGTCATCCTCGCGGGGCGGCTCAGCATGCCGCGTTGCACCCTCCCTCGCGCGCCGCTACCCCATCGGCCGGCCCGCCGGGGGCCAGGAGGGACGGTGTGAGCGGGAGCGGTGACGTGCAGCGTCGGCGGCCGAAGGCGGCCTCGGCCCCCTGGAACGACCTCGTCGTGGTCTGCGCCAAATGCGCCAAGCGGCAGGGGATCGGCAAGGTGCGCAAGGACCTCAAGCGCGCCCTCAAGCGCACCCGGCCCGACCGCAAGGTGCGCGTCGTCGAGACCGGCTGCCTCGGCCTCTGCCCGAAGCGCAGCCTCACCTTCGCGACGGCGGCCTCCCTGCGCGCCGGCCGCCTTGTGGTCCTCGATCCAGCGACGGAAGCCGAGGCGATGGCGCAGGTGCTCGTGCCGGATCCCGCGTCGTGACGACCGCCTCCTCCGCCCCTCTGCGGCATCGGCTCGGCAGGGCCCTGCTGCGGCGCGTTCCGCTGCTCGGCGCCCTCGCGGGCATCCTCCTGGCCCTCTGGCTCGTGAGCGTCCATGACGTCGGCGCCGTGGCGAGCGCCTTCGGGCGCGTCGGCCCGGCTGGTCTGGCGGCAGTGGTGCTCGTCCGCACGCTGATCCTCCTGCTCTGCGGCTTCGCCTGGGCGAAGGTCGCCGACGCTTCCGGGATCGGGACCGGGCCGTTCCTGCTCCTGCGCTTCGTGCGCGAGGGCGTGAACGTGCTGCTGCCGGTGGCGTCGGTCGGCGGCGAGGTGCTCGGCGGGCGGCTCCTCACCTTCTGGGGCGTGGCAGGTCCGCTCGCGGCGGCGGGCATCGTCGTCGACCTGTTCTTCCAGGTCATCGGGCTCGCGCTCTTCGCGCTGGCGGGCGCGCTCCTGCTGGCCCAGGTGGAGAACGCGCAGGCGGCGCGGCTCGCGACCTGGTGCGCGGAGGGTCTCGTGGTGAGCGCGATCGTGCTTAGCGCCTTCTTCGCCGTGCAGCGCCTCGGCGGCGCGGGCGCGGTGGAGCGCCGGCTCGCCGCGCTCGGCCGGCGCTTCCTGCGCGAGACGGCACCGAGCCCGGATGCCCGGCCGGGCGTTCAGGGGGCGCTCGACACCCTCTGGGCGCGCAGCCGCTGGTGCTCGCTGATGCAGGGATTCTGTCTCCACATGGCCGCCTGGCTCCTCGGCGCGCTGGAGATCTGGATCGCCCTCAAATGCATCGGCGTCGCCGATGTCTCCTTCGCCGAAGCGGTGGTGCTCGAATCCTTAAGCCAGGCCATCAAGTCGGCGGCCTTCCCGGTACCGAGCGGCCTCGGCGTGCAGGAGGGCGGCCTCGTGCTCCTCGGTGCCCTCTTCGGCATCGACGCCGATACCGCGCTCGCCCTGTCCCTGGTCAAGCGCGTGCCGGACGTGGTGCTGGGGCTCCCCTCACTCCTGCTCTGGCAGCTGATCGAGGGCCGGCGCAGCCTCGTGGCGCGGCCGCGCGGCGAGGTCGGCTGATCCGATTCATTTGGTTGGGTGCCCGACGGCCCAGACATAGGCGGCTACGGCTTTCAGGTCGGCATCGGACAGCTCGACCCCTCCCATCGGCGGCATCGCCCCCCCATGCTGCTTCGGCTCGGGCACACCGTTCGCGATCGTCTGCTCGATGCCCTTGAGGCTGCCGTCGCTCCACAGCCACTTGCCGTCCGTGAGATCAGGCCCGATCGGCGAGCCCTTCGCGTCCGAGCCGTGGCAGCCGCCGCAGGTCGCGCCCGCAACCTCGCCATGGAATACCCGCTCGCCGCGCGCGACCTGCTCCCGGGTGGCTCCGGGTGGCACCGGCAGCGCCGCCACCGCCTGCCCGGCATCGGGATGGATGCCCTCGGGGGGAAGTGCCGCGCGCGAGCTGCGGGCCGGCGGGCCGGCCGCCGGGGCGGCGGCAATCGCGGCGCCCGGGTTGCCGCCCACATAGGTCACGCGCCAGATCCGTCCGCGCACGTCGTCCGAGACGTACAGGGCACCATCCGGGCCGACCGCGAGGCCGGAGGGGCGATGCTGCGCCCGGCCCGGCTCCTTGACCGCCCCGGCGAAGCCGTCGGCGAACACCACGTAATCGCCCGACGCCCTGCCGTCCTTCATCGGCTGGAACACCACGTTGTAGCCGCCCTGCGGACCGGGCGCCCGGTTCCACGAGCCGTGGAACGCGATGAAGGCTCCGCCCTCGTAGGCTGCCGGGAAGGCCGTGGCCCCCTTCGCGAGGTAGAACTTCATGTCGTTGGGCGCCCAATGCGCCGGGAAAACCGCCACCGGCCCCTGCCGCTCGGCGCAGAGGCCGACCTTCCGGCCCCCGTCCCCGCCGTATTCGGGGGCGAGCACCAGCTTCTGCTGGGTCGGGTCGAAGTAGCATTCCGGCCAACCGTATTCCGCCCCCTGCTTCAGCTCGACCACCTCTTCCGCGGGCAGCTCGAAGCCCTGCTGGGCGGTGTAGAGCTTCGGCCAGTTCTCGTGGAGCTGGTCGCGGCCGTGCTGGGTCGCAAAGACGCGGCCCTCCCCGTCCAGCGCGATGCCCTCGCCATTGCGGATGCCGGAGGCGTAGCGTTCGGCCGGCGAGAAGGTCTGGTTGGTCTTGCGGGCGTCGTAGCGCCAGATGCCGCCGCGGGTCTGCTTCTCGGTGCACGGGTTGTTGCCCGGCGAGCCCGGCATGCGGTTCCTCACCTCGCAGGCATTCGTCGCCGAGCCGAGATCGACGAGGAGCTCGCCCTTCGGCGTGATCGCGAAGGGATGCATCGGGTGGTCGCCGGTGAGCGGCAGGCCGGACACGACCACCGCGCCCTTGGCCTTCGGGGCGATCTCGCCCTGCGCCAGGGGGTAGCGCATGATGCGGTCGTTGCTCTCGGCATAGACCGCGCCGTCGAAGAGCGCGAGGCCGGTGCCGCCATGCCCGCCCTGGGCGGGGGTCTCGCCGAAGCGCTCGGTCACGTCCGCGCGTCCGTCGCCGTTCCGGTCCTTGAGGGCGACGAGGAATCCGCCGGGCGGCAGATCGTTGTTCTTGTAGTAGGGGCCGCTCCAGGTGTTGGCGTAGAGCGTGCCGTCCTGTGCGACCGCCATCTGGCGGACATGGCCGAGATTGTCGGCAAACACCGTCGCGCAGAAGCCCGGCGGCAGGGAGAGCCCGCCGTTGTCCCCCGGGCAGGCCGCGCCGGAACCGCCGGCCGCCCGAGGCGATGTGCCGACAGCCGGCAATGCGAGAAGGGCCGTGGCGAGCGCCCCGGCGCCCGTCCGGAGGCGCGAGCCGGTGTTATGCCGGCAGAGCGAGGAAAAGCGCGAGCGCATGACACGGCCTCCTGATCGTGGGCGGGATGCAGCGGACCTTCGGATCTCGGACGCGAGGACCGGTCGGGATCTAGGGCGGCGCCGGAGGCACGGCAGGGGTGCGGCGGGCTGCAGCCCGTTTCAGGATGGGCCGGAGACGGAGGCCGAACCGGGCTTCGGCGACGATCATGAAGGCATCCGGATCGTCGCGAATCGCAGGAGGGATGCGGCAGCTGGAGGACGCCAGAGCAGGGTCATGCCCTGATCTGCGTGCTCTGCGGAGAGCCGCCTTCGTGGGCCACACCGAGGACCCGGATCCGCGGTGGAAGTTCCAAATCGAAACTCATGGATCAACCGGAAACCGTATGAGTGCGTGGCTGGACGAGATGCGCCGCCAGATCGGGCGGATGCTTGAGGCGCTCGGCTGCGGGCCGGTGGAGACGCCATGGCGCGTCGTCGCTGATCTGCCCGGCGCGCGGGTCCGCGCCTATCACGGTCGACAGCAATCCGACGGGCCCGTCCTGCTGATCTGTCCTGCTCCGTTCAAGCGTGCCTATATCTGGGACCTGCTCCCGCAGGTGAGCGTGGTGCGACGCTGTCTCGCACGGGGTCTGCGCGTCTATCTGCTCGAGTGGCTCGATCCCACCGAGCAGGACGACGGACGGAGTCTCACCGATTACGCCGACCGCCTGCTCGGGAACGCGCTGGCCGCGATCGCGTCGGAGACGAACGGGGGGGTACCCCTGATCGCAGGTCACTCGCTCGGCGGCACCTTCGCGGCCATCTTCGCGGCCCTGCATCCCGAGCAGGTCGGCGGCCTCGTCCTGGTGGATGCGCCTCTCGCCTTCGGCGAGGAGGGCGGGCCCCTGGCCCGCGCCGTGAGGCTGATCCCACATGCGAGAGGCATCCGCGCGGCCTTCGGCAGTCCGGTGCCCGGATCCGTGATCAACGCGCTCAGCCTTGAGGCGGCGCCGGAGGTCTTCCGTCTCCAGCCCGTCATGGATCTCGCCGCGAGCCTGACCAATCCACTCGCCCTGACGGTCCATACGCGTGTGGCACGCTGGGCGCTCGACGAGTTCCCGCTCCCCGGACAGCTCTTCGAGGATGTCCTGGAGCAACTCTACAGAGAGGACCGCTTTCGAGGCGGCACGCTCCAGATCGGTGATCGGCGGATCGGGATCGCTGGTCTGCGCACGCCTGTCCTGGCCGTGATCAACCCGATCGGCGGCATCGTGCCGCCGGCATCCCTGTTGCGCGGCCTTGAGGCGGTGACAGGTGCGCCGGTCGATGTGCTGACCTATGAGGGCGATTTCGGCCCGATGCTGCAGCATCTTGGCCCCTTGGTGGCGCCAGCCGCCCATGAGCGGCTCTGGCCGAGGGTCTTCGACTGGATCGCACGGTACGAACCAGGTTCCTCGAAATAGAAACTGAGGTGGGGCTGCCATCGGGGGCCTTGCGGCCGGGTTCATCCCTCAGGGTCGGCGCAGCCGGCGGCAAACGTATCCCGACGGCCCGATGCGTCAGCAGCCTGGGGCCACCGGGATCACGCGGCCCCCAGCTGCCCGGGCGTGAGCGAGCCGAGGAACCGGAACATGCCGAGCGAGACCCGCTCCTCGGCGCCCTGGGCGCTGGCCTCGGCGATCGCCCTTATGCAATCCGCCATGGCCTGGGCCGGGTCGGTCCAGGCGCCCTCGACCAGCCACAGCCACCGCCCGGTTCCGGTCTTCACCTCGCGGTAGGACGCGACATCGACGCCCGCCCGCGTCGCCGCCGCGTCGTTCTCGCACAGATGCGCCGCAAGCGCGCCGGACATCTCCATCACCCGGGACGAGACCGTGGTCGCGAGCCACGCGCGCAAACGCTCCGCCTCGCCGGCCCGGGGGCCGAGTTCCGCCACGAACAGGTCGCCGCCCATCCCGCGGGCGATGGAATGCGTCACGGCGCAACCCATGCGGCTCATGGCCCGGAACAGGGGCAGCGAGGCCAGGGTGCGGGGCGTCGGATGGTCGAGCGCGCTCAGGTAGGCCGGCGAGTGCAGGACGCCCGCATTCTCAACCTCGTACAGGGTGAAGTAGCGCCAGCCGGCGAGAAGAGGGTCCGTCAGGCTCTCGACGTAGCGGCGCGCGCGCAGGAAACCCGGGATCGCGATGCGCTCGGGCAGGTGCTCGTGCGTGTACCAGTCGTTGAACTCGGCCTCGCGGGCGGGGTCGATGCCGCCCCAGAGCGCCAGCGCGGCCTCGCCGAGGAGCCCACGGGGGAAGGCCGGAGGTGCAGCATCGCGGGGCATCGGCATTCCTGCCTATTCCAGGATGATCTTGCGCGTGAACGCGACCGCGTAGTCCGTCATCGTGTCGCAGCAGGCCGAGGCGCCGGCCTCGTCGCCGCGGCCGATCGCTTCGGCGAGGTCGGCATGGACCCGCGCCACTTCCATCAGGTCGCCGAAGCGGTCCCAGTGGACGTAGAAGAAGCGGCGCGAGAGGGCGTGCAGCGGTGACAGGGCCCGTGTGGCGTAGGGGTTGCGCGCGCATTCGCAGGTGAACCGCTTGAGCGCGAAATGGACCCGCAGGTAGAGGAGCGGGTCGCGCCGCTCGCCAGCCTCGCGCAGCTCGACCGCGCTGCGCACATGCGCCTCCCGCTCGGCCCTGGTGGCACGGCGCGCGGCGCAGACCGAGACGAGCCGCTCCAGCTCGCGGCGCGCGTCGAGCACGAGAAGCTGCTCGGCGCCCAGCACCTCGGTGATCTTGATGCCGTGCCGGCGCAGCAGGATGACGAGGTGATCGGCGGCAAGCCGCTGCAGCGCCTCGCGGACCGGGGTGCGCCCGATGCCGGTGCGCTCGCTCAGCGCCGCCTCCGACCACAGGCTGCCGGGCGGCAGCGCCGCCGTGACGATCAGTTCCTCCAGGGCCGCGTAGGCCTGGTCGCCGAGGCGCAACCCGGCTTTGGCGGCGGTGGGTTCGGCGAGCGTGTCGAGGGAGTGCAGCAAGGGAGATCGGTGCCAGGGAAGGATCGGGCCCTCGTGGTAGGCCGAATCCCCCTCCGGCGACAACGGTCGCGTGTGCTGCCGCTGCGTCGTGCTCAATCGAGGCGCGCTCCGTCGCGGTTCAGGCGCGCGCGCAGGTCGGCGCCCAAGATGGCGCGGGGCGCGACCCGGTCGAGCGCCGCGATGGCGGCCGCATGCCCGATCGCATGGCCGTAGCTGAAGCACTGGGCCGTGACCCGGGCGGAGGCGACCGCCTCGTGCTCCGCCGACAGGCAGCGCCCGGCGGTGAGCAACCCCTCGCCGCGCTCGGGCACGAAGCAGCCGTAGGGCACCTCGTAGACGTCGTCGAGCAGCCACTCGACCCGGGGCTTGGCGCCCGTGTGGAGCTCGATCGGCCAGGGCGAGCGGGCGATCCCGTCGGCGAATTTCGTGCCCGCCAGCACGTCGGCGTTGCGCAGGAGCGAGACGCCCTTCGCCTGCCGGGTCTGCCGCACCCCCACCTGAACGCCGGTGTCGTTCACGAAGCTGTTTTCGCAGCCAACGAGATGATCGCGGAAGAAGCGGGCATATTCCCGCATCTGGCGCCGCCCCTCGATCTCGGCCTCGGTGAAGTCGCGGGCGTAGAGCGTGTTCAGCTCGCGCCCCTCCGCCCCGATCACGCGGGTGCAGTTGCAGAGGAGTTCGCCGGGGCGGGTGGTCGTGAACAGCCAGATCTTCGCGCGCGGGAGCGTGTAGCCGTTCCCGCCCCCCTTCTCGCGAATGAGCGCCGAGACCTCTTCGCCCATGATGGTGTCGGTGCCGTAGGTCTTAAGGAAGCGGGCGGTGTCGACGCCCATCAGCCGGAAGATCATGGTCGGGTTCTGGACGTGGCCGTCCTGCCCGACGAAGGACGGCAAGCCCGCCATCGCGACGACGTCGGCGTCGCCGCTCGCGTCGATCGTGACCTTGGCGCGGATGCGCGCCCTGCCCTCCTTGGTGTAGGCGACGACGCCCTCGATGCGCTCACCGCCTTCCACCAGCGCGCCCGTCACCACCGTGTGGTAGATCACCCGCACGCCGGCCTCCGCCAGGAGCGCGTCGGCGGCCTCGCGCCAGACCAGCGGGTCGTGGACGCGGGTGTAAGTCTTGCCGTAGCGCACCGGCTCGGCAAGGCCGCCGCGATACTCCATCGCCGCCACGAAGTCGTCGAGGAAGCCGTGGACCACCTGGCGGGGCGGAGCATTGCGGTCGTCGGTTGCGGCATACATGCCGCAGATGGTCCCCGAGAGGCCCGCCACGGCGCCCCCGCCGCAGAAGCCGTACCGCTCCAGCAGCGTGACCTGCGCGCCCTGCCGGGCCGCCGTCACCGCCGCCGCCACGCCGGCCGCGCCTCCGCCGACGACGAGCACGTCGGTATCGAGGGCAAACCCGCTGCGTTCGTCGATTTCCCGCATCACGTTCGACTCTCCAATTACAGTCTCGTGGTCCGCCGCGGAGGCGGTGCCGACGGCCCGGCGCTCGATGCGAAACGCCGAACTCCCATGCCCTTGCCCCCTGTCCCGACCTGGAAGACACCCCTCAGTTCACGAGGGAGCAGCCGCCAGCCTCAAGCGGCCGGAACGCCTCGGCGGCCGGGACCGTGCGCAGGTGCTTGTAGTAGTCGTAGGGCCCCTTGCTCTCGGCCGGCGCCTTGACCTCGAAGAGATGGAGGTCGTGCGTCGCCCGCCCGTCGCTGCGCACCTCGCCCTTGCCGAAGAGCGGATCGTCGGTCTTGAGGCGCTTCATCTCCCGGACGACCGCCGTGCCGTCGTCGCCGTTCACCGACGCCCGCGCCTTCAGGTAATGCAGCACGGCCCCGTAGACGCCCGCATGCACCATGTTCGGGTAGACGCCGCCATTGCGTTCCGCGAACTGCTTGGCGAAGGCGCGCGTGCCCTCGTTGAGGTCCCAGTAGAAGGCCTCCGTCAGCACCAGCCCCTGTGCGGCCTTGAGCCCGAGCGAATGGATGTCGCTCAGCGTGATCAGCATGCTGGCGAGCTTCTGCCCGCCCTGGACGAGGCCGAACTCCGCCGCCTGCTTGACGCCGTTGATCGTGTCGGAGCCGGCATTGCCGAACGCCACCACCTTGGCGCCCGACCCTTGCGCCTGCAGCAGGAAGGACGAGAAGTCGCCCGTGCCGACCGGGTGGCGCACCTTGCCGAGGATCCGGCCACCTGCCGCCGTCAGCGAGTCGCTCGCGTCGCGCTCCAGCGCATAGCCGAAGGAATAGTCGACCGTGATGAAGTACCACGTGTCGAACCCGGCCTTGGTCAGAGCGCCGCCGGTGGAATTCGCCAGCGCCCAGGTGTCGTAGGTCCAGTGCACCGTATTGGGCGAGCAGTTCTTGCCCGTGAGGTCCGAGGTGCCGGCGCCCGAGACGAGCAGCACCTTGTTCTTCTCGCGGGCGATCTCCGACACGGCCAGCGCCACCGAGGAGGTGGGCACGTCCGCGATGACGTCGACGCCCTCCTGGTCGAACCAGCGCCGGGCGAGCGCCGAGCCGATATCGGCCTTGTTCTGATGGTCGGCCGAAACCACCTCGATCGGCAGGTTGCCGACCCGGCCGCCGAAATCCTCCGCCGCCATCTGGGCCGCCAGCGCCGATCCGCGCCCGCCGAAATCGGCGTAGATGCCGCTCATATCCGTGAGCACGCCGATCTTCACGGCCTTCTCGCCCGCCTGGGCTCCTCCGGCGGCGAGAGCGGCCGTCAGCAGGACCGCCCCGATCACCCGCGCCTTCATGGCGTCCTCCCGTTCGTCGTCCTTGTCGTTGTCTCGGCCGCGGGACGGTCGGGCGGACCGTCGCGCGGGTCGTCGTGCGCAGGGGCGACCGCCTATTCGGCGAACAGCCCCGCATCCATGAAGGGCAGCGGATCGGCGATCCGGTGCGGCGCGAACTCCATCTGGTCGAGGATGTCGCGCCGCACGTCGACGCCGCGCGCGACCTCGACGAGCGCGAGCCCCTGGGGCTCGACCCGGAACACGGCGCGCTCGGTGATGACGAGGGCCGATTGCCCGCGCTCGGTGACGCCGACGCGGACCGGATAGGTCACCTGCTCGGCGTGAGTTACGAGCTTGCGCACCCTCCCCTCCCGGCGGATCGACAGCCCGCCCTCCCCGATGGCGCAGTCGAGGCCGCCCGTCGTGAAGGTGCCGGTGAAGAGAAGGTCCTTGGCGTTCTGGGCGATGTCGATGAAGCCTCCGGCGCCCGGGTTGCTCGCGCCGAACCAGCTGACGTTGACGTTGCCGTCCGCATCGAACTGCGCGAAGGCGAGCGCCGCGAACGGGCAGTTGCCGCCGTCGATGAAATCGAACTGCTGCAGCCCGTCGAGCAGGGCCTCGGGGCCCATATTGGCCGAGAATTGCCAGCCGCTCATCACGACGCCGCCGAAGGGGCCGTGCTCGGTGGTGAACTGGTACTCGTCGATGCGGCCATCGTCGAACAGACCGGCCTCGGCCATCACCAGGGGCGCGTCCGAGGAGGCGCCGAAGCCGAAGATGCTGGTGCGGCCGGGCCTCACCTCGGCGGCGGCGCGCCGGGCGATCACCTTGTCGGGCCCGAGCGGCAGCCGCGGCAGCGCCGAGGGGGCCGCGCGCTGGCCGCCGAGATAGATCGGGTCGAAGGGGTTGTCGGTGCCCGACATCTGCTCGGGCTCGACCACGTAGTGATCGACGAGCGCCCCCGGCACCCGCACGAAATGGGCCGGACGCGAATGCCGCTCCACCTCGCGCCGCACCTGCGCCACCACGATGCCGCCCGAGGCCTTCACGGCCAGCGCAAGCGCCGTGTTGGACGACATCAGGGCCTCGTCCTCGTAGGACAGGTTGCCGAAGGCATCCGCCGACGAGGCCCGGATGAAGCCGACATTCAGCGGGAAGGTCGGGTAGAACAGGTATTCCTTGCCCCGGAACTCGATCAGCTCGACCAGGTCCTCGGTCGCGCGGGCGGTGAATTTGCCGCCCTGCTGGCGCGGGTCGGCATAGGTGCCGAGGCCGATCTCGGTCATGTAGCCGGGACTCTTGCGCGCGACCTCGCGCAGCCAGTGCATGCTGGCGCCGATCGGCCAGCTATAGGCCTCGACGCGGTTCTCGCGGATGAGCCGCATCAGCTCGGGCCTCGTCCGCTTCACCGGGTGGAGGGGGTTCACGTAGGACCCCGACACGATCCGCTTCATCAGCCCTTCGATCGCGACGTGGTCCATGCCCCGGATGTCGATCGAGTCGCCGGTCCCGCACGGGAAGTAGAAGGTGAGGTCGCGCGGATCGCCATCCTGCTGGAAGCGCTCGCCGAGCGCCTTCAGGAGGGCATCCGGCGTGATCCAGCCGATCACGCCGACGCTCGCGACGGTGTCGCCGGAGCGGACGAGCCGCGCGGCCTCGGCGGCGGTGATGCGCTTGCTCATGCCTTCACTCCAAAGCGCCGCAGCGTCGCTTGCGCGACCGGGTGACCGCAATCGCCCGCGAACAGGCGGTTCGCCCAGGCATCCGCGGCTTCCGCATTGCCCGCCACGAGGGGAGCGTAGAATTGCTTGGTCGAGGCGACGGCCGGCGGCGGCAGGGCCGCCAGGCCTTCCGCCTCGCGCAACGCCGCATCGAGGACGCTCTCGCCGGGGGCGACGAGCGTGTCCGCGATGCCGAGGCGGTGGGCCTCGCGGCCGTCGAAGGGCGCCGCGCCCCAGGTCAGCCGGCGGGCGGCGACCGGCCCGACGCGGGCGACCACCGCCTGGAGGCCCCAGGGCGGGATCCAGCCGATCGTCACCTCCGGCAGGTGCCAGCGCGCCTCCGCCCCCGTCACCACGACGTCGCAGGAGATCGCCAGCACGAAGCCGCCGCCGAGCGCGAACCCGTCCACCGCGGCGATCACGGGCGTGTCGAGGAAGGCGATCGAGCGGGCGAGCGCGCCCGTGTGCGCCTCGTGCGCGCACATCCCGGTGAGATCGGTGTCGGCCAGTTCCTTGAGATCGCTCCCCGCGCAGAAGCCGGGCGCTGCGCCCGTCAGCACGATGGCATGCGTGTCGGCGTCACGATCCAGGCGCGCGAATTCCCGCGTCAGATCCTCCACGAGCTGCACGCCGATGGCGTTCCGCCGACGCGGGCGGTCGATGGTGAGGACCGCCACCCTTCCCTTTCTTTCGACAACGATGTCCGGCACGCCTTGCCTCCCTTGGATATTCGTACCATGGTACAGATGTGCACACCTCGTCAACCGGCGTGCGACAACGAGAGACGATCAGGGAGGTCGGGAGGAATGGGCATCAGGGCATTGCTGCGCGCGCTGTGCGCGGGCGCCGTCGCGGTCGCGGCGGGCTCCGCGCTCGCGGAGCCGGAGGCGCTGTCGGTGAAGATCGGGGTTCTGACCGATCTCTCGAGCCTCTACGCGGACACCAACGGGAGCGGCGCGGTGACGGCCACCCGCATGGCCGTCGAGGACTACGAGGCCGCGGGAGGCAAAGTGAAGGCCGAGGTCGTCGCCGCCGACCACCAGAACAAACCCGATGTCGGCTCGACCATCACGCGCGAGTGGTTCGACCAGGGCGGGGTCGACGTCGTGGTGGACGTGCCGAACTCGGCCGTCGCCCTCAGCGTGACGGAACTGGCGCGCCAGAAGAACAAGGTGTTCATGAATTCGGGCGCATCCTCGTCGGACTTCACCGGCAAGAACTGCACACCGAACAGCATCCACTGGACCTACGACACCTACGCGCTCGCCACCGGCACGAGCCGCGCCGTGGTGGCTTCCGGCGGCGATTCCTGGTACCTGCTGACGGCGGATTACGCGTTCGGCCACACGATGGAGGCCGACATCCGCAAGATCCTCTCGGCCACCGGCGCCAAGGTGCTCGGCAGCGCCCGCACCCCGCTCAACACCCCGGACTTCTCGTCCTTCCTGCTGCAGGCGCAGGCGTCGAAGGCGAAGGTGGTCGGCCTCGTCAATGCGGGCGGGGACACCATCAACTCGATCAAGCAGGCCTCCGAGTTCGGCATCGCGCAGGGCGGGCAGAAGATCGCCGCCATGGTGCTCTACATCACCGACGTGCATTCCCTCGGCCTGGACGTCGCGCAGGGCCTGCAGTTCACGGCGGCCTATTACTGGGACCTCAACGACGGCACGCGGGCCTTCGCCAAGCGCTTTGCCGAGCGCATGGAGGGCCGCATGCCGACGCAGCTCCAGGCCGGCGCCTACTCGGCCACGCTGCACTACCTCAAGGCCGTCGAGAAGGCCGGGACGAAGACCGACGGGAAGCACGTGGTCGAGGTCGCCAAGAGCCTGCCCACCGACGACCCGCTGTTCGGCAAGGGCACGATCCGGGCGGACGGGCGCAAGATGCACAACATGTACCTGTTCGAGACGAAGACGCCGTCCGAATCCAAGGGCCCCTGGGACTATTACAAGCTGCTCAGGACCATCCCGGCCGAGGAGGCCTTCCGGCCGATGGGAGAGGGCAACTGCCCGATCGTCTCCGGCTCGCGCTGAGCAGGCTTGCGTTGGCGTGCCACCACTTCGCCTGCTGAGGTCCTTGGTCTGTCGCAGGTTTTTGCCGGAAAACCGCGGACTTCGAAGCCTGCTTGGAGCGCTCCCCGCCGAAGTGGACGCCGGTTCGGCGCAAGGGAGCGCGTCATATCAAGAGCTTGAGAGCCGCCGACCTGATGCAATCAGGTCGGCGGCTCCAGATAGAACCTGACCTGCGTGGAAGCCAGCCGGCACGTCAGCATGAGGACCGGTGGGGATGCCACGGGAGGGAGCGCTCATTCAGTCTCCATGATCGCCGCATGCGTGCCCTCGCCGATCACGACGAAGCGCCTGTCGGGCGCGTGAGTGAGCTTGGCGAAGTTGCCATGGAATTGCTCTCCCGACGCGAGTATTCTGTCGACGAGGCGGCGGCAGCGACCGGGCTCAGCCAAGATGCGCCGAAGGTCAACCTGCATCGCGCACGTCGAGATCAGCGCATTGCGCTCACGGGCGAGAGAGGAGGCAGCGTTACACGTCTGCGGATGGCCCGCTGAATCGCACAGGGCGAAGGGCGGCAAGCCGCCGACAGAGTGGCCGGACCCTGCGGAGGTCGGGACGGACGATTTTTCGGCTCCCCGCGTAACCGCCCCGCCCGCCCGACGAACCAAGATCAGGTCGATCGGAGGACTGCGCCAGCATGACGATTCCGCGCCGACGTCTTCTCCAGAGCCTGCCCCTGCTGTCGCTCGTGGCGGCCAAGCCCCGGAATTCGGGCGGAACCGTCACCACGACGGACCTCGTCCTGAACTGCGACACCGCGACGGCACCCGCCCTCACGCGCGCCGCCGACCGGTTCCACGAGGCCGTCGGCGTGCGCGTGCGGATCTTCCCGACGAGCCCCGGCCTTCTCATCCCGCAGCTCGCCCGCAAGGTCCAGAACGACCTTCTGTTCACGCAGGGCACCATCATGGAGGCGGCGGCAGCCGCCGGCCTGATCGCGGGCGAAGCCGCGGGCGCATGGCGCAACCGCCTCGTGCTGGCCGCGCGAAGCGGCATGGGAGAGGCGGCCCTCAAGGGGCGCATCGCCGTCCCCGACCCGACGCCCGCCGCGGATGTGGACGGGCCAGAAGTGATCCGGGCGCTGCATCTCGGCGAGAGGGCGATCCTCGGCGTCCTCGACACGGACGAGGTCGCGTTCCTGCTGGATCGCGGCGAGGCGGAGGCCGGCCTCCTCCATGCGAGCGACCTCCCCCATCGCCCGAGCCTGGAGGCGGTCCGCCCCGTGCCGGATGAAGTGGCGCCGCCGCTCGCCTACCGGGTCGCGGTGACGACCCTCGCCCGCCGCCCCGACCCGCAGGCCTTCGTGGATTTCCTCCTGTCGGCCCCGGGCCGGGCGGCCCTGAGCGCGCAAGGGCTGGAGGCCGCCGCATGAGCGCCCACGGTGTCCAGACCCATGCCTGGCCGGTGCGCGTGGCGCATTGGTCGATGGCGCTCGCCATCCTGATCATGATCGGGAGCGGCTGGCGGATCTACAATGCCGAGCCGATCCTGCCCTTCCGCTTCCCGCTCGCGGCCACGCTCGGCGGCGACGTGGAGGCGGCCCTCGCCCGCCACGGCGATCCAGGGGTCGCCACCGCGATCGCGTGGCACTTCGCCGGCATGTGGCTCCTCGTCGCCGCCTTCCTGCTCTTCGTGGGCTACGGCGTGCTCTCGGGCCATTTCCGGCGCGACTTCCTGCCGGTCGGCCCCCGCGCCTTCCTGCGCGACTTCACGGCGGCCCTGCGTTTCCGCCTGGAGCACCGGCTCGGCGAGTACAACGCCGTGCAGAAGGTCTTCTACTGGGGGGTGCTCGCGGCGATCGCCGTGATCATCGTCTCCGGCCTCGCGATCTGGAAGCCGGTGCAGACCTATCCGCTCGAAGTGCTGTTCGGCGGCTTCCAGGGCGCCCGCATCGTCCATTTCCTCGCCATGTCGGCGATCGTCGGCTTCCTCGCCATTCACCTCGTCCTCGTGGCGCTGGTGCCGAGCACCCTCGTGGCGATGATCACCGGGCGCTCCGGCCGGCCGGACCTCGAGGAACCGAAGACGTCCCAGACCGGAGGAGCGCCGTGATCAGGACTCCGCGAGACTTCACGTTTGCGCGACGCCAGCTTCTCGGCGGCGGCGTCACGCTCGGCGCCCTCACGCTGCTCACGGGCTGCGATGTGAGCGACAGCGACGCGGTCCAGGCGGCGCTCGCGCGGGTCTCGGCCTGGAACGATCGGGTCCAGGCCAGCCTGTTCGGCCCGGATCGCCTCGCGCCCACCTTCCCGGAATCCATGGCGATCAAGGACTTCCGCTACAACGCGTGGTACGGGCCCGAGCAGGCGCCGCGCCTCGACCCTGCGGATTACCGTCTCCTCCTGGCGGGCAGGATCGCCGACAAGCGTCCCTGGACCGTGGCCGCCCTGCATGCCCTGCCCCAGGTGACCCAGATCACCCGGCACGTCTGCGTCGAAGGCTGGAGCATGATCGGCAAGTGGACCGGCACGCCGCTGCGCACCTTCCTGGAGCGCATCGGGGCCGACACCACGGCCCGTTACGTCGGCTTCGAGTGCGCGGACGGCTACTACGAGGGCCTGGACATGCCGACGGCGCTCCACCCGCAGACCCTGATGGCGTTCCGCCTGCATGACGAGTTGCTGCCGCACCGGCACGGCTTCCCCTTCAAGCTGCGCATCCCGACGAAGCTCGGCTTCAAGAATCCGAAATTCGTGACCACCCTCTACGTCACGGACAAGCAGCCGCGCGGCTATTGGACGGACCGCGGCTACAACTGGTTCAGCGGGCTCTGAGCATGGGCTGCGCCGTCCCCGGAACCTGCGCGATCGGCGTGATGGCCAAGGCCCCGCAGCCCGGCCGCTCGAAGACGCGCCTCTGCCCGCCGCTCGCGCCCGAGGAGGCCGCCGCGCTCTCGGCGGCCTTCCTGCACGACACGACCCGGAATGTGGCGGAGGCGGCAGCAACGGCGCCGATCGCGCCCTACGCCGCCTATGCGCCTGCGGGCGCGGAGGATCTCGTCCGGGCCGGCATCGCCCCGGGAACGGCCCTGGTGCTGGCGGACGGCTCGCCGCCGATGCCGGAGGGCGTGGACGGGTTCGGGCGCTGCCTGCTCCAGGCCATCGACGGAATGCTGGCCGAGGGCCATGAAGCCGCCTGCGTGCTGAGCTCCGACTGCCCGACCCTGCCGACCGCCCTCCTGGTGGAGGCCGCCCGGCTCCTCCTCGAACCCGGCGACCGGGCGGTGCTCGGCGCCTGCGCGGATGGCGGCTACTACCTGCTCGGCCTGAAGGCACGGCACCCGGAGATGTTCTCGTGCATCGCCTGGAGCACCGCGAGCGTCGCCGAGGCCACGCGCGCGCGGGCCCGCGGGCTCGGGCTCGACCTCGTCGAGCTGCCGCCCTGGTACGACGTGGACGACGCGGCCTCGCTCGCCTGTCTGCGGGCGGAGCGCAACGGCTATGCGGCGCCCGCGACCCGCGCCGTCCTGGCGCGGCTCGACCGCGGCGAGGCAGGGAGAGGCGACGCCGCCGCGGCTCCCGGCATGACGGAGCGCCGGAGACAGGCGGCGATCCGGCCGTGGCGGCGGGGCACAGGGCGCACGCCATGAGCGGCGGTCAGGAGGCCCCTCGCCGGCCTCGCCCTGCTCGGCAGCGTCCTGATCGCGCTCATGGCGTGCGCCCTGTCGCTCCACCTGCCCGGCGCCGACACGGTCGGCACGCCGCTGCGGGCCCAGATCTTCGTCGGCGTGCTCGCAATCAGCGTCGCTGCCTGGCTCGTCGCCGTGCGCCACGTCCTGCGGACGGCGCTGCCGCCGCAGGCCGTCTGGCTCGTGATCGCCATTGCGGCGCTCCTTCGCCTCCTCCTCCTGCCCTCGTTGCCCTTCCTGTCGAGCGACATCTACCGCTATGTCTGGGACGGGCAGGTCCAGGCCGCGGGCATCAATCCCTACCGCTACGTGCCGGCGGATCCGGCGCTGGCTCGGCTACGTGATCCGGCGGTGTTCCCGCTCATCAACCGGGCCGACTACGCCCACACCATCTATCCGCCGGCCGCGCAGATCTTCTTCGCCGCCGTCGGGCAGGTCACGGCCACCGTCACCGGCATGAAGGCCGCGATGCTGCTCTGCGACAGCCTCGCGATCGCCTGTCTGCTGCGCCTGCTCGCGCTCTCCGGCCTGAAGCGGGAGCGCGTGCTGATCTACGCCTGGAACCCGCTCGTGCTGTGGTCCTTCGCCTGCGACGGGCATGTGGACGCGCTGGCGGTGGCGCTGCTGGCCCTGGCGCTCCTCGCCCGCGTGCATCGCCGCGACGGGCTCGCGGGGGTGATCCTCGCCGCGGCGACGCTGGTGAAGTTCCTGCCCGTCGTCGTGGCGCCGGCCTTCCTGCGTGGCGGACGGTTCTGGCGGCCGGTCCTCGCGGGCACCGCAATCATTGCCGCGCTCTACCTGCCCTACCTGTCGGCGGGCGCGCAGGTGCTGGGCTTCCTCCCGGCCTACGGGGCGGAGGAGGGTTTTGATACCGGACAGGGCTTCTGGCTACTCGCCGGCCTGTCCCACCTCGTCCCGCTGCCATCCGGGGCCGCCCGGGTCTATGGGCTCGGCGTCGCCCTCGCCCTCGCGGCCCTCGCGCTGCGGATCGCGACGCGGCCTTTGCCCGCGGATGTGCCCGCCCCGGTCACCCTATGCCGCGACGCCGGCATCCTCGCCGCCTGCGCCACCGCCGCCGCGAATCCGCATTATGCATGGTACTATGCGTGGCTTGCGCTCCCCGCGACGGTGGCTCCGAGCCCGGCGGTGATCTGGCTCTCGGCCGCGCCCGTCCTCTTCTACATCGACCCGTTCAACGAGCGCTTCGTCTGGCCGGGCCTCGTCTTTGTCCCGGCCCTGGCGCTGGTGCTGCGCGCCTCCTTGCGCGCCCGCTCCGCCCCGCTCGCCTTCAGTCCGAGAGGAGCCTCCTGATGCCGGCATCCGCCATGCTCAAGGACCCGCGCCGCTACTTCGAGCAGATCGGTGCGCAGCGCTCGGCACTATCCGAGGCGCCGCCGGTCTGCCTCTATCTGGAGGTGACGAACCGCTGCAATCTCCTCTGCGAGACCTGCCCGCGCACCTTCGAGACGCTGGAACCCCCGGCCGACATGAGCTGGGAGCTGTTCACCCGCATCGTCGACCAGGTGCCGGACGTGGCCCGCGTGGTGCTCCACGGCGTCGGCGAGCCGATGCTGGTGAAGTCCCTGCCGCGGATGATCCGCTACCTGAAGGACCGGGGCACCTACGTGCTGTTCAACACGAACGGCACCCTGATGAACCCTAAGCGCTTCCAGGAGCTGATCGATACCGGCCTCGACGAATTGCGGGTTTCGCTCGATGCGGCCGACCGCGCCTCCTACCTGCGGGTGCGCGGCAAGGATTTCTTCGATCGGATCGTGCGGGATGTCGGCCGGTTCGTCGCCTATCAGCGGGAGGTCGGGGCCGCGACGCCGAAGGTCTCGCTCTGGCTCACGGGGCTGAAGGACACCATCGCGCAGCTGCCGGCCTTCGTGCGCCTCGCCGCCGAGATGGGCGTGCGCGAGGTGCATCTGCAGCGCCTCGTCTTCGACGAGGTCGGCTACGGCCTTGCCCGGGCCGACCTCTCGCTGTTCGAGACCACGCGAGCCGAAGAACTCGCCGCGATCGAGGCCGCGCAGGCCATCGGGGCGGATCTCGGCGTCACCCTCGACGCCTCGGGGGCGACCGAGCCGGGCCTGAGCCTCAAGCGGCAGGCCGAGGACCAGCCCTGGGCGACCTGCCGCCGGCCCTGGTCGCTGATGTACTTCACCGCCCATGGCCGGGCGCTGCCCTGTTGCATCGCGCCCTTTTCGGTGCGCGGCTACAGCCACTACACGCTCGGCGACGCGACGCAGGCGACGCTGCGCGAGATCTGGAACGGCGCCGCCTATCGCGACTTCCGCACCGCCCTCCTCTCGGATGCGCCCCCCGCCCCCTGCCGGAATTGTGGCCTGCGATGGAGCCTGTGAGCGTCATCATCCCGACCCTGAACGAGGCGGAGACGATCGGGGCTGTCTTACGCGAGATTCCGCGCGCCTATGCGGGGGACCTGATCGTGGCCGATGGCGGCAGCAGCGACGGCACGCCGGCCGCCGCCGCGGCCGCGGGCGCGCGGGTGATCGCGGCCGGGCGCGGCTACGGGCGCGCCTGCGCGGCGGGCGCGGCGGCAGCCCGGCCCGAGAGCCGCGTCCTCGTCTTCCTCGACGGCGACGGCGCCGACCGCGGCGACCTCGTCGCGGAGGTGGCCGGCCCGGTGCTGGCGGGCGAGCGGGATCTCGTTCTGGCATCGCGCACCCGCGGCGCGCGCGAGCCGGGCGCGATGCTCTGGCACCAGGTGCTCGCCGGGCGCCTCGCGGGCTTCGGCATCGGGGCGCTCTACGGCGTGCGCTACTCCGACATGTGTGCCTTCCGGGCGATCGACCGGGCCGCGCTGGCGCGGCTGCGCCTGCGTGAGATGACCTACGGCTGGAACATCGAGATGCAGATGCAGGCCGCCCGCGCGGGCCTGCGCATCGCCGAGCTGCCCCTGCCCTACCGGTGCCGCGCGGGGGGCGCCTCGAAGGTGGCGGGCTCGCTCTCCGGCACGCTGCGGGCCGGCAGCCGGATCATCGCGACCTTCCTGCGCGTCGCAGCCGGACCCGCACCCCGGCCATGAGCGGGGCCTTCGCGCTCGCGAGGATATTTCCTGAAACTTTCCAACGCAAAAAGAAAACCGAGATCTGCTCCTGCCAAGAGGAATCGCACGTCGGCATGGATCCGATCAGCACATTGTTCGCTCACCTTCCGTGATCAGGCCGTGACCAAGGGCATGAAGCCGTGGCGGGGTTCCCGACAGGAACAACCCCCTGGGCCGCCCCGTTTCCGGCTATGGCATAAGGGCTGGCCAAAACCCTGCGTCAGCGCCGGCATCCCGGGGCCGGAAGCGCATGCCGGCCTGATCATCCACGATCGGCCGTTCCGCGCAGCTCTCATAAGATTTGTAGTTGGCGCATGCGCGATTGATCTGGAGGATGCTTGTCGGTCTGCGTGATCACGGGAGGCTCCGATGATCAACTCCGCCATGCGGCGTCAGCACTCTCTCGCACGTGCTCTTCTGATCACCACGGCGGCAAGCGGTCTGGCGATGGGGAGCGCGGCAACGGCCTGCCCTCTCGGAAGCCATGACAGCCCGCGCGTGCGGCTCCTCCATAGCCTGCTCCCGCCCGACCGGCCCGCCGCCGGAGCGACGATGCTGACGGCGCAGGCCCAACATCCCGCGCACCCGGTTCCGCCGGCCCGCAACGAGCTCGGAACCTACAGTCGCGATCTGCCGAGAGGGGCTGCGGCGCCGACGACCTCCGAGCGCCCGCCGCTCTACGACAACCTCGGTCAACTCACCTGGGCGGTGGTGCGGCCCTCCCATGCGGAGGCAAGGGCCTATTTCGACCAGGGATACCGGTTCGCGTGGGCTTTCAATCACGCCGAGGCCGCCCGCGCGTTCCGGGCCGCACAGGAACTCGACCCGCGCTGCGCCATGTGCTTCTGGGGCGAAGCCTGGGTGCTCGGGCCGCACATCAACTTCCCTCTGGAGGCGGACGCCAATGCCAGGGCGCTCGTCGCCTTGGCGGAAGCAAAGCGCCTGGCATCCTCAGCGGAACCGCTCCAGGCGGCGCTCATCGAGGCGCTTGCCCATCGCTACGCGTCCGAGGCGAATGCGGACCGCAAGGCGCTCGACCAAGCCTATGCGGACGCCATGAAGGCCGTGCAGGCCAGGTTCCCGGACAGCCCGGATGTCGCGCTGCTGACGGCCGATGCGCTCATGAACCTGAGCCCCTGGGATTATTGGGCCGATGGAGGGCGGACGCCGAAAGGTGAGGCGGGGCGGATGGTGGAGCTCATTGAGGGCGTTCTGGGCGACCGGAAGGTGGGCGCTCTCGTGGCGGCTCCCGATCATCCCGGCGCCATTCACCTGTATATCCACGCCGTCGAGGCCTCCGACCGGCCCGAGCGGGCGGTTCCCCATGCGGAGAGACTGGCGTCCCTGATGCCGGGGGCCGGGCATCTCGTGCACATGCCGAGCCACATCTGGTACCGGGTGGGACGCTGGCGCGAGAGCCTGGACGCCAATGTGAGGGCCGCCGCCGTCGACGAGATGCTCGTCCGGCGAGGCGGTGCGAGCCTGCTCTATTCGGAGGCCTACTACGCCCACAACGTCCATTTCGTGCTCGCCTCCGCGGTGATGGGCGGTGACGGGCAGACGGCGGTGGCGGCTGCGGAAAAACTCGCCGGGATCGTGTCGGACCGCGCGAAGCGAGAGGTGCCCTGGACGCAGCCGATCGCGGCCGCTCCCTACAGCGCCCATGCGCGCTTCTCCTCGCCCGAGACCGTGCTGGCCTTAGCCCCACCTGACACGAGCTTCCCGTTCATTCGCGCCACGTGGCACTATGCGCGCGGCGTTGCTCTCGCGCGGCTCGGACGGGCCGACGAGGCGAGAGCCGACGTGGAGGCCATCAACCGGTTGGCGCAGACGCCGGAGATTGCGGCTCTCACGGCTGCCGGCGTGCCGGGCCTCGACATCCTGGCCATTGCCGGAAAGGTGATCGAGGCGCGAGCGGCCCAGAACGCGGGAGATCACGCGACGTCGGCTGCGCTCTTCGCGCAGGCTGCGGAGATTCAGGACCGGCTGCCCTACATGGAGCCACCCTTCTGGGACTACCCGGTCCATCAGTCGCTTGGCGCGGCCTTGGCTTCGCAGGGCCGGCTCGCCGAGGCGGAGGGGGCCTTCCGGACAGCGCTGCAACGCTCGCCGAACAACGGATGGGCCGCTGCGGGCCTGCTGAGAGTCGCGGAGATGCGCGGCGATGCCCAAGGGATCGAAGACGCAAAGCGCCTGATGAAAGGCAATTGGTTCGGCGGTGACGCACCGTCCCTGGATCAGCTCTGAAACGCTGCGGGACGGTCGTCCTGACCGTCACGCCCCAACGGCATGCTCCCGCACCGTCAGCGAGCGCCGCTGCCGGCCCCATGTTCCGGGCCGGCCCTCGAAGATTCCGGCGCAGGGCGTGCCGCATTCTGCGCAGCGGCCGTCATCCGTGAGGGTCCAGGCCGTGAGGTCGTACCAGTCGCGGCCGATCAGCCGCGCCTGGCAGGCATGGCAGTAGGTGCTCTGCCCCGCCTCGTCGTGAACGTTCCCGGTGAACACGTACCGCAGCCCTGCATCCTGCGCGATGCGTCGGGCCGTGCGCAGCGTGGCAGGCGGTGTCGGCGGCCTGTCCAGCATCTTCCAGTCGGGGTGGAAGGCCGTGAAGTGCAGCGGCACGTCCGGGCCCAAGCGCTCCATGACCCAGCGGCTGAGCGCTTCGATCTCGCCGGGTGAATCGTTC